>DKEW01000028.1 GCA_002452265.1 Pelobacter sp. UBA6812 | reverse complement strand
CCGCCTCGTGAATCTCGCTGCCGTCATAGACACCGCAGCCGGATAGAATCACGCCGATTCGTTTCATGCCGTTACCTCCTGTCATGACCTGATGGGTCGAACTTTGGCTTTATCGCTATCGAAATCGTTATCGGGATCGAACATTTTCTCAAGCCATAGCATTTCCATTTCGAGGGCGATTCCGATTTCAATTGGGAATATTTATCCAAACATAGAAAATGCATCGCGATTGTCAAGCTACGATCTTTACTCCTGGGAATAGATGACCGCCACCGCGCGCGCCGGAACGTCCCCGACCGCGACATAGCCATGGGGTTCGGTGGAATCGTAATACAACGAGTCCCCCGGACCGACAGCCATAATCTCATCACCATAGTGGAACTCTACCTGGCCTTCGAGGATATATAAAAATTCCTCTCCTTCATGACTGACCAGCAGATCGTCCCGCCAGGGCTGCACATCGAATTCGATCAAAAACGGCTCCAGGCTGCGCTGTTTTTTGCCGTAGCCGAGGGACTGGTAGGCATAGGGGGTCCGCCGCCGACTGCGACTGCTGTGGGTATCCTGGCTGCTCCCCTCCCCGGCCCGCACCAACAGGCACTTCTCGACGCTGCCTTCCTCCTGAAAAAAGGTATGCAGCCCGACCTTAAGGGCCTTGGCGATGCGCAGCAGGGTCGCCAACGGGGGGATTACCTGCTCGTTTTCAACCTGCGACAGCAGCGGCTTGGAAAGACCGGTGGCTTCGGACAGATTTTGCAGGGTCATGCGCCGTTCCTGGCGCAAGCGACGTATTTTAAGACCGATGAGCAGGTCTTTGACTTCTTCACGTATATCGGACATCGATTTTGTTTACCTCACTGTTTTTCTTAGATTTTTTACCTTGGGTGCAGCATCAAGTCAAGGCCTTTGTCGCGCCATGAACTGATTGTCGAGACACAGGCACATGTATGGTATGCTTTAACAAATCGGTTGGCGATGTAAAGACTGAAGGAACCAACCTTACACGGCACACAGTCAACCTCCCCCTGGCAACGATGGTGGTCAATGGAACCTGCGGCTTCCGGACATATTCGCGGCATCCTGTTTGATCTGGACGGCACCCTGCTGGATATCGAAATGGAGCCTTACATCAACGGTTATGTTGATGGTCTGGCACGTTGTTTCGAGGATCTTACCGACCGCATGGTGTTTGCCGAGGTGCTCATCAGCTCGGCCTATGCCCTGTTTTCCAACCGCGACGGGGAACAGACCAACGAACAGTTTTTTCTATCCATGGTGGCCCGGCAACTCGGCATCGGCAAACATCAGCTCCACCAACGTCTGCAACATTTCTACAAGGAGGGACTGGCGGCCCTCGCTCACCTGGTGAAGCCGTTCCCTCAATCGCGCGCGATCCTGCAGACCTGCTTCGACAAAAATTTGAAGGTCGCCCTGGCAACCAATCCGGTCTTTCCCCGGCCAGCCATCGATGCCCGTCTGCGTAGCGCCGGACTGGTGGATTTCCCCTACCATCATATCAGCAGCTACGAAAACAGCCATTACTGTAAACCGAATCGGCTTTTTTTCCTCGATATCCTTGACAGACTGGATCTTAAACCGGAGCAGGTGGTCATGGTCGGCAACGATACCCAGTACGATCTGCCGGCACGCCATGCCGGTATCGCCACCTATCTTGTCGATACGCGCCTGATCGACCACGATCAACTGGCCGACCAGGCTACCTATCGCGGCAACCACGACAATCTGCTGCAATTCATAAGACAACTCTCCGGATGCCGTAACGATTGACAGTTTCAGGTTTTTCCGCTACGCTGCCGATGATTTATCCACCTGAAAAGGAACGAAAAATGATCCGTTTTCGGCGTATTTTCATGGCGCTGCTTATCAGCGGCCTGGTTTTGACAACTTTGCCAGCCTGCAAAAAAGACGCGACGGAACCGTCGGCATCGGCTGAAAAGTACAACACCCAGTTGCCGCCGGTGCCAAATCCGGCACCGGAACTGCTCGCCACCCAGACCGCTTTTATCGAAGTATCTGAAAAAGTCACTCCTTCCGTGGTCAATATCCAGGCCGCCCAGGTGAGCCGTGGTCCAGAATTGGGACCGCTGTTCGAGGATTTTTTCAATGAACTGTTCAAGGGGCGCCGCCTCCCCCCGCAAAAATCCCGCAGTCTCGGTTCCGGCGTGATCATAAGCTCTGACGGCTATATTCTGACCAACGAACATGTCATCAAGGGAGCTGAGGAGATCAAGGTCAAATTATCGGATGATCGGGTTTACGACGGCAAACTGATCGGCTCTGACCCGCGCACCGATGTAGCGGTACTCAAAATCGAATCGAGTGAACCACTTCCCACCGCGGTATTGGGTGACTCCGATGCGCTGCAGGTAGGACAATGGGCACTGGCTATCGGCAACCCTTTCGGTCTTGATCGCACCCTGACGGTAGGTGTCGTATCGGCCACCAGCCGCACCGATGTCGGGATCGAGGACTATGAGGACTTCATCCAGACCGATGCTTCTATCAACCCCGGCAATTCCGGTGGTCCACTGCTTAATATTTATGGCGAAGTCATCGGCATAAACACTGCTATCGTGGCCAGTGGTCAGGGTATCGGCTTCGCCATCCCCATCAACATGGCGCGTGCCATCGCCGATCAGCTGATGGCTACCGGCCAGGTGGTCCGTGGCTGGCTGGGGGTCGGTATTCAGGACCTGTCGCCTGATCTGGCGGATTCGTTCGGTCTTGACCGGACCATGGGCGCACTGGTCAACCAGGTACAGCCGGACTCACCGGCACAGCAGGCCGGCATCCGCCGCGGCGACATCCTGCTGGAGCTCAATGGTCGCACTATCCGCAATGCCAGCGATCTGCAGCTGCAGATCGTCAGCATGCCTGCAGGCAAGACCGTGCCGCTCAAACTACTGCGTGATGGCCAGCGATTAACCGTTGATGTCACCATTCGCCCGCGCAAGCAAGCCATGGCCAGCGACGCCACGGGAGAACGCCAAACGTTGGGACTGACCTTGGTAGGCACGGAACAGAACAACGGCCTCGAGGTAAAAGAGGTCGATCCTCAAGGTATGGGAGCCGCTGCGGGAATTCGCCCCGGCGATATCATGCTGGCCATCAACAAGACCAAATTGACCGATCTGCGCTCCTTTGACAGGGCTCTGGACGAAGCCCGCAAGGGCAGGATCGTGCGACTATTGATCAAGCGGGGAGATGCCACGCTGTATCTGGCTCTGCCCGTCACCGCGTGGGATACGGAGTCAACCCCACAATAACCATCCAATGCATTGCACGGGCGCATCACTTTTTACCGCCGCCGGCGGAACAAGCCGCCCATGCCACCCTCAAGTTAGTGGGAGGAACCCATGGCAAGGATCGTCGACAATCCAAAACTCGCCTTCCGGCTGGCACGGGCCATTGTTTCGGATATCGCCCTGTATAATCAGCATAAGGTACAGGAAGGCATAGAGAAGGATTCCCTTTTTGACCTGCTCAGCGATGAGCTGCAGGAGGGACGTGAACATTTTCTGGCTCGGATTTCCGAAGATATCCCCAATCGCGATCACCTGTTCGACAGGGCGGTAGTCGACGTCATGGTCAAGCAGGCCGGGCGGATCAAAAGCACGATCTGGTAAATGGTGCAGCAACTTACCCTATGTTTCGACCGGGGGCGAAAACCGGACCGACTGGACAGGTTTCTGACCGAGCAATTACCGGAACTGAGTCGCTCCCAACTGAAAAAGCTCATCGACGACGGACAGGTATTGCTCGATGGCTCACCTGCCAAAGCCGGGGGCAAACTCAAGGGTGGCGAAACCCTGATCGTGAATATACCGGATCCGAGCCCCACAGAAGCCATTTCCGAAGATATTCCGCTGACCGTTCTGTACGAAGACCGGCACCTGATCGTCATCGACAAACCGCCCGGCATGGTCGTTCATCCGGCTCCCGGTCATTATCAGGGGACTCTGGTCAACGCTCTTTTGCACCACTGCCATGACCTGTCAGGCATCGGGGGTGAATTGCGCCCAGGGATTGTGCACCGCCTCGACAAAGACACTTCGGGTGTCATGGTAGCCACCAAGAGTGACAGCACCCACCAGAACCTGGCCGCACAGTTCAAGGCGCACTCCATCACGCGGCGCTACGTTGCCCTGATTCACGGCCTGATGGTTGGAGACAAAGGTATTATCGACCAGCCCATCGGGCGGCATCCTACCCATCGCAAGAAGATGAGCACCACCTGCCGCACCGGTCGACATGCCGTTACCCATTGGCGGGTCCTGCGCCGTTTTGATGCTGACCGACTGACATTGGTTGAACTGACCCTTGAAACCGGCCGCACTCACCAGATCCGGGTGCATCTATCCGAACAACAGCATCCCCTGTTAGGCGACCCCGCCTACGGAGGCAGCGGTCGCATGAAGAGCCTGAGCGATCCGCAACTACTGAAGCTGGTTAAAGAACTTAACCGGCAGGCTCTGCATGCCCGTCTGCTTGGTTTTATGCATCCGGAAACGCAAGAATACATGGAATTCAGCAGCCCCCTGCCATCTGACATGCGGGCTGTCATCGATTATCTTACAGAAAAATACGGGCAGCCGCCTTTTGGCTGACGGCCTCTTTGGATTGCTACACAGGGAAGATCAAGTCTTTTCACCACGAAGATCACAAAGGACACGAAGTTAAGACAAAAACCTGATCTTCAGGTTTGACCAAACATAAGACGGTTTTTTTAAAGTCTTTCTTGGTGCTCTTCGTGTCCTTCGTGGTAGTAAAACATACTCGAAATTATCCGCATCCGCCACCGACGGAGCGTTAAACAGGAGATTCCACGGTTTATGAAACTGATACGCAAAGGCAAGATCAGCTATATGCAGCCCGACTGGGTAACCGGTGAATCGGTTATAGCAGGGTTTACCACCCGCAACGGCGGCATTAGCCGCCCCCCATACAACTCGCTGAACCTGGGCTACAACACCGAGGATGCACGCCATAATGTGGAAGGCAATCGCTCGAACCTGACCCGGGCTTTTGACCTTCATCCACATCAGTTGTTGACCGTCAAACAAGTCCATGGCGCCGACATCCTGATCGTTGACCAGCCGAATCACGACTTGTCCCATTTCCTGACGGTGGCAAGCGATGCCATCATCACAAACCAGGCCGGCTTCATGTTTGGTGTGCTGGTAGCAGACTGTTTTCCGGTGCTGCTGCATGATCCTATGCTTAAGGTCGGTGCAGCGATCCACATCGGTTGGCGCGGCGCAGCCAATTGCCTGCTTGGAAAAACCATCGAGGCTATGCATGCGACCTTCGGCTGTCAGGCCGAAAATCTGCAAGCCGCGATCGGCGCTGGCATTGGCGCGCACCATTACGAAGTCGATCGTACCGTGCGGGACGCCTTCCGCCAAGGAAGCGGTCGCTGGCCGCAGATTGCCGAGGAAACCTCTCTGGGTAAATGGCAACTCGACCTCAAACGCAGTTGCCTGCTGCAACTTGAAGACGTGGGCATCAAGTCTTCAAATATCGGCGTAGTAGAAGAGTGCACCTGCTGTCATCGTGAGATGTTCTTTTCCTACCGCCGCGACCAGGGCGTGACCGGCCGTCAGCTCGGGTTTATGATTCTGTAAGGTGGATAGAGACTTAAATTCGGTGATTAGTGACTGGTGTTGTTTCAGTCACCAGTTACTAATCACGTATAACTAATCGCGGTTTTAAACGAGAAAAAGTATGGATTGGTTGGAAGTATCGGAAGAACAGATGCGGCAGGAACGGCAGAAAGCCCGTGATCTGCGTCGCAGCCAGTGGTGGAAAAACCGCATTGCCAGCGGTATTTGCCACTATTGTGGCGCCCGGGTCGAACCTCGGGAATTGACCCTGGACCATATCGTGCCGCTGGTGCGGGGCGGACGGTCCACCAAGGGCAACTGCGTGGCGGCCTGCAAGGAGTGCAACAGCCAGAAGCAGCACCTGCTGCCGATAGAGTGGGAAGCTTATCTGGAAAAGCTCGGTCGGGATTAATACCGACCTTGGCAGAATCGGAAAGGGTGACTTTTCACCACGAAGATCATTAACATCATCTCGCGCCCGCTCCTTTCAGTCGCTCAAGACACGGAGGCACAAAGAAAAATGATTTTGCTTTCCTCTGTGGACTTTGTGGCTTGAGTGAGCAAAGCGAACGGGTGCGAAAATGGTTTTATTTTCCCGTTATAGTTCCTCAAAAAATTCTTCCTCTTCCCCACCCTCGCCGTCTTCTTCATCCTCGGCGAAATCATCGTCAAAGATCCCATCCAGAAATCGTTGATTATCCCGAATGCGCTGGGCGACTTGCTGTCGCAACTCTTCAAACTCGGGGAACAGATCGTCCTGCCCGCCGGCAGTCGGTTCCTGCTCATCCATGGCATCCCGTCGGACAACCTGATCCTGCATGTCACTCATGGTGAAACTCCACAGCTTTCTGGTAAAGGTCGACATAGCGCAAAGCTGATTGCCGCCAGGAAAAATCCCCCCGCATCCCTGAACGTACCAACTGCAGCCAATGCTCCGGGACGCGATACAGGGCCAGTGCCCGATCGATGGCTCCGAGCATGGCTGAAGCCGATACCGGACTGAAGGTAAATCCGTTGGCCTGCCGGGCCTGATCCTGCGGATCGAAAACCGTATCGGCCAGACCACCGGTCTTGCGCACTACCGGCACACTGCCGTACCGCAGGGCAATAAGCTGGCCCAGTCCGCATGGCTCGTAATGACTGGGCATCAGGAACATATCACTGCCGGCGTAAATAAGCCGTGCCAGTTGATCGTCGAAACCGAGACGTACGGCCACCTGGTCGGGATTCAACGCACCCAGTTGTTCGAACCGGTCCATGATGTCCTGATCCCCCGATCCAAGAATCACCAATTGCACTCCCCGTTCCAGCAGTTCATCCCAGACCTGCTCCACCAGATCGAGGCCTTTCTGGCTGGCGAGGCGGGTGACCATGGCCAGCAGCGGCGCATCCGCATCAACCGTCAAACCCAGAGACTCTTGCAGGTGGGCCTTGTTCTTTGCCTTGCCGGCCAGATCTTCGGCACTGTAACAGTAAGGAAGGGCCGAGTCCTGTTGCGGATTCCACAGCTGATCATCGATGCCGTTGAGCACCCCGAACAGGCGGTCGGCGCGAGCGCGCAGAATACCGTCAAAACCATGTCCCATCTCAGGCGTTTGAATCTCGGCGCAATAAGTCGCGGAAACAGTGGTAATCAGATCGGAATACACGACGCCACTTTTTAAAAACGACATCTGACCGTAATATTCCAACCCCTCGATACTGAACAGGGAAGGATCGAGCCCCACCGAAGCGACGGCCTGCTCGGGAAACAGGCCCTGGTAGCCAAGATTGTGAATGGTCATTACTGTCGCTGTGTCGGCATAAAAAAGGTTCGCATCCCTTGCCGAACGCAGCAACGCAGGCACCAGGCCGGTCTGCCAGTCGTTGAGGTGCAGCACGTCGGGCCGAAAACCGATCTGCGGAAGGGCCGCAAGCAAGGCCTTGGCAAAGAATCCAAACCGCTCCGCATTGTCGTCATAATCATGCTGCGAAGTGCCATACAATCCATCCCGATCAAAAAAATCGTCATGCTCCAAAAAATAGACAGGAACCCCCTGCAAGTCTCCCTGCCACAGGCGGCCCTTATGCTGGATGCCTCCTATTTCCATGGACGGAAGTTCGGCCAGCGGGCAGAATCCAAAATCCTTTTCCCGCACGCTGCGATACAGGGGCATGAAGATACGCACGTCATGTCCGATCCGATGTAATTCCCGGGGCAGGGCTCCGGCCACATCGGCCAGCCCGCCGGTCTTGGCAAAAGGGGCCACTTCGGAAGCAGCCAGCAGAATATTCATAATAAAGTCCTTTATTACGGGAAGGACCCGATGGCACGTTAAAAAAACCAGTTTAAACGAGGTTGAGGAATTTATCCATACGATAGCCGGCCTGCTCGGCCTTGGCAAGAATTGAAGCAATCGCTTCCCCGCAGCATGCAAAGGTATTTTCGGCAGGTTCCATGGCGGTCAGATAAGCCACCACAACCATTCCGGTTACCAACTGCACCAGGCGCTCACGATTGAACCAGTCGCAATCCTGATAGCGGTGCACCAATAGAAACTCCTGCACGTCCTGCTTATCGAGCAAGGCTCTCAACCATCCTTCTGGGGCGATTGCGCAGCAGCTCCGGTATCGAATCAACAATTGCAAAAGAGCCCGGTTTTCGACAGCGGTAGCCTCGGGCCACTGAACGATCACAACCTCGTCGAGCAGATAGTGCTCCAGCCAGTCATTGGCACAGGCGTTACGGGCCTGAGGTACGGCAGAGCTATCGAGGGGATACAGGACCAGATAGGGCCACAATACTTCCCGGACACAGGCTATTGCCGCATCCGGCAGATCAGAGGCCAGTCGCAATTGCCGATGCAACCCCTTCTGCAGAGTTGTTATGTCACCGGTCAGCCCAAGGGTGTGCTGATAACACTGCAGAAATGCAGCATATCGTTGCAAAGCAAGAGTCTGTCCTTCGGCATCCAGTCGGGGAAAGTCTTCGCCGACGGCAAGCAGTTGTTCCAGGCACTGCAACAGCTCTGCATGGCGCAACCGGAGGAATTCCCGATCGAGATCGGCCACCGGACACCCATCAAGCTGCTGCCATAAACGACGCCAGCTGCCATCGGTATCGGTCAGCTCGACAAAATCGAGGAAAACATGCGCCTCATAGGTCCCCAGGGTTACGAACAACCCCTGTTCGGCCAATTCCCGCGCGGAACGCAGATAGTGCAGCCCACTGCAATGATCGCGGAAACGGTAAAAAATCCCTTCCCCGTCCCGCAAGGCCAGGGCCCCTGCCAGCGTGCCGGGGCTATCATGCCCTGCGGCGGCACTGGGACAGGCACCTCTCACCCAACCGCCGGTTTGCCCGGAGCGGTTGTGATACAACACCAACGCCCGCTGGTCGCCGCGTCGATTGCTGTAAGCCAGCACGTCTTCGTTCACCACACCGTCGGTCATGAAATCGTACAGGGCAAAACGTTCCGCGCCGCTGAACAACGCGCGCCTGTGCAATAGCGGAAAAATCAATTTTTCGTGATGGTCCACAAACCCCTGGTCCACCGCTTCCTGCAGGTAAGCGCGGCGAAACTCCATACCGTATTTTTCCCGGAAGCCTTCCACCTGCCCATGCCCGAACATGGGCAGCCCCGGCAGCGTCGCCAACAGCACGGCCACGCCGAAATATTTGTCTCCCTTGCCGAACTGCTCGACGGCGGTAGCTTCGTCGGGGTTGTTCATGAAATTAACGAAACGTTTGAGGATCTCCGGGTTGAAGGCCAAGGTCTTTTTGAGCAACTGGCGGTACTTGCCGTTATCTTCCTGTTTCATCATGTGCATGAAGGCACTGTTATACACCCGGTGCATACCGAGGGTGCGTACGAAATAGCTCTCCATCAGCCAGAAGGCTTCAGCCAGCAGCAAAGTATCGGGAACTTCGGCAGCCACCCGATCGACCACCTCGCGCCAGAACTCCAACGGAAACAGCCGATCGAATTCCGCGCCGCTCATGCTGTGCTCCGCCCGGGAGGGGACACCTGCGCCGCCGCCGGGCAGGGGAAACCAGAGTCGTTGGAAGTGTTTTTTAGCCAACGTCATGGCGGCATCGAAACGGATCACGCGAAACGTGCGCGCCACCTCGATAATGGTGCGGATCATGGCTTCGCGCACCTGCGGCAGCAGAAAATCAAGCTGGGCGGTGTCGTTCCAGGGCAGATGGGTACCATCGTTGCCGTGGTAGATATAGCGCACCTCGCCGGTGTGATGATCGACCCGCTTGAACACGACCGCCGCGTCGCTGTGGTCCCAGTATCCGTCTTCCAGATAGAGGCTCACGGATCCGCCGGTCGACAGGTCGGGACCGCTGAACCGATAGCTCGGATAAGGCGGATGCGGCACCTGCACAAACCAGTCGGGATGCTCATGCATCCAGCGCGAATCGATACCGGTATGATTCGGCACCACATCGCAGGCCAGGCGGATGCCACGTTGCTTGCAACGCCAGTCGAGATTATCCAGGTCCTCCTGGCCACCGAGTTCGTCGGCTACCCGGTAGTCGAACAGGGCATAGGCCGAGGCTTCTGCCTCCGGGTTGCCGCGCAAACGTTTGATCTGGCGTGAAGCCGGGGAGCGCTCCCAGATACCGATCAACCAAAGTCCGGTAAAACCGCGATGCGCCAGCAAACTCAACTCCTCGTCGGGGATTTCGCGCAGGCGGGTCACGGGGCGGCCGTACTGACGGGACAGTTGATCGAACCAGACGTGTACCGACTTGGCCAGCAGTACCAGATCGGACATCCAGTCGCTGTCCGATGAAAACCGTTCCTCCTCCACCGCTACATGCGCCGGATAGTCCGGCAGACGCATGGTGCCGGGGCCGCCCCCGCGCATCTGAACCTCTTCCGCGCGCACCGCCAGTCCCCGATCGAGGGCCTCCAGCAGATCGACCGGCAACAGCCCCCGCCAATGCATGCGCACATACCGCACTTGCCCCTCAAGGCTGTCGGGTGCCGCCTTGATGGGCGCCAGCAGCAACTCCAGCAGCGGCTGATCCAGCGGCCCGGTTACCGGCGCCTGACGCAGGCACCGATCCAGGGCATGCAGGGTAGTCCGGTAAGGGACACGTTGCGACAACTCGCCATCATCAAACAGGTCGCAGAAAACCCGCGCCGCAGGATTGGCGGTCTGCACCGACAACACCAGCAATTCGAGCAAAGTCTGCTGGCGGCCGTTAGCCCCCGCAGGCCCGTATAGAAAAGTCCGCGGCTCCATACCGTCCAGAACTGTTTGTGCCGGGAACAGCCTGACGAATTCCTCCTGACTGCGCCGCAATCCCGGGAGGTGTACGATTTGATGGGCAATTTCAACCCCATCCACAGCTGCGTTGCAATTCCGCGCCAACATATGCTGGTACGCCAGATAGCGCAGCACGCCGCTGAGCACCGCGAGCAGCTCAAGACGCCCCGCACTGCACAATGGATCGGGTCGCCGCTGCCGCAGGCGATCGGCCACCTGGCGCAACCTGTAGAGCCGTGAGGCACCAACCGGAAAAGGAGGCAGGTCCAATTGCTGTCGTGCAAGCGCGCTCATCTGAAAAGAGAGGGGGAAATACGGCTCGGCACCGGAGACCGGCGATAACAGGTAATGGTAGGATTCGGCCATGGCGATATTAAAAAAATTACCTTTCTGGATAACTAATGGCTCTTGCCTAATAACTTACGGCTTACAGCTTGATTATCAAACGATCGCTTCCCGCAGATAACGCGCCGCATCTTCGGGTGGCGTGGGGTTGATGAAAAACCCGGTTCCCCACTCGAATCCGGCCGGTTCCATGATTTTTGGAACAAGTTCAAAATACCAATGATAATCGCAAGTGAGTGAACTCCAGCAGTCGGGACGCCCTGCTCGCGGCAAAGCGGACGGCGCATTGTGCAGCACCAGGTTGAAAGGCGGGTCACGCAGCACCATGCGCAATCGAACCATCACATCGTGCATGGTCTCTCCCAAGGCAGCAAACATCTGATCGGTCAACAAGGCGAAATCGTGATTATGGCGTCGGGGGACGATGCGCAAACTGAACGGATGCCGCGAAGCAAACGGGGCAAATACCGCAAATTCGCTATCAACCCGAACCAAGCGTGACCCATCGGCCAGTTCTTGAGCCAACAGGTCGCACATCAGACAACGTTCCTTGCGGTGAAAGTAATCACGACTGGCCCGCAGGGCGGTACGCATCTGCGGCGGGATGATAGGCAGGGCCAGCAACTGACTATGGTTATGGGGAATGGTCGCACCGGCCTCCAGACCATGATTTTTGTAAATCACGATGTGCCGGAAACGCTTGTCCCGCCGCAGGTCGATGAGGCGGGAGCGAAACGCGCGAAACACATCGGCCAACTCCCCCGCGCGCAGGTCGGCGGGGTCCCGCGCATGATCCGGGGTCTCGATAATCACCTCGTGGGCGCCGATGCCGTTCATGACATCGTACAACCCTTCACCGCGCAAATCGAGTTGTCCTTCGATACGCAACATGGGGTACTTGTTCGGGATAACCCGTACCCGCCAGCCGGGCGTATTGGGCGGACTGGCATCAGGACGCAAAGCGTACACCTCCGCCGGCGTCTTCCCCTCGTTTCCGTAACAAAAGGGGCAAGCAATGCTTTCTATGCGCTTGCGCTCGGTAATGAAATCGACAGGACGTCGTCCGCGCGCTTTGGCAATCACAACCCAATTATCGACAATGGGATCCCAACGTAATTCGGACAAGGGTACAACTCCTTTTCTGCAAAACCATGCACGGACTCAAAGCGGCCACTGCCGAACATCCAGGTCTGTCCCAAAGTAGGTCAATGTCAACGGCCCGTCAGAAGGCCAGTGGGCCAGTTCACGGCCAGAGGCCAGCAACTGCCAGCGGAGAATCAGCCGATCTCCCGGCGCGAGCTTCAGCACGTCCAACGGCAGGGCCAGTTCGGCAATGGAGGCACAAGCTCCGGGGGCGTAAACGGCCTCGCCCTCCCCGGCTCCCCGCCGAACCACCGTACGATGGGAGCCTGCAACAAGGCGGGCAATCCAGGCGACATCGGTCTGTACCTGGAGCAACAATTCCCCACCCGCGCCGGTCAAACGCTCCAGGGGTTGTCGAAAATCAAACCGCAGGTAAAAGTATATTTCATCATACCCATAATAAAATCCGAGCAGATCGTAACTGGTATCATGCATGGCGCCGCCCGCAGCCAACTCGACGCTGCCAGCCCCCAGCCACTCAAAATAATCGGTAACCAAACCATCGATAACCGGGCGGAGCAGGCTTGTCGGTTCCCATACGCGACTACGTCGTTGCGGAGCCCGCAAAGGATAACTGAGATATCCCGGCACCGGCCTTTTGGCCGCCCGGTACAAGGCCTGCAGGTGATGGCGGAACAGCTGGTCGAAGGTGCCGGCCTGCTCGGTCTGGTGATGTTCGCCAAACCACCAGAACCAGTCACTGCCTTCGGCGCGCAACAGATGCGGCAAAGCTGCTGCCCGCAGATCGTCATCCACTTCCTGCAGCGCACGCCGTGCCTCTCCCAACCATTCCCAGGCCCGGTTTTCCTCCGGATGCCCGATCCAGATGTCAAAATCACCGTTGATCCAGGAACCGGGCGCCAAACGCGGCAGGGGCTCGGGTTTGTACTCTGCCAGGGCCTCGCTGACAGTAACGGCCTGCAAAACCGGATCGTCTGCAATCCCCTGATAAAGGGCTTGCAAAAAGGGATAACCGTTATCCTCGTAACGTTCCCAGCAGTTTTCTCCGTCCAGAATCAATGCCACCAGACCGCCCGACGCCTGTTTTGCCAACGCCCGCAGACGCTCAAGCAGGTCAGTCGCCGCATCCCGTGCAGGCCAGGAAGCATACACAAATCCGATCCGATCGGACAGTTCCCGATCCCTGAACAGCAACGGCAAGCCAGCCAGACTGTAGGGGCGGTAGAGGCGACTGCGATCGCTCAGGCCACCAGGCAATGACTTATCCAGCAGCGCTTCGTCGCTGGCCGTCCAACGCGCCCCTTCTTCAACCAATATGCGCACTGCCGCGTCGCTTAATCCGCCTTCAGCCGGCCAGACGCCACGCCGGCCAGGGCCAAAAACATCACGCGCGCATTGCAAACCCAAGCGGGTGTGACGTCGGGCATCTTCCGGAAAGCGGAAAGGCGTATCAGGCAGATGAACTCCGAGCCGGGCCTGGGAAGCTTCGCTGGTATCGCACAGCAGGGGCAAAATGGGATGCGCGTACGGCGTCACGGATATCTCTATCAACCCAGCGGTTTCAGCCTGCCGGTAACGAGTGAGAATCCCTTGTATCACCTGCTGATAGGTTTGCAGCAAGCGCTGTTTATCCTCCTCGTCAAAATGCCGGCCTTTAGCCAGCAGATCCTTCACCACCGCTGATTGCTGGCGCAGATAATGCCCCGCCCAAGCCAGCAAAAACCAGACCTGCAAATCGCGCAGGTCCTGCACTGAAAACCGCTGCCAGGCAAAGCCATTCCCCTGCTCGCGCATCGCCGTCAATTCACGATAGCGGGCATAAGGTTGTATGTGCCGCTCGGCGTGAACGGAGAAAAACGCCTCAACCAGAAAAGCCCGCTCCCCATCACCGAAATCCTCGGGATCCCGGCTTGCGAGATCGATCCAGCGATCGCGCAAGCTGCCGGAGGCATACCCCTGCAACTGCTCCACGAGAGTAGGAACCAGGTTAAAGGTGACACGGGCACCATGATCCAGGGCGACCTGCAGCATATCCCCGTAATCCTTTACCGCGTGCAGGAAAGCCCATGGAAGCAGCACTTCATCCTGCAAAGGATCCCGGTAGTCGGGCTGATGCATATGCCAGATCAGGGCAATGTTCAGGGGTTTCATAGGTGCTTTCTGCAGATGTTATCAGCCTCCCCTTCATCGTTTCAGGAATAACACATCTGTCATGACGACTATGGCGCTTTGAGCCAAATAAAGCCTTACCGCAGAGCTCGCCGAATTCGCAAAGGAAGCCGATGATTTCAGAGTTTTCCTCAGCGGGCTCTGCGTTCTGGGCGGTGAAAGAGCTGTTTTTTTATCTATCAGGATTTTAAAAGTTCCTTCTTCCAGGTTTCAACTTTATCCTTGTAACAGGTCAGCAGACTTTCAGCCCGCTGAGCGTCGGGGGAATCAGCGATAATATGCAGAATCGGGCGATGCTGATCGGGTAACACCAGCACCCAGTCATCGTCGAACCGGACCTTGACGCCATCGATAAACGAAGCATCCAGGTTGACGGAATGTTCACTCATCTTACGCATCATGCCCCCCTTGAACTGTCGGCTGCAGGGGATCTGAACCTGCCGATAAGCACGGGAAGGCAAGGTGCGTCGCAGATTACCAAGAGTCATGCCGGTACGGCCGAGCATCTCGACAATTTTAGCAGCTGAAAACATGCCATCGAAATGATTCTGGAAAGACGCCAGGGCAAATCGCCCGTCCATGCTGGCGGTCATCAACCCGCCACGCTCGGAAACCGCTTCGAGCAATGCACGGGGATCATTCTTAACCGAGCGAAAAGTCAGCCCCCCCTCCTGGGCAACCCTCTCCATGGCCATCGGTGCCGAAACCGGCAACACCAGAGTACCGTCGCGCTCACAGCGACTGACCAGAGATACCACCACCCCGAGGGCTTCAATCTCCGACAGCAGCACTCCACCTTCGTCGATGATGCGCAACTGTTCACCGGAAGGATCGAGCCAGAACCCGGCTGTTGCTTCCAAAGAGCCCACAATACGGGCCAACTGCTCCATGGCGCGGGCGGTCTGCTCCGGCTGCAGGGCACTGCGCCCTGCTTCGACGTGGGAATTCAGTTCGATCACCTCGCAACCGAGATCGGTCAATATCCCGGGCAGCAGTTCACCGGCTGGCGAATGATTCAGATCGATCACCACTTTGGGAGCAAAAACTCGGAATAGCGGGGCATCCAAGGCCCGCATGAATCCCTCCCGGTAAAAATCGTTCAACTGGGGAAGTTCTCGAATTTCACCGGGTTCGGCATAGTGCACGCGCCGGAAATTTTCCTTAAAAAAGATCCTTTCGATGGACTTTGCAGTCCCCGAAGAAATTTCAAAACCTTCAGCATCGTAAAAAAGAATTTCTGTAGCCGCCGGATCGTCGCGAAACTGTCGAAAATGCACGCCGCCAACCTCGCCAAAAGTGCCGAGTTTATAGCTCATGACTGGCAGGGGTGCCTGCTTGATGTCCCGCACATTGACACCGGTGGACAACAACCCACCCAGAAAGGCGCGCTTGAGCATACGGGACGAACGCGCCCCATCGCGGCTGGTAATCACATAGCTGTCACGGGGCAGCACCGAACCATAGGCCGCACCAAGCTTGGCGCAGAATTCGGGCGACAATTCCACATTGCTCAGACCCTTTACCGAAGCCCCGTCGAACAGACTCTTGCGCCATTTGTCGCCCCAGATGAGATTGGTGCTGACGATGGAACCGCTTTCGATCGATTTGCGCGGCCAGATTTTGACGTCCTTGCGCAGGTAAACCTCGTCACCGACGTTGGTTTCATCGCCGATGACGGTACCCTCTTCCGCCACCACTCCGCGTCCCAGACGGGTGCGATGACCAACCACGGTACCAAACAGGCGGCAACCTCGTTTAACATAGACGTTGTCCCAAAGGACCGTGTCCTCCAACTCGACTTCGTCTTCGATCACGCAGTTACGACCAACGATGCAGTTCTTGAGCTGCGCGTGGCCCAGCACTTGACTGTTGTCGCCGATCATCACCATGCCTTCAAGCAAGGACAGGTCGGTTTGCGCCACCTGGGTATCGGTACCGAGATAAACCCGGCGGGCCCCATCGGAAGAGGTTGGCTCAGGCAGCGTGATAACCGCACGCTCGTGAAAAATATCCCGGCAGGTTTCCAGATAGGCATCGGTATTGCCAATATCAGCCCAATAACCTTGCTGGTGGCAACCGTATAACGGTCGGCCTTCGGCCAGCATAGTCGGGAAAATATCCTTGGACCAATCGCGATTGGTTTCTTCCGGAATCATGTCCAGGACTTCCGGCTCGAAAACATAGATGCCGGTATTGATGGTGTCCGAAAACACTTCGCCCCAACCCGGCTTTTCCAGGAATTTAGTGATCGCACCGTTCTGGTCGGTAATCACCACCCCGAATTGCAGGGGATCCTCGACAGAGGTCAGGGTAATGGTGGCCAGAGCCTGCTTCTGTTCGTGGTATTCCAGCACCGAAGTCAGATTAAAATCGGTGAGCAGGTCACCGCTGATGACAAGGAATCGATCGTCAAGGTATGGGGCCGCCGCCTTGACTGCGCCGGCGGTGCCGAAATCCTCCAGGGGCGTAACGTAGGTGATGCGAACCCCCAACTCGCTACCATCGCCAAAGTAGTTTTTGATGATCTCGGGCTGATGAAACAACAACATGACCACATCCGAGATACCGTGTTGCTTCAAAAGATCGATGATATGGCTCATGATGGGCTGATTGATCAGCGGAATCATCGGTTTGGGCAGATTAATCGTCAAGGGTTGCATGCGGGTTCCGAATCCACCCGCCATGATAACGGCTTTCATCAGTTTATCCTCCCACTGCTCGGTAATTTGCCCCGCTTGATCAACACGCGCTGAATCTCTTTTTTCAACTCGGTCAGATCCGAACTTTTCACCACGTAACCGTCGGCCAGCCAGGATGAAAAATCTTCCTTGTAGCAGCTGAAGGCCGTGCAAAGAATCACCGGCACATCCTTCTGGCGACTGATGATATCCTGCAATACCGCCAGACCGTTATCGCTACCGATCTGAATATCGAGAATCACCAGGTCGTAACTTGCTTGTTGCAACTGGCTCTCGGCTTCAGCTGCCGAACCGACCGCATCCACCTGATACCCCTCGTCCTCCAGTTCACATTGGAACAGGTACCGGATATCCTGTTCGTCATCAACCACCAGCAATCGTGCCACTATGTACCTCCCTTGGTGACTATCTTTACCAGAAACGGACCCTCCCGCCAGAACTTAAAGGCAAAAAGAAAGGATCGTTAAAGTCGTCAGGATTATATCAGGCGAAGAGGCTATTTCAATCGCAGACGGAGATTCCTCCTCAACCGGTCCAAACCGCTTGCCCTCGATGCAAACTGGTGGCATAGTCCCCCCATGCAAGAGAAACCTTACCTTACATTTTCCCAGCACCTGAAAGAACGTTTCGGTGGGCGCGTCCACAAGATATCCATCGATGCGGGTTTTTCCTGCCCCAATCGCGGCGCCACCCGAGATCGCCCGGGCTGCCTGTTCTGCGATCCGGACGGCTCCGGTTCCGTCGGCATCGACCGCGGATTCCCGGTGGCCGAGCAGCTTGAACTCGGCAAGAAAATCATGATTCGCAAATACAAGGCCAAACATTTTCTGGCCTATTTCCAGCCGTTCTCCAACACCTTCGCGCCTCCCGCGCAACTGCGCGCCCTGTATGACGAAGCCCTGGGCGTTGAGGGTGTGGTGGGGCTGGCCGTCGGCACCCGTCCGGATTGCGTGCCGACTGAGGTTCTGGAGTTGCTGGAGGAATATCACAGACGCACCTATTTCTGGCTGGAACTCGGCTTGCAAAGCAGTCATGACCACACCCTCGACCTGCTACGCCGGGGTCACGATTACGCCTGTTTTCTGGACGCCTATACGGCAGCCAAAGCGCGCGGGTTGCGGGTATGTGTGCATGTTATTCTGGGATTGCCGGGCGAAAGTCGCGCCGACATGCTGGCCACGGCCGACGAGATGGCGCGTCTGCGTGTTGACGGTATCAAACTGCACCTGCTGCACGTGCTGCGGGGCACACCGTTGGGCGATATGTATCAGGAAGGCGGCATAAAGATCCTGGAGCAGCAGGAGTATGTATCGCTGGTGGCAGATGTGCTTGAAAGGTTGCCGGCACAGACCCTGATCCACCGACTGACAGGGGACGGGCCGCGCGACACCTTGCTGGCGCCGCTTTGGTCATTGAACAAATGGGAAGTGCTCAACGCCATCGAGGAAGAATTACGCCGACGCGGGACGCGTCAGGGCAGTCGGGTTGCAGGGGATTAACCGAAAAAAAAGGAAATGAAGGCCGTGCGGCGCGCCGGCAAAGCCCGCGGCCAAAACAATCGACCCAAACAGAAGTGAGGCGAAGAAGCCTAAAAATCAGGTTGCATCGCGACCGTAGTCTCGGAGGTGGAATGAACCTGCTCGCCGCCGCTCCAGGAAACCAGCAATAACGAAGCCCAAATAAGACTGAAGATAACAACGACAGTTTTAAACATACGACGCACCGTAAAGACTTAAGAGTAAAACAGCTGTCTCAAAACTTGCGGCACATTATCCGAAACGTTCATGAAAAGCAAGATGCTTTCGTGTTGTTTTAGTGACGCAACTATACAATTCCAAACTGTGCAATTACACACTTTGTTGCCTGACGCAGACATTCGAGGTAAAGCCCCCACAGGCACCCTTGCCGCACAACGCCAGCTGTGTTATGTTCCGCCCTGCTTCGGCAGTTTTCGCTGCATTCCATTCCTTGCTTAACTTCCCATTTCCGGCCACGCATTATGGATCTTTCCGCCCTTAACGACCAACAGCTTGCCGCCGTGCGCCATACGGAAGGCCCCCTGCTGCTGCTGGCCGGTGCCGGTTCCGGCAAAACCCGGGTCATCACCAGCCGTATCGGCTATCTGCTTCAAGATATCGGGATCCCCGCACAAGCTATTTTATCCGTCACCTTTACCAATAAGGCTGCCCGCGAGATGCGCGAACGGGTGGAAGGAATTGTGGGCCGCAAGCAGGCCAAGGGCATGATCATCAGCACCTTTCATGCCCTGTGCGTACGCATCCTCAAGGAAGATATCGAACAACTCGGCTACAAAAAGAATTTTTCCATCTACGGAGGTGCCGATCAGCTGCGTCTGATCCGTGATCTGCTGCAAGAGGTCAATACCAACCTGCGAAAATACGATGCCGACCGGGTGCTGTGGCTGATTTCCGACGCCAAAAACCGTCTTATCGCCCCCGACGCCTTCCAACCGAGTCATGGCGACGAGTACGGACAAGTGGTCAGCACCATCTACCCCCGCTACCAGCGCGCCCTTAAAGCCTTCAACGCCGTCGATTTCGACGACCTGATCATGCTGGCCGTACGCCTGCTGCAGGACAAACCTGCCGTGCTGGAAAAATACCAGCAGCGCTTTCGCTACCTGATGGTCGACGAATACCAGGATACCAACGCCGCCCAGTACCGTCTGCTGCGGCTGCTGGCCCAGGGCCATCGCAACCTGTGCGTAGTCGGCGATGACGATCAATCCATCTACGGCTGGCGCGGCGCCGACCTGGGCAATATCCTCGATTTTGAAAAGGATTTCCCCGGCACCATGGTTATCCGCCTGGAACAGAATTACCGCTCCACCGGCAATATCCTGACCGCCGCCAACGCGGTTATCCGCAACAACACCAAACGTAAAATCAAAGCCTTATGGACCGCCGACGGCCCCGGCGAAAAGATCGACTACCTGTTGTGCGACGACGATGAAGACGAGGCCCGGTCGGTGGTGGAACGGATCATGACTGACAGGTTCAAGGACAAGCTCAGCTACCGCGATTTTTCCATCCTGTTTCGCACCAATGTGCAGTCACGGGCTTTTGAAGAACAACTGCGCTACCAGAACGTGCCCTACGTCCTGATCGGCGGCCAGCAGTTTTTCGATCGCAAGGAAGTCAAGGATGTGATGGCCTATTTCCGCGTGCTGCTCAATCCACGTGACGAGGTCAACCTGCTGCGCATCCTCAACACACCCAAGCGCGGCATCGGCGACACCAGCGCCGATCGCCTGATTCGCTTTTCGGCAGAGCACGACATTCCGCTGTGGCAGGTCCTGCAGCATGCCGAAAATGTCGAAGGACTCGGTGAAAAGGTAGTAGAAGCAGCCCACAGCTTCATACACCTGATGGAAAACTATCGGCGCCGTTTCCGTGTCGGTCAACTCAGCGAAACGGGACGCGAATTGCTCGAAGAATTGCGTTTCGAGGACGACCTGCTGCGCACCGCCCAGGACCCGGATCGGGCACGGCGGCGCATGGCCAACGTGGCCGAAGTCATTAACGCCATGGCTTCCTACGAACAGCGCGAAACACAGCCGACCCTCGAAGGTTTTCTGGAAAAAGTTTCGCTGCTGGATCGGGATGAACCTCCTCGTCAGGACAAGGATGCCAAACTGCAGCGCGATGCCGTCGTCCTCATGAGCCTGCACGCCAGCAAGGGCCTGGAATTCCCGTGCGTGTTTCTGGTCGGGATGGAAGAGGACCTGCTACCCCACAAAAAGTCGGTGGAAGGATCCTGCGATATCGAAGAGGAGCGGCGCCTGTGCTATGTCGGCATCACCCGGGCCCAAAAAAAACTGACCCTGCTCGGCACCTCCCGCAGGAAAAAATTCGGTATCATGCAACCCCGCTTCCCGAGCCGTTTTCTCGAGGAAATCCCCGGAGAGGTTCTGCAGGTAACCTCAAGCGACGCCCCGACCGTCAGCACCGAAGAGGAAAAAGACCAACTGGCTAACACCGCCTTTGACCGGATGAAGGCACTGTTCAAAGACTGAGTGGACGGCGCCTCCTGCCCATGCATCAAGGCCACCAATCCAAAAAACATCGGCTGCCACACCCCGGATAGCATGATATAATCAAGACAATTCGAGTTATGTTTGTTTCGTCCACAACATTCCTGGAGACCGCCATGAAAGACATTCTCACGACCCTCAGGGAAGACCCGGCCTTCGAAACCTTATTGCATGCACTCAACAAAGTCAGCCTGCTCGATACGCTGGCCGAAGCGAAAAATATCACCCTCTTCGCTCCCGACAACAAAGCCTTTACGAACATCAATCTTGAGGAAATCATGCTGAACCGTTCGAAGCTGACCGACATTCTCACTTATCATATCGCCGACGGCGAACACCCCTTTGCGACGCTGGAAGAAGAGGAAAGCATCGAGACTCGCAACGGCAAAAACCTGACTGCCCATCTGGATGTAGGGGTTCTGCGCATCGATAACGCCGGCATGACCAGAACCGACATCCGATGCAGCAATGGTATTATTCATGTGATTGACAATGTGTTTCTGCCGCAGTTTTCAGGGTGGTATTGCGCCTGCTGCTGAGTGCAATCCGACAGAGCAGACAGTACCCCCTTTTATCCAACTTCGATTTACGTTATTCTTGGCCTCATACATTGCCCGTGGACAGATTACGCCACGGGCCAAGTTTACAATATCCATTTTCCCGGAGGTACCGATGCGAGGCCTGCTGATTCGCTGGATTGTGCTGACCCTTGCTATTCTGCTTGCCGCCTACCTGCTGCCCGGCATCACGGTGGGGGGACCCATTTCCGCGTTTTTTGCCGCAGCGGCACTGGGTATTCTTAACGCTCTTTTTCGTCCCATTCTGCTGCTGGTAACGTTGCCGTTGAATATCCTTACCCTGGGGCTATTCACTTTTGTCATTAACGCTTTGATGCTGATGATGGCATCGGGCGTCATCGGCGGTCTGCATGTGCAAGGCTTTTGGTGGGCCGTACTGGGATCGCTTATCATCACCGCCGTCAGCTGGCTGTCAACCTCGTTCATCAACGAGCACGGCCATGTGGAAGTCATTTCACTCCAGAAGCGTCGCGGACGCTGGGAGTAGAGGAGAAAATATGCTGCGCAACCTGAGTGCCGCCTTCACCGGTGGGGCCATCGGCGCCCTGCTCTCCAGCCTGCTGTTCTGGGAACTGAGCCGTGACGGCGTCATCGCCTGGATGGGTATCGCCCTGCATCCCGTACTGTCGCTGTCCTGGCTTTATCCCCGGCTTGTCGTTGGTGGCCTGTGGGGCCTGCTATTGGCCCTGCCCCTGCTACCTGGCCGGCCCGCCATGCGCGGCCTGCTGTGGAGTCTGGCTCCGTCGGCCTTCATGCTGTTGCATCAGATGCCCGCCGCAGGGCGGGGACTTTTCGGACTCGGCTACGGCGCCTTGACCCCGGCACTGATCCTGCTGATCAATGCCCTGTGGGGATTGACTGCCGCCCTCTGGTACCGCGGCGCAGCGCGCTAGGGACCGTTGCAAACAACGATTTCGTTTCATGAAGGGGCCAGGAAACTTGCCTCTTTCACTTATTCAGATTCAGGGAATTTTTTGCGAGGTACAAGACATTGAAAAACCATGCCCTTATGATCCTGTTGTTGGTCGTCGTCGGCGCCGCCGTCGGCTATCTTTTCCTGCGTGATAATAAGGCCCCCGCCTTGACGCTAAGTCCGGCCAGTGGAGCCATATCCGCCAAAAAACCGCCCGTACTGACTCTGCAGGACGATAAAGCCGGGTTGAAAAACCTGGTCGTCAACGTTTCCCAGAACGGCAAGGTCACAGAGTTGATCAACACGACCTTCGAGCGCGGCATCAAGCAGCAGGAACTCCCCCTGGCCCTGGAAAAGCTGCCCCTCAAAAACGGCCCCCTGCAGATCAATGTGTCAACCAGCGATTACGCCACCTTGGCCAATCGCGCGGAACAGAGCTTTGCGCTGGAATATGACACCAAACCGCCGGTCATTTCGGTTCTGACCACCGCTCACAACGTCTACGAAGGGGGCGCGGGCCTGACCATGTTCCGCGTATCCGAGGCGGTACAATATGCCGGCGTTCAGGTTGCCGACCGTTTTTTCCCCGCCTACCTGCAGGATAACGGCGTCTACGCCTGCCTGTTTGCCTGGCCCCACAACATCGAGCGCAGCGCTTTCACTCCGCGCGTGGTGGTTGAAGACCTTGCCGGCAACCAGCGTACCGGCGGCTTCTACTATCAACCGATCCCGCGGCCTCCGACTGTCGACCAGATCAACGTCAGCCAGGCATTCCTCGACAACAAGATGCCCGACTTCCAGCAGTATTTTCCGGAAACGACCGATCCGTTGCAGCTGTTCCTGCGAGTCAACGGCGAACTGCGCGCCAAAAACGTCGCCAGGCTCAACGAACTGGCGACCAAAACCGCCGACCGCTTCCTGTGGGAAGGCGCCTTCCTGCGCCTGCCCAATGCCGCACCCCGGGCAGGGTTCAACGATCAACGCGATTACATGTTTAACGGTCAGAAGGTCGACCATCAGACCCACCTCGGACTCGACCTTGCGTCCCTGGCGGCATCCCCGGTACCGGCCGCCAACAGCGGCACAGTTGTGTTGGCAGAAGACTTCGGCATCTACGGCCAATGCGTCATCATCGACCACGGCCTCGGACTGCAGAGCCTTTATTCGCATCTGAGCAGCATCGATGTCAACGTCGGTGATACGATCAGCAAAGGCCAGATCATCGGCCGCACCGGCGCCACCGGCATGGCCGGCGGCGACCACCTGCACTTCGGCATCATTCTGGCCGGCATCGAGATCAACCCTCGCGAATGGCTGGACGGCCATTGGATCACGGATAACTTCACCAGCAAGTGGGACCAGGTCATGGCCCAGCCTTAACCCTGTCGGACAACAGCCGAAAGGCGCATGAAAAACCTGTCACAACGCGTGGTGTAAATTTCGCCATATCCCCCTGCCTCTGAAATTGAGGCAGGGGGATTTTTTATCATCCAGATCAACCCCACAACAACCTGGATTAAAGTTGCTGTTTGAGATGCGACTTGCCTTTTCATTACGCGCAACCAGAACCTAATCGCAAAGCCAATGCAGGTTGGTCGCACACGCAAATTTTCGCCCGGTCAAGACCTTCTGCCGACCGTCAAGTATACTCTTCGAAGATCTGTCCAAGGGATGTCCCGGAATCAGGGCACAAATCGAACAAGGTCGAATCACGCCTCTATTTCCTGACAGGGAGGTGACCGCAGCATGTCATCATCCACTCCAACGAGCACCACTGTCCACCGATTGCTGCCGCTGATAGGCATAGTTCTCTTTTCTGCGGCACTGTGGGTGTTGCATGATGCACTGCGACAATATCATTATCATCATGTTCTGGCGCAGCTCAGAGCCACTCCACCATCCCAGGTTTTGATAGCACTGGGACTCACCGCACTGAGCTATCTGGTACTGATGAGCTACGATCATTTGGCGGTTTCGTATATTCGGCACCCGCTTGGGGCAACCAAGGTAAGCCTGTCCTCCTTTATCAGCTATGCTTTCAGCAATTCCATGGGGTTATCTTTACTAACCGCCGGGTCGATCCGCTACCGTCTCTATTCGGCATGGGGGTTGTCCACTGAAGAGATTGCCCGCCTGGTCGCTTTTACCGTATTGACCTTTTGGTTAGGAATTGCAACGGTCGGCGGCATAGTGTTTCTTGTCGAACCGCTTAACATGCCGGTTCTCCGACATCTATCCATGCCTTCCGTCAGGCCCATCGGGCTGTTGTTCGCCACCCTTGTCATCTGTTATCTGCTTGCCGTCTCCTTTCGACAAAAGCCTCTTCATCTCCGGAACTGGGTACTCCCGCTTCCTACGATGCGGCTAGCCTGGACGCAACTTCTGATCGGCTCGCTGGACTGGGTATTGGCTGGAAGCGTACTGTTTGTCCTGCTGCCCGAAGCAACCCGGCCCTCCCTGCTTCAGTTCCTCGGCATTTACCTGCTGGCCCAGGTTGTGGCCCTGATCAGCAATATCCCGGGCGGACTCGGGGTTTTCGAATCCATCATCCTGCTTTCCACCCCCGGTATACCGGCTGATGCGCTCGTCGGTTCGATGCTGATTTATCGGGGTATCTACTATCTGTTACCGCTGACCCTGGCGGCACTGCTGTTGGGTGGTACCGAACTGCTGCAGCGAAGATCACGGATTACCCAGGCCTTGCAACAGGCAGGTCAATGGGTGAGCGTGCTGGCCCCGCATCTGCTCGCGGCCACCACTCTGGTCAGCGGAGCCGTTCTGCTGTTTTCCGCCGCCACCCCGGCTGTACCGGGCCGTTTGCACTGGCTCAAAGGATTCCTTCCCTTGCCGGTGATCGAACTATCCCACTTCCTCGGCAGTCTGGTTGGTGTCTGGCTGCTGCTGTTGGCGCGTGGACTGCAGCGCCGGATCGATGCCGCCTACGTACTGACCGCAATCCTTCTCGGAACCGGCAGCTTGTTATCGCTGCTCAAGGGAGCTGATTACGAGGAAGCGATACTGCTTGGCCTGATAATGCTGGCACTGCTACCGTGCCGGCGGTACTTTTATCGGCAGTCCTCCTTGTTCAACGAACCATTCAGCTTTGGCTGGAGCGTAACGGTCGTGCTGGTATTGGCCAGTTCGCTATGGCTAGGGCTTTTTGCCTACAAGCATGTCAACTACAGCAGTGAATTATGGTGGCAGTTCGCCCTCAGGGGGGATGCCCCGAGGTTTCTGCGTGGCGCGGTCGGTGCCACCACTCTGCTGCTGACGATAGCCGTGGCGAGGCTGCTGCGACCAGCCCCCCGTGATCCGGACCTGCCGGGAGAAGATGCGTTGCAACACGCAAAAGCGATCATCTGCCAGTCCTCTTCTACGATGACCAATCTGGCCCTGCTCGGCGACAAGGCGCTGCTGTTCGACGACCAGCAACGCGGTTTTGTCATGTACGGGATTAACGGTCGCGCCTGGGTGGCACTGGGGGACCCGGCCGGCCCCGCTGAATTGGCGCGGGATCTGGCCTGGAAATTCAGAGCCCTGGTTGAACGCCACGGTGGGCTGCCGGTTTTTTATGAGGTAGGTACGACCATGCTACCGGTTTATCTGGACATGGGACTGACACTTTATAAACTCGGAGAAGAAGCCAGTGTACCGCTGGCCGAGTTTTCCCTGGAGGGTTCGCAGCGCAGCGGCCTGCGTTATATTCATCGCCGTCTGGATAGAGAAGGTTGCCGTTTCGACGTGCTCCCTACCGACGGAATCGCCGGTGTCATGCCCGAACTGCGCCGGATTTCCGATGACTGGCTTAAAGAGAAAAGTACCCGCGAAAAAGGTTTCTCCCTGGGGTACTTCGACGAGTCATACCTGAGGAATTTTCCCGTCGCCGTGGTAAGACAGGAAGGCAGGATCGTCGCCTTCGCCAATGTCTGGGCAGGCACGGACAAACAGGAGTTGTCCCTCGACCTGATGCGCTTCGACTCGCAGGCCCCGCACGGGGTCATGGACTACCTGTTCATCAGCCTGATGTTATGGGGAAAAGAGCAGGGTTTCCAGTCCTTCGAGCTTGGCATGGCGCCACTCTCCGGCCTTAAAAACCAGGCCTTTGCTCCGCTATGGAATCGAATCGGCGCGGTTGTCTTCAGGCATGGTGAGCATTTTTACAACTTCGAAGGATTGCGCGAGTACAAGGAAAAATTCAACCCGCACTGGGAACCCCGCTACCTCGCCTGCCCAGGGGGCTTGGCCCTGCCACGCATCCTGGTCAACATCGCAGCCCTGATCAGCGGCGGCATCAAGGGAATCGTGGCTAAATGATACATGCAGAACGCACCGTTAATTCAAGAGAAACCTTTTTCCCGACAGGGGTGCGGGAACAGACGAGCCATTTTTCAACAGGAGGATGCAATGAATAAAGCATCTTTACACTTACACGCCAAACCCGTCTGTCAGATCTGCGGCTGTGACAAACGCAACGAACTCCACCGTGGCGTATTCGTACGGCCCTTGGTGGCCGATCTGATTCGTAAAGAATTGGGCCACTGGGCGGAAGAAGGCTGGATCTGTAACGAAGACCTCCAGAAATACCGGCACCAGTATATTCAGCAATTGTTGCAAGAGGAAAAAGGAGAAATCAGCACTCTGGAACAGGAAGTTATAGAGAGCCTGAAAGAACAGGAGATCCTGTCTAAAAATCCCGATGCCGAGCTTGTCGCAGGTTTGACCTTCGGGCAGCGCATGGCCGACCGCCTTGCCGGCGTAGCCGGAAGCTGGGGGTTCATTCTCCTGTTTTCCGGCGTTTTGCTGTTATGGATCGGGGTCAATACGGTCGGTCTGTTACGGCAGCCCTTCGATCCCTACCCGTATATCCTGCTCAACCTGGTCCTTTCCTGCATCGCGGCACTGCAGGCTCCTATCATTATGATGAGCCAGGGCCGCCAGGAAGACAGAGACCGACTGCACGCTCAGCGCGATTACCAGGTGAACCTTAAGGCCGAGCTGGAAATTCACCACCTGCATCAAAAAATAGACCATCTGCTGTCCCGTCAATGGGAGCGCCTGATCGAAATACAGGATATACAAATAGAATTGATCAACGAAATGAGGCGTGGGAAATAGGCGACCCTTCGTCATCGGCACCATCAAACCACCTTCACCCACGCAAAGCAGCCGTTTCCCGTGCGCAGGTTTGTCGTCTGCTCACGATTCAGTCGAACACCTGCACCAAGTATCTATGGGGTCCAACCCCATAAACCTCAATACAGGATCAAGGATAATTTCACCGACAATTGGGATCAGGTCATGACCCAGCCGTAAACCTTAACTTTGTTATCTCAATATCATTCCGATAGGTTACAGCCATCGCTAGGTTTCCAATGCCGCTTTAAGCCATCGTAAGTTTGGCTATTTTGGAAAAAATTTTCAAAAACGGCTATAATATAACAATTGTAACTGGCCGGTTTGCCAATCTGGCAAACCGGAAACTTCTTACCTGGTGGCTGAAAAACGAGGAAGGAGATGTGGTTATGAAACGATTTAAAGTCCTGTTCGGTATTTTGGTTGCAGCTCTTTTGCTGGCCGGTTGCGCCTCAACCGGAAGCCACATGGCTAACGGGGATAGCGGCTCAACGGTAAAATGTCCTTACTGCGGCCATGAATTCAAACCAGCGTATTGATCCCTAGCCTCAATAAATGACCTGTTCCGGGCTGAGGAACGGTAGGAGTGCAAAGGGTCCAACAGGAGGCATTTGTGCTTCGGGAAAATTTCAGATCAGCCTACTGAGCTTCGTCAATTTCTACTAAACGGTCAAGCCTCACAAGGGCATTGACACTACGACGCCATAGGTAAACCGGCTCAACCTTTCTATGGTGACAAACAGCAAACAACGCTCGAATTTCTGACTTCTATATAATGGGAAAATGGTCTTCCGTCACTCGGAAGGCCATTTTTTGTAGCAAATCCGCATAGGAAAGCGGGTAAAGAGGGAATCAGTGAATCGCCAGGATTCTGCCGACAAACATTTCCAAGACAACGGCGACACCCCAGAGAGGAAACGCCCGGCGAAACGTATTAACGTCGGCGAAGCGGTATAATAAAAAGACGCCATAGGCATCGGTTGACAAAAAGCAAAGCCCGCCATTAAGCTGAAACCATGGCATTCAAAATGTCTCACCTCCCGCAGCAAAGGAGATCATCATGGCCACTGAAACCTACAAAGTCGTCAACAATCTTGATGAATCTTCCGTCGCCAAAATCCGTAACCTGGAAAAAGAACTGGGGGCCTGTATCCTCGCCCTGGAACCTCGCTACACCGTGAAGCCACTTGGCGAAGAAGACCTTGCAAAGGTGCAGAAACTGGAAAAAGATCTGCACGTCGTGTTGCTGGCCTATCGACCGGAGGTCTGCAGCATCCAATAGCAAAACCGCGTCAGGCTGTTGCCGATCAATCCTTCCGTTCACACAGGGAGGCCATATTTCGCTTTGCCCGTCAAAGTTGAAGGGTTGATGCGTTGTTGAGTCGGGTTAATTTAAGATCGCCATCTTCTATACATAAAACGGCCTTCCCGATGCCGTTTTCTTCATGCAGGTTCTGCCATGATCCATTCCGACTACAGGGCACCTTTATGGTTTCGCAACGGGCACGTTCACACCATCTACCCGACCCTGTTCCGAAAAGTGGACAGTGTGGTCTATCAGCGTCAGCGCCTCGAAACCCCCGACCAGGACTTTCTCGACCTCGATTGGTCGATCATCGGTAGCGACAGCCTTGCCATAATTTCCCACGGCCTCGAAGGAAATTCCCACAGAGCCTATGTCAAAGGGATGGTTCGGACCTTGAACCAGGAAGGCATCGATGCCCTCGCCTGGAACTATCGCGGGTGCAGCGGAGAACCGAATCGGCGGTTTCGCTTATACCACAACGGCGCCATCGACGACCTGCATACCGTCGTCGATTATGCCGCGTCGTCGTATAAAAATATCTTTCTCATCGGTTTCAGCATGGGCGGCAACATGACCCTGCTTTATCTCGGCAAGCAGGCACAAACTGTACCCGGGGCGGTGAAAGGAAGCGTTACCTTCTCCGTCCCCTGCGACCTGACGGCGTCATCCATCGCATTGGAAAGAACAGCGAACACCCTGTACATGAAACGTTTCCTGAAAATGCTGCATGAGAAAGTCAAAGCCAAGCAAATCCAGTTCCCGCAACACATCGACGATCATCATTATGATAAACTCAAAACATTCAGGGATTTTGACGGAAGATATACGGCCCCCATTCATGGTTTTGAAAGCGCCGAAGACTATTGGGAAAAATGCAGTTGCCGCCCCTGGCTTAAGCAGATCAAGGTTCCATCGCTGATTGTCAATTCCCTGGACGACCCCTTTCTGGAAGGCGGTTGTTACCCGGTGAAGGAGTGTGCAGGCAATCCGAACACGACGCTGGAGATCACCCGCGACGGGGGGCATGTTGGCTTTGTGGCGCTGAATCAATGCGGCCGTTACTGGTCCGAAGAAAGAGCCGTAACATTCATCAGACACCGCCAGTTTTCGCTATAATCTTTGCGCGGAGATTAAGGTTGCTGAAAGTATACAAGCCGTTATATTTCAGGAAGTAAAAGCCCCCGATCGCCAACCGGGGGCTTTTCTCATAGCCTGGAACATTAGCCTGGGCATCGGATTATGCTTCGCCTTGGTCCCAATCCACTTTTTCTCCAAAGACATACTCAATCCTTGACCTGCAATGGTTAAATTCGTTACATTTGCAACACGTCAATGTGAAATGTCTTAGGAGGCAACATGCCGACACATAGATATAGCGCTGAGGTCAATTAGAGCCGTCCATTCGGAGAAGATCCGGAGGGCGGCTTTTTTATGGCCGATTATTAATGGAATTTCCTGGGCGAAGGCATACAAGCACGCAATATCAGCAGGAGGAAAAACAAAATCTAAAATGAGGTGTTGGGCGAACCTTCGCATCACTGCCGATTATCATGAACCGTTAGCCAAATATAGACAAATATGGAAACTAGAGACATTACAATAAAATTCAAAGCTGGGGAGATCAAAGGTGTTTTTCTTAACTCCGCCCTGGATTCGATTTACCTAAAGTTGTTCCAAAATGCCAAGAGGACGGCAAGGCGCCACCCGTTGGATGTAGAACATGGCGTAAAAATGATTGTCTTTGGCTGCTTTTTGCTGGAAGCAAAGGTTAATGCAGAGCTTCGCTATGTCCTAGGCGGAATTTCCGAACAAGAACTATTCAATACAGCCCTTTGGAAAACCCTTCGAAAGAGGAATATATTAGAAAAAATCGAGATAATTTCATCCTTGGCGACAAATGCACAACAGGAAAGGATAAGCTTGTTGCTCCCTGGAATCAGGAACGTTTTTGACCTTAGAAACCGCCTAGCCCATTTCAAGGATGAACCTCAACAACATGCCAAGGTGTCAACACCAGTGGCGGTTCTTGATTTTATCAAGAATTTGCCCATACCAGACCTTAACAAGAAACTGATGTGGTCAGAGAGTAAATGCCATGCTGCATTCATATCTAATGCATATAAATGGCTTCATAACTTTCACCATTCATATTGCAAAAGAAAAAACATAAAAGAAACTAGTGAACAGCTTTTTGCAGGCGAAATACCCATTGAGCCGCTTTATAGAAATGGGTAAAACTAAAAACTAGGGACACTCCCCTATTTTATATAACGTCAAATCAGCCATCATCATTTTCTCCCTTTTGCTGGCCGCGACACTGACTCCGGCACGACCCGGGCTTGGCGAAAAGTATTGGACTATAAAACAACTTTCCAGAGGTGTATCCCCCAAAGAAAAGATTACTTTGGGGATGATCTGTTTTAATGATAATTTAATAGAGACTGCGTCAACGGTTGTCGTTAAGAGAGGTGACTTCTATGTGGTCGGACTCCTCCCAGGAATTGTCTTCGCACATTTCCGGCAATGATGCGATAAAATTACTCGAATTAATCCAGAAAATACTCTCCTGTGATTCCGGAAACTAGGGAAACTAGGGACACCCCCCCTATTTTATATAAAATTTAATTGCCTCTAATTTGGATTTCTTTTATCCTTCCCCTATGCCAAGAATCGCTCGCATAGTCGCCCCTGGACACCCACATCACGTGACCCAACGTGGCAACAATCGCTCTGTGACCTTTTTCGATGATGAGGATCGTCAGACTTATCTGAATCTCCTTCATAAATATTCTAGGCGGCACTCTTTACAACTTTGGGCCTACTGTCTGATGGACAACCATGTGCACCTGCTTGCGGTTCCCGACAAGGAAGACTCCCTTTCACGTGGCGTCGGCCTGACTAATCAGGTCTATACCCAATACTTGAATCGAAAATTGAAACAGGGTGGTCGGATTTGGCAGAATCGCTTTTTTTCCTGCATCGTTGAAGATGACGCATACCTCTGGTCTGTTGCACGCTACATCGAAAATAATCCGGTGAAAGCAGGACTTGCCGACAGGGCAGAAAATTATCGCTGGTCCAGTGCAAAAACTCATATTAACAATACAAAGGATAACCTGCTGACTAAGCCTTCTTGGCTATCTCTGGATAACAGGAAAGCCTATGCCAGATTTATTTCGCAAGAAGACGAACAAACAGAAAATTTGCTACGCAAAGCTACCCGAGCAGGGCGCCCCTTCGGATCAGATGTATTTATTGAAAAAATGGAACTGCAACTGAATCAAGTATTGAGGTTGAGTAAACCAGGAAGGCCCAGAAAGAAAATAGGGGAGTGTCCCTAAATTTTCGGGGAGTGTCCCTAAATTTTCATTTGAATGAGCGAGGACGTGAAAAAAAAACAATTCCAGAGTACTCTTAGGAGTGATGCTTGTATTATCAGGTATTTACTACAGAGAAACCGGATGGAGTATACAATACGATCAGCCAGTTTCTAAATGGGTCGGCTCGTTCTGGATTGCTTGTGGTGTTTTTGTTTTAGTTTATGAGCTTTACACATTCATCCAAAATCAAAGAAGATAATTTAAAGGAACATTATGTAGAGAGATCAACGTAAATAAAAAAATAATAATATATCGATCAAGTCAGGTAAATACGGGAGTGTCCCTAAATTCCCCAATACGGGAGTGTCCCTAAATTCCCCCGCTTATTACATGCAAGATAATCAGGGACACTCCCTAAAGGGAAGATCACGGAAGCGTTCTTACCTACCCCTGGGCCTGCGAGGTCCTGGCGCCGAATGACGTCCCAGCTTTTCATCCAGATCGTCGATCCAGCCGGCTTTGGCGTCGGGAAAGGCGTCCGCGTAAGGTACGTAGGGTTTGATATCCAGAACAGGGGTGCCATCCAGGAGATCCACGCCGCGAAGGTGCAGCGTCCTGCCTTCGATCTTGGCCAATTCCACCGCCGAAAGGCCGATGGAATTGGGACGATGAGGGGAGCGGGTGGCCAGAACGCCCCGCTTCGGCCCACCCCGGGGCGGCTTGACACTGCTTTTCCAGCCTTCACTCCGATTAAAGTCGAAGATGAGCCAAAGTCGCTCAAAGCCGCCCAGATCTTGAAGGACTTTCTCGTCCAGCCAATCCTGAAGTTCCAGGGTAGCTGTAGCCACCGCCCCGGTTTCGGTGCCTTCCACCACTGTGCTTTGATGGGGTGCATCAATGCGCCGGGTATAGGGGGATCGCAGGATGCCGATGGGGCGATAGGTGATATAGGAGTCGTTGGTCATGTCAGGAAATTCAACTGCAAACAGGCTGCGGCGCCATCTTTGTCGGGCCGTGTGAAATGAGCGAGTGACCGGCTGCTAATATCCGGCAGTGCTGGAAATGGTGGAGATGCTATCGCAAGCGAGGGTTCGTGGCAATGAAAAATATGCGAAGGGTTCCTGCTGTTTTTAAAACGAGCGCCATTTGGATATCCCTAAATTTCCCCCAAGAAAAATGGATTTGATATAAAATTCCGGGACTGATTTTTACCAATCGAGAGAGCTGTGGGGTTTTCCTACAGGCTCGTTAGGTTCAGGCCAAACCGTTCTACCCTCAAGGAAGTATAATTTATGCGATATATCTTAACTTTGTTTATGATTCTGCTCACATCACTGGCATCAGCTTCGGAAGAGCCGGTTCCGTCGAAAGAATTCACAGCAAGGATTTCAACGCTTGAGAAAGAAAATAGTGGTCGGATTGGGGTTTCGGTCATTTCGGCTAATGGAACACCGCTTCTTGCTTATCGAGAAAATGAGCGATTTGCGATGTGCAGTACGTTCAAAGCTTTGCTAGGGGCTGCCATTCTGTCCAGAGTCGATACAAAGATGGAGGCTCTGGATAGACCAATATCTTATAAATCAAGTGATATTCTTGAGTATGCGCCAATTACAAAAGACAACTTAAGTACAGGACATATGACGGTGTCCGAATTGAACGCCGCATCCATTCAATACAGCGACAATACGGCTGCCAACTTACTCCTTGACGCGATAGGTGGCCCCAAAGCACTTACAGAGTACCTTCGCTCCATCGGCGACAACACAACGCGTTTAGATCGAAATGAGCCGTCTTTGAATACGAACATACCAGGTGACTTACGTGATACCAGCACCCCAAAGGCGATGGCTGAATCGCTGCAAAAGATTTTGATAGGTGATTACCTTTCGCCCGCATCCAAAGAACAACTCAAGGCATGGATGTTTGGGAATACGACTGGGGCGAATAAACTCCGAGCGGGTTTCGACAATTTTTGGGTAGTCGGTGACAAGACGGGAAGCGGGGGAAATGGAGCAAGCAACGACGTTGCAATTGTTTTTCCCAGAGGACTTGATCCTTTCATTGTCACGGTGTTTTATACGGGGTCTGCCGCTTCCAACGACACAAAAAGTGCGGTTATTGCTGATGTAGCTCGAATCACTTGCGATGTCCTATTAAAAAATCGATAGAAACCTGACAAGACTAATGCAGCCGATGCAAGACCACAAAATTGTATGGTACCTTTTCCGAACTGGGCTTCCCCGCGCCCCTCACCCCACACGTCAGCCAGGCCACTTATGAATAAATATCTTCAAAAGAGTACATATATTGATTTTGACAATCCTGAAATTATTCGAAAAGCAGCACAACTGGCGAAGGGGGCTCCAAGCGAACAGGACCTGATACGACGCTGCTTTGAATTCGTTCGAGACGAAATTAAGCACAGTTGGGATTACAAACTAAACCCTGTGACTTGCCGCGCCTCAGACGTTCTGCTTTACGGCACAGGCTATTGTTATGCCAAAAGTCATCTTTTAGCAGCACTGCTACGTAAAAACGGAATCCCGACTGGGCTCTGTTATCAACGTTTATCTGTGAATGATAAAGAGCCCCCATATTGCCTGCATGGACTGAACGCCGTGTTCATAAAGGAATATGGATGGTACCGCATCGATGCCAGAGGCAACAAGCCAGGGATTGATGCGAAATTCACCCCGCCGGTTGAGGCTCTTGCGTTTTCGATACTAGACAGAGAAGAACGGGACTTACCCGAAATATGGGCAAATCCGCATCCGGAAGTCATAAGAGTCCTCGAACAATACGATGACGTACGACTTATCTTTGAAAATTTGCCCGACATGCTACTTTTGAGCTAACCTGTCATCCCAGCGGCTTATTGTGCCGCCGGAGATGCCCTCGAGCCCACTTGCCAAGGGAAAAAGGGACATCCATGATTTTCCCTCCAAATTTCCAAGAAACCCTGGAGTGCCCCTAGTTTTTTCTGAGAATGCCCACCTTATGTAGTCACCTCGAATCACATCCATCTGTTGGTTGTCGATAGCGAGCCGGATGTCATTCCCAAAAAGATTCTATTGATCGCAGGGAAAACAGCTCAGAAATTCTTCCGGTTTAACCCCGGATAATAGCTGTTTCATATCGATTCAATATGCTAGTTTAGTCCGCCCCTGGGAGGGTTCTCAGGTCCGTCACCACCGTTTACCTATATTTGCGCTAAAGGACACATCACAATGAGTTGGATCTCCCTGATCTTGGCCGGTTTTTTTGAGATTGCATGGCCAGTCGGCCTGAAGATGGCACAAAACCCGGCATCACGCTGGAGCGGCATCGGCGTCGCGATGTTTTTCATATCTCTGAGCGGCCTTATGCTATGGCTGGCACAGCGCCACATCCCTATGGGGACGGCGTACGCCGTTTGGACTGGCATCGGGGCGGCAGGGACTTTCCTCGTGGGCGTGTGGTACTACGGCGACCCGTCATCCCTTACAAGGTATCTGGGCGTAGCGCTGATCATCGCCGGCGTTGCCACATTGCGCCTTGCGCATTAGGGTAACGATAAAAATCATGCGGGATTGTCCATCAAGTCTGGGTTCACCCCGTTTTTTTAAAAGCACCAGTCACCCCTTCTATGAGCATTCGGATTCAAACCCATCAACCGGGTAATGCCCCCCAAGGCCCCTGCCCTGATCAGAGTGGCAATATTTTCACCGCATACCCTAAGCACGTAGGTAAGCAGGCAAAGCACGCCAAACGCAGCGATCGTAACGACCAGCGCCCTAATGCCTACCTGCGCGAAAAAGCTCATTGCCGTCGATCATTATTTAACTGGCGAAGGTTTTTCTGGTAGGCTGCGGGCAGGGGAAAGTGACCGGACAGCCCCCTTGATGAATGGAGGAATTATGCGAAGGGGTAACAAAGCAGGCCGGGTGAAATGCTGTTCGGCCATCGGAGCAAGGTCATGAAGCAAGCGGCCAGAGTTTCATCCAGGGCGGTGCTGTTCGTGGTCTGTTCGGCTCTGTTCCTGATGCCCTTTATGTTGTCCGCGGTGGCGGTGGCGTTGCCCTCCATTGGCCGTTCACTGCAGGCCAGTGCCTTGCAGCTCGGCCTGGTTGAAACGGTCTATATTCTCTCTGTGGCGATATTTCTTTTGCCCATGGGCCGTTTCGGCGATGTCTACGGCCGTCGCCGGGTCTTTGTCTGGGGGATCTTTTGCTTTACCCTCGCCACCGCACTCATTGCCCTGACCCCTTCGATCAAGGTGCTTATCGTCTGCCGTATACTGCAGGGCATTGGCGCCGCCATGGTCAACGCCAGCAGTCTCGCTATCGTGGTCTCTGTCTTCCCCTCACAAAACCGGGGGCGGGTGCTCGGGATCGCCATTGCTACCGTTTACGCCGGCATTTCCTGCGGACCACCCATCGGTGGTTTGCTGACCAGCTATCTCGGCTGGCGCACGGTGTTTCTACCGGGGGTTTTGCTGGGGGTGCTGTCCTGGCATTTGACCCTGACCCGGATGCGTACCGAATGGCACGAAGCGAAAGGTGAGGCTTTTGACTGGCGGGGTAGCCTGATTTATGCCCTGGCCGTGGCTGGCATCACACTTGGTGGATCACGCCTTAACACCGGAAGTTTGGCCGCGGCGGTACTGGCGGGAGGCCTGTTTTGCCTGGGTTTGTTTCTGGTGGCCGAGCGACGCTGTCGATATCCGATCCTCGATATCCGCCTGCTTACCGGCAACCCGGTTTTTGGTCTGAGCAATCTGGTCAGTTTTATCAGCTACGGTTCGACCTTCGGGGTTGTCTTCTTCCTGAATCTCTACCTGCAGTATGTCAAAGGGTTCAGCCCCAGGGATACCGGCCTGCTGCTGATGCTGCAACCTCTGGTGCAGATGCTGTTAGCTCCTGTCGGAGGGCGACTGGCGGACCGTTTTCCCGCGGCCCGGGTGGCTACGGCGGGGATGTTTGTGTGCTGTTGCGGTTTGCTGCTGGCTGCCACCATCAGGCCGGAAACGCCGCTCATAACCGTGGTTGGCGCCCTGCTGCTGCTCGGTTTCGGCTATGCCTTTTTCTCAACCCCCAATACCAGCGTTATCATGGGGTGCCTCGACAAGCGCTATCTCGGCGTGGCTTCCGGTCTGACCGGCACCATGCGTTCATTGGGGATGACCTTCAGCATGGTGGTTGTCACCCTCAGTTTTTCCCACTTCATGAACGGCCAGGCGGTTTCCGCGGCAACCATCCCTTCCTTTATGCGCAGCATGCAGAGCAACATGTATTTTTTCTGCGCTTTATCGGTAATCGGGATCGGGTGTTCCTTGAAGCGGCTTTCCTATGCCATGGGGGAGGGATGCGAAGGTCAGTCATAGGAGTCTATCGGACTATACGGGCCGAAGCGAAAATTTGGATATTTGAGAACAGATTTTAGCTCGTTTGAAGGTTCATAGTTGTAGCTATGGGCCGAAAAGGAGCTGAAATATGAGCCAGATAGCCGAATTTGCAGCCGGCTCATGGATAGTCTGATAGCCTCCTGGGGGCTGCCAACCTGACCACCTGTCGCCCGCAAAGGTTTGCATGCGAGCCCGGCTTTAAAGCCAGAACCCAACGATGGGACACTATCACATCGGATCAAGGAAACGATTGGTCTGAAACATTCAAATGAAAACGTGAATTCTTTATGAAAACAAAAGTACTGTTCCAAAGCACCCACAATGCCTGCCGCTCCCAAATGGCCGAGGGACTGGTCAAACACTACCTGGGTGACCGGGTTTCGGCCTTTTCGGCCGGCACCGAACCCACGGCGGTCAACCAGAAGGCTTTGGCGGTCATGTCCGAGATCGGCATCGACATCTCCAGTCAGGATGCAAAGCTAGTGGATGAATTTGAGGAGGAGAGCTTCGACTTCGTCATCACTCTTTTGGAAAAGGTCGAGGATAAGTGCGACGTCCATGGTGCCATCAGCTATTGCGGCCGCTGCGGTAAAGACTGCCCTCACCTGGAACAAACAAGCCATGGGGGAGAGCGTCTGTATCTGCTTGGTTTTTCGGATCCGTCGCAGGCCAACGGCGATGAAGAGCAAGTTATGGCGGCGTTCAGGGAGATCCGAGACGCCATCAAAACCGAGCTTCTTCAGTTATTTGAGCGAACCTAGCCCATGCTGTTTGCTCGTCCCCGCTGATGCATTCTTTTCTGGCATGTTGATGGCTATTCTGAATTGAGCGCCGGAGTCCGTGTTGTGGGCGGTCAATGACCCGTCCATATTTTTTTCGATGATGTTTTTCGACATGTGGAGCCCGATACCGGTACCACCTTTCGCCTCCTTGGTTGTGACATACAAGTCAAAAATGCTGTCAAAAACCGACTCCGGTATTCCCCCGGCATTATCCATAATCGTAACAACGGCGCGGATTCCCTCTGCAACCCCCCTTATCGTTATCTTTGCTTCTTCCGTTTTTCTGTCTATCAATGCATACCTGGCATTGGATAATACATTGAGGAGCACCTGGATATACTCCCTCGGATAGCCTGTCGCCAATAATCCGGGAACGACATCAACATCGACGGCGATGGACTCATGTTTCAATGCCGGCGAAATAAAAGCCAAAGCATTGTCGACGGAATCGTTAATGCTGAATACCGTTTTTTCTTTGTCCGGCCTGTAAAAATCCCTGAAGTCTTCAATGGTATGCGCCATATGTTCCAGTAAATCCATCGTTGTATCGATGGTTTCCCGGATTTTGTCAGCCGTCAGACCGTTGGTGGCATGTAAATACCACAAATTCTGGATAACAAGGGAAACAACGGTTAGCGGCTGTTTCCATTGATGCGCTATATGCTCCAGAAGCTCGCCCATCGCGGCCTGACGGTTCTGCTGAATCAGCAAAATGTCCTTTTCCCTGTTTTTTGCGACTTCTTCCCTAACCCGATTTTCCAGGGTGCTGTTAAGTTCCTGCAACCGACTCTTCTGTCGACCGAGTTCTTCTTCGGTCAGTTTCCGCTCGGTGATGTCCTGGGTGAATTCGACCATGCCAAGGAGCTGGCCCGCTTCATCCCTCACCGGATAAGCGCGGATAAACCACACTCTTTCGTCAGGGGTAAGAACCTCCCCTTCCTGCGGTTGCCCGGTGTCCCTGGCCAACAGCACCGGGCACCCGACGCACGGCTCCTGGCGCTGATGCCAGGTTTCCCAGCAACGCCGCTTCCGAAGATCTTCATGTGTCATATTCACGGAGGCGCCGGCGGCCTTATTGGCCCACAGAATGTTCATGTCGGGATCGTAAAATATGAGGAGATCATCCGTTATGTTCAGAATGAGTGATTTTTCCTTTTCTGAAGACGCCAAGGCCTCCGTCGCCCTGGCCAGTTCCTCGGTTCGCTCCTTTACCCGTTGTTCCAGTTCGTCATGCGCCTGGTGCAGTTCTTCTTCGATGTGCTTGCGATCGGTGATGTCGACCAACATCGCAATGCCGGCAGGTTTTCCCTTATATTCGATTCGGGCGCTCGAGACAAAAGCCCATTTCTTCTCCCCGGATTTCGTAACCCACTGGTACTCGTACCGTGAAGGTATCTTTTCACCCCGTTGCCTGGCCAGTCCGCGATCTCGTATCACCTCCTTGAAATCGTCGCTTGCCAGGTCCCAGAACCTCATTTGCATGCATTCCTGCTCCGTATACCCGGTAGCCTGAATAACGGCGGGGTTAACATAAACAAACCTGTCTTCCTGATAAACAATGATCGCGGATGGAATCGTCTCAGCCAAAATCCTGAATTTTTCCTCGCTCTCACGCAATTCCGCAGTTCGTATCCCCACCTGTTTACGAAGAGACCGGGACCACGCGAAGCCAGCCGCAAAAAGGCTCGCAAAGACCGCTAAAGCAAAAAGAACGTAACCTTTTGCGGTATTCCACAAGTTTCTTCTCTCATATACGCCAAACCATTTGTCATGAATATCCCGGTATGTCCCATTAACTTTAAGGATCTTCAGTCCTTCGTCGAGCTTGTACAGGAGCTCCTGGTTGCCTTTGCGCACGGCGAAACAGTACTGCAGCTGAGGTAGCTCGGAATTGATGATTCGGATATTGGCGAGACCCAAATTTTTTACAAGATGCTCTCCCTGCAATCTGGACGGAAAGATGGCACAGTCGTGCTTTCCAGAAGCCAATAGCTTCAACGCCTGCCCTGTTTCAGTGACCGTCACGATGCGCGAGGCAAGTCCGCTGCGTCTCAGGGAATCGTGGATAATATCCCCTTCCTGAACAATTACCCCCTTGCCCTGAATATCCGCATAGGAGCGGATCGGAGAACCCTTGCGCACGAATATGCCGGAAGTGACCATAGTATGCGGAACGGAAAAATCGACCAGATTGCCACGATCCACCGAGTAATACATCCCGGCAAGCACATCCACGCGGCCCTGCTCCAGATCTTTCCGGACTTCCCTCCAGGGGCCGAGCTTGAATTCCGCTTCAAGGCCCATGGCATCGGCCACCGCCCGCATCAATTCGATGTTGAACCCGGTTGGTACACCGTTATCAAGAAACTCGTAGGGCGGATAGTCGTGGTCGCCGCCAACGATCAGTTTCGGCTTTGTGGTTGCGGTAGCCGCTCCGATCGCCATCGAAACTGACAGGGGCAGAAGAACGGCAAGAATCGACAGACACCGGATCATCTTTGTGAGACCCGCAAATAAAAAAGCCGCTCCATCAGCATCTGCTGAATAAAGCGGCTTTAACAGGATTTCGGTTGTCACTTTTTTCGAATCCATCCATCCATCCCTCTCGGATCACCATAGAACAATTTGACTGCGGGCGATTGGTTTGGCAAGAGAAATTAGTATCCATCAAATGTGAAAGCTTTTCAATAAGTTATTACCAGAGAATATGCAACTCCCAGAAAGTTATAATTCTCCTTGAACTTGTCCGCCAGAATGTTGAGCGATGGCTAAACCGGCTGGCGTCATGAATCATCAGGAAAAACCGAAGCACTGCTCCCCTTTAGGTTTCGCCGCCAGGATGCCGAAGGTCAGATAGCTCATGGTCGCCAGAAAATACCAAAGGCCTCCCATGGGCAGGTGGATGCTCGCCATAGCCAAGAGAGTGGCGACGATAATGGCCGGCGTTACCGCGACCACGGACAGGCGTAATAAACTGTCGTAGGACAGCTCGGTCTTGACGATCCGGGCAATGAGAAGCCCAAACGCCGCGTACAGCAATGCCTGCAAAATCCGGTAGACAAAGACTCCGAGTACGCAGAAGGGGTAGAGTACCGGCGCGGCGAATCTCTTTACGATATCCAGCCAGCCGTAGATTTTCCCCTGGGTCAATACGAAGTAGTCTATATCCCGGAAGCTGAATGTCCTGGTTTCATAGGCGTTTTTTTCGAAGGTTACGGCATTTTTTGTGACCAGTCCCACTGCTTCGGTATCGGCCAGAGAGGAGATCTCGCCGGTGGTATCGATCACCACCAGAGCTGCGCCGGTGTCCGGATCCCGAACGAAATAGGGTTCAGGTTCATCGATGGATACTTCGCCATCGGTGATGGTTATTTCGGGAATCTGGGACACCAGTTTTGGCGCCTCCTGCTCGACGAAATCGGCTACCCCGCGGTGCAGGTTCATCGCTAGCGGAATCCAGCAAAGAAGCAGCAGCAGAAAAAGGTATCCGAATGTCGTCCCCTTGCAGTTCCGGGCCACGTCGCGATACAACTCTCTGGAAAAAAACGCCAGCACGGGAATATGATAGATTTTGAATCGTTTATCCCCCTCCATTTGATTCCTCCTGGTTTTGGAATGTGTACAAAAAGGGGCCAGGTTTATCTATCGACCTAATCTATTCTGGTCCCGCAATGCCAACATTCGGCAAAATGGCCATCGACTTCTTCGCCACATTTTGGACATATCCGTATCTTATGAAACTCAGGGTGATCTTTTCCAGCCTCTTCGACAATCCATTTGGCAAGATCGAGGTCTTCATCCGCGACCCACAATTGAGGCCAGGCTTCAATAGGCGGAATTTCTCCCACAGCAGCGCTCAAATATTGATTTGTGATCATGGATTCGACGCCGTGCAATTTGAGTATGTTCTGCATGTTTTGAACCAAAGCAAGAATTTGCGAGCTATATACCCGTTCCATAACGTCGGCCTTTAATTTTCAGGATTCTTTCTGGCGGAGACACCTGCGCTGTCATTTTCACCATTACGGAAAGTCTTGTCTATCAGAAAGGCTTAGACCTCGGTCCAACCACTTAAGTATACACCCCTTTTTTTATTGAAATTTTTTATTACGTTGCAGCTGGCCCAATAATGCCGACCAAAAGGAGCTTTTCCCAAAGCCCGTTCAATAAAAAAGGCGCCGAATATTCCTGGCAGTTGCAGAAATCATCGGCGCCTCTTTTTTAGGATCGTTCCTGTCTTTGGTACCGGTTTACTCCCGTTCTCGCCCCCGAGAAATGTCTCGGTCGAAGCGATTATTCCCGTTTATCCTGCCACTTTGTTTCTTCAGGTCTGCGTCGGCATCCCGATCGGGATTCTCAATGTGGCCCTTCGCGTCGGTAGAGTGATCCTTGTGTACGGGGGCATTGCGGCCGGCTGACTTGTCGCGGCTCGATTGCTTTTGCCCCCGGCCCTCATGCAAAGGCGGTGTTTCCATAGGAGTTCCCTGCCGTTCCGGGATCTTGACGGCAACGGGTTGCTTCTTCTGCCGAGCCTGTTGCTTGTCGACATGTTGCGTCGGATTAGGCGTAACGGCTTTGTTTGGCTCTGGCTGATTCCGAAATGTTCGGTCAGGTTGGCGCTCCGTCCGGACCTGTTCCCTGGTGACCTGTTGAGGCCGGCTGGGCCTGGTGGCTTTGTCCCGCACATCCTTATTCCGGGTTGAATTATCCGGTTGTTTGTCGACAAGGACCTTTTGCCTCGGCTGTTTTTGCGGCTCAGCCTCTTTCCACACCGTCCGTGCGGGCTTTTCATTTACATACGTGGGGGTGGACCTCGATTCAACACGCCTTTCCGGGGCGGGTTTTGGATACTCTATCTCCGTCCGGATCTGCCTGCTGGGCGTGGTTTGCTGGTTTGAAACCCGCGGCCGGTCGGATCGTGACGGGGCATTGTCGGCAGGACGGTATGGCTCCCGGTATTGAGGAACAACGCCAGCGTCTCTGCGGCCTGAAACACCATGGGAAGGTTGACCGTATTTCAGGGCAGTGGACCTATCTTGATAGGCAACTCCCCGTCGATGGCTGGGGGCGTGCTGCCAGCGCGGCTTTTTCACCCAGTGGTCGTGACGGACATAGCGCGGTCGCCGTTGGACATCGATATAGACCTGGCGGCGGGGCCAGTCGAAGCGGCTCCAGGAAACGAACGTGAAGCTGAAGTGGATTCCCGGCCAGTAGGAAATACCGAAGCCGGTGGTCGCTCCCCGAGGGGCCCAGTAATAGGGTGGATAGTCGGGATACCACCTGGAACCGTAGATGGTGTAGGGATCGTAGTAGGGAACATAGATGATCTGGGCGACCGGCACGATAATGATCGTTGGCCCATCGAAAATGACCCGCTGCTCGGCGGTGGTGTACAACTGCCCCTGGGCATAGGCGGCGGACCGCAGTTCCTGGATCATGTCCATCACCTCGTACTCCTGGGCGAGGAAAGCATTGCCGAGATCGGTGGTTTCGCCGATTCGTTCGCTCATCAGAGCCAGTATCGAGGGGAAATGACATAGCGATTTAACGCTGGGATCCCAATCCTGCTCCGCCAGCGCCCGGTCCAGGGATTCGCCCTGCAGATAGGGATAAGCCCTCAGCCAGCGATCGGCCTCGACCACTTCGATGGGATAGGTTGCCGCCATCAACACTTGTGACAGCAATGCGTCAGGGTAGAGTGCGACGGGAGCCAGCAATTGGGCGAGTTCCTGTCGGTTGTAGGCGAGCTCCGGATAGTAATCCTCAGCCTGCCCCGTCTGCGGCGGCAGGGCACAGCCGACAAGTAGCGTGGTCAGGATGATGAGATGAGAGAAGATTTTCAACTTCATGAGGCCCTCCTTTTGGGCGCCGCAAAAAAATACGTCTCGGTAGTCACTGCAATAGCCAGCGGTTTGTTATCTTCTGAGACGGATGACAAGGAGGGAAGGTTTACATGAAGGAGGCGATTCACAAAAAGGGGATAGAAAAACAGCACTACCACTTGCCGCGTTACTGGGAGAGGGTCACTTCGAGAAATTCTTTGCCTGACACCCCTTCAAGGGTGGTATCGGGTGCCGGCTAACCTCAACCTACCTTCAGATTCGCCATGACTGATCCTCCTTCATAGGCTTGGGAGGTTATTGTCCCTGCGGGAGCCGACTGTCGAGAAAAGCATGACTCTTTGGATTATTTTTTGATAAGACCTTAAACCACCTTCACCCGAGCGAACCCGCCGCCTTCGGTGCGCAGGTTGGTGACCTGACCGTGATACAGACGCGCGCCGATGCCAAGCACCCGATCGCGATACACGAACAGCCGCAGATCGGTCTTCATCGGCTTTGCATCCGCCGCAGCAGGGGTCAATGAGGGTGCCACCAATTGCTGTACCAGCGTGGTGGTGGGATCGAGCTCATCGAAACGCTTGCGGGAAATCTTTTCCCCGACCAGCACACCGCGACTGCCGAATCGGTCGACGGGCTTGAATACCCAGTTGCGCCGGCCTTTCCACAATTCATCGGGGTCTTGCGCCTGCAACAGACGACTGACAGGTACCACCTGTTGCAGCAAGTCCGTATCCTCCGGCTCCACGCCAAGACCAGCAAGAGCTTCGGCATCGGACCACAGCACCATGCGCCGTTTATCCCCCAGCAGGCCGTAGGCAAAGGGGTTGGGCGTCAGGCAGACGCTTGCCGCCAGGTACGCGGCACGAATACCGGCCATGACGGGATCTTCGAGATAAAAGTCGCAATGCCGATTGTAGACCAGATCGACCGCTTCGCCATTCAGTTCCACCCCATCGGCACCGGCCTGCAGGGCGCTCGGATCAATCACTTGCGCTTTGGCACCCCATTGGCGGAACAATCCGGCGAAAGCTTCCATTTCATGGTACAGGAACTGTTCCTCGGGCTTTTCGTCCACAATCGCAATATGTTGGGGTCGGTCTTGCCGTCCACGGGAAAACGCCCTCATCTCCTCGGCAAAAGGTCCCAGAAAAGCATCTTTAAGTTTTTCGCTCATGGCCCCGCGGGCCACAGCTTCATCCGGGTAACGCGCCAGATAGGAAAGCAGAGCTCCGCCGGCATTGGTATTGACCTCGATAAGACGCGGCCCTTCATCGGTCAGATGAAAATCATACCCCATCATCACCGCATCGTGGCCCGGATCGAAACGGGCAGTCTCCGGCAACTGGGGCAGCACAACCTCACGGTAGGCAGCCTGACGGCTGAGGCGATACAAGGCCCGCACGGTGCGGATCATGGTGCGCAGATCGCGACGTTGAAGGTTAACGATCAGGTCGCTGATGGCTTCGCGGTAAAGGGGCATGAAATTTAATCCGTTTCCGTATTAATGTTGCAGGGGTATGAAACATACCCAAAAAGGATAATCAGCAATTCGAACACTTCTACGAAAAAAGTGTAAATATACTCGGGTTTCTAATAACTTAGGCCTTAATTCAAGACCGCGGGGTCACGCCCCCGCACGGCGTCTTACTCTTTTAATACGCCTCAAAAGAGTAAGCAGAAAAGTGCGCCCCTTTCCTGGCCCGCCTCGCAAAACAACCAACCCATCGTAACCACCACCCACCCCTCAAAAGAGGAGGGAGCCGAAAGAATCCACGAGGAAGCAGCGAAACGCGGTCGCAGTTAACCAACACTACCCTCTGCGACACCAAGCCCCCGCAGGGGAGCCATTTTTTGCTTACTTTTTGTTGGCTTGGACAAAAAGTAAGGCGCCTGGCGGGGCGCAACCCGCCGATCCCTCACAACCCCTTNNCGCCTGGCGGGGCGCGACCCGCCGGTTTCAGATGTCAGGGGCCGAACGTCTCAAGACCGAGACCAATCACCAATCACAAAGCCTTGCGCATCCGCTCCAGCGCCTGCTGTAACACCGCCCTCGGACAGCCGAAATTCAGACGCACAAAACCCGGCAAACCGAATTCTCGCCCGTCGGACAACCCCACCCCGGCTTTTTCAAAAAATTTCGCCGGATCGTCAATGCCGGTACCGCGCGCGTCGATCCAGGTGAGATAGGTGGCCTCACCACGGGTGGCGTTGATCCCCGGCATGTCCGCCACGGCGTCGAGTATCAGGTCGCGGTTGCCGCGCAGGTAGTCGAGCAGCGCGGCGTGCCAGTCGCCGCTGTCGCGATATGCGGCCAGGGCACCGACGTAGCCGAGCAGGTTGACATAGGGCACGATGCCGGCCATGGCGCGCTGAAAGCGGCCGCGCAATCCAGCGTCGGGGATGATGGCGAAGGCGCAGTTCAATCCAGGCAGGTTGAAGGTTTTGCTCGGCGCCATGAGGGTGATGGTACGGGCTGCCACGTCGGCATCGAGAGACGCCGTGGGGATATGTTCGATGCCCGGCTCCAGCACCAGGTCGCAATGGATTTCATCGGAACAGAGCACCAGATTGTGGCGTTGGCAGAAATCGGCCAGCTGTTCCAGTTCCCTGCGGGTAAACACCCGGCCGGTGGGGTTCTGCGGGCTGCACAGCAACAGCAGTCGGGCCGCCGGTGTAACCGCTGCTTCCATGGCGTCGAAATCGATGAGCCACTGCGCCCCCTCCTGGACCATGGGAATGGTCACCAGGGTGCGTTCCGACAACCCCGGCGCGGACAGAAACGGCGGATAAATGGGGGTCATGGTCATCACTTCGCTGCCCCTGCCGCCCACCGCCCGGCAGGCCACGTTGAGACCCACCACCAGGCCCGGCAGCCAGACCAGCGACTCGGCTTTCACCTGCCACTTATAACGATCCCAAAGCCGCGCCAGAATCACTTCAACCAGCTCGTCTGAGACATGGGTGTAGCCGTACACACCGTGGCCAACGCGCTGCTGCAGGGCGGCGATCACCGCCGGCGGCGCGGAAAAATCCATATCCGCCACCCACAGGGGCAGCACGTCGCGACCGGCGTAACGATCCCACTTGAGGGAGCCGGTCCCGTTTCGGTCGATGATCCGGTCGAAATCAAACATCGCCGTCTTCCTTGGGAGATTGTCCGTAAGTGGCGAATTTTTCCAGCACCCGCTCCATTTCCGTCTCCGGCAGGATCACCGGGTTGCCCACCGACTTGGTCTGATAGTAGATACGCGCCACCAGCTCGATCTCCTCGGCGGTATTAAACGCCCGGCTCAGGTCGCTGCCGACAGCCACCAGGCCGTGATTGGCCAGCAGCACGGCGTTGTAAGCGCCGATGCCGTCTGCCACGTTGCGGGCCAGCTCTTCGGTCCCGAAAGTGGCGTAAGGGGCCAGCGGCACCTTGTGGCCGGAAAAACCCACCAGATAATGCACCGCCGGGATCTCCCACCCGAGGCAGGCCATGGTGGTGGCGTACACCGAGTGGGTATGCAACACGGCGTTCACATCCGGACGCCGACGGTACAGGGCCAGATGAAAACCGAGCTCGCTGGAGGGCTTGTACTGGCCATCCAGAACCTTACCGTCAAGATCGGTGATGACCACGTCCTGCGGCTGCAGGTCGAAATACTCGATGCCGCTGGGGCTGATCGCGACCTGGCCGCTGGCGCGGTCCAGAATACTCAGGTTGCCCCCCGCACCGGTGGTCAGCTGGGAGGTGATCATTTTACGCCCGTAGCGGACGATGGCTTCGCGCTGTTTCTGCATGGTCATGGAAGATATCCTTGTTCAGGAAAGGCCCGTCAGGCCAGGAAGTTTTTCAATCCGGTGAAGAAGATCTGCGCGGCAATGGCCGACACGAACAGCCCGGTCAATTTGGTCAGGATGGTCAACCCCTGGTGCCCCACCACCTTTTCCAGACGGCCGGCCACGCTAAGCAACAAGCCGACGGTGGCGATGGCGGCCAGCATAGCGCCGGCCGTCACCAGCCGCGCCGCCAGGCTCTTGGGCTCCGCCGCCATGACCAGCAGGGCACCGATGGTCCCCGGTCCCACGGCGATGGGGATGGCCAACGGCACCACCGCCACATCCTCGCCGGGCGACGGCGGCGTTACGGCGGTCGGTCCGCGCACCATGCTGACGGCCGACAGAAACAAAACCGCACCGGCGCCGATGCGAAAGGCATCGAGGGTAATCCCGAACAGGGCGAAGATGTGCCTGCCGAACAGGTAAATGGTGAACACCGACAGGACGATAGCCAGCGTCACCTTGCCCGCCGCCTTCTTGCGCTCGGCGGAGGTAAAGCCCCGGGTCAGGGACAGAAACGCCGACATGACGAAAAACGGCGTCAGAATGACAAACAGTTTTAGATAGACATTCAGAAACATGATTCACCTTCGCTTGCACGTTGCCGGTTTAGAGCATTAAAGCATTTGCCAAATGATCGCTAGGCTTGATGCATTCGCAAAACTCATAGGATGGCTAAACGAAAATTTCGTCCTAAAAGCTTGGTGTTTTTTCAGGGGCGAAGTCATACATCGCATGTCGAGGTCCTGAAAAATGCCGTAACGCCGCAGGACGGACTTTTTGCGACGCATCAAGCTTAACACTTAAAACCTCAGAGATGAAAGAATCTCTATACCTTACGCACCCGCACTGCGTAACGCCCACGGTAACGAACTTTTTCTTCACCATCCTGTAAAATGTTGACGTTCAGGACCAACTTGGCGCGCCCCCGTTGTTCGAGCGCCGCCAGGAAAGCGTGCGTAACGTCCTCCTCCGGCACGGAAACCATGGCGTAAAAATCGCCGGTGACCGGTGCCAGATAACGGATCTCGCTCTCGAACACCAGTGCTTCCCAATCCTGCTCAACCACCTTTTCAGCCAACAAGGTTGCCACTGCCCAGCCGGAAAAAGTAGCCAGCGTGGCGAGGGATCCGGCAAATCCCGTACCCTTGTCGTTAAGGTTGGGCGCCAGTGGCGCGTCCATGCGTAGATTGTTTCCATCCCAGGCCGTGATGCGGAAGCCCATGTGCCGGACCATGGGGATCTGTCTGGAAAATCGCTGGTTGAGTTGTTGCGCGCCCTCTTCAAGCATGCCGCTCTCCTGTCGTTGGAAGCCCGAAAAGCCTGGACGGGGGTCCAAAAACAACCAGGGGCCAAGTCCGTAAGACCTGTCCCCCGGGTCAAGGTAGTCGATATAAAGGCCGGCGGTCGGGCAGGAAAAACACCCTTTTGCGCCTTAAGTCCTTTTTTCTAGCCCGTTGTCCCTGGTGTGTCAAGAGCAATGTCCCCACGGAAAATGAGATGGAACCGCCCTTAACAAATGACTGAAAGGTACACGGCAAACTCTTGATCTACAAATATATAGCTGTAATGAGAATTGGGCTATGTTAAACTTTTTCGCATCACCCATGACAACGTCAGAGTTGCATTCTTTGTCTTTTCCAGGGGCCGGGTCAACGCCCCCAACGCTTCGGAGAGAGTACGGCATGCAAAATCTCGGCACCTTCACCCTGTTGCTGCACGACAGCCTGCTATTGCTGGCAGTTGTCAATCCGCTTGGCAATATCCCGGTCTATCGCGATCTGACTTCAGGCATCGATGTTCCCAAACGTCAAACCGTCATCCGTCTGGGCGTCGGTACGGCCTGGGCCATGATTATCGGGTTTGCCCTGCTCGGGGATTGGAGCCTCAAGCATCTGTTCGAGGTGACCCTGGATGAGTTTCGCATAGCCGGTGGCATTTTATTGTTTATCGTTGCCGTGCGCGGCGTTATGAGCGGATCGCTCAGCTACAACCTGCTGTCCGAAGACTTCCGCACCCGCGCTATTTTTCCGTTAGCCTTCCCCATTATCGTTGGCCCGGGAACCCTGGCGGTCACCATCATCCTGGCCCAGAACCGTACCCCGCTGCATATGCTGGCCGTGTCCATCATCAGTTGCCTGATCGTCTACCTGATTGCAAGCAGCTCCCATTCGTTGATGCGATTTGTCGGCGGCTATGCGGCCATGATCGTACCACGACTGTTGTATATTTTTCTGGCGGCCAAAGCTGTGGCGCTGGTCATGCGCGGCCTGACCGGTTTTGTGCATGAGATAATCCAGAATGCCGCATGAATAAAGAATCAGGATTTTTATACCACCTGCAACATGTTATGATCATGTGGTTTTTATACCATGCCGTCCCATTGCCATTACGTGACACCAACCGGAGCGCTACCTCATGAACCGATGGACACGACTGCTAACCCCCTTGCTGATCCTGCTTTCCCTTACTGCCCAGGCCCAGGCCAAGGATCCGGCGGAGAAGCCGATCCAGGTATTCGTCAGCGTCCTGCCCATCAAATATCTGGTCGAACGTGTCGGCGGTTCGCATGTAAACGCCCGGGCCATGGTCGGACCGGGACAAAGTCCCCACACCTACGAGCCGACCCCGCGCCAAATGACCGAACTGAGCCGGGCGCAGATATATTACCGGATCGGGGTATCCTTTGAGCAGATATGGATGAAACGCATCGCGGCACTCAATCCGAGCCTGCGCATCGTCGATCTGCGCGACGGCATACGCCTGCGCAAGCTGGAGGATCACCATGATGAGGAGGAGCACAACAAGGCCGGGCATACCGAGGGGGCTTACGATGAAGACCTCGACCCTCACCTTTGGACCAGCCCGGTCCTGGCCCGCACCATGGCTGATCACATCCGCGCCACTTTGGCGGAAAGAGATCCTGCCCATGCCCAGGACTACCAGGCCGGCTTCGATTCGCTGGCGGCGGACCTGACCGCTCTCGACACCCGACTGCGCACCCGGCTCGCCAGAGTTACACATCGAAAATTTCTGGTGTTTCATCCATCATGGGGTTATTTTGCCGATACATACGGGCTGCAGCAACTCGCCATCGAGGCCTCCGGCAAGGAGCCGGGCCCCCGCAGCCTGGCCAATATCATCGCCCTTGCCAGACAGGAAAACATCCGCGTCATTTTTGTTCAGCCCCAGTTCAGCCGTACCACCGCCAACACCGTAGCTCGTGCTATCGGCGGGAAGGTGATACCTATCGACCCGCTGGCGGAAAACTATATCGACAATCTGCGCAAGGCCGCCGATGCCTTTCTCACCTCTTTGGAAAATTGACATGAGCGAAGCGATCATATCCCTGCAAGACGTCTCTTTCCGCTACGAGGAGCACATGGTGCTGCAGGACGTCAGCCTGACGATCCACGAACAGGAATTCCTCGGCATCGTGGGCCCCAACGGCAGCGGCAAAAGCACCCTGCTTAAAATTATCCTCGGATTGCTGGTGCCGCAAAAGGGCCAGGTCCGGGTATTTGGCTCTTCACCATTCGAAGCGCGCCTGCGTATCGGCTATGTGCCCCAATTCGCCACCTTTGACCGCAACTTCCCCATCAGCGTGCGGGAGACCGTCCTGCAGGGCCGGCTCGGAAAAACCCGCCTGATCGGTGGTTACCGGCGAGCGGACCACCAGCTTGCCCAGCAGGCCCTGGAGGAGGTGGAACTCGCCGACCTGGCCAATCGCCCCCTGACCGCACTGTCCGGCGGACAGTTGCAGCGCGTCCTTATCGCCCGCGCCCTGGCCTGCCAGCCGGAGGTGCTGATCCTCGATGAGCCGACCGCGCACATCGACCCCAAGGTCGAGGAGGGGGTCTTCGAACTGCTCAAGCGCCTCAACCAGCGACTCACCATACTGGTCGTATCCCACGATATCGGCTTCATCTCTCGCTATATCACCCGCGTCGCCTGCCTTAACCGCACGCTGGTCTGCCACGCCACCGCGGAAATTACCGGCGAGATGATCGAGCAGTTGTACGGCGCCCCGCTGCGGGCCGTACGTCACGACACCATTCTTCACACCCACTGAGACTCATTATGAATACTTTACTGGAAGCCCTCGTCTCTCAACCCTTCATGCAAAATGCCCTGCTCGGCGGACTACTGGCGAGCGTCGCCTGCGGTGTGGCCGGATCCTATGTGGTGGTGCGACGCATCGGCTATATCGCCGGCGGCATCGCCCATGCCGTGCTTGGCGGCATGGGGCTGGCTTATTTCCTGGGCCGTAGTCCGTTTGGCGGAGCCATCGTCGCCGCGCTGGTGGCCGCGCTGATTATCGGCTGGGTCAGCATCCGCTGGAAAAAGCAGGAAGACACCACCATCAGTGCCCTGTGGGCGGTCGGCATGGCGGTGGGGGTACTGCTCATCGCGCGCACCCCCGGCTACAACGTCGACCTGATGAGCTACCTGTTCGGTAATATTCTGATGATCCCGCAAGGCCACCTGACCTTGATCTTCTGGCTCGATGTCGGCATCGTGTTGCTGGTGCTGCTGTTTTTCAAACAGCTGCTGGTGGTTTCCTTCGACGAGGAATTCGCCCGGCTGCGCCAGGTTTCGGTCGATTTTTTTTCCATGTTGCTGCTTTGCCTGGTCGCCCTGACCGTGGTGATCCTCATCCAGGTGGTTGGCCTGATCCTGGTGATTGCCCTGCTGGCACTGCCTGCGGCCATCGCCGGTCAATTCGTACACTCCCTGAGCCGCATGATGCTTGTGGCGACCGTGCTGGGAGCTTGCTTCACCACCGGCGGCCTGGCGGTCTCCTACCAGTACGACCTCCCCTCGGGCGCCACCACCGTGTTGTTGACCGGCCTCGCCTACCTCGCCTCGTCCATTGGCGTCTGCCTGTGGCGCTGGTGGCAGGTGCGACAAGCCACAGAAGCCTGAACCGATCCTGAGTTGCACACAACGAAAAGAGGCAGCCATCCCTGCGGATGGCTGCCTCACTTTTTTGCCCCATGCCAAAGCTTCCCCCGGCATGCCCCCTGCTCAATAAAGACTGCCGAAGATCTCCAACTGCGTCAGGTACAAGCGCACATCGAATTCAAGCTGGTGATAGTTTGGCTCCATGTATTCACAAAGATTGTAAAATGCCTTGTTGTGGTCCTTTTCTTTCAGGTGGGCCAATTCGTGAACCACGATCATCTGCAAAAACTCCAACGGCGCCTGTTTGAAAACCATGCCGATGCGGATCTCGTGCTTCGCCTTGAGCTTAGCCCCCTGCACTCGCGACACAAAAGCATGCACCCCCAGGGCCTGATGAATCACGTTGATCTTGCCGTCATAAACAACCTTACTCAACGGCTGGGATTTACGCAAAAACCGGTTTTTGAGCTCGACGGTAAAATCGTAGAGGGCCTTGTCGGTGGTGATTTCGTGGGCGACCGGGTATTTGCCTCTCAAAAAAGCGCCGAGTTTGTCCTGTGCGATCAACTGTGCAACCTGACCGGCTACTTTTTCCGGATAACCATTGAGATATTTCATGTCATGCATCGATGTGGCAACCTTTTCTATCATTAAAACGAAAGCTTGCCGCTACCGGCAGGCAGTCTGAAAATCGCTGCCCCCGGCCCTTCGGAAGTCACCAGTAAGGCGTTATCCGCCGTAAAACAAACCGCTTCGCGCTGCGGCAACAGCTCGGCGGCCGGCAAAAGCAGAATCTGCGGCTGGCGTGCCAGGGTTGTCGCCCAGGGTTCGCTGCCCTGGCGCACATAAAGATAGGCATCCTTGTAGGTAAGAATCACTGCCGCCCGGCCACCGGGCTGCATATCGAAAGCCGTGGGCCAGCTGCGAAAACGCCCGTAAATCTGTGACAGGTCATCGCTGGTCGGAGCGGGAAGGTTGTTTATTTCGAAGACGCGCCGGGCTGTCTGCACTTGTTCCGGTTGGGAGGGGTGCAAGGGCACTCGGTACAGGATCGGCACACTGGTACGTTTACTCATCAACCAAACCTGCCCGTCCTGTTCATCCACCGCCACCCCTTCGCAGTCGCGCGGGCCGTCTTCAAAGCGCAGGCGAATGCTCCAGGCCGGGTTCACCGTGCCGGAAAAGCGGCCATCCTTGCCGGGAAGCGGTTCCGGCACCACGTGCAGCAGCACCTCGGAGCGCACCGATCGGTTGTCGCCTACATCCGCTACCAGCAGATAAGCCTTGCCCTGCCAGGTAAAGGACGCCAGGTCCTCCCAATCGATATTTTTTACGCCGGCGACGCGCACCGTACCAAGGTCCTCGCCACGACTGCCCAAGGCGAACAATACCGGCGGATTGCCACTATCATTTACCGCCCATAGCACTCCGTCTGCCTGCCGGGAGGCGGCCAGACCCGAGGTTTCGGTCAACCCGGCCGCTTCAAGATGTCCGACACCCAGAACGGTACCATAGGCAGCAGCTGGCCTCGTCGCAGGCGTGGCGGCGGAAGATTCAGCGACCTGCGCCGAGGCACAACCGCACAGCCCCAGACAAGCGACCAGCACCAAACACGACCAACGCTTCAAAGGCTTATTCCCGGACATGATATAACCACCTGTTTCAGCGTTTTTCAAAGTGAACAAAGTCGATGAGGAACACCGCGCCCAGTAGCAAAGCCTTATGCTCGTCGCTCCAGCCAGGCTGGAAAGTCACACCGAAATTATCCGCATCGGTGAAGCCTTCCTTGAGCAGACCACTCCACTTTTTGCAGATCTTGCCCTGCGCGACGCCTCCCTGGCGCATTTCAAAGGTCCAGGGGTGCAAAATCGGGCCGAACAACTCACAAATCTCCCGACCATGGCTATCGGTCACCGTATAAATGCGTCTGAGCAACGCAAAGCGGCGACGTATGGTGCCTAACACCCGCCCCGCGGCATCACTGACAACCGCTTCGTGGAAAAAAAACCGGAAGGGCCTTTTAACCCGCAACAGGCTGACGTTGTCCATGCTCCGGACCTGCACCGTGAAAGGGCGTAACGCCTTCAGAAACCAACGCAGCAGCAGGTTGCCGCCCTCTTCCGCCGCCAGGAACAGTTCCTGCCCCTGCGTGTCCAATATTCTATACCGATTGCGGGTTTCAAATCCTGTAAGAATCTCGCCCCACTCTTTTTTCTGACTGACCACCAGGCCTTCGGCGTTAGCCAATCGTTCCATGGTACCCTCCGTAGCATAGGGCAACCCGCTCTTGCGGATTGCCGGGTTCACGTCGTAGCCTAACCAACATAAGGGAAAACCAACTATTTGAAAACAGTTATTCCTGATCCTGAGGCTGCGAAAGGCCATGCATTTAATCGCGGAAAGAACTGTGATCCCAGATAAATACCGATCTGCCAAGGGATCGTTTGTTGGTGATTTTTGAAAATCTGTTTATGCACTATTCTCAAGTTGCCCCAAATCTTCAAAAATCGCTGCACCGCCAGCATGAAGGGGACAACCAAATATAATTTTCACCACGAAGGACACGAAGAGCACGAAGAAATACTCACAAAACAGACCTTTATGGTTGGCTCTTGCCTTAGTTTTTCCCTTTGTGTCCTCCGTGAGCTTATATGTTAATGATCGTTCTCCTTGGCAATCTTGCTTTTACAGGGATATGCAGGATGATCAGGATAAAGCCCTAAACCCAAGGCCTCTGGTTTTCATCTTGTCTATCCTGAATATCCCTGTTCGTAGTGGCTTTGTCGTTATCGGAACTTCTTCGTGTCCTTCGTGATCTTCGTGATCTTCGTGTTTCAAGCTTCTAATTTCTGCGTTTTTTACCTCATGGTCCCAAAGGCCCACAAAAGTGCTAAAAGATGGAAGGGTAAAACAAATCACTGGAGCCAAGTGCATCACCAGAATTGAAAATTTGCAAATCCCCGGTTCTCTTCTCTTGATTTTTTCAGCGCCCTCTGCGCGCTCTGCGATGAATGTCTTTGGAATTTTGCCGCCCAAAAGACAGAACAGCCGCTTTCACATGGGAAGGCGGCTGTTCAAAAAAGCTGTGCATGAGGCAAAGATCAGAACAACAGCACCGGGCAGTGCACTCGATGCAGGGCATGGTTGGTCACCGTGCCGAACAGCACGTCGCGAACCTCGCCGGTGCCACGACGCCCCAGGACCAGCAGGGCGAATTTCTCACCGTTTGCCACACGGGGGATAACCTCGCGGGGTGCGCCGGTTTCCAGGCGGGTTTCGACCTTCAAGCCGACAGCCTTTAATACGGCGGCCTGCTCCTCCAGCAATGCGGCACCGGCCTCGGTAGCCTTGGCCGAAACCATCTCCAGCTGAAAATCGGGGATCATGCGGTAAGCGAGCCGATCCATATCGACCACGTGCAGCAGGGTCAAGGTTCCCGGAGGCAACCAGTGGGTGCGCGCAACGATTCCGGCGACAAGCCGGGTGCTGACTTCCGAACGATCGATGGGCAGAAGAATCTTCATGACCTTCCTCCTTGTGCGGCTTATCCGTACACCAGGCGCGGCAACCACAACACCAGGTCCGGGACATAGGTCAGCAACATCAACAACGCTATCTGGATCAGCAGAAACGGCAGTACCGCACGCGAAACGTAAAGCAGATTGCGGTCCGCCACCGCTCCGGAAATATACAGCGATACTCCCAGCGGCGGCGTGCAGTATCCGATGCCGAGATTAAGCGTCATGATCAAACCGAAATGCAGGCTGTCGATACCAAAGCGACTGAGCAGCGGCAGGAAAATCGGCGTCAGTATCAAGGTGGCGGAAATAATATCCATGAACATCCCGACTACCAGCAGCAACACATTGACGGCCAGCAGAAACACCCAGGGACTTTGCACGCTACCCATGACCGCCTGGGCGATCTGGTCGGGAATCCGCTCGAAGGTCAGGTATTCGCCGAACACCGACGCCCCGGAAACGATCACCAGCAGCGTGGCGGAGGTAATCGCCGACGATACCACGACATTTTTCACATCACGCAGACGCATATCCTTGTGGATGAATATTTCCACGATGAATGCGTAAAAACAAGCGACCACCGCCGCCTCGTTGGCGGTAAAAATGCCCGAATAGATGCCGCCAAAGATCAGTAGCGGCAACAGCAGCGCCCAGATGCTTTCGCGCAGCACCGCCAGCAATTCTTTCAGCGTCGGACGCGTGCGGGTCTGTTGACCCCGGTTGCGGCAAAACAGTCCGGCATAGATGGACATGGCGATGATAATCAGCACCCCGGGCACAAAACCGGTAAGAAACAGCGACTCCAGCGAGTCGTTGGAAATCATCGCATAGAGGATCATCGAAATAGACGGAGGGATGACCACCCCCAGTACCGGCGCGGTGGTCATGAGCCCGACGCTGAATTCAGGATCGTAGCCGTGCTTGATCAGGGCCGGAATCATGAACCCGCCGATAGCCACCACCGTCGCGACGGTCGAACCGGAGATGGCCCCGAAAAAGCCGCAAGCCAGCACGCCAGCCACGGCCAGTCCGCCGGGCAGAAAGCCGACCAAAGCATCGGCCGTTTTTATAAGCTTTTGCACAATGCTGCCGCTGGTCATGATATTGCCGCACAGCACAAAAAACAGCACCACGATCAGGGCGAATTTGTCCATGCTGCCATACAACACTTCGACCACGATCTGCGCATCGATGCCGGCCAGCATAAGCCCTGCCATCCCGGCAAAAAACAGCGCGATAAACACCGGCACGGTAGCGGCCAAGCTGCCGATCAGCAATGCCAGGACAATAAGAACCTGAGACTCCATAAATACCTGTTCCTGGTCAGTCGACCGTATCGGGGTCGGAACCGTCGCGCTTGCCGCACCAGTCTTCGATCATCACCAGCAGGGTATGCACTACCAGCAGCACCCCCATGGTCGGGAAAACAGCATAAAACCACCATTCTGGGATCTGCAGGGTCGAAGTCCGGGCGAAAGGATCGTTAAACGCGGCAACGGTAAACTTCCAGCCAAGGAAGACTATCACTGTTGCGAAAGTCAACACGGCCAGATGACTCAACAATGTCAGTGGTTTCTTCAGCACCGGCAACATCTGGGGCAATGCGTCGATGCGGATCAAGGCCCGGCGCCGCACAGCGGCGCTGCAGCCGATAAAGGCCGAAAAGAAAATAGTCTTGCGAACCACTTCATCCGACCAGTAAAGACTGATGGGAGACAGCTTGCGCAAGGCGACGTTGGCCAAAGCCACCAGCAGGGCAAGGATAACACTTAAAAACAGCGACCAATCCTCGATCCCACCCAGCAAACGATCAAATTTTTCAAGTATGCGTCGGGTCATGATATCCAGCGATTATTGGGCCAGGCGTTGGCGAACTTTGGCCAGGTACTCCGGCCCCACTTTTGCGCCCCAGGTTTCATACACAGACTCACTGCGCTTGACAAGCTCCGCCCGATCCTCAGGCGTCAACTCCAGAAACTCTACTCCATCGGCTTCGGCCGCAGCAATTTGCTCCCGCTGCTGCACCTGGTCGCGCTGGCGAGCGGCGGCGCTCTCTTCGGTGATAACCTCCAGCAAGATCTGGCGCAGGTCTTCAGGCAGCCGCTCGAACCAGGCTTTATTCATGAGATGAATGAACAGCCCCTGAGCGTAATTGACCCGGGTAAAGTAGCGTGCCACTTCAAACTTGTGACTGATATTGCAGACCGTCGGCGTATGATCGAGTCCGTCAATCACCCCGGTCTGCAGAGCCTGGGGCACGTCTCCCCAAGGCATAACCGTAAATTTCATCCCCCAGGCGCGATAGGTATCGGCGTTGACGGGCGCTTCGGCAATACGGAAATTAACCTGACGGGCGTCCTCAAGAGTCCGCACCGGGGTTTTGGTAGCCCAGCCGTACGAACCGTAGCTGCTGACATCGACCACCATCAGTTTCTGTTGCAAAGCGCTGTTACGAAACTCGTCAAACAGCTCCGGATCATTGCGGAACTTCTCAAGTTTTTCCGCGCTATCGATGACGAAGGGAAGATTGACGATGCCCAGTGTATCGGCGATATTGGCCGCCGCCACCGACGAGCAGAGCACGCCCTGTACCGCTCCGAGCTTGAGCTTGCTCAGTACGCCTTTTTCCTGACCGAGCTGGGACAAGGGCCGGTAATCGACATATAGCCGACCGCCGCTGCGTTCCCAGACTTTGTCACGGATATGATAGCCAACTGCAACCCCTTCGATCGACGGATGGGAAAGATTGGACAGCAGATAAGTATATTCCGCCTTGGAGGGATCAAACTGCGGCTGCCAGCCGGCCGTGGGATCCTTTTTTTCCGGGGCTGCGGCTTCAGGCTCCGCTGCGGGCACCTGTTTCTCCTGCTCCTTGTTGCATCCGGCCAGCCCACCGAGACCGACAAACAGTACCAACAGGGCCATCAATACGACTTTTTTCATACGCTCCTCCCAACAAACCTGTTTCAGAAAACCTGCATCGGCATTTTCAAACTGCATTATCCGCGATCAGAGACCAAACTCTGCGTTTTATGAAGATTTCGGGAGTCTATCTGCCACACTCAGGGAAATCAAGGCAAAATCGCCGATACCAAATACCGTTTCCAACCGGCACCATCCTTCCACATGCGGATTCAAGTGCCTGAGCATTGTCGGTACAAAGAATGCCCCGTGTTGCGAACCCCGGGAATAAATCTGCTACCCTTGAAAGGTAAACACACAAACCTGCGTGACAACCCGTTCCTGGATAAGTATTATAAAACGCTATTAAAGCCCTGTTTATGCTGAGAACTATTCCGCAACCGAGCACCTGCCACATCGCCCAGGAGGGCTGTACCCATGACACCCTGGATGGTAATGTTTCTGGTTCTTCTGCCCTTTACCTTGCATGCCGAAACCGTCGATCTTGCACAGGTTCTGAAAGATGCCGTGAATCGGCGGCCGATGGCCTTGGCGGCACGCGATGAAGCCTTGGCGGCCGCCTCGGGTATGGTCGAAGCACGCAGTCGGCTGTTGCCTAATGTGTCGCTGACGGAGAAAGCGCTCTGGACCGACGAACCAGCCGGCAGCCTGTTCATCTCTCTCAACCAGGAAGACCTCAAACTGAGCAATTCCGCCTCGGCCTATAACTATCCCCCCTCCCGCAAGGATTTTGAAACCCGCATCACCCTGCAGCAACCCCTGTACGACCCCGATGCCTGGTTCGGCCTGAGGTTGGCCGAAGCGGACGCTCGCACAGCCGACGCCATGGCCCGCTGGACAGATGATCAAGCAGCTTTTGCAGCGTTCCGTGCCTACCTGGGGGTGCAACAGGCACAGGCCGCCGAAGCCTGGGCCGAAGCGGCCCGCCGCGAAGCGCAGGAGATCCTGCGCCTGGCCGAGCAACGCCGAGCCGCCGGTCTCGGATTAAAAGCCGAGGCGTTGCAGGCACAGGTCACCCTGGCCGAAGCCGAACGGCACCAGCTCGCGGTGAACAACGATGCCGTTCTAGCCCGCCGGGCTCTGGCACTGGCCATCGGCCGTCCCGAACTGGAGGTTGACATCGGCTCCCCCCTGAATGCCGCGATGTTTACTTCGATCCCCATGGAGAGTTCCATGCAGCGAGCCGATCTGGAAGCGCTGGCCAGCCGGGCCGAAGCCGCCAATATCGCTCACCGACAGAGCCGCGCGGATTGGCTGCCCCGCGCCTCGCTGGCGGCATCCTACGCCCTTCACGACGGCGACAGGCCCTTCGGCGGCGAAGCGGGCGCCTGGAGTCTGCAGGCAGGCCTGCAGTGGGAGTTATTCGACGGACTGCGTCGCCAGGGGGCCAGCGCCCGCACCGCCGCCCAGACCCGCGCCGCACGCAACCGCGCCTTGGAAGCCAGCCGCCAGAGTAATTTCGCCCTGGAGCAAGCCCGGCGACGGGCCGAGGAAGCGCAGCTGCAGCTGAGTTCGGCCCGCAAGGCCGTCGTTCAGGCGACCGAAAGCCGCCGCCTGACCCTGCAACGCTATGAAGCCGGACTGAGTCCCCTGGTCGACCTGCTGACGGCGCAAAGCTTATTGGACCGGGCACGCTACGCCGAGTTGAGTGCTGAATCGGGCCAAATTTTGGCTTTGGGCGATATTCTGTTTCAACAGGGACGCTTTCTTAGCCTGCTCGCCGATAAGGAGAACCAACCATGAACCTGCCTGCATGGTGCCTGGTGATAGCTGTTTTGCTGTTATCCGCCGCTTGCGGACACGATATCGAACCGGGTCGCACGGAAGAAACTGCCGTTGTCGTGGCCGGCCTGACACTGAACGAGGTCAAGGAGACCCCCATCGGCGATACCCGCAGCATAGCCGGCACCATCGGCAGCAGCGACCGCAGCGTGCTGGTCGCGCGTACCGATGGCCAGGTACTGCGCATCCGGGTACGGGAGGGAGAACAAGTGAAAGCGGGTCAGGCACTGCTGGAAATCGCCGGCAACGCCGGAGCCGCCCGCCTGCGCGAAGCCGAGAGCGCCGTGGCCGAAATCCGACAGGCCCTGGCGGCTTCCGAGGCGGCACTGATGCTGGCCAGCCAGACCCATGCTCGCTATCGGCAACTGTTCGCCAACCAGGCGGTCACCCCCCAGGAAATGGATCAGGTCAGCGCCGGACTCGAACAGGCCCGGCGCGAGCGCCAGCGGGTCGCGGCCAGCCTTGAGCGCGGGCTGGCGGCGCGTGATGCGGCACGCACCACTGCTGAGCTCAATATCCTGCAAGCACCATTTGCGGCGCGGGTCGTGCGACGTATGGTTGACGAAGGCGCGACAGTGCTGCCGGGCACTCCGCTGCTGGAACTGGATCGACTGGGCGCATGGCAGGTGCGTGCCGAAGTGCCGGAAGCGTTTGCCGGCAAGCTGACCAGCGGCGATACCGTCACCGTGGAAGTCCCTACCCTGGGACGCACCTTTGCCGCGCGCCTCACCGAAGTACAGGCGGTTGATCCGGCCAGTCACAGCTTCGGCATCAAAGCCGTGCCGACCGAGGATATCCCGCTCGCCGCCGGTCTGTTCGCGAGGATACTTCTCACCTCCGCCGCACATTCCGCCATACTGATACCGGCTGCGGCCATTGCCGAACGGGGCCAACTCACCGGCGTCTTCACCGCCCGGGACGGTCGCCTGCACTGGCGTCTGGTGCGCACCGGACGCCAATTCGACGACCGCGTGGAAATCCTGGCCGGCCTGCGCGCCGGCGAGCGGATCGTTACCGGCGGCATCGAACGGGCCCGCGATGGAGCTCTGCTGGAGCCGCAACCATGACGGCCCGCAAGCTCTCCCTGGCCACACGCATCGTCGCCCGGTTCCTCGACGGCAACCTGTCGGCCATCCTGATTCTGCTGGCCCTGCTGGCCGGAGCGGCGGCCCTGCTTTTGACCGCGAGGGAGGAAGAGCCGCAGATCGAGGTACCGCTGGCCGACGTCTATGTGCACATGCCCGGGGCCGGGACCGAAGAAGTGGAAAAGCTGGTGGCGACCCGCCTGGAAAAGCTGCTGTGGCAGGTCGATGGCGTGGAGTACGTCTATTCCATGTCGCGCCCCGACCTGGCCATCGTTACGGTGCGCTTTTTTGTCGGTGAAGACCGCATCCAGTCGTTGGTCAAGCTGCACAACAAGATCGTCACCCACGTGGACCAGGTGCCGCCAGGGGTGACCGGCTGGGTCATCAAACCGGTGGCCGTCGACGACGTCCCGATCGTCAACCTGACGCTGCATTCCGTCTCCGCCTCGGATCATGAACTACGCCGCGTGGCCGAAGAAGTGGTCGATCGCCTGCAAGGGGTGCGCAACACCTCGGTGACCTCGGTTATCGGCGGCCGGCCCCGGCAGCTGCGCATCGCCATCGATCCCGCCGCACTGGCGGCGCGCAACCTCGCTCCCCTCGATATCGAGCGGGCGCTGGCCGGCGCCAATCTGGAACTGCCGGCCGGGCATTTTCAGCAAGGCAACCGCGATATCCTGGTGCGGGCCGGTGCGGTGCTGAATAGCGCCGAGCAGGTTGCCGACCTGGTGGTCGGCGTGCATGGTACGGCACCGGTGTTTTTACGGGATGTGGCACTGGTTCGCGACGGCATGGCCGAGGTGGCAACAACCACCCGCCTGCGCTTCGGTCCCGCAGCCCCGGTCGACGCGGCGTTGCGCGGCCAGGAACAACAGGCCGTGCACATCGCCGTCGCCAAGAAGAAAGGCACCAACGCCGTTACCGTGGCCGAAGAGGTCATCGCCGCCGTGGAGACCATGCGCGGCACCATCATCCCGGCCGACATGGGATTGCGGGTCACGCGCAATTACGGCGAGACCGCCAACCACAAGGTCAACGAACTGATCACCCATCTGCTCATCGCCATCGTCACGGTGCTGGCCCTGGTGATCGTGGCACTGGGCTGGCGCGAAGCGCTGATCGTTGCGGTCTCCATCCCCATCATCTACGCCCTGACCCTGCTGGCCAACTACGCGTTCGGCTATACCATCAACCGCGTCACCCTGTTCGCGCTGGTACTGGCTCTGGGCCTGCTGGTCGACGATCCCATCGTCGACGTGGAAAACATCTACCGCCACTTCCGGCTGCGCAAGGAACCGCCCAAAGACGCGGTGCTATCGGCGGTGGACGAGGTACGTCCGCCGGTCATCCTCGCCACCCTGGCGGTTATCGTGTCGTTTTTGCCGATGTTGTTCATTACCGGCATGATGGGTCCCTACATGCGCCCCATGGCCGTCAACGTGCCTCTGACCATGGTCATGTCGCTACTGGTGGCCTTCACTATCACCCCCTGGATGTCCTACCATGTGCTGAAAGGGCAATACGGTAAGCAGGAAGAGGAATTCGTCCTGCAGCACACCCGCACCTACCAACTGTACCGCCGGGCGCTTGAACCGTTTCTCGACAACCGCCGCAAGGCCTGGTTGCTGCTGGCTAGCGTGGCCGCCCTGCTGCTGCTCTCCATGGCCATGCCGGCCCTCAACCTGGTGCCGCTGAAGATGTTGCCTTTCGATAATAAAAACGAGTTGCAACTGGTGCTCGACATGCCCGAAGGCACCCCGCTGGAAGAAACGGATCGCGCGGTGCGCGCTCTGGAGGACTACCTTGGTACGGTCAATGAGGTGGTCGATTTGGAGGCCTATGTCGGCACCGCCAGCGCCATCGATTTCAACGGCCTGGTGCGCCATTACTACCTGCGCCAGGCACCGCATCTGGCCGAGGTGCGCATCAATCTGGCCCCCAAGGCCCAGCGCCGTCAGCAGAGCCATGCCATCGCCCTGCGCCTGCGCAACGACCTGCAGGCCATCGCCGAGAGGCACGGGGCGCTTCTGAAAATTGTCGAAGCGCCCCCCGGACCGCCGGTCATCGCCACCCTGACGGCCGAAGTCTATGCCGAGCCGGGGATCACCTACCGTCAGCAGATCGACGCGGCTCGGCTGGTGCGTACCCGTATGGCCGAGGAGCCGCTGGTAGTCGACGTGGATGATACGGTGGAATTTCCCCAGCGGCAGCTGCGTTTCGTGCCGGATCGCACCCGGCTGGCGCTGGCCGGCATCAGCGATGCCGAGCTGGCCCGCACCCTGGTCATCGCCCTGAACGGCATCCAAGCCGGCACCCTGCACCGCAGCCGGGAACGCAATCCGCTGCCCCTGGTGTTGCGGTTGCCGCGCAGCGAGCGTTCCTCGGCAGCCGCCCTGGGGGCCCTGCAGCTACGCAGTGCCACCGGCCGGATGGTACCCCTGGCCGAGCTGGGCCAATTCGAGCAGGATACCCTTGAACCGACCATCTACCATAAAAACCTGCAGCGGGTGGTCTACGTCTTCGGCGACATGGCGGGCAAGAGTCCGGTCAACGCCATTCTAAATCTATCAAAACACTTCCGCAATCAACCTCTGCCGCAAGGCACACAGGTCGTGTGGCACGGCGAGGGGGAATGGAAAATCACCCGTGACGTGTTCCGCGATCTGGGTATTGCCTTCGGCGCCGCCCTGGTGCTGATCTACATCCTGTTGCTGATCTCCACCGGTTCCTACCTGATCCCGCTGATCATCATGGCCGCCATCCCCCTGACCCTGATCGGCGTGATGCCCGGATTCTGGCTGCTCAACCTGCTTTCGAGTCACCCCGTCGGCGGCTTCCCCACGCCGGTGTTCTTTACCGCCACAGCCATGATCGGCCTCATCGCCCTGGCCGGGCTGGTGGTACGCAACTCCATCATCCTTATCGATTTCATTCATCACGCCACCCGGCGCGGCATGCCTCTAAAGGAAGCCCTCATCGAAAGCGGCGCCGTGCGCCTGCGCCCCATTCTCCTGACAGCCGGCGCAGCCTTGCTCGGCAACTGGATCATCACTCTCGATCCGATCTTTTCCGGGCTCGCCTGGTCGATCATTTTCGGCGTGTTCGCCTCGACCCTCTTTACCCTGCTGGTGATTCCGGTCTTCTACTGGCTGATTTACTCCCGGACCACCGGCATTACTTCAGAATAAATTCCCCACCAATAAAAAATCCGGCCCCATGGTAGGGGCCGGATTTCAGGTTCCAACGAGCAAGTCCTCGTCTAGGCAGGCCGGTCAGGCAATTTTTTGCTGCAGTGCCCGAGCCAGTTGATCGGGGCAACTGGTGCCCTTGCCGCCGCAGTCGATACCGCTCAACAGTTCGACAACTTCACCTATGGGACGATTTTTCACCAGGGCACCAACACCCTGAGCATTGCCGGCACAACCACCGGAAAATTGCACGCCGGTCACGACGTCACCTTCAAGCTGGATATCGATAACACGGGCGCAGGTATTTTGGGTCTGATAGCGGATGTTCATGTCAATCTCCTGTCATGCAAGTGGTATAAAAGTGCTGACAAAAATACCACAACTGCAATACATATTACAATATGAATATTTGAATGTATACAAGATGCGTTTTTTCCAGGCATGCCCTTCGGGAACAACGGCATCTTCCCCGTGGCCGGTGCGTATGCTAGCATAATTGCACCATGGAAAATCATCCGATGCTGTTCGACACCCATGTCCATCTCGATCGCCTGCCGGCGGAACTGGACCCCGCCTCTGAAGCGGCACAGGCCCGACGCGAGGGCATCGGCCACTTTCTGGTGCCGGGCGTCCTCCCCCGGGACTGGCATGCCCTGATCTCGGTGGTTGAATCCATACCTGGCGCTCTTGCCGCCCCCGGGGTGCATCCTCTGGCGAGCGTCGACTGGAATCCCGGGGCTGTGGCCGGACTCGAAGCTCTGCTTTCCCTTGAGTCTGTCGTAGCCATTGGCGAAATCGGTCTGGACGGTACCCCCGGCATGCCGCCGGCATTGGAGCAGGAGCAGGCATTGCGGGATCTGATACGGATAGCCGTGGCCGCCGGCCTGCCGATGGTACTGCACTGCCGCAAAGCAACCGGCCGCTTACTGGAGATTTTACGCCAGGAGGGGGCAGCCCGCGTCGGAGGGATCTGGCACGGCTTTTCCGGCAGCCTGGAAACAGCCCATGCCGCCATAGACCTGGGCTTTGGCCTGGCCTTCGGCGGGCCATTGACCTGGCCGGGGGCACGTCGCGCACCGCAGGTGCTGCAGGCTTTGCCGGCCGAGTCGATCGTGCTGGAAAGCGACGCACCGGATCTGCCGCCCGCCCCATACCGGGGGCAGGTCAACCGCCCGTGCTACCTGCGGTTGATCGCCGAACAGGTCGGGCACCTGCGGCATTGGACCCCGGAACAGACCGCCCGTATCACCACTGCCAATGCCCAGCGCCTGCTGCGGCTTGCACTTTGACGATTTTTGATTTTATGGTTATGCAAGATGGTCCCGGTGACCTGCAAACCGGAGGTGTCAAGGCATGTCTTAACAGGGATAGGCAGGATACACAGGATTAAAACCAAAAGATCGGGCTTCAAGAATTCATCCTGGACATCCTGATTATCCCTGTTTGGTTAGGGGTTTTAAGGATGTAAGATTGTCCCCGTGATCTCCGTGCTAAGCGCCTATGCTTCAAACGATCATCACCTGGCGCCATGGTTATAAACGTTCGTCTATATCCGAAAGGTTAAACTGCCATGCAAGAACACCGCTTTTCCCGCCTGGAACGCCTCATCGGCAGCGACGGGCTGCAATCTCTGGCCGGAGCATCCATCGCCGTGATAGGGGTCGGCGGAGTCGGTAGCTATGCGACCGAAGCGCTGGTCCGTGCCGGAGTTGGACGGCTCACTCTGGTCGATTTCGACACCATCATGCCAAGCAATATAAACCGGCAGATCCACGCCCTTGAATACACCGTGGGACGACGCAAGGTGGATGTCATGGCTGAGCGCTGCCTCGCCATCAACCCCGAGGTCGACGTACGCGCCCGGCATGTGTTTTACAGCGCCGACACCGATGAGGAACTACTGGCAGAGGGGTACGACTATCTGCTCGACTGCATCGACAGCATTACCGCCAAGCTGCACCTCATCGAAAGCTGCCGACAGCGCGGCATTCCGGTCATATCCGCCATGGGCGCCGCCAACAAACTCGACACCAGCCTGATCCGTGTCGGCGATCTGTCCCACACCCAGAAATGCCGCATGGCCCGTGTTATCCGCAAGGAGCTCGGCCGCAGAGGTATCCGCAAGGGCGTCAGGGTGGTCTACTCCCTGGAAGAATACCGCCCTCTCAGTGACGAGCCTTCGGTTCCCTCCAACCTGCCGGCGCCGTCTCCGGAAGCGTCTCCGGCAAGGCAGCGGGTCACCCTCGGCAGTTCCTCCTACATTCCGCCCATGTTCGGCTTGACCATGGCCGGCGATGTGATTCAGGCACTGCTGGCCAAAACGCCATGATTGACCCATCGTGGCTGCACATGTTGTTGCTGGCGCTGGTCGGCGTGATGGCTGGAGTCCTTAACGTGCTGGCTGGCGGCGGCTCCCTGCTGACCCTGCCCCTGTTGATCTTCATGGGGTTGCCGGCCGCTACGGCCAACGGTACCAACCGCATCGCCATCCTGGTGCAGAACCTGTTCGCCATCACCGGCTTTCACCGACTTGGCGTCCTGTCCTGGCGGCTGGCCCTGCTCTGCGCCACACCGGCGGTGGTCGGCAGCTATTTTGGCGCGCGTCTGGCCGTGCAGATCGACGACGCTCTGTTCCAGAAACTGCTGGCGGGAATCATGCTTGGGGTACTGGCGCTTACGCTGTGGGATCCGGCCAAACGCTTGCAAGGACGGGCATTGCAGCTTTCGGCAGGCCGGATTGCTGTTTTGCTGGCGAGCTTTTTCGCTATCGGCGTGTATGGCGGTTTCGTACAGGCGGGGGTCGGCTTTCTGATTATTGCCGGGTTGTTGTTTCAGGGCCTGGATCTGGTGCAGACCAACGCCGTCAAGGTCACCGTGGTGTTCTTTTTCACAGTGATCGCCCTTGGCGTCTTCATTCGGCACGGACAGGTCAACTATCAGCTCGGCCTGTCGCTTGCTGCCGGCAACGCCGCCGGAGGATGGCTGGCCGCCCACCTGGCGGTAAAAAAGGGACACACCTGGATGAAACGGGTCGTGTCCCTTGCGGTAGCAGTATTTGCCGTTAAGTTGCTGCTCGGATAAGAGGTTTTCCCGGCATTCCGAGAGAAAAGCTATTTCAACTCGAACGCCACCTTCAGCACAACCTGGTATTCGCTGACCTCGCCCTTTTCGTTGACATGCCCGCGCGTCTCTTCGACCTCAAACCAGGATACCCGTTCGAGACTGTGATGCGCCCGGTGCAAGGCCGACTTGATGGCTTCTTCGATGCTGACCGGCGAAACCCCGATGACTTCCACCTTTTTGTACACCCGCTGCTTGCCGTAAGTCATGGTCACCTCCTGTTGTTCGGGTTTGCCCCCGGGCCTTTACCTTCAATGGTGCTGTGTCCCGCCGGGGGAATGCGGATCCAACTGCTCTGTTCCATGCCGTATCACGATGCCCAGATATCCGTCGACCGTTAAACGGTCCCCGTTTTGAATAACGTCGGTGGCATCAGGCACTCCGGTCACGCAGGCCAAGCCGTATTCCCGGGCTATAATGGCTCCGTGGATCAGCATGCCGCCGCGACGCTCTACAATCGCTGCCGCCAAAGGAGCCACCACGGTCATGACCGGATCGACCGCATCGCAGACCAGGATTTCACCCCGCTGAAAATCTGCAAGCTCCGAATTCTCCCGGATCACTCTCGCCCGGCCCTTTGCCAATCCCGGGCCTGCAGGTTGTCCGACCAACTGCCGTGCCACCATCTGCTGCCAGGGAGCGGAGCTGCCGACCTGCGCGGGCTGCATCTTCGAACCTTTTGCCAGCAGGGTCTCTACCTGCGCCAACGCCCGCTGCAAGTCGGGAATGGATTCCGTGGCCAATCGCCTCCGTCCTTCTGTCGCCGCGGTTTTCAGGCAGGCCTCAAGACGACCGAGATAGATATTATCGTCATCCCGCAGGCGGTAACTGGCACGGGCTACCTCAAGCAAACGCGCGGCAAATGCGCGCCGCCCGACGGGCACCTTGTTCATAAATTCTTCACGATCCAAACCATGCGAGCTATGCCCATCCCCTCCTTTTTCCGCGATCTGCAGCAGCAATTTTAACAAATCCCGGTTACGCTGTTCAGCACCCCGTCCCGGCCACAAAAGCTCACCCCAAAGAATATCAAAGGCTTTCAGTTGTTCTGCCAGAGGATGCGTATCCGGAAAGCGACCTCCGTTCTTGAGCCGGACAATCAACTCCGGTGCAATGCGCAGCTGTTCGGCCATTTCCAGCAGCGCACTATTCCGTTGCACACTGAGCAGCGTTTCACTCCCGAGAAAGCTGACAAAAGCAAAGGGATCATCGGGATGCACGGTATCGTTGTAAAATTGACCGAACAACCTCATGCCATGAGCCATGGGAATACACAGCTGTCGATAAGCATTGCGCCACCGTCCTATCTCGCGGCTCAGCCTCAACATAACCTCTGCCAGTTTCGGCGTCGACAGCGTGGCGCCAAGCAACTCCTGCCAGAACGTCGTGCGTTTTTCCATAGCCGGCAAAAGATGGATTTCCAAACAATGGCGAAGGTCCTCCAACTGATCGACACTGCGCCGCAAACTCAGGTACCAGCCGCGCTCATCATCACCACTCCCTGCCAGACCGGTGATCGGCCGCGCCTGCAAAGCCCACAGGCCTTGTGGATTCAGGGTCCATTCCACATCTTGCGGCGAACCGAAAACCTGCTCCGCACTGGCCGCCAGCTGCCATACCTGCTGCAACGCGTCCTTGTCCAGAGGCGCACAAGTGGCCTGCCATGCTGACAGCTGCCGGCGTTGCAACTCTTCACCGACCGGAACGAATTGGTGAAGCCGGTGCGGCGCCACATGCTCAAGTATCGCTCCGCTAGTGCGGTCCAGTCGCCAGCGGTCGGGTTCCACGATTCCATCCACCAACCCCTGGTTCAACCCCCACACCGCCTCTACCACAGCCTCGTCGGCATGCTCGGGGCTACGGCTGAAAGCGATCCCGGAACGTTGCCCGACCACCAGGGTCTGAATGAGAACCGCCATGGCGCTATGTTCGACGCTGAGCCCTAATTCCTGCCGATATAAAAGCGCCCGATCGGACCACAGAGATGCCCACACCAACTGAATGCAGGACTTTACTGCCGGCCAGCCATGCACATGAACGTACGATTCGTGCAAACCGGCAAACAACTGCTTACCGCCATCTTCTTCAGGAGCCGAGGATCGAACCGCTACCGGCAGCGCCAACAAAATTTCCGGTATGGATGCAGCAAGCCCCTCCTCAAGGGCGGGGGGCAAAGACGTATCAAGAAACAGGTGTCGGATACGCAAAGCCGCGTCCCACAATTCCTCCCACCGCATCTGGGCAAAATCTTTGCGACCCAACTCCATATACAGTGCGTTGGCCAGCCTGGTTTCAGAAATGAACCGGTGATATGCCGAGGTGGTCACTACCACTCCGGCAGGTACCTGCGCGCCCCGCGACTGCCATCGCGCCAGAGCCATGGCCTTGCCACCGATCTGGCTGCGCGGCATCTCCTGCGCTGAGGTAAGATCCACCACCATGCTCATATCAGAATATCAACTCCACCACGTCCTGAAAGCGGCGCACCAGTGAATACCGGTCGACTTCCAAACACATGAGTGCGGTTCCGGGCGAACGGGCAAATTCTTCCAGACAGGGGAAACGTTCAACGTAAGAAGTCAACATCGCCATACGCTCCCTACAGTCAATCTCCTTGACCCTCCCACATGCCGTTAACGCCATGGCCAGACGAAAATCCGAGGATTGATGAGATCGATTGTCGATTAAAAGCGAGGCGCGATTGTCGCTTTGCAAAAAATTGAATTTTCGCGTAGCACGTCCCGTTACAAAAAACAGGTGACGCAGATCCTCAAAGGCCCGAAAGGCAACCAAACTGGTGTGCGGTGCGTCATCGGTCCGGGTGGCCAGGACCGCAAGTTGCTGTCTTGCCAATAACTCTTTGATCTGGTTGTTCAACTCATCCGCACTTTCCACAACCACAGCTCCCTTCTCCATGTCGCAAACACGTCCCCGATACCAGCAAGCATAGCAGACCGCTCCGAAAATGCTTTCATTCGCGTTGTCTGTGGACAAACGCGACAACCACCGAATCCATAAAACATTATTTTGCGGACAAGTATCGCGGGCAGCGAATAAACAAATATCTGCTTGCAACAAAATGATACAAAATTTCGAGCAATTCTTTGTACCCACATATTGCAAATCCGCTAAAACTCGTTACAGTATGTGCAATTTATTTTACCTTCTATCGTTTTTATCTGTTTCCGGCATCTTAGCGATAGAACCTGGGGCAACATTGCTGCCAAATAAGGCCGTTCCCCCAGAAGCTCTCACCATCACCCTGACAATTTAATTGCCATTTTGTAACACCTAGACACAATATGGAACTTTTTGCGCCAGCCTGAATTGGCCGTTTATCGTTTACGGAATTCAAATTTCACATAAGCTATTGTATTACAAATTGTTTTTAAAACCTCGTCAGTCTACAGCCAATATGGCACCGAAATTGCGCTCGATAGAACGGCTGTTTATTTTCTTCACCACAGGGGCCCTAAAAAGGAGGTGAAAGCGTTAATTCTCAGGCCCGGATTCATCCTTACGTTTTTCCATGGGAGGTTTACCGACCAAAGCCTTTCGAATGATGCAGGCAGGGGAGGCATGCAGGCCACTCCGCTCCGGAACTACCCGACCCGCTCCGGCACCCGCATCGGGCAGCATCGAATCGCCAAGGTTACCTACGGACCGGGCCCTCCAAGGCGCCCAATCCACCAGCAAGTTTCAATGTAAGCGGATGGAAACAAATTTTTTCATTCTTGGATTCAGGAGGTAAGACCGCATGAAATCTCGCAATATTTTGGCCATACTGGCCGCCCTGCTTTTCGTGGCCAGCAGTGCTCAAGCTGGCGTTGTCATCGGTGGCTCCGACGGTTGGTCTTTCAGCACCGACGGTCAGATCAACATTTTCGGCGTCTATCAAACCGGCGATGATATCCCCGCCGGCGTCAACAACCCCGTCCTCGGCGCCACCAACGAAGAAGGCTTCCGCCTCAAGAGCGGCTTTCTGCCTGCTTGCGTAGCCTTCAACATCAAAGCCCCCACCATGGGCGGCCTTGATATGGCCGGCCGCATCGGCTTCTACCCTGAGCCCGCCAACGCCAACGTTAAAAACACTTTCGACGGCCAGATCGACCTTCGTGAAATCTTCTTCACCGTCGACGGCAACTTCGGTCAGATCCTTGCTGGTAAAGCCCTGAGCTTATTCCTCGGCCAGAACCTGCTGACCGAAATGACCCTGCTGGGCGCCGGCCGCATGGCTGGTAACCTCAATGCCAACGTCGGCCCGACCCTCGGCCGCATCGGTTACGGTTACGTCTACCCCAACTTCAATGCCCAGGTTCGCTACACCACCCCCAGTCTCAATGGTTTCAAATTGGCCGTAGGCGTTTATGACCCCAGCGTTATCAGCGGCAGCAAATCAGACACCAACCTTGACGGCGATGTCGATGCGGATGATGCCGCCGCCTTCTCCGCAACCGAAACAACCATGCCCCGGATCGAGAGTGAATTGTCCTATGCCGGCAACTTTGACGGCGGCAACTTCAAAGTCTACATGAACAATCTGTGGCAGGAAGCGAAGAGTAACTCCCAAGACGTTACCGCCTGGGGCTTCGGTGGCGGCGCTGTCGTCGGCCTTGGCGCCTTCGAACTGAGCGGCTCGGCCTTCACCGGCGAGGCCCTCGGCCGCAGCCTCATGCTGGATACCGAAGCACTCGACTACACGGGTGAAGAACGCGAGACCTGGGGCTACATCGTTCAGGGTACCTACACCATGGACAACCCCGGCAAAACCAAGTTCGGCATCAGCTACGGCGGTAACGAATTCGAGGAAACCTCCGCCGAAAAAGCCATCCGCGGCCTTGACGGCGCAGCCGAAATCGAGTCCCAGTACATGCTGACCATGATGGTTTCCCACGACATCAACGCCAACCTCAAGCTGGTTGCTGAGGTAAGCCATATCGAACTCGAGTGGTTCAACGGCGACGACTGGAAAGTTGAGCAGATGAACCTTGGTGCCTTCTTCCTCTGGTAAGAATACCGGGGCCTTTGCTACACAGCGTCACGTGAAGACATTCAGCGCACCCGTAACATGATTGTGTTATATTAAATAAACATCGTCATTCCAAACGTTTTCCGGACCAGAAACGAACGGGCCATAAACCGAAAGGAAGGGTACCATGCGCAAGATAATCTTCGTAGCAATCGCGTTTTTGACTGTGGCCTCCCTGGGATGCACTCCAGCCAAGCCAAAAGTCAGCGAAAAGTCTCTTATAAAATGCAGCACCTGCGGTATGCAGATGACCGTCCAGGAAGGCTTGGAAGCCTATGAGGCAGGTCATAAATAATTCATAACTGTAGTAGTATTTTGTCATACGCGGGCCAGCATCGCTGGCCCGCTTTTTTTAGGCTTTTCCTTGGGTAAAATTTGTTTGACCTGTACTCCGTTCAACCGTATTATCCCGGAAGTGCCCTTTTTTTCTTACCTATTTAATTTTGTAGAAGGAGAATGCAATGACGCAACAGCGTGTTTTCAGTACAGGCAGAGTTCTCGGTTGGCGACTATTTCTGATAGCTCTCCTGGCTCTACTTATGAGCGGCTGTGGAGCATCCCTGCTCGGTGGCAACAGTGCCGATTCAAACAGTGTTGTCTGGAAACACCGCGACCAGTTCGTCCGTGTCGAAAAGCAGGATCGGGCCAATGCAAAACCGCCGGCAAACGATCATCCTGCTAATATCTCCGCCCAGCAGATCCGTGACATCTTCGGGGCACTGGACATTAAATTTTCAGACCAGGACAAACCTGTCTCCCTGTTTTCCAGTAAAGAGCTGGAAATTCTGGGCGATGCCATCAGCACTGGATTGGCCCAGGCCTCGCCTACACAGGATGTAACGTTTGCCATCGTCGGTATTCACCGTGGGTTGGTCTCCTTCTCGCAAGACCGTGCATATGTCACCGGTCGGGTATTTTATCAGGGCGGAAAACTCAACTTGATCCTCGGCAAAGTCCACGAAGCCTACATCGAGGCGGATGACCGCCGCACTCACCCCTTCCAGGTTGGAAGTCGCAAGTTCGTCCCTTTAAAATCCTGGGAAACGACCTGGAAACCTGAGCCCGAAACCGGATTGCAACTGCAGACCAGTAACGGCATTGAGCGTTACGACTGGCTGGTTCTGAATACCGATCCGCAAATCTGGCAAGCGGCTCTGGCGGAGAAAAAAGAGGCCAAAGAAACTGCCAAGGCAGCCTTCCAGGAAGCCAGCCAGGTACGCCAGGAAAGCGCCCAGGTCAGCGCCGAACAGGAGCGTCTGCGTGCGGAACTGGAAGCCTTGAAGCAAGACATGAAGTCCATGAAACAAGCGCCGACCGCCGCGCCCGCCATTGTGCAACCGGTCCAGCCCCAGGCAGAGGATTCCATCAAAATCCGCCTGCGTCGACTGAAGGACCTGCGCGACGAAAAACTCATCACTGATGACGAATACCAGGCCAAGAGGCAGGAAATCCTCGACAACCTCTAAGCTGTCAAAATACATTCGCGCACTACCCGGGAAAGGGGGCTGTTGCCCCCTTTCCTTTTTTTTGTACCGGGGCTTCTATCCGTGGACCGGAACCCTTCACTTGCATGCGTTCTCGACCTTAATCGTATCGTAACGCTGGTTCGCATCGGCAAAAACCCCAGGCATAGCTGAAGGAAGCCACAAGTCAGTGCAGAACGTTTCAGGAGAGAAACCGGCCTTCTTTTCCAAGGTCTTACATCCCACTGCCATGGTGTAAACGGAAACACCCAAAACCCAAAAACTGTTTGACCTCTTGCCGTTTCAATCCTATTATCACGGAATCATAATCGACTACTCATCCTTTCGATCCAAGGAGATTCCAATGAGGCACAAGGCTGTTTTTGGCAAGACTGCAATGTTGCATGGGTGCATGATTTTTACGGCGTTTCTGGCATTGTCCCTTGCCGGCTGCGGTGCCAATCTACAGAAAGGTGCAAACTCCAATGTGAAGTCGGTTATCTGGACGAATCAAGACCAGTTCGTGCGTATCGAAAGTCAGGACCGCGACAGCATTATGGTATCGGCCAACGACCACCCCGCCAAACTCTCCGCCAACTTGATCCGTAAAACACTCGGCTCACTGGAGGTTCAATTTCAGGGAGAAGAGAAGCCGGTGCCGATCTTCAGCCAAGAAGAACTGGAAATCCTCGGAGAACCCATTAGCAGAGGCCTGGCTCAGGCCGAACCCAACGAGGATATCACCTTCGCCATCGCCGGCATTCACCAGGGGCGCACATCACAGGACATCTCCACATATCGACTGTTTGTCCAAGATGATCGGCTCAACCTGATTATCGGTACCCTCCACCAGAAATACACTGGGGACATGGCACTTCTCATCCCGGGCAGCCGCAAATACACTCCTCACTCCATCAACTGGACCATTGAACCCCGGGTCGGCATGAAACATAAAACCAACGGTGCCCTCACCAGCGATGTTGTCACGAGGTACGATTGGCTGATATTAAACCCTACTCCGGACACTTTCCGTGAAGCGGCACAAATCTGGGAAGATAGCGCTGAATTCGAATCAGAACAGCACAGAATGCAGCAGAAAATTCAGAAAATGGAACAGTCTATCGAACAGATAAAGCGGACTTCAACGACCGGCACTCCGATGACTGCACCGGCTGTGCCGACGGAACTGAATAAAATCGAGCAGCGCCTGCAGGTCCTGCAGCAACTCAAAAACAAGGGTCTTATCAACGACGATGAATTCCGCTCCAAAAAGCAGGAAATTCTCGACAGCATCTGATTCTTTAAAGAGGACACCTTAAATTGGGAAAAGGGGGCATGTGCCCCCTTTTCTGCTTTGAACTTATTGATTTCTCTCCCGCAAACAGACATGCAACAGGATCCCTCATGGGCTATCGAAATCTCACCGAATGCGTCCACGACCTCGAAAGAACCGGCCAGCTGATTCGCGTCGATCACGAGATCGATGCCCGACTCGAAGCGGCGGCTATCCAGCGACGGGCCTGCCAGGCAGGCGGTCCGGCCTTGCTTTTTACCAAGGTTAAGGGCTGCCGGTTTCCCATGCTGGCGAACCTGTTTGGCACCATGGAGCGGACCCGCTTTCTATTTCGCGACACACTCGATACGGTCCAGCGCCTGCTGCAAGCAGGTACCGACCCCCTGGCACTGGTCAAACATCCGACGGTCTGGCCCCGCGCCCTGCGCAGCGCCTGGCATATGTGGCCCCAAACCGTTCGCCACGCAGCGGTAATGCGATGCCGCACCACGATTGACCAACTTCCACAGATGGTTTCCTGGCCACAGGACGGCGGTCCTTTCATTACCTTGCCACTGGTCTATTCGGAAAGCCCGCGACAGCCAGGACTGCGCCATGCCAACCTCGGCATGTACCGCGTCCAACTGGCTGGTAACTGCTATGCAACCAACCGGGAAATCGGCCTGCACTATCAATTGCATCGCGGCATTGGCGTGCATCACGCCGAAGCACTGGAACAGCAGCAAGCGCTGCGCGTCAACATCTTTGTCGGCGGTCCACCGAGCCTGGCTCTGGCTGCCATCATGCCGTTGCCGGAAGACATGCCGGAGGTGTGTTTCGCCGGCCTCCTGGGTGGTCGCCGCATGGAATTTTTTCGTCCAGAGCATGGCCCAGCCATTGCTTCCCAGGCCGATTTTTGTATCTGCGGTACCATCATCCCCGGCAAGTTGCTACCAGAAGGACCGTTTGGAGACCATCTCGGCTACTATAGCCTGAAGCATGAGTTTCCCGTTTTGGCAGTGGATGCCGTTTACCATCGCCCCGACGCCATCTGGCCCTTTACCAGCGTCGGCCGCCCCCCGCAGGAAGACAGCGTATTCGGCGCCTTTATCCACGAATTGACCGGGCCCCTGGTGCCAACCCTGGTCAAGGGTGTTCGAGCCGTACATGCGGTCGATGCCGCCGGTGTACACCCCTTGTTGCTGGCCATCGGCAGTGAACGCTATCTGCCCTACGAGCCCCATCGCCAGCCACGTGAAATGCTGACCCAGGCCAACGCGCTGCTGGGCACCGGACAACTCTCCTTGGCAAAGTACCTGCTGATGGTCGCCGGCGAAGACGCACCAGACCTTGATATCCATGACATTTCCGCCTTCATGCAACACCTCCTGGAGCGGGTCGACTGGCGACGGGACCTGCACTTCCAGACCCGCACCAGCATCGACACTCTCGATTACAGCGGCCCCGCCATGCATCAGGGATCCAAGGTCGTCATCGCCGCTGCCGGACCACCGATACGTACCTTGCCCACGGAATTACCCGCAAACCTGACATTGCCGGGGGGATTCACCGCCCCCCGCCTGATATTGCCGGGGGTGCTGGCAGTCCAGGCGCCGCCAGCCACAGGCAAACGCGGTACGAGCGATTCAGCGCTCGAGGATTTCTGTGCAACATTCGCTCCAGGCCATCCCATCCGTAAATTCCCCTTGGTCATACTTGTCGACGATAGCGACTTTGCTGCAGCACACCTGGATAACTTTCTATGGATCGCCTTTACCCGATCCGACCCCGCCACCGACCTCTACGGTATCGACGCCAGCACGCATCTCAAGCATTGGGGGTGTGCCGGCCCCCTGGTACTCGATGCACGACTTAAACCGCATCACCCCACCCCCCTGGAGGACGATCCCGCCACCGTGCGGCGTATCGAAGCACTGGCCGCGCCTGGCGGCCCCTTACACGGGATCATGTAAACACTATGGGCATAAAAAGGCTGTTGTCTTCGGGACGGGGGTTTTTGTAGTATAAAAAACTCTGGGCCGGCCAGTTTATCTGAGTCATTCACTTAAGAGTAACAAGGGCTGGCTTATCACCACGAAGAACACGAAGAAGTTCCGACAACGACAAAGCCACCACGAACAGGGATATTCAGGATAGACAGGATGAAAACCAACGGCCTTGGGTTTAGGGGGTTATCCTGATCATCCTGCATATCCCTGTAGAAGCAAGATTGCAGAGGGCAACGATCATCAACATATAAGAGCACGAAGGTTGAGTAAAAAAGGTTTTAGTATTCAACAAAACCGAGCGTTAAGCTTTTAGTCTTTCTTCGTGCTCTTCGTGTCCTTCGTGGTAATAGAACTTTTCACCTGGCAACTTCCACTTTATGCGAAGGGCCAGTATACCCAACTTAATCCGCCAACAACTTTGCAAGGGTAAAAACCTTATGAAAACCAACCCCGCTTTCGGCTTGACCAACGCTATCGGCAACACCCCCATGGTAGAATTGACTCAGCTCAACACCCATCCGGGGGTTCGCATTTTTGCCAAGCTCGAAGGCAACAATCCTGGCGGCTCGGTCAAAGATCGTCCGGCCTGGCACATGATCCGAAAAGCCGAAGAATCCGGCGCCCTGACCAAGGGTAAAACGATCCTGGAACCGACGTCCGGAAATACCGGCATTGCCCTGGCCATGATCGGGGCAGCCAGGGGCTACCGGGTCAAGCTGGTCATGCCCGGCTGTGTCAGCATGGAACGCCGCGCCGTTCTGGAAGCTTACGGCGCCGAAGTCATCCTGTCGCCACCGGCCGAGGCCACCGATGGGGCCATCCGCATGGCACACCGTATCCTGGCGGAAAAACCCGATTTCTATTACATGCCGAACCAGTACGCCAACCCGAACAATCCCCTGTCGCACTACTACTCGACCGGTCCGGAAATTTTTGCCCAGACTGAAGGCAAGATTGATGTATTCGTGGCCGGCATGGGAACCTCCGGCACCCTTATGGGCACCGGCGCCTACCTCAAGGAAAAAAACCCGGCCATCCGTATTGTTGGCATCGAGCCCGTCATCGGCCACAAGGTGCAGGGCCTGAAAAACATGAAAGAAGCCATTGTACCGGATATCTACAAACCGAATAATCTGGATGCCAAGCTCGTCATCGATGACGATACAGCTTTCGAAATGGCTCGCGTTTTAGCTATTCGGGAGGGTGTGTTCGCCGGCATGTCGAGCGGTGCAGCAGTCGCCGGAGCCCTGGAAGTAGCCCGCGGCATGGAGAGCGGCATCATCGTCACCCTGTTGCCGGATCGCGGCGACCGCTACCTGAGCACCACCCTGTTCCGCTCCACCTGCGCCTGTTGCCCACCCTGATAGCGGACACACCTAAACCTTCCACGGCCGCCGGTTAAATGTCCCGGCGGCCGTTTCAATTCCGCCGGACTGCCCAACCCTGATTACCATGGATCAAGAACTGCCGGTTTGTGCCATACCATGACCCAGCGGCATTTTCCCCTTGTTTTCCTTCCGTACGAAATTCGATTATTCCAAGCCTCGCATCCGCAGAATTTCCCGCCCTTGATTCCTTATGAATATTTCTCCAGTCTCAACCCGCAATAGGGTATACGGCATTGACAAGACTTCGACGCCTCATATATTTTGTTAACCGAACTAACCAAAATAAAGAGGTCACATTCATTTCATGGATCACAAGCAACGCATCATGCAAATATTTGAGAGCGTCTCCCGCTCGCTGGTCAATGCCAAGGCGCAGAAACTGCGAAAAATTGGGGCTCGGGAAATAAATATCACTCAATTTCAATATATCAACGCCATCAATCACTGTACGGATTTGACATTCACCGGCCTGGCCAAAACCCTGAACCTCAGCAAACCGGCCGTCACGGGTATCGTCAACAAGTTGATCGAACAGGGATATGTCACCAAGTGCCAATCCGATAGCGATCGCCGTGTCTACTTCATCCATCTCACCCGGGAAGGCAAGCAGGTAGCCGATGCCTATGAAGAAGCTTGCAGTGAATACGTCGACGGCATGGCGCGTACTTTAAGCGAAAGCGAACTGGACCAACTGGTGAATTTAATGGAAAAGGCTCTGCATTAAATCATCACTTGCTTTGATAAAAAGAACAAAACATCATTCACCACGAAGTTAACGAAGAACACGAAGGATTAAAAATAAAGAGTACGGATTCCAATCAAACACGAAGATTATTTTCCAGTGTCGTTGTTCGTACTCTTCGTGGCCTTCGTGGTGGAATGAAGGTCATGCAGATTCTTTCAGATACATGCCGCAATCGGCAGCGGCAGTTGAAACAAATCACCCTGACATTGATGCGTTTAACCACAAAATAAGCCCAAGGATACTTTCCCATGGCGAACCACGGCTCCCCCCCGAACAGCCCCTACTTCCGCCACCGAGTTGCCTGTTTGCTGTTCGGCGTGTTGATTCTGCTGGCCCTTCCTGTTATAGCCAGCGCCCAACCGGTGCGCATAGGAGTGGTTCTGGATGGTCCCTGGGAAGGCAATGACTCCGTGATGCGCCTGTTTCAATCGGAAATCAACGAACTTCTGAAGGGTGAGTTCGATATACGTTTCCCTGAGCGCGCAACCCTGACGGCCGACTGGAGCAAAAACGGCGTTCACCGCAGTGTCGATCAATTACTTAACGATCCCCAGGTCGACATCGTCCTCGCCCTCGGTATTCTTTCGGGACAGGATCTGGCCCGCCGCGGCCCGCTGCCCAAGCCCTGTATCGCCCCCTATGCGACCGACCGATCAGCCCAACAGCTACCTGCCAGCAACGGCAGCAGCGGCATGCATAACTTCACTTACATCGCTTCGATAAATCCCCTGTTACGCGATCTGCGCCTGTTTCACGAACTGATCCCCTACCACAAGCTGGTTATCTTGAGTCTTCGCCCATACCATGAGGCCATCCCGGAAATCGCCCGCAATCTTAAAGAAGAACTTGCCGCAGAGGGCATCGATCTGACCGTCATTACTTTGGACGGAAAGGCCGATCCGGCTCTGGCTGCCCTGCCGCCCGATACCGAGGCTGTTTATCTGACCCCTCTACTTCTGCCGGCGACAGAGTTCGATCACTTGGTCAAAAGTCTCATAGACCGCAAATTGCCGACTTTCTCCTACCTGGGATACGAAGAAGTTGAAAAAGGGATTTTAGCAGGCGCCGCTCCGGCTACCGACTTCGCCCGTCTGGCACGCCGTACCGCGCTCAACCTGCAACGCATCCTGTTGGGCGAGGATGCCGCCAACCTGCCGGCCACCATCACCCGTGACGAACGATTGACCCTTAACATGGCCACGGCCCGCGCCATCGGCTTCTCCCCCACCTGGAACATCCTGATCGAAGCGGAACAATTGTTCGCCGAACCGGTCAACGCTGCGCGGCACTGGTCGCTGGAGTCGGTTGTCAAGGAAGCCATGGCCGTCAATCTCGATCTGGCCGCTACCGACCGCAAGGTGGCCGCCGGACTGGAAGATATCCGCAAGGCCCGCGCCAACCTGCTACCCCAACTGGGCCTTTCGGCGACCGGCCTCATGATCGATGAGGACCGCGCCGCAGCCAGCTTCGGTACTCAGGCCGAGCGTAGCCTGAGTACCTCGCTGGAACTAAGCCAATCTCTTTACTCGGAACCTGCCTGGGCCAATTACGACATCCAGAAACATCAGCAAACTGGCCGGCAGGAAGAATTGCGACAGCTGCGCCTCGATGTCATTCAGGAAGCTTCCTCCAGCTACCTTAACGTTTTGCGCGCCAAAACCCTGCAGACCGTGCAGAAAAACAACCTGCGCCTGACGCGTTCCAACCTCGACCTGGCCCGAACCCGCCGCGAAGTCGGTTTTTCCAGCCCCGCCGAAGTGTACCGATGGGAAAATCAGCTGGCCAGGGACAGGCGCGCGCTTATCGATGCCGATGTGTCCCGTACCCAGGCGGAAATAGCTCTTAATCGCGTATTGCATCGGCCGCTTGAAGAAACCTTTACCACTTTGGGCCAAGGCCTGGATGATCCGACGTTGATTGCCAGCGACCCCCGCCTGTTCAAGCAATTGGCAACCCCCGCCGCTTTTGCCCGCTTTCGTGATTTCATGGTAGGAGAAGGCCTCCGGACTGCACCGGAATTAAAACGTCTGGATGCTGCCATTGCCGCCCAACAGCGTGCCCGAACCGCCGCACGCCGAGCTTTCTGGGTTCCGGAGCTGTCGTTGCAAGCAGGGATAACCCAACTTTTGCACGAAGATGGCGAGGGCGTCGACTCCCCCTTTAACCGGCTTAAGGGCCTCATTCCCATCGATATTCCCGAAGCGAACGATACAAGCTGGAATGTCGGCCTCAAACTCTCCCTGCCATTATTTGCCGGCGGCTCCCGCTGGGCCGAGTTGATCCAGACGGAACGTCAGATCGATCGCCTTGAACTGGAACGCAAAGCGCTCTCGGCGCGTCTGGAACAACGCATCCGTTCCGCCCTGCAGGACAGCCGCGCCTCCCATACCGGCATTCGCCTGTCCCGCGAGGGAGCGCAAGCCGCCAAGAAGAATCTTGAACTGGTAACCGATGCCTACTCACGCGGCGTGGTTTCCATCCTCGAATTACTCGATGCCCAGAATGCCGCGCTGACAGCGGAACAGACCGCAGCCAATGCCGTGTTCGACTTTCTGCTCGATCTGATGGCTGTGCAGCGCTCCGTCGGCCAATTCGATTTTTTCCTCAGTGCCGACGACCGCGAACAATGGTTTCAACGACTCGAGCTTTACCTGAAATCCGCACCGGCCACCCCTTTTGAACCTGACCGGCTTTCCGCCAGGGAGTAGTTCCATGCGCCTCCAATACCTTGCAGTCCTGACGCTAATCCTTTGCCTGCCGGCCTGTCGTGACAACACCCCACTGCAGGAACCTCTGCTGCGGCCGGTGCGTTCCCAGACCGTACAAGCAGTCAGCGGTGATACCACGCGCGCCTTTTCCGGCATCGCCAAAGCCGGCCAGGAATCGCGACTGTCGTTTCGCGTACCGGGCGCTGTTCAGCAAATCGCCGTTAAAGTTGGCGACCGGGTAAATGCTGGTCAACTCATTGCGCGCCTCGATGCCACCGACTATGAACTGCAAAAACAGGAAGCCGAGGCCGCCCTGGCCAAAGCCCGGGCCCAGGCACGCAACGCCGAAGCCAATTATGCCCGTGTACGCGCTTTGTACGAAAATCGTAATGCTTCACGCAACGATCTGGACGCCGCCCGCGCTGCCAGCGAGTCTGCCGCTGCCGCCGTGCATGCCAGCGAAACCCGATTGGAACTGGCCCGTTCGCAACTGCGCTATACGCGCCTGACCGCGCCGACTGACGGGGCTATCGCCAGCGTGCCGGTGGAGGCGGGGGAAAATGTCGACTCCGGCAGAGTGGTGGCGGTATTGACCGCCGGCGCCATACCGGAAGTCATCGTCGCCGTCCCCGAAAGCCTCATCACCGGAATCGAACGGGGCAGCGAGGTTGTGGTTCGCTTTGATGCCTCGCCGGAGCGCACCTTTGCCGCCAGCGTTACCGAGGTAGGGGTGGCAGCCACCACCTACGCCACAACCTACCCCGTCACGGTGCGGCTCAATCGTGCCGACAGCGCTATCCGTCCCGGCATGGCGGCAGAGGTCACTTTTACTTTTCCACAACGAGATAGCGGTGGCAGCCGTTTTGTCGTTCCCCCCGAAGCGGTGGGCGAAGATCGCGATGGACGGTTTGTGTATATCGTTGAACCGGAAGATACGGAGCAGGGTAAAATCCGCCGCCAACCTGTGGGCATCGGCGAACTTACCGCAGAGGGTCTGGAAATCTTCACCGGATTGCACAACGGTGATCGCATTGTCACTGCCGGCGTCGCACTTATCCACGATGGGCAGCAGGTCAAACTGCTTGCGGAAAAGGAGCAGGCGCCATGAATATTACCCGCGCTGCCCTCGACAAAACCCGCATCACCTATGTAGCCCTGGCTGTTGTAGCGCTGGCGGGGCTGTTCTTCTACAAATCCCTGCCCCGCGACGAAGACCCGGGGTTCGTGGTGCGCACCGCCCAGGTGTTGACCTATTTTCCCGGTGCCAGCCCCGAGCGGGTCGAGCAACTGGTCACCGACAAACTGGAAAAGATCATTCAGGAAATTCCTGAAATCGATTATATCGACAGCGAATCGAAGCCGGGCGTGTCGGTCATCTTCGTCAACATTCTCGAACGTTACAAAAACATGCGTCCCATCTGGGATAATTTGCGCCGCAAGGTGCAGCGCGCAACCGGCGAGCTTCCCGAGGAGGTGGTGGGCCCCTTCGTCAACGACGAATTCGGCGATATTTTCGGCACCCTCATCGCGATCACCGGCAAGGACTTCAGCTATGCCGAGCTCAAAAAAATCGCCGACGATTGTCGCAACGAACTGCTGCTCAGCGACGACATCGCCAAGGTCGATATCCAGGGTGTGCAGCAAGAGCGTATCTTTGTCGAGTACAACAATGCCCGACTGGCCGAACTGGGCCTGTCGCCCCTGCAGCTTAAAAGCATCCTCGAAGCGCGCAATATCATTATCCCCGGCGGCGAAATTTTCACCGATAAAGAGCAGATCGTGCTGGAGCCGACCGGCAACTTCGATTCGGTGGAGGACCTCAAGCGCACCGTCATCAATGTTCCCGACGGCCAGGATGTGGTTTTCCTGGAGGATCTCGTCGCCATCCATCGCGGTTACATCGATCCGCCCAAGGCCAAGGTTCATTACGCCGGACAGCCGGCTTTAACTCTGGCCATCCATCTGCGCGAAGGGGGCGATATCCTAAAGCTCGGCGAAGAAGTCCAGCAGGCCCTGATCCGCTTTGAGCAAGCCTACCCCATCGGCGTCAACTTCGACCTGGTGGCATTCCAACCGAAGCACGTCGAACGCAAGGTCAACGAGTTCGTCAACAACCTGCTGCAGTCGATGCTCATCGTACTGGTGATGATGCTGCTATTTCTAGGCCTGCGTACCGGTTTGGTGGTGGCCAGCCTGATCCCCATGGCGATGATCATGTCGCTGATGGTCATGGGATTTTTAAACATCGGCATCGATCAGATGTCGCTGGCCTCCATGATCATTGCGCTTGGCATGCTGGTCGACAACGCCATCGTTATGAGCGAATCGATCATGGTGCAGATGGCCGAAGGCAAACCGGCCCGGCAGGCCGCCATCGATTCCGCGCAGGAACTGAAAATCCCCCTGCTGACCTCGTCGCTGACTACCGCTGTCGCTTTTTTACCGATCTTTCTGGCCAAATCGTCCACCGGCGAATACACCTCGCCGCTGTTCAAGGTGGTCACCATTACGCTGCTCTGTTCCTGGATGCTGTCGTTAACCATGACGCCGCTGCTGTGTACCCATTTTTTGCACCCTGACAGCAAGGCCGGAGCGGTTAATTTTCAATCCCGTTTTTACCGCGGGTACCGCCGGGTGCTGTTGGCTCTGCTGCGACATCCCTGGCTGAGCGTTGCCGGCATCGCCGCGGTATTTTTCGTTGCCATGGCCGGATTGCAGATGGTTCCGAAATCGTTTTTCCCGGCCAACGAAAAAGCTATCTTTTACGCGGAACTGCGCCTGCCCATGGGCACCCCTCTGAAACGTACCGAGGCCGTAGTACAACAGATCGAGGATTTCATGCGCACAGAACTGGTGCGCAAGGACGATGGCGAAGGGATCACCGACTGGGTCGCCTTCATCGGCGAAGGCGCGCCACGTTACATGCTCCCCTACAAGCCCGAACCGCCCAGCCCGGAATACGCCTATGTACTGATCAACGGCACGTCGCGGCGCCACAATCTTGAGGTCTCGTTGCCGCGTCTGGAAGCCTTCTGCCAGAGCCATTTCCCCGACCTTACCCCACGCATCCGGCCCCTCAACCTTGGCCCGCCGATCGACAACCCGGTGGAAATCCGCCTGTCCGGTAAAGACAGCGACAAGCTTTTCTCTATCGGTGACGAGGTCAAGGAACACCTGGCCACCATGCCCGGCATCCTCAACATTACCGACGACTGGGGAGCCCGCACCAAGAAACTGGTGGTACGCGTCAACCAGCCCCGTGCCCTGCGAGCCGGGCTTACCAGTCGTGACATTGCGGTGTCGCTGCAGACGATCCTCAGCGGTATCACCACCACCGAATACCGCGAACAGGATGAAGTCATTCCGGTCACCCTGCGCTCCACCGCCGCCGATCGGCAGGATTTCGGCAAGCTGGAAACCCATAACATCTATGTCCAGCGCACCGGCCAGTCCGTCCCCCTGAAACAGGTAGCCGATATCGAAATCGCCTGGCAACCGGCCAAAATTTTACGCCGCGACCGTCGCCGCACCGTGACCGTTGAAGCGGGCATCGACCAGACCGGCAACCCCATCGCCATCGCCGAAAAAATGGATAGATGGCTGCAAAACGCGCAGAAAAAGTGGCCCTTCGGTTACAAGTATGAGATGGGTGGGGAGCTGGAGACCTCGGGCAAGGCCAACGAGTCGATCGCTGTCAATCTGCCGATCACCGGACTGATCGTGGTACTGCTGCTGGTGGGGCAATTCAACTCTCTGCGACGCCCGCTGATCATCCTGCTGACCATCCCGTTGGGCATGATCGGCGTCACCATCGGCCTGTTGCTGACCGGCAGTTATTTCGGCTTCATGACCTTGCTGGGGATTATATCGTTGGCGGGGATCGTCATAAACAATGCCATTGTACTCATTGACCGCATCAATATCGAAATCGAGCAAAACGGCCTGCCACCGGCCCGGGCCATCCTCGAATCGGCCATGCGCCGATTGCGACCGATCCTGCTGACTACAGGCACTACCGTCGGCGGCCTGCTGCCTCTGTGGCTCGGCGGCGGCCCGCTATGGGAGACCATGGCCATCGCCATCATTTTCGGGCTGATATTCGCCACCGTGCTGACGTTAGGTGTGGTGCCGGTGCTTTACAGTCTATTTTTCAGGGTGAGTTTCAAGGATTATAAAAGTTAGATACGAAAGGCCAACATATATCTCGCACGAAGCCACGAAGCCACAAAGAGCCCCTAAAAGCGATCGCCCTTCGACACAGTTTTTTTCGGGTTTGCTTTTCTTTGTGATCTCCGTGGCTTCGTGCGAGAACCAAGATTTGTCCGTAGATTTTCATTACGACTCAACCTCCGCAGCCCCTTCCAACTGCAACAGCGCCCGTTTTTTCTCGATCCCCCCCGCGTAGCCGGTAAGAGCGCCGTCAGCCCCGATCACCCGATGACAGGGGATCAGGATGGAAATTGGGTTGCGCCCGACCGCGCCGCCTACGGCCTGCGCCGACATGGAAAGCACACGGCGTTGAGCCGCGAGTTGTTCGGCAATCTCTCCGTAGGTGATGGTTTCCCCCGGTGGCACCTGCAGCAGGATTTTCCAGACGGCTTTTTGAAAAGGGGTCCCCTGCGGCTCCAAAGGTAGTTCCGGCCTGCCACCCTTCCCGGCAAAATATCCCTCGATCCATGCTCGCAAATCCGCCAGAACAGGGTATTCAGGCTGGGGCTCCCAGCTCTGCGCAGCGGCCGGATAGTGTTTCTGGCCCACAAACCATAAACCGATAAGCTTGCCGTCCAAAGCCGCGGCCGTCATAGGCCCCAAAGGGGTATCGATGGTGCAGGTGCGTATCATAGCGAAGCGATCTCCTTTCAATTCAGATAAAGCGCTGCATCAGCCTGCGGCAAATGTCCTCGACATTATCCGGGGTGGCTCCCAACTGCTCACACAGATTCCGGGCAGCAGCCTCCTTGATGGGGTCAATCAGATCCCGCAGACCACGCAACATGCCGCCTCGGCGTCCAACCAGGTAGACACAGCGTCGCTCGTCAGTCAGATCGAGAAAATCTTGCACCATGGCTACCAGCCGTGGTTGATCGGCGGGCAAGATGCCGGTCAAATCTTCAAATAAATTGAGCACATGATCGCTGGCCAGCTCGCCTGCGATACCGTCAAGGTTTTGCAGAAACAGCAGCAGCTCACGGGCAATTTCGACGCTGGTACAAAACTCGAACCGACCGCTGCGCCACTCCTCATGCAGGGGAACCCCTTCAGGAATAGCCAGGGTACGCAGGCGGATGAAATCAGGCCGGATAGCATTCAGCGCAGTGGCGGAGTCGCGGGCATGGTGCTCCGACAACTCCCTGCCTCCCAGGCCGGGCATAACATATTCCGACAGTTCGATCCCCGCTTGTTTGACCCGTTGGCCAGCCTGGATGTGCATCGCGCGCGTTGCGCCCTTGCAGACCTTTTCCAGCACTGCGTCGCAGCCGGACTCCAAACCGATATGCAACCGCGTCAGGCCCGCCTGCCGCAAAGCAATTAATTCCTCCTGGCTAAACCGCAGGACTGTCTGCGAGCGGGTGTAGGCGGTGATGCGAAACGTCCACGGAAAAGTTGCCTGAAGATGCGCAAGGATAACACGCAGCCGTTTGGGTCCGACGATCAGACCATCGGCATCCTGCAGAAAAACCGACTGCAACCCTCCGGCCAGCCAATGGGCCGCAGCCCGAAACGAGGCCTGCTCTGCAGACGGCAACCGATCATGCCATAGCTGCAACAACCCTTGTGTTTCAACCCCGGGCTCACCGAGGTTGCGGCGCAACAGATCGAGATGTCTGGCAACCGCATCGATATCCCGGCATACATCCTCGACGGGTCTCATTGAAAACTTGCGCCCCTTGTAAACCGGACAGAAGGTACAGCGATTCCACGGGCAGTTGCGGCTGACCCGCAGCAGCAGACTGTGCGCCTCGCTTGGCGGGCGGATGGGGCCCTGCTCGAAATGCCATTCGGGTGGCTGAGTGGTCGATGTTTCAGTCATAAAAGTCCTCGGTTTTATGATACCCCCGGACCGGTCATGCCGGGAAGCCTTTATAGCCTCATGAACCGATGCCTTAATTTCATCGTGCTCTTGGCGTCCTTATATGTTGATGATCGTTGCCCTCTGCAATCTTGCTTTTACAGGGATATGCAGGATGATCAGGATAACCCCCTAAACCCAAGGCCGTTGGTTTTCATCCTGTCTATCCTGAATATCCCTGTTCGTGGTGGCTTTGTCGTTATTGGAACTTCTTCGTATCCTTCGCGATCTTATATGTTGATATTCGTTGTCCTCTACTTGTAACTTCAGTTCCGGGGACGCCCGGTGAAAGAGATGGGGAGCCTGGTTTGCGACAGAGGCCTTTGAGCCTGACACGAAGATAAGTCCCATCTCTTCTGTTCCATTAGACCGAACGGTATCTGAGGCCTTCGCAGAGCGAAGCAGCCTGAATTCGTAAGACTGGTCGGAGCAACCCTCATCGCGTCTCAGAATAACAGTTTGGTGGAGGAACTCATGGAGAAACTTGGGATCTCTTGAATCACCCGGTCTCTACTTGTCGCGCCCGGCCCGGTCCTCGGCACCGCCAAGGGCTTCGAAACCCGAAATAATGTCGAACAGTTCTTCGGTAATAACCGTCTGCCGCAGCGCATGGTAGCGGGATTGCAAATCTGCCTGGAGTTCCTCGATATTCTTTTCGGCACGTTGCATAGCCGCCAGCCGGGCGGCGTTTTCCGCGGCAAGGGATGTGGCAAAACCGCGAAACAGAGTGACAAACAGATATTCGTTGATCAAGGCGGGGAAGGACTGTTCCCAAGGAGCAGCGACCATGGGAAGGCAACGGCCGGGCCACTTCTGACCGGCCATGTGCCGCAACCAGCGCTCATCGGGCGGTAACAGCAATACGCACTGCTGCTCATAGGAAGCACCGGTCAATGGCCGGTTGTGAAACAACAGCAACCGGCACTCGCTGCAGCTGCGGCGCCGCTCAAACCGCACCAGCACCTCCTGCACGGTGGCGGTAATACTCTGTACCGAGGTTGGCAGGGCGAAAAACTCGCCGACCTCGCCAAATCGCTCTTCGATTCCACCGGCGATTTTGTCTCCGGCGACCCAACATTCTGCCGCACCCTTGATATCGCCGTCACTCTGCAACCAACCGGTTGCATATTCAAGCATGGCATCGTTAAAGCGCCCCGCCATGCCCTGATCCGAGCCGAGAATCAACGCTATGGTCTCACCAGACTTTCGCGTACGACCGGTCAGAGGACGATCCCGCAATACGGCCCGCAGCCCCAGCTCAACGGCTTCGTAATAGCCGTCGAGAGCCCGCACCGCATCTTCATACTGACGGATGCTGACCGCAGCCAGCGCCTTCATGGTACGCACCACCATGTGCAAATCCGATGCGCTTTTGATTTTATGTTGCAACTCCTGCAGCGCCGGCATCCTCGTCCTCCCCGACTTTGATAAACGGTCGCACCGCGCGAACGGCGGCGTCCAGCACAGCGTCAAGATCTTCGCTGGACAAAGCTTCTCCGCGCAAAATCTTCTCTGCAATTTCCGGCAGTTCAGCCACCGCCGAGCAAACCGCTTGCTCCACCTCGAAGAGAGCCTCTTCCTCGACCTTGTCGAAAACCCCGCTGTTCAGCGCATGCAGTACCAATACCTGCTGAGGCGCTGTGCGCGGCCGAAACTGAGGTTGCTTAAGGATAGCACGCACCCGGCGACCACGATGCAGAACCTGACGGGTTTCTTCATCCAGTCGGGTACCGAAGCGGGCAAAGGCCTCGAGTTCTTCGAACTGGGAGTAGGTCAGGCGCAAATCGCCGGCCACCGCCCGATAAGCGGCAAGTTGGGTTTTTCCACCGACACGGGAAACCGATTTGCCGACATCGACGGCGGGCAACAATCCTTTTTGAAACAGCTCTGGAGACAGATAGACCTGGCCGTCGGTAATGGAAATCAGGTTGGTCGGAATATACGCCGACAGGTTCTGAGCCTCGGTCTCGATAATGGGCAAAGCCGTGAGACTACCACCCCCACGCGGTTCAGAGAGGTGTGTGGCGCGCTCCAGAAGACGCGAGTGAACATAGAAAATATCACCCGGAAAAGCTTCGCGCCCAGGTGGACGGCGCAGCAACAGGGAAATCTCGCGATAAGCCCGCGCGTGGTGGGTCAAATCGTCGTAAACGATCAACACATCACGACCATGCTCCATGAAATGCTCCGCCATGCTGGTAGCGGCATAGGGAGCGATATACTGCAGACCCGGCGGCGCATCCCCCTCCGCCACTACCACGATGCTGTAGTCGAGGGCGCCGCAGTTGCGCAACTCGGAGACCACCCCGGAAACACTGGAGGCACGTTGCCCGATAGCGCAATAGATGCACAACATATCCTGATCGTGCTGATTGATGATGGTATCGATGGCGATGGCCGTCTTGCCGGTCTGTCGATCGCCGAGGATCAATTCACGCTGTCCGCGACCGATGGGAATAAGGGCGTCGATGACCTTGATACCGGTCATCAACGGCTGGGTTACCGGCAGACGATCCATGATCGGCGGGGCAGGACGCTCCACCGGCAGGCGCCGCTGAAAGGTAACGGGCTTGCCACCATCGAGACTGCGCCCGACAGGATCGACGACCCGTCCGATCAGGCCGTCCCCCACCGGCACATCGAACACCCGGCCGGTACGGCGCACCTCGTCTCCGGCCTGGAGATGACCGTAATCGCCCAGTAGCACCACCCCGACCTGCTCTTCGGCAACATCCAACGCCAGTCCAAGCAAATTACCCGGGAAAGCCAGCAGTTCCTCGCACCGCACCCCGGGCAAGCCACCGACGCGCGCAATACCCTTGCCGACATACTCCACCCAGCCGACATGTTGCACCGTCAGCACCGGTGAGAACCTGTCTACAGCCTGATCGAGGGTATCGAAAGCACTCTTGAGCACCGAGGTAAGCGAGGGACCGGGATCTTTCATAGGCAAGCCTCTGCTGAAACGCTCGCCTGACCGTCGTAAAGGACCGCTACCTCCTGCTCCAACTGCTCAAAATAACTGTCGACGCCCCAGGACAATTTAAGCCCCCCCACGGTCAATTCGATGCCGAGGGGCATCACCGCCTGATCCTGGTAGTTCAACTCCACCGACGGCCCCAGGGCCTGTCGTACGCCATCGGCCAACCGCTGACGTAGCTGATCGGGTAGCGCAAAAGGGCTGCGCACCAGGACACCGCGATCGCAGGCTGCCAAGGCGACCTGTTCCCGCTCGTCGCTGCGGAGTTCCGCCAGGCGTTCGTTAAAACGTGCGACCATCAGTTGCTCCAGTTCAGTATTGGCCAAATCCCCGAGGGACTTGCGAGCGATCTTCAGCATTTCTCCGCCCACCCGCTTTTTAAGCTCGGTGAAGAAGGATTCCCGCTCCTCACGAATGGCTGCAGCCCAGGCCCGCCGCACCTCGGCAGCTTCTTCCTTGGCGGCAGCGATCAGCTTGCGGCGCTGATCTTCAACGTCTTCCTCCACCTGGCGCAATTTGACGCCGCGCGCTTCCTCAAGCTCTTGCAGCAAACCGCGGTATTGCTCCTCAAGTTGGCCCGCTTCGACCAACTTGCTCTCCGCCTCGGCAAAACGGACCACCAGACGTTCTTCACGACGATCCATGGCGCGTAGGATCGGACCATACAAAAAACGTTTGAGCAAGGCCACCAGGATCAAAAAATTGACCGCTTGGGCCGCTACAGTGAACCAGTCGATAAGCACGACTCAGCCTCCTTCGCCGACTCTGGCCAAAAAGAACCGCCAGAACGGATTGGCAAAAATCAAAATCATGGAAACCACGAAACAATAAATCGCGGTAGACTCGACCATCGCCAACCCCACAAACAGGGTGCGGGTGATGGTGTTGGCTTCGTCCGGCTGCTGTGCCAGGGCCGCCAGCGCCTGGGCAAGAGCCCGCCCTTCGCCAAGAGCCGGGCCGATGGCCCCGATTCCGATACAGATGCCCGCCGACAGGATGGAGGACACGGCAACCCATGTAAGACTCTCCATTTAGAACTCCTTTCGATCAGCCTGAAAGACACAATCGTAAACGGATAAAATAATGGAACTACCCCTGGACCTGTTGCTCCCTTTGCTGCTCCATCTGTGCCCCGGCGGCGATATAGACCGCCGCCAACACTGCGAAGATATAAGCTTGGATGACTCCGGTAATCAGCCCTAGAAGCTGCATCAACACCGGAAAAAACAGGGGCGCAATGGACAAAAGGATGCCGGCTATCATGCTGCCGCTCATAACATTTCCGAACAGACGCACAGCCAGAGCGAGTGTCCGGGACACCTCGCCCATAATGTTGAAAGGCAGCATGAAAACCGAAGGTTTAATGTACATCCGCAAGTAGCCTATAAAACCACGTCGCTGGACACCCCATAGAGGCACGGATATAAACACGCAAATGGCCAGGGCGGTGGTCGTGGATAGCGATCCCGTGGGTGCCACGTAACCGGGAATCACCGACAGCAAGTTGGAAAATAATACGAACAGAAACAGGCTTCCGAGAAACGGCAGAAACTCCCGTGGTGGCGCCAATCCCATGTCGTGGATCTGCTCTTCCATACCGGAAACAAGCACCTCAAGCAGGTTTTGCCAGCGCGATAAACGCCCTTCCCGGCGCAGTCGCCGCGTCACCAGCCAAGCCCCCGCAATCAGGATCAACATATTGAGCCAGGTGATAGCAATGGTGGCATTGATCTTCAGCCCTTGCCACTGCCAGAAGATGAAGATGTCGGGAGTAATTTCCATAGATTTTGATCCTCAACTTTCAGCACTCAGCACTGAATCCTATCCCCGTCCATAACGGGATCGCAGCCATGCCAGCCGAGCGATAAGAAATCCACCTAGACAGGTCATCATGGCCAAAGCACCCCAGGCGGAGAGCAGGTAAAAAGCTCCCAGCACTACCAGCAGGCGGACCACAAAACTACCGACCAGCAAAAGCTGCGGCGAAGACGCCTGTCCCACTTGTTTCACGGTCAGGTAGAGACCACCGAAATATGCTGCACCCAACAGACCGCCAACGATCAGGGCCAGCGCCAGCCGGCTCAGTTCAGTCGTGGTCATGCTTTTTCTCCTCCGGCGGCTCGCGACGCTCGGTTTCGATATTCCTGCGTTCGCGACTGACCCAGATCCAGGCATTGACACAGCCCAACCCAACCCCGATCACCAACAGCATCAGTGTCCAGGAATAAGGCCCGGAGTGCCGGGCATCGATCCACACCCCGAGAGCCGTAAGCGCAACCGCCGGGATAGCCACCGACCAGCCGACCAGGCCAAACATGCCGAGACCGAACCAGGCGCTGTGCCCGCGCTGCTCTATGGCCCGCAGCTTGCGTGCCTGCTTGGCCGCCAGCAGCCGTCGCAAATCGTCGCGGGACTGTTGCCCCGAACGGGGATTCTTATCCTTTTCATCGGTCATGACAGCTCCATGAAGCGGCGTAAAAAATCGGATTCCAGACGGGCCATGGCACTGCGCACCACCCGCTCCTGCTCGTCCATTGCCCGGAAACGCAGAAGCACCACCTCCAGCAGGTCGCCAAGGTCGCCTCCCGTGACGGCATTACGTACCGCCACCGACACCAGCATGCCCTGCTTGACCAGCAGTCCGCGATCAAGGGCCAGATAGTGGCCCGCACCCTGGGTTGTTTCGTAATAGAACAATCCCGGCACCAGCGCCGAGACCAGATCGACATGCCGTGGCCGCAGGCAGAAAGAGCCGTTCAAGCCTTCTGCTACCACCTTGCTCACGGCGCAATCGAGCATGCGCTCCGCCGGGGTCTGCACGGTGAGCCTCATGACGCTGTACCCTTTTCAGCGGCATCGCGCTCGCGCAGACGCTGACGCGCTTCCTCGATCCCTCCGATCATGTAGAGCACCTTTTCCGGAGTGTCGGAAAATTCATCGTTAAGGATGGCTTCGCAACCGTCAAGGGCCGCTTCCAGGGAAACCATGCGCCCCTGCATGCCGGTAAACTGTTCGGTGGTGTAAAAGGGCTGGGTCAAAAAGCGCTCCAGGCGCCGGGCACGGAATACCACGCGGCGGTCATCCCGCGACAATTCCTCCAGTCCCAGCATGGCGATGATGTCCTTGAGCTCCTCATAGGTAGCCAGGGTGCGACGGATATCCTGGGCCAGACGGTAATGACGCTCGCCAACGATACGCGGGTTGAGCATATTAGAGTTGGAAAGCAGCGGATCGATAGCGGGATACAATCCCTCGCTGGCCCGCCGGCGCGACAGAACAATGGAAGCCGACAGATGAGAGAAGGCATGCACCGCCGCCGGGTCGGTAAAATCATCGGCCGGCACGTATACCGCCTGGATCGATGTGATGGCAGCCTGTCTGGTACTTGAAATGCGTTCCTGCAACTGCGCCAGTTCTGTACTCATGGTCGGCTGGTATCCGAGCCGCGAAGGCATGAGCCCCAAAAGCCCGGATATTTCCATACCGGCCTGAATAAAACGAAAGATGTTGTCGATCAGCAGCAGTACATCCTGCCCCTGATCATCACGAAAATATTCAGCCATGGTCAGGGCAGTGAGCCCTACCCGGAACCGTGCACCGGGCGGTTCGTTCATCTGGCCGAACACCATCACGGTGTTATCCAGCACACCCGCCTCACGCATTTCACGATACAGTTCCTCACCTTCCCGACAACGTTCGCCGATGCCGCAGAAGAGCGAAACCCCTTCGTGCTGACCGACCATATTATGAATCAGTTCGGTAATCAGCACCGTCTTACCAACGCCGGCACCGCCGAACAATCCGGCCTTGCCACCCCTTTCCAGGGGGGCCAGGACATCGATGGCCTTGATACCTGTAATAAACACCTCGGCTTTAACGGGTCTGTCCGACAATCCGGTCGGCTTGGTCAGAACCGATCGCCAGCGGCAGCCATCGGGCGGCGGCCTCTGATCGATGGGTTCGCCGAACACATTGAATACCCGACCCAATATCCCCGGCCCCACCGGTGCCCGCAGCGGCATACCGGTGTCCTTGATGACCTCTCCGCAGGCCAGCCCCTGCGTTGGAGTCAGGGCATTGCCGCGCACGTGGTGGCTATCGAGATGCAGCATGACTTCCACCTTGAATTGACCCTGCGAACCTGCCAACAACAGTGCGTTGATCTGCGGCAGACCGTCATCGAACCGGGCATCGACCACCCCGCCATGCACAGCCACCACCGTACCCTGTCGGACATCCCCCTCGTTCATGCATACCTTTCCCGTGCAGAAATGAGCATCAGGTCAAATTTTACCAGACTTTTTCCCATCGTCCCCCCGACCCCAACCGGTTGCGTTGGTTGTTGTTTAAAAAAGGTGGCAAACCAGCGGGCAAATGGTAGACTTGCGCCTGTTGAAAAATAAGAAATGCCTGTCCCCAGGGGTGATTTATGAAACGTCTGCTGACCTACTGTATTGTTTTACTTCTGTTATCTATGGCTGTGGCAGTCCATGCCGATCAGCCTGCCGCCACCCCGGAATCCTCGGAACCGGCACCATTACCCGGCGTGGCGGAGATTTATCCCCGATTGGCTAAGCTCACAGAAGAAAAGAGCGCCTTGGACAGCCAGCTAAACGCCCTTGCCAATCTCGACGCTCTTAATCTGACCCTGACCTCCCTTCAACAATGGCAGGACCAATGGACCGAACGTGAAAAAATCATGGGGCCGTTTCAGAATTGGCCCCTCGACAATTTGCAGCAAGCCAGAAACACGCTCCTGGGCCACAAGGACAAAACCACGCAACTGCTGGACGAACTCTTCCTGCGCCTGGCACAGATAGAGGAACTAAACCGTAAATGGCTGGATCAAAAGCAGTTCTGGCAGAAATGGCAGGAATCTTTACCAACCCCCAGCCCACTTGCGCCTCCGGAAATTTTCATCGAAGCACGCCAAACCATAGACCAATCACTGCAACAACTCGAAGAAATAGCCCCCCCACTCGTTGCCCTGCAGCAGAAAGTCACTGGCCTGCAATCACGGATTTCCGAACAAATTGGCCAGATAGAACAGCTCCTTGCCGCCAGTCGCGGACAACTTCTGGTGCGCAATCAACCCTCCTTTTTAAATCCGGAATTCTATCGACAATTCGACAGGACCCTGCTTTCTTCCATCCCTGCCGGACTCGGCAAGCTGGATCTTCTCAACAGTCTATTCTGGAAGAACCGCGGTGGACTGATTGCTTTGCATGTATTTTTGATCGTTTTTCTGGTTGCGATGTTGCGATCTCGAGGTGCCCGTTTGACGGATGCGGAAAATTTGCAATTCGCCCTGCGCCATCCCTTCGCCGCAAGCTTGTTTCTGTCGACCTTCGTGCTGGCTCCATTTTACGGCCATGCGCCTTCAGGCTGGATTCTGATCCTCACAACCGGAGCGGTTCTGTCCCTGGTGCCTTTAAGCGTCGAGTTGTTTGATAGTCCTCGGCAACGGCTGGTTATTCGGTTGCTGGCCTACGTTTACATTCTGTCGCGAATTCTGCAAACCCTGGCACTACCCACACCTCTCTACACTCTCTATCTCACCGGGATATGCCTGGCCGGCATATGCGTGCTGTGGAGCATAAAAAATCGCTCGCTGAAAGCCAGGCCCGACCGACAGCGGCAGTTCCGGAATCTTTTGAAACTCGGGATGGGCTTACTCGGGGTGTCCGCCATGGCCCAGGTGGGAGGGTATGGCAATCTCGCCGAACATCTTATTTTTGCGGGGCTGAGGACTGTTTTCATCTGCCTGCTCGCAGTGTTGACGTTACGCCTGCTGCATGCCGCATTACTTACGTTGGCAAAACTCAGGATGTTTAAAAGACAGCGTTTTTTCCGTCGGCATGGGCAGGAACTGCAAACCCGCATCTGGCATCTTGTTCCGATTTGCATCTCGGTCTATACCGCTTTGCACCTGATGGTGACCTGGCGCCTGTTTGACAGCGCTGGCGAAGCCTGGCATACCATCGTATCCACGGGAATCGTGCTCGATGACAAAACCGTCTCCGCCAAAATGCTCTTGATCGGACTCGCTGCCCTGTACACCGCCATCCTCGTTTCCTGGCTGTTGCGCAGCCTGTTGGAAGAGGAGGTTTTTCCGCGCCGACAGTTGGATCGGGGGGTGCGCGATTCCATTAAAAAGCTGCTTCACTATGCCATTTTGGCCTTTGGCGTAGTCATGGCCCTGAGCTTGGCCGGCATAGAATTGAAAAATTTTGCGGTACTGGCCGGTGCTCTTGGCATCGGTATCGGCTTTGGATTACAGAATATCGTCAACAATTTTGTCAGTGGCCTTATCCTGCTGTTTGAGCGCCCTATAAAAATCGGCGACATGGTAGTTCTGGACAACGAATGGGGCACAGTACGCAAAATTGGCCTGCGCTCCACCACCGTTGAAACCTTTGATCAATCGGAAGTTATCGTACCCAACTCGCTGCTGGTTTCCGAAAAAGTCACTAACTGGACCCTGTCCAATGAACAATGCCGCATCGTCGTCCCTGTAGGGGTGGCTTACGGCAGCGATGTGGAAAAGGTCCTGCGTATCCTTTACGACGCGGCACAAACCCATCCCGATGTTCTCGACAAGCCCGCACCCTCGGCCATCTTTACTGCCTTTGGTGCCAGCTCCCTCGATTTCGAACTACGTGTGTGGGCAAAGTCGGTCGCCGAACGCCTGATTATCAAAAACGATCTGCTGCTATACATCGACCGGCGTTTTCGCGAAGAAGAGATCGAAATTCCATTCCCACAAAGGGATCTGCATCTGCGTTCGGTCGATGCGACTGTTCTTCAGGAATGGAATACATCCGAGCATAGGAAAAGTTCCCCTTAATCGAAGTTGGCCATTCCCTTGCAGAAGATAATGGCCGAGGCAGAGGGGGGGGCCTCTGACGTTTCGAATGCCAACAAACAGATACACGTTGCGCAATACCTTGAGGCCTCTCGCTAAACATGCTATTTTGTGCTCGATTATTTCCTACTAGAGCAGGAGGAGACACGTATGGACAACAGCAAGCGCGCCATGATCCTCGGTACCGGACGCGCCATCCCCGAGAAGATCCTGACCAACGCCGACTTGGAAAAGATGGTGGACACCAACGATGCCTGGATTGTAGAACGCTCCGGTATTCGTACCCGCCATATCGTCGAACCGGGAACCGCGCTTTCAAGTCTGGCGGCTGAAGCCGCAAAAAAAGCGCTTGAAGATGCCAATCTTGCCGCTACCGATATCGATCTGATTATTCTGGCCACGGTAACCGGTGACATGAAGTTCCCGGCTACAGCCTGTTTTGTCCAGACCCTTATCGGAGCGGACAATGCTGCGGCCTTCGATATCAGTGCCGCCTGTTCCGGTTTTATCTACGGTCTGCAAATGGCCGACAGTTTGATACGCTCCGGCACACACCGACACATTCTCCTGATCGGTGGAGAAATTCTCACCTCTATGGTCGATTGGGAAGATCGCAATACCTGCGTACTGTTCGGCGATGGCGCCGGTGCCGTGGTCTTGGGCCCCTCGCAGCAAGAGCGAGGAATCCTGTCGACCCATATCGGCGCCGATGGCACCCATAGCGGTCTGCTCTACAATCTCGGGTGCGGCTCCATCAATCCGCCGACCGTCGAAAATGTACGGGAAAAACTGCATACCATGCGCATGGAAGGTCGCGAAGTTTTTCGCCATGCGGTGGTCTGTATGAGCAAAGCCATGAAAAAAGCCCTGAAACTTTCCGGCATGGCCATTGAGGATCTTGACCTCGTGATTTCCCACCAGGCCAACCTGCGCATTATTGAAGCCCTCGGCAAGCGCTTGAAATTGACCGATGAACAGACCTACGTAAACGTTGACCGCTACGGCAACACCTCAGCCGCCTCCATTCCCATCGCCCTGGACGAGGCCCGCCGCGAAGGTCGCCTCAGCGAAGGCAATCTGATAGGCTTGGTCACTTTCGGGGCTGGTTTCACCTGGGGCTCCAGCATCATTCGTTTGTAATATGCGGGATGAGTAACGGGAGATAATTCCCCAAGCAGTATGCTGAAATCATAAAAAAAACCGGGACCGCAATCGCGCTCCCGGTTTTTTTATTTCAATTCTGAAAGTCGGTTAAAAAGGCAATTCTTTGCCGGCCAACAGCATGAAAGCAGGATAGTACAAACCGACTGCGGCCCAGATGAGAAGGGAGAAAGCCAGCAGCTTGGCGGAGAACTTGCCGTAAGCATTCAACCACACCTCGAGGGTAAGAACCGTGTAACCGGCACAGGCAAATGCGAAATATCCACTACCCTTAACGGTGTAGAATAGGACCATGTAGATAAAAGAGACAATGGCAACCGTAAGACTGACGTTACCGACTGAAGCCATGCTTTCCAGACCGGCAAGCAGGGCATAGGCAACAGTACAATACAGCAGACCATGGGCAAACAGCAGACCGGCGGTAAAAGCGTCCCCTTGGATAGCAAGGACAAAGGCACTGACTACAACGCAGGCACCGACAAATGCCGTAATGGCGCCGGTTCCTTTTGCTTCACCGAAACCAAGAAACAACAGGGCTACGGGTACCCACATTAAGGAAATAGCAATGAGAATTGCAAGGGTCATCTTTGTACTCCTCCTTTGAAGTTTGAAAATCCTCTTTTTTACCCAACTCGGGTCTTGCCAAAAAGCCTCTAGCCACGGGTGTGTCTGAAACAGAAAACAGCATAGCGGAAGCCGCCATTCGGTTTTCGCTCGGACTTAACCGCAACCGCCATAGTGCCCCCTTCTTACCGAACTCCCGATGCAGCGGGAACAATCGTCGGTAACCCGGGTGTGCGCTCCTACCCTAAGCGCGGCTAAACATGCCGTTTGCGGCTCGGTATGACTAAAGGCGCCATTAAATTTGCTTCCAGAGAAAACTCACAGCCAAGATGAACGTCTTTTCAAATTGGGCAACAACGTAAAAACCCAATAATTTCAGCATATGGCTCATACAGCACAGAGAGATTCCAAACATTTTAACCAAAAGATCACACATCAATAAACCAGCGTTTTACCTTAACGCAATTTCAATGCCATAACAGCTTTCAGGAAAAATGCTTCGACAGGCACAGCCTATCGGCCGAAGTACAGATTGGTGCAGACTTCCCATTGCCCATCCTCAAGCCATTCATTACGGATCACTATGTCTCACTTTTTTACACACACGCTCCGTTATGACGCAACTCCCACCCTCATGCACCCCTCAAAGGCAACACGTAAAGCCTTCCAAGTTCACTCACTTAGCAACATAATAGCACGGTGTTCGATTTTGTCTCGCCAGCCAGGCAATTTACCTTTCAATCGGCGGCGACGGGATACCTGTTTATACATAGCAATGTCGCCAAACAAAGCTCACCCTTATCAGCAGAATCGAGAAACACGTCGATCCGACAGCTACAAACCGACTTGAAAGGGCCGTTATTTCGCATTGGCCTTGGTCCGAGGCTATGGTATAGTTGCTGCACTTTTTGAAACTTCCCGAGAGAGGATAGTTGTCCACATGAAAAAATACCTTTGGATGCTATTGCCGGCTGCTGTGATTTGCGGTTGCGCCATGATGGGCGCATGGAAAGCCATCCCACCCCCGGGAGGTTGTGACCAGTGCCATAGCGTACCGATCAGTGCAAACTGGGAAGTTCGGGCGACAGCCGTTACCCTATCCGATGAGTACGGCCGCGAATCCTGGCAAAAGGAAACCTCGGTTTTGCCACCTGACGTGTCCCCCATGCAGCAACAGAAAGTCGAGGGCGAACCTTGCTTCCGCTGCCACAAAGGGCCAAGTCGGGCGCACACGGAACGTCTCGGACGTTACCACCACTAAACCGCTCGATTCCGGACCCTGACTTTCACAGTCAGGGTCCTTTCATTTCCGGTCGCCCCTTGCATTTGAATGGAGGACCATTCAACATGTTCCGCCATACCAAAATCATCGCCACCATTGGCCCGGCCTGCGATTCGCGGGAATGCATCGAGCGGTTGATGAAGGCAGGAGCCGATCTCTTTCGTTTGAATTTTTCCCACGGGGACCGTGAAAATAAAGCCCTGATCGTCACACACATCCGCGAACTGGCCCAAAAACACCAGATCCCCGTAGCTATCCTGGGGGACCTCCAGGGGCCAAAAATTCGCACCGGGCACATGCAAAACGGGCTGGTTAAGTTAAAAACCGGCGACACGGTTATCCTAACTTCGGAGGATATCGAAGGCGACGCCAGCCGCATCCCCGTGCTCTATCCGGGGCTAGCCTCGGAAGTTGCCCGTGGCGACCGGATTCTTCTGGACGACGGCCTGCTGGAACTTGAGGTCCTCGACACGGCGCCAACGGCTGTTCGCTGCCTTATCCTTACCGGTGGCACCTTAAAAAATCGAAAAGGTGTCAATCTGCCCGGAGCTACGTTGTCCGTACCGTCTTTGACGGATAAGGATCGCGGAGACGTCTCTTTTGCCGTAGACCAGGGCTTCGACTACCTGGCCCTTTCGTTTGTGAGACAAGCGACCGATGTGCAACAATTGAAAACGTTGCTGCATTCGAAAAACAGCACTATTCCGGTGGTTGCCAAAATCGAGAAACCACAGGCTGTCGAGGACTTTGATGCCATCCTGGATGAATCCGACGCCATCATGGTGGCGCGTGGCGACCTCGGGGTGGAGATCAGCCCGGAACGCGTGCCCCTGATACAGAAGCATATCATTCGGCGCTGTCATGAAATGGGCAAGCCGGTGATTACGGCCACCCAGATGCTTGAAAGCATGATTTACAATCCGCGCCCGACCCGGGCTGAAACCTCGGATGTTGCCAACGCCATTCTGGATGGAACCGATGCGGTCATGTTGTCGGGTGAAACCGCCACGGGTAAGTACCCGGTCGAAGCGGTCACCTTGATGGACCGCGTAGCGCGTAGCGTGGAAAGCGACGCTCTACTCAAACAACAATTGTTTTACAGCTTCCCCAAGCTCCAGGGTAGCCCGCGGCGGCTGTCCGATGCCATCGGCGAAGCTGCCTGCCGCACCGCGATGCATGTCGAGGCAGAGGCCATTCTGGCCTTTACCCAGACCGGCTCGACGGCAGCCATGGTTTCACGATTTCGCCCGGAGATCCCCATCTATGCCGTGACACCGTCGCGTGAAGTGCGCCGGAGGATGGCCCTCTATTCCGGCGTGCAATCGATCCGGGTTGATTTTGCCGGCGATACGGAATCGCAGATCCATTCGGTGGAAGAGGCCGTACTGGCAGCGGGAGTGCTGCAAAAAGGGGATATTGTTATCATTACCATGGGCAGCCCGGTGGCAGCCTATGGCACGACCAATCTGATGAAGGTGCACCAGTTGGGCACCGGCAAATATTACGAGATCAACTGATCGTCATCAGACGATCCTGAACACATCGTTTCAGCAAGGAAGACCATCCATGAGCAAAAAAGCTGTCGTTCTATACAGTGGGGGACTCGATTCCACCACCTGTCTGGCTGAAGCCCGCGCTGCCGGCTTTACCCCCTACGCCTTGAGTTTCAATTACGGGCAGCGGCATACGGTGGAGCTGGAAAAAGCACGCCTTTACGCCCCCCAAGTCGGCACCGCCGACCATATGATTATCGATTTCGACCTGCGCCGTATCGGCGGCAGTGCCTTAACCTCCGACCAGGAGGTACCCAAGGGGCGCCAAATCGACGAGGCCATCCCGGTAACCTACGTACCGGCCCGCAACACTATCTTCCTGTCGTTTGCTTTGGGCTGGGCAGAGGTACTGAACTCCTTTGACATCTTTATCGGGGTTAACGCTCTTGATTATTCCGGTTACCCGGACTGCCGCCCGCAATTCATCAACGCTTTCGAGCAACTCGCCAATCTCGCTACAAAAGCCGGCGTCGAAGGGCAGGGGCAATACCGTGTTCACGCGCCGCTGTTGCACTTGACCAAGGCACAGATCATCCAGCGCGGACTGGAACTGGGAGTCGACTACGCCCTGACCCATTCCTGCTACGACCCCACCCCTGAGGGGCTGGCCTGCGGGTTGTGCGACTCCTGCCAATTGCGCCTGAAAGGCTTTGCCGAAGTCGGGATCGCCGACCCCGCCGCTTACGTCAAGGAGGTGTCGCGATGAGCCGTATGCGCGACATGCAGATGGAGCGCGATACGCGCAACATCGCTATCGACAAGGTTGGCGTCAAGGATATCCGTTACCCCATCGTGGTCATGGATAAAAACAAGGACCAGCAGCACACGGTGGCCCGCATCAACATGTATGTCGATCTGCCCCATCACTTCAAGGGCACCCACATGAGCCGTTTCGTGGAGATACTCAACCAGTATCGGGGCGAGATCACAATGCGCAACATGGGCGGACTGCTGCAGGAGATGAAGGATCGGCTTGATGCTTCCTGTGCGCATATAGAAATGGATTTCCCCTACTTTATCGAAAAAGAAGCACCGGTTTCCAAGGCCCGCAGCCTGATGGAATACCGCTGCTGCCTGCGCGGCACCCTGGCGGAAGAAAAGGATTTTGTACTGGCGGTCGAAGTACCGCTTACCGCGCTGTGCCCCTGCTCCAAGGAGATCAGCGAACGCGGTGCCCACAACCAGCGCAGCGCGGTCAAGGTGGAAGTACGCATGAGCAAATTCATCTGGATCGAGGATCTTATCAGCTGGGTTGAGGAATGCGGCAGCGCTCCTGTCTACGCGCTGCTCAAACGTGAGGACGAAAAAGCCGTCACCGAGCAGGCTTACGACAACCCCATGTTTGTGGAAGACATCGTGCGGGCTGTGACTCTCAAGCTTAAATCGGCGCCGGAGATCACCTGGTTCCGGGTGGAGTGCGAAAACTTCGAATCGATCCACAATCACTCGGCTTACGCCATGGTCGAATTTCCGTCCCGCACCGAAGACACAGAGCCTTCTGTGGCACCATGACAAAAACGGCAATCCTGGGTATTTTTGCCAAACAACCGATACCAGGCCGGGTAAAAACCCGGCTTTGTCCGCCGCTGACGCCTGAATTAGCCGCCAGGTTTTATCAATGCTGCCTGCAGGAGACGGTACACCTGGCCGATCGGAGTGATTGGTGCACGGTGTTATTTTATCAGGGGCAGCGTCAATTTTTCCGCCAAACCTTTCCCGACCTGCCTCTGGTGGAGCAAGCCGGCAACGATCTGGGCCAGCGTCTGGCACAGGCTTTTGCATCACGGTTTGCCGCCGGAGCACAGCAGGTTGTAATCATCGGCTCCGACAGTCCCGACCTGCCCACGGCTCTCATCCGGCAGGCGTTTGCCGCGCTGCACGATTACGATGCGGTCCTGGCGCCAGCAGGCGATGGCGGCTATGTCCTTATCGGTTTGCGGCAACCGTTACCGGCACTTTTTGAGAATATCCCCTGGAGCACCAGTGAGGTTCTGGTCACAACCCGCAAACGGATGGCAGAGTTGCAGCGGAGCTGGCTGGAGCTGCCCGGGTGGCATGATGTGGATGATGTCGCCAGCCTGCGACATCTTATACAACGATCACCCGAGAGTGTCACTGCCCAGTTGGCAGCCCAACTGCTTGACGAGACCGTACCTGATCAGCCTTCCATCCGCCCCACCCGGTAGGCGGCCTTTTGAAGCGCTGCCAGGATCTCCCGAACATGTTCCGGCCCGCGCGTTTCCAACTCCAGATGCACCTCAGCCCGCCCCACTGGCACCCCCAACCGGTGCCGATCATGACTGACATGATAGATATTGGCACGACACTCACCCAACAAAAGAGCCAGTTGGCCCAGGGCCCCGGGGGCATCGGTGAGCTCGACCCGCAACTTGAGATAACGTCCCGCAGCCACCAGCCCCCGATCAACCACCCGGGCGATGGTCTGCACATCGATGTTGCCTCCCGACAACAAACATACCGTATTCCCTTGCACCAGCGGACGCGCCGCATGCAGCAAAGCCGCCAGGCCGACGGCACCGGCACCTTCCACTACCAATCGGGTCTTTTCCATCAAAGACACAATGGCCAGCGCAATCTGTTCTTCACTGACCGTCACCAACTCATCCACCATGGCTTCAATGACCGGAAAAGTCTGTTCACCAATACGCTTAAGAGCAATTCCGTCGGCCAGTGAATAAGCAGACGGCAAACTGACGATGCTTCCTTGCCGATGCGAGGCCAGCGCCGCAGCGGCTGCCTCAGCTTCCACCCCGATGATCCGCGCATAGGGCCTGCACGCTTTGATAGCAGTTGCCACCCCTGCAATCAATCCACCGCCACCGACAGGCACCATTACCGTATCGACATCGGGCAGGTCTTCCACAATCTCCAGCCCCACGGTGCCCTGCCCGGCCATTACCAGCGGATCATCAAAAGGCGGCACATAGAGAAGATTCTTCTCTTTCTCCAAGCGCAGGGCCTCCTCCAAAGCCTCGTCGAATAGCGTGCCGTGCAATACCACATGAGCCCCATAGCCACGCGTCGCCTCCACCTTGGCCAAAGGTGTATTTTCAGGCATCACCACCGTAGCCGCCACACCCAGATGCGCTGCTGACAGGGCCACCCCCTGGGCATGATTGCCGGCGGAAGCGGTTACAACACCGCCGGCAAGACGATTCGCCGGTTGTCGACTCATAAAATGAAATGCCCCCCGCACTTTAAACGATCCGGAACGCTGCAGGTTTTCACACTTGAAATAGATCGGCAAACCGACCTGCTCGGAAAAAAAATGGGAATGAATCAGTTCCGTGCGGCGGAACCTTCCCTGCAGCGCGGCCGCCGCCGCCTGAATCTGCGCGAATGCAAGCATGGCACCCTCCTTGCTTTTTCTATGAGCATAACGGGTCGAGCCAGAGACACAAGTCCGTGCTCATGCACACCGGGCACTGCGATGATGCCAGTTGACTTGGATCAAAGGTTCAGGAATAATCTACGCGTTTCCAGGATAAACTCACTTACGGAAACAATTTTCTGATTTTTCCCCACGCATGGAGGTAACACCTTGGAGCTGATTTCCGGAGCCGGACTGGTGGTCAAACTGGTCCTGCTGATACTTATCGGTTTTTCCCTGCTTTCCTGGGCCATCATCTTTTTGAAGTTTCGTGTCATTTATAGCGCGATCGGCGACTCCGGGCGGTTTCAGCAATTTTTCTGGAACAAACGCCGCCTTGATACTATCAGCAAAAATCTCAAGGACTTCCCCCACGCTCCCACTGCTGTGTTGTTTCGGGACGGCTATCAGGAACTGATGCGCAACCAGCGCGAAAACAATGGCGACGAACCGACCCCGTTCAGCGCTGAGATGGGCCAGGCGGACAATGTCGCCCGCGCCTTGCGGCGCGCCACCAACCAGGAAACCCAGCGCCTGGAACGGTATCTGCCGTTTCTTGCCACCACCGGCTCGACGGCACCGTTCATCGGCCTGTTCGGTACCGTCTGGGGAATTATGGACGCGTTTCACGGCATCGGGCAAACCGGCAGTGCGTCGCTGGCAGTTGTCGCCCCCGGCATTTCCGAGGCACTGGTCGCCACGGCCATCGGCCTGGTTGCAGCCATCCCAGCGGTTGTGGCCTATAACCACTTTGTCAGCAAGGTCAACGTCCTGACCGGCGATATGGACAGTTTCTGTCAGGAGTTTCTTAATATCGTCGGCCGCATGCTGCGAAGGAGCTGACATGGAAGTAGGCCAACGCAACGGATCGGGTCGTTCCACCTTGTCGCAAATCAACGTCACTCCGTTGGTTGACGTCATGCTGGTACTGCTCATCATTTTCATGGTTACGGCACCGATGATGGAACAGGGCGTGGAAGTCAACCTGCCGGAAGTTTCCGATGCCCCCGGACTGGCTTCAAGCAAAGAGCCGCTGGTGGTCACCGTCGAGAAAAACGGCGCCATTTCCATCGGCAAGACCATTATCCCCGGCCCCGACAAGCTGATGCCGGTGCTGCGCCAGATCATGGAAGGCCGCAAGGACAAAGAAGTCCTTCTGCAAGCCGACCGCGACGTTGCCTACGGCAGGGTCGTGCAGGTCATGGCCGCCATCAAGGGAGCCGGCATCGACAAACTGGGGATGGTTTCGCAACCCCCGGAACCGGCCAAACGCCGTTGATCCCTTACAATTATTTCGCCATGCTGCAAAGGCCGATACGACTGTGACAACACCACCGTTTCCTTCCCGCAATGAGCCTAGACTGTCTTCGCTGCTGGGCATCTCCCTGGCCATGCACATCGTGGTGTTCGTGCTGTTTTCCGGAGTTTTGTTCGGCACATCCCCGGTTGAACGCCGGCCGGTCTATTTCGTGGATTTGAGCAAAATGCCGGTGCTCAATCCCCAGGCCGGACGCCCTGACGGCGGACCTGCGCCCAAGGCCAAGCCGGCGGCTAAGCCCAAGACGGCCGCACCGACTCCGCAGCCCGTCGCCCAACCGGCAAGCAAACCGGAGGCAAGCAAGCCAAAGCCAACACCGGTGGACAACAAACCGGCCGTGACCCAGCCTACCCCTGTAAAAACGAGCAGCAAGCCTGCCGAACCGGCATCCAAACCGGCCGAGGCGGGCCAGAGCGTTCAGGATAAGATTGCCGCCATGCGCCAGAATCAACAACGGCAGCAGGAACTGGCCGACCTGAAGAGCAAAATTGCCGCCCTGTCAGGGGACGATACCTCCGGCAAAAGCTACGGTTCCGGTGCCCCCCTGGGCATGCCCGATGGCAGCGGGGATGAAATAGGCGTCGATCAGCAAACCTGGCTACAGGCCTTTTACAAAGAGAACTGGAGCCTGTCCAAATACCAGGTTGCCCGCCGCGACCTGCAGGCCACCGTGCATGTGAGCTATAGTGCCGACGGCACGCTGACCAACTATCGGTTCGTCGAATCCTCCGGTGATGCAAACTTTGACGATTCGCTGAAAAAAGCTATCCTTAAGACCAAAGTTCTACCGTTCAAGCCTGGCAGGACTCTACAGTTCGATGTTGTCTTCAACCTCAAAGACCTTATGGATTAATACCATGCGCCGTTTCGCAACCCTGTTGTTCGCTCTGCTGTGTCTGCCTGCGACTTCCGTCATGGCACAGATAGAAGTTCGCGCCCCCGGCCAGCAGACCATTGCCGTGGCCAATACGGAGCTGTTGCCCCTTTCCGGGTTCCCGTCACCCGCCATCGCCAGAGAGTTGCATGAGGTCATGAGCTATGACCTCGATATGTCGGGCCTGTTCCGCCAGCTGGATCCCGCATCGTTTCTGGGCGATGCAAAACGGTTGGGCCTGACCAGCACCCAAGTCGATTTTAACCAGTGGTCCCTGCTGGGCTCAGAGATCCTCATCAAAGGTGGGTATCGCATGCAGGGGGATCGACTGCTGGTCGAATTCAGGCTGTTCGATGTCATTCACAGACAACTCCTTACCGGGCGGAGTTACTCCGGCTATCCAGGCGACGTACGCACCATGGCGCATAAGTTTGCCGATGTGATTCTTAAGAGTGTTACCGGCAAAGAAGGCCCGTTCAGCTCACGTATCGCCTACATCGACAATCGCACCGGCCACAAGGAACTCTACCTTATGGACACCGATGGGGCCAATTCGCTGCGCCTGACGGACCACCGCTCCATCGTTCTGAATCCCGACTTCTCGCCCAACGGCCGCGAAGTGATCTTCACTTCCTATCGTCCCGGCAATCCCGATCTCTATCGTAAATACCTTGGGACAGGCCAGGAAGCCCGTTTGTCGTTTAAAAAAGGATTAAATATTTCTGCACGTTTCAAGCCGGACGGTCGGGAAATTGCATTAACCCAATCGGAAAGTGGCAATCCGGAACTGGTGCTGCTGGGTACCGATGGCAGTCAACGGCGACGCCTCACCAACCATTGGGGTATCGATGTCGATCCAAGCTGGAGCCCCGCCGGAGACAAGCTTGCGTTTGTCTCCGACCGGCAAGGCAATCCGCACATTTTTGTGCTCGATCTGCTCAGCGGCCAGACCAAGCGGATCAGCAACAACGGTAAATACAATGCCACCCCGGCCTGGAGCCCTGATGGCGACCGTATCGCCTTCACCCGACTGGAAGGCAACGTCTTTGATATTTACACCATTCGTCCCGACGGCACGGACGAAAGGCGGCTTACCTTTGGGCCGGGCAACAAGGAACATCCGCGCTGGAGTCCGGACGGCAGATTCCTGGTGTTTTCTTCCGATCAGGATGGCGGCAAGGGTATTTACATCATGCGGGCAGACGGTACCGGCATGCAGCGTATTTCCGCCACCGGCGGACAAAGCCAACACCCGGCGTGGTCCCGGCAACGCTGAAGCATTTAAATACCCCCTATTTTTTTTTGGGACGTTTGAGTATAATGTGCCGCAAGTTGCAGCATTAGTTAATTTTTAACAGGACGGATTCTAAATCTTCGGGGTGTTCCCGAAGTTGTTCTTTGTCTTCAACCCCTTTTTGTCAACAAAGTTAAAGGAGCAAAACCATGAAGCGCGCAGGTGTAAGGAATTCTATGCAGGTGTTGTTGTTGATGGTCTTTGCTGCCATGTTGGCCGTAGGCTGCGCCAAAAAACCAGCCGCAACGACTGCAACAGCAGCAGATCAGGCAGGAGCACAACAAGTTACACAGGGCGTTGAAGAGATGGGCGCAGGTGAAACAGGCATTGGCGAAGGCATGGTTGGTGATGAAAACGCCATGTCGATGCCGCAAGCCGTTTCCTCCCTGGAACGCATCTACTTCAATTTCGACCGTTACGATCTGAGTTCCGAAGCTCAGGCCATTCTGGTCAACAACGCAAATTACCTCAAAGCCAACTCCGACCAGAAAGTTCGCATCGAAGGCTACTGCGACGAGCGCGGTTCGGATGAATACAACCTGGCTCTCGGTGAGCGTCGCGCACTGGCTACCCAGAAATATCTTGAATCCCTGGGAGTCGCCAAAGATCGTCTGAGCGTCATTTCCTACGGCGAGGAAATGCCTCTCGATCCGGCCCAGAACGAAGCAGCTTACGCCATGAACCGGCGTGCAGAATTTAAAATCATCCCCTGATTTAGCATTATGTCCAAGGCGGGTCGGTCGCCCGACCCGCCACCCTCAAAAAAATGAGGACAGATTGTCATGAAAAACCCAAAGTTTATTGTGTTATTTTTAATCCTGCTGACACTCCTGTCAGGCTGTATTGCCTCTCAGGAAGAACTGGCCATGAGTCGTGATCTGGCAGAAATGAAACGCCGCCTGGCTGCGACCGAGCGCGAGCTTGCCACTCAGCAGTCCGACCGGGTCGGCCAAACACGGCAACGCCTCGACACCCTGACGCAACAGCAGGCTAAAACCCAGGCCGAATTGGACAACCTGCGCCTGGAGCTGCAGAGTATAAACGGCCGCTTTGCCGATATCGATCAGCAGCGTAACGAATTGCAGGAAGAACTGGCTCTGGTTCGCGACGATCTGGGTCTGCGCATCAGTGCCCTGGAGCAGCAGCCATCCGCCGCTGCCGGCACCACCGGTACCACTCAAATCCCCGCAGCAACCGCCACGCAGCCGGAGACTGTTTATTTGCAGGCCGTGGATATGATTCGCAAACAAAAGCAGTATGCCAACGGCCGCAAACAACTGGAAGGGTTCCTGCAGAAAAACCCCAAACATGCCCTGGCACCGAATGCCGCCTACTGGATAGGGGAATCGTATCTTGGGGAAAAAGAATATGAAAAAGCCATTCTGGCATTCGAGGAAGTCATCCGAACCTACGGAGAACACCCCAAAGCCGCCGCAGCTTATCTCAAACAAGGACTGACCTTTGAGCAATTGGGAGACCGCAATAGCGCGCGCGCCATACTGGAAAAACTGACCAAGAGTTTTCCCTTGTCTGAGGAAGCCCAGACCGCCAAACAGCGACTTAAATCCTTAGGCAACTAACCATATAAAAAAAGGGCGGCTGATAAGCCGCCTTTTTTTATATGATTTCCCCTGCTCTCAAGCCAGGGTTTCATACCACCCGGAGTGCTGCGGCAAAAAGACATTATCAATGATGTGGATCACGCCGTTACTGCACTCGATATCGGTGGCGACAAGGTGGGCATTGTCGATCATGATCTCGTTTTCGTCCAGATAGATGGAAAGACTCTTGCCCAGTTCGGTCACCAGGGCATCCAGATTTTTGACATCCATTTCCTTGTTATAGTGTTTTTCTCCCACCAAGTGGTAATTCAAAATATCCGCCAGCTTGGCTGCATCTCCCATCACCTGCTCAACATTCAGCCTGGCAAAGGCATCATCGTTAGGTGCAAAAAATGTCATGGCACCGGCGCTCTCCAACCTCTCACGAACTCCCCCGACAAGATCCAAGGCTTTCTTCAAAGTTTTCAAGGATGGATCAGCGGCAATGGTTTCCATGATAGTCGGCATGATGAACTCCTTTTTCTCAGCTATACGCAAGGCATTAGCTTCAGGGGTTAAATGGCATGAATAACCTATTTAAGATATACATGAATAAAGTCGATTTGCCAAACTGTCAGCACCCGACAGGAGACAACCTAACTGGACCATTACTCTCAGTGTCTACGCCCCATAACCGCAACGGTCGCATAACCGTCCGCCAGCGTACCAGAGCCCAGAAAGAGAATTCTGTCACCATAAGACCATCCGGTTCGTCGAGTTGGTCGAAAGGGGTTAAAAACTTCAAGAATAAGAAGGTCATAACAAAGACGGGTAACCTGAAGATAAGGAACATAACTGCGTTCTTTGCGAACCCGGCACAGACTCCGTCCAAAACCGCCCTGGCATGAGATGGTTTTACCCTGAATACCCCTGATCGGAAAATGTTAAATCTCCGGTGGCAGAGGCCCCGGTATCAGGCAGCCCGCCCCGCAGTCTCTTACGCATTCGGATCAACAACCTTTCAAGCCCTTTTTTGCGGGAATCGACCCGCCAGGAAATTGTAGAGCCACCCGAACACCGCACCGCCGATAAGCCCGTCCAGCAACCCGTAAAGGGTGCCGACGACGACCGATCCGAAACCCGGGTCGGCATGATACCCCGGATAAATAGAAGCAGCGAGTTCGAGAAATACGCGGCCGTAAGGTGGCCAGAAAAGATTTGCCAGGCCGACCAAAAAAATGGCACCGCTCCATAGCACCCCAACGGTCAGGGAAAAAGCCATAATGTTAAGTCGCATAGAACCTCCTTGTTCAAAGAAAAGAACTCTTCAAGTATAAAGGGATAGGACCCAAAGTCAGAAGAAATGACTCATTTTTCTTAATTCCGGGCTTTTATAGAAGAACACACAGGCAACCGCATCCTGATACGTATTAAATAGTGGTGGGATCGGGGCAAATCTTCCGTGTGTCGTTCTGTTCAAGTACAGCCTCGACTAAACCACAAAGCTGCCCGGTGGCGGCGGGATCTGCGGCATCGATAATCGCTCCGGCTCTATCTCCCATTTGGTACAGACGGGCTCCAACCACCTGGACTGGACCACCCAGTGAAGCGGTGGTCCGGAAGGCCGCAGCAACGACGGCAGGCACCCGGCCCAGCCTCCGCCATTGACTTCCAGAGAGCCGATTTCATCGATCACTACAAGGTCGGCGGCGAGACAATCGGTCGAGGTTAAAGCCTTTCGCCCGGCAAGTAACCCCTGTGGATTAAAAATGTAGGGAAAAGCCTGCGACCCCCCATCGACCACAGAGTCAGCCAATGGCGTGCGCCTGCCATCGGTCAGATCGATCAGGGTAAAGCCGCTGTGCCGGTTATCCCGCCAGTGCCCCTCTGCCAGAATTCCCGCAACCTTCCACCCCTGCCGTACAAGCTGTGGCAACACGGCCGCCAACAGGGAGGTCTTGCCACAATACGCGGCGCCACTTACAATAATCACCGGTCTGTGGTCTCGATCAGCCTTGGTCATCATTCCCCGGCCGGATACTGTACCAGGTGCAAGCCGTTTTTCCCGGCGGCCTGAACGCCGCCACTGAGATTAATAACCGAACGGAACCCACGCTCAGCCAGCATGGCGGAAACCCTGGCCGAACGATTGCCCCGTCGGCAGAGAATGGCAAATTCCTGTGCGGGATCAATGTGCCGACGCAGTTCGGTGATAAAGCCTTCAAGATCATAACTGCGATCATTGCGGTAAAAGGTCAGCAGCACCGACCCGGGCACCACCCCGGTTTCCTGCCACTCCGGCTCGGTGCGGATATCGACGATGGTGATTCCCGATGCAATCAGTTCATCGGTCAACGGCAAGTTGGCATAATCTGCGGCTGAACAGGCGCTGAGCAGGCCAAACCATATCGCAATCACGGACATGAAGTTTCTCCATTTCATGGCATTAATCCCTCTCAAGAAAATAAATTCGATTATCGGGTTATACACTATTCCCAAGTTGCCCCAAATCTTCAAAAATCGGAGCACCGCCAGCGTGAAGTGGACAACCAAATAGAATTTTTACCACGAAGGAAACGAAGAGCACGAAGAAATACGCACAAAACAGACCCTTATGGTTGTCTCTTGCCTTGGGTTCCCCTTCTAAATCCTGCTACGGGATAAAGGCTCATTGGCTTGTTGTCTTGATCGCTGAATCCCGGGAACACCTAACTCCCTAGTGAACCCAAGGGGGGTATCCCTTGTTTAGTATGGCCTTGTCAGCAGTCCTGTTCCCCAAACAAAAAAAACTTGTTCAGGTGTTTTATATATGATATTTTGTATATACTGTTTTTCATATAATACGATAGGCCGGATGAAGGGCGAACTAGCTTGGCGCTATCGCCAGAGGTTCAGACCGTTTGCCAGGCCAGCGGCCACCTGGTTCTCTCTATCAGGAGTAGATAAACCGATGCAAAATGAAGCTATGTTGGATGTCGCTGTTTTTCTTTTCAGGAAGGGCAGGAAGAACTGTGCCGAAGCCGTTGCCGAAGCTTGGCAGAAGGTGTCCGGAAGGGATCCTGAATTAAAGGAGAACTTGAGCAAGTGCGGTTCCGGAAGGGCTCCGCAAGGATTGTGCGGGGCCATTTATGCCGCCCAGCTCGTCTCCGATGAAGAAAAAAAAGCCGAGCTTACCGATCGCTTCGCGGATGCCGCCGGGTCGCTTGTGTGCCGGGAAATCCGCTCGATGAAAAAGCTATCCTGTACGGCCTGTGTCGAATTGGCCGCTACCCTGCTGGATGAGAATCTGCAGGAAACGGCGGCCTGAGCGGCCGAGCGTTTTAAAATCCCGGTGGTTGCTGGACGGGGGAATTTCCCCCTCTCCATCCCCTTGTTCAGTCAACACTTGCTTCCTCCCAAGCCCCGAGAGAACAAAAGCCCTTCAGTTTCTGAAGGGCTTTTGTTTTGCTGCCGCGGAAATGGAACTACAAAACCAGGGACTACCCTCTGCTTTCTTTTCTATCAATCAGACTAACGCACTGAAGCAACAACCTCCCCAGATGCTACTGATTCTTATCAAATCATCTTTCCTTTATTAAAACTGCTGCCATTTTAAAGAGCAGAATAATCCATGGAAATCCATGAAGAAAAAGGTCAAACCAATCTAATGGTTTTACCAAGACTCCTTTTCTCAGCATTGATAATTTTTCAACAATATGTGGCGGAGAAAAAGGAGCAAGCCCAAGTGTTGCACATAAAATTAAAACCATTCCCCAATCTAATTTATCAATCAGGTATAATATATTTCTCATCTTATCTCGCTATAAAGGTAAAAAACTAGCAACACTCCCATATTTAAATTTTCATTACACAGACTAATAAACTAAAGCAACAACGTCTACAATGGATTTATCCAATTAGGTCAGTGCGGTTTGATGAAACGAATACTTGTATTCTTCTTTTTATAACATTCCTTGCCATTACGCTCACTGCTTTATTGCAATATAATTGACGCCAAGTTGTGCCACGTGCGAGCCTTTCCATGGTGGTTTGAACAATAGATTACTTTTCCATTCACGTTAACGGTCGCATAATCACACGGTAGCACGTCGATTGCAACGATCTTGATAGTCTGTGCTATCTCTCGCAAGGCATGTGTCCACGATGCGCCCTAAGAGTTGCGCTGCCAAGGGAATCAGTGAGTCTTAAAAATCGTAAGCGGGCTTATGCAATTCTGGCACATCCGTTCCAGCTCCAATCCCGAAAAGTGCGCCCACCGAAACTGCCGTAAATCGTCCAAAATCCTCGGACTACCGGAACGGCCTGTCTGGCACTTTCAGTGAATTCGGCCCGACAGCACTGCGAACAAGCTCAACTGCGAGTTGAGAATTTATAGTTGCCTTAAATACATCCTCGTATTCAATATCGACTTCCAGGTCACTTGCCGACGCGGATGCACGCACTAACTGCTCTGCGTAGCCAACAATCCTTGGCATGGTGTCATCCGTTTCACTTCTCAAAGTCGCCCATACTTTGGCCTTATCCGGGGTAGTGCCAAATGCCTTTTCGCCAAGCGCGGCTCCGACGACGGTTACGAACGCGGTCTCGTTACCCGGCACATCCTGACTTACTTGCAAGCCCTCTCGTTTCAGCCCCGGTTATGGATCTGCGCATTGTCTGATAACCGCATTTGTTTATATCTTCCAGGACACGGAAAACACCATGGTGAAGGGTGAGCCCGGATAATAGACCATCTGCCCCGGATGGGTATCATCGGAGGCATCCATGGCGCCGGTGTATTTTTTATCCAACAGGTTGAGGAAATTCAGCGACAGTTTGGTCTCCTTGATGCGCCACAGATTTTTGAGGCGATAGGCCAGGTTGAGATCGACCAGCCAGTAGGAATCAACCGGTTCTTCGTTAAGGACGTCACCATAGCGCCTGCCGGTGTAACGCACCACCGGAGTTACGGAGAATCCGCCGAGGCGGTAATCGGCCATGAAGCTGGCCCCTAACAGGGGAGTATCGGCGATCTGGTTGCCTTTGACATCCAACTCGCCGGTCAGGGTGGTGCGGATATTTTCATCAAACTCGAAATTGTTGTAAAAGCCGTTGGCGGCCAGCAGCAGATTGTCCAACAGGTGCACCCCGACCTCGAGTTCGGCCCCGTAGGAGCGTGCGGTAGCGACGTTTTGGTTGACCAGCAATCCGGAGGTGGGGTCGTACAGGTTTACCGCCTTGTCGAAATGGCGGGAGTAGAACAGCACGGGATTCAGGTACCAGCGGCCGAAATCGAACCGTGCCCCCAGATCGTAGTGGTCGGAAACCTCCAACTCCACGTTACTCCACAGATCGGCAAGGCTGACCCCGGCGGCCACAAATTTACCGCGCCGTGTGGCATAGGAGGGGTATAGTGGGAAAGCCACCCGTCCGACGTTACGCCCGTAGGTGAAGTACAAATTGGAGTGGTCGTTGAGATCCAAAGATATGCCGGCAAAAGGCAGCACCTTGTCGTTGTATTTACGCCCGACACTCCCCCAGGGATCGTAGGTTTTGACGCCGCCGGGGAAATAGTAGGATTTTATCTCCGAGAATTCCTGGTAGTGGTAGCGCACGCCGCCGCTGAGGTGCAGCCGGCCGACATCCCGACTCAGTTGCAGGAAGGGGCTATGGGTGATGTGCTTGCCGTTTTCGGAGTACACCGACCAGCCGCTGAAATCCAGACCGTCGGAGGTGAGGGTATACTTTTTCCACTCGGTCGGCGGACCTGGCCGCTCCTGTTCGTGGTACCAATAGCCGGCCGTCAGGTTGAGCAGCGGCAATTCGGCCTCGTATTGGGCGACCACCCCGAGGCGGTGGTGATTGATCTCCCACTTGCGGATCACCGGATTCACCTTTTGCTCCATCACGCCGACCATCCAGTAGCCTTGATCTTTACTGAAATAGGGACGCACGGAAAAATGGCTGTGCGGCGTCAGGCGCACATTCAGATTGGCCATCAGGGTGTAGCCTTCGAAACGGCGACGATTGTAATCGTAATATTTGATATCCGCGGCCGCATTGCCGGTTAATTCGCTGTTGTAATCGGATTTGTAATAGGTATCGAGGTCCTTGGTCTGGGCATAGGTGAGGGAACTTAAATCGTGCGCCTTGACGCTGAAGTAGTTACCGAACAATTCCAGCTTGACGCGGTCGCCAAAATCGTGGGCCAGACCGAAATCGAGGTTATGCCTCCAGTCGGGACTGCCCCCCTCGCCGCGCCACTTGTCGGCATCGGTATAGCTGTAGGAAGCGAAGGCCCGCGTACCGCCTGGCAGCCGACCCGAATCGAGCCGGACGAAGGAGCGCTGATAATCGAAACTACCGATGGACTGTTGAAAAAACACCCCAGGCTCTTCGTCCGGACGCCGCAGGCGGTAGTCAACCAGCCCGGCGCTGTTGGCAAAGGCCAGCCCCTTGGGAGTGGGGATGCCGCCCTTGTAAAGAGTTAAGTCCTCGACATTTTCCATATCGAAAACGGACTGACTGCCGCCCGGAACGCCGGTGACCTGCAGCCCTTCGACGAGCAGATTGGAGCCCGGCGCCTTGATACGCTGGCCGCGGATTTTGAGACCGCTGGTAAAAAAATTACCGCAACCGTACGGTTCTTCACTGTCGATCTGCACCGACGGCAGAGTACGGACCGCCTGGATCGGACTGCTCTGCGCCGTTCCACCGAGGCTCTCGAGTCCTTCGCGAGTCAGGCTTGTCTCGGTCCAGGGGTCGTCCGACTTGGCGTCGAACAGCACGTGCCCGCCTTTGCCGGCGACCTCGATGGCCTCCAGACTGACGGCCGAGGACTCCTCTTCTTGCGCGACGTCCGGCTCAATGGAAGCCGCACAAGTGAAACCAACCGAACCGCTGACCAGCAGCACCCCCATCAAAACGTTACGATACAACCACCACATACATACCTCCCTGGAAGAATACACATAAGAAGTCCCAGCCGCACGATTCCCGGGCATTTGGGACCACCATCCAAAACAAAACATGGAAAAACGTCTCGCCGGTCTTCCGATGAAATAATCGGGGCGAATCCGGGTGCACGATATGTCTATGGGTTATGTGAAGGCCTGACGACAGGTGAACCCGCGAGGGACAGATCGGAAAAGACTTGTTCAACCGTTGTTATCAGATTAACCAGAGCATCTGGAGCGGACGCATCGATGATGCGAATCGGCGTCAGCTGCCAGTGATGGCACACCGCCACCAACCTGCGCGACTGAACCACCCACAGCTGCAAAAGACGGGATTGGGTCAGCAACGGATCAAGCAGCTCAGACCAGCCCCCTCCATGCACCTCCAGGGAGCCTACTTCATCGACCACCAGCAGATCCGCGCCCGCACATCGCGGCAGCGCCAGCGCCTGTCGACCGGCGGCCAGCCCTTCGGCGCGAAATGCATAGGGAATCTCGTTCGGACCGCAATTGTCGACAAGATCGGCCAGCGGCGTGCGCCGCCCGTTGCTTAAATCGATGAGGGTAAAACCGCTGCGCCGCTCGCCGCACCAATGACCTTCGGCCAGAATGCCGACCAGTTGAAGGCCTTGCCGGCGTAAATATCGGACCAGATGATTCACCAGGGTGGTTTTGCCGCTGTGGGCCGGACCGCTGACAATGATCAGCGGCGCATGGCTGATGATCGGGGAACCCATCAAACGTTTTCGCTCATGGCTGTGACCAGTTCCAGTTATGACTGGGTTTGCCGAAAGAACGGTTGAGCTGGTCCGGGTTATACGCAATGCCGTAAAATTGTTTAAAAAACACCTCGGCCTCTTGGGCCAGATCGAAACTGAACCGCTCCGGGTGCAGCGTATTGGCAAGGTACAGCAACCCGAGGACCCAGCGCGGACCACCAAAATCGCTGGACGGCACCGGCGGTGTATAAATACGCTGCTGGCGCACCGCATCGATCTCAAGCCCCAATCGCAAACACTCTGCATGAAAATCGGTAACCCGGTTGGACAGGAAGGACGACAGCAGGATCACTTCGGGGTTGAGCGACTGCAAAGTATCGACCGTGATCGTCACGCCGGGCCTTCCGGCCAGTTCCAGCTCGCGATTGACACTATGCCCTCCGGCCAGTTCTACCAGGCTGTTTTCAAACCGCGGTCCGTTGATGGCGAACAACGGTTTGCCCATGGCGTAATAAACACGGGGCCGTCGCATGACGCCCTGCAGACCCAGGGTCACCGTGGTCAGGCGGCCCTGTACATAATCGATAAATTCTGCGGCTTGCTCCTGGCGCCCGGTCAGTTCGCCGAACGTACGCATGGTATTTAGGTAGGATGCGGGTTGCTGAATGGCGTGGTGCAGTTCCCGCATCTTTTGACCTCCGAGCAAAATCTCCCAGACCCGCACCACCTCGGCCGGATTCCGCACACCCAAGGTAATCAACATGGCCTGCACGATCTCCAAAGCCCGGGTGAAGGGGTAGCCGCCCTGGAAATCCGCCTCCCGGAAGTCCCCTTTCTCCGGGCGGCCCCGCAGATCGAGTGCCTCCAGATCATGCGGACATTGCGGGTTACCGGCAACCATCAGTCGAGCCCCCATTGGGCCGTAAAAATCGCGCCGCAGTTGCACCTGCTGGCACTCGGGGCAGTGGGTGCTGAGCAGATCGGTGCCGGGGGAATTAAACAGATAGACATGCGGCAGAACAGCCCGCAGACCATCGACCAAAGCCTCCGATTCACGGATAGTCGGCTCCCAGCCCGGGTCAGCCGATTCCAGCGGGATATAGCGCATGACCTGCAAAGGGATGGTCGGCGAAACGGCCTCAACGCAGCGCGCCAGTTCCAGCAATTCGGCGCTGTTGTCTTGCCGATGCATGCAAGCCACTTCGACATGCACGCCGGCCTGGTGCAACAGGCGAATGTTACGCAGCACCGGCACCGGCGAGTGCCCGCCACAGGCCAGGTAAGCTTGTTCGGTAAGCCCTTTGACGCCGATATTGATAAAATCGATGAAGGGCAATAAGCTCGCCAGGGAGTGTTCGGTGAAGTAGCCATTGGTGGCACAACCTACCAGCAGACCTGCGCGCCGCGCCGTTTTGGCGACCCGTAAAAAAGTGTCCAGGCTGGCCAGCGGATCATTCATCAAAAAGGTGATGCCAAGGCATTCGTGTTGACCGGCGGTGGCCACCACCTGCTCCGGCGTCAAATGTTTCAACAGATTGCTGGCCGGGTCCATGTCCCGCACCAAAGTGGTGGAGATGCAACCGGGACAATCAAAATTGCACCCCACGGTGCTGATCTGCAGGAATTTGCTCCCCGGATGAAAATGCAGCATCGGCATGGTTTCGATGACGATAGGACAGACGATCAGGTAACGATCGGGGTGGCATTCCTGCATAACGTCACCCACACGGCGGTACTGGCCGCAGCCGCCGAGCTCTCCATCCGCGACCGGACAGCGGTTTTCACAAATCGGACATTGCATGCCGCGCTCCTTCCCCGTAACCTGCGGTGACGCTTGCTTGAGACGTCTTGCGCATCTCGACCCAGGTTCCGTAGCCACCTTCGATGATCCGCCAGTTCGTCACGGTCGCATCCAACAACGCCTCTTCCAGAAACTCCCGGTGCAGCCAGCGGGCGCGCTTTTCCGGGTTATCCTTGCGGACCCAGTCAGGCCGCATGCGATCGGCCTCTTCCTTGCTCTGGTAACGGCTGAAACCGCCGCCGACAAACGCTACGCCACCGGGTTGCAACACCCTGTAGATCTCTCGAAAAGCGGTCGCGTGATCGTCCCAAAAAGGGATCGACCCCCGGCTCACCACCAGTCGGATATCGCCATCCGGCAACGGCAGGGCATGCACATCCCCCTGCAGAAATGCGATACGCTCCTCCGGTAGCCCGTGACGGCGGGCATTTTCGCTGACCAGGACCCGTGCTTCCGGATTGATATCCAGTCCCATCAATTCCAGACCGGTGATCTTGCCCAGTTCGATAAGTAACGCCCCGCTACCGGTGCCGATATCAAGGCATGGTCCGCTGGTCACACCCAAATCGTCCACAATCTGCTTTGCCAACAGCGGATACATGGAGGCGAAAGGGTGATCTGCGTCGTAACGGTAAAAAGCCTTCAAATCTTTTGCCTTTTGTTCGGTCATGCGGGCCTCCTTCGGCAGGTTTGTCTCAGATCATCGGCTGGTAATAGGTACCGAAAGCACAGGCCCGGCAGAGAGCATAGACCTCGCCCTGCCCCGCCGGCACATCCCGATAATCGAGCACCGTTTCTCCGCAGCGGGCACAATGCACAATGCGCTCCGGCGGCCCTGGCAGATCCCCGGGACCGAAGGCCACTGTGACCGGCTGCCAGGACAGCAGTTCTGCATCTTCTGCCGCCAGAGCCCAGGCCATGGATTCGTCTTTCGGCAGTTTGTCGGCTTCCCCGCGGCTGTGAATGCGCCAGGCACGACCGGTACTCTGATTGACGAAGGTGGCCGCCATCTTGCCGTAATCGAAAAATTTCAGGCTGCGTCGCCCCAGTCGGGCCCCGGTGGCCATGAGGATGGCGTCGGTGATGCAGCGATCGTTTTCAACCATCACGATCAGGTCTTTGATATCCTCCGCCACCACCAGTTCGAGGCCCTTTTTCGCCATGCGCACTCCGACCACCTGCCCCAGGCAGAGATGGCCGTGGAAGGTTGCACAACGTTCCAACACCGTCTCAACATCATCGACTTTCAACATCTTTCCTCCTGAAACATCAGCACGCATCGTAAACCGCCTGCGGCATAAAGTTGCGTTGACCATCGCAAAGCCGGCTGCGCAACCGCTCCGGCACGCATATTTTGAAATTTTCCAGTAATTGCCAGACCTGGACATCGGCCTGATAGAGATGACAGAGGTTTTCACGGGTCACCACGTCATCCGTGGCCCCTTCGGCAACCAGTTTGCCGCCTCGCAGCATGACGACCTGGCTGGCCACCCACAGCACATGGTCCGGGAAATGGGTCGACATGACAAAGGTGTAGCCTTCGGTCGCCAATTCGGCCAGTTGCTCGAGCAGTTTGATCTGGTTGCCGTAGTCCAGTCCGTTGGCCGGTTCGTCCAGAATAAAGGTATGCGCCCCCTGGCACAGGGCGCGGGCGATGAGGGCCATTTGCCGCTCACCGCCGCTGATCTCGGTATAGGGTCGGTCATGCAGATGCGCGATCCCCAGCTTGTCGAGGGCCTGCATGGCCAGGGCCTCATCGGTGCGGTTGTAGGCCGTCCAGTAACCTTTGTGCGGGATGCGACCCATAAGCACCACATCCAGCACCTGAAAAGCGAACGAGGCCCGATGAATCTGAGGCACATACGCTATGCGTCGGGCCAGACCGCGCCGATCAAAACCGGTAACCGGCTGGTTTTCAAACAGGACTTCTCCGCTTTCCAACGGCAAAAGTCCCAACATGGTCTTCAGCAAGGTGGTTTTACCGCAACCGTTCGGACCGAGCAGCGCAACCAAACTGCCTTTGCCGATAGAGAAACTGACATCTTTGAGCACCGGTCGGTCGCCGTATCCGAATGAAACGTTTTTTACTTTCAGCATGGTCATCTATCCCCACCCTTTCTTGGCATTTTTCAAAACCAGGGTAAAAAACGGAATCCCGATCAACGCAGTGATGATGCCCAACGGAATTTCGACATTCAGCAACAAACGGGAAACATCATCCACCACCACCAGATACAATCCTCCAAGCAGGGCACAGACCGGCAGAAGGATACGATTATCCGGCCCCACCAGCATGCGGCCGATATGCGGAATGATCAGTCCCACCCAGCCGATCAGGCCACCGACCACCACCGTCAGGGCACTGATCACGGTGGCGAAAAAAATCAGCCAGGCGCGTATCAGGCGCACGTTGACTCCAAGGCTTACCGCCTCTTCATCCCCCATGCTCAGCACGTTGAGATAGCGCGCCATAAACATCAGACCGCACAACCCGATCAGGATAGGGATCGAAACCGCCAGCGTGGTGGTGCTGTCCGCCATGGACAGTCCGCCCATCAGCCAGTAGACGATGGCCGGCAACTGATCGTAGGGATCGGCCAGATACTTGACGATGGACAACACCGAGGTGAACAGCGAACCGCTGATGATCCCTCCGAGAATCAGCATCAGCAGCCTATCCCCCCGATACAGGCGGGCAATGCCGATGGCAATGCCGACGGCCAGCAGACCGCCGGCGAAACAACAGGCCTGCACCCCGAACCAACCCTGTGACAGCAACATTCCGAGAGCGGCTCCGCACGAGGCTCCGGGCAACACGCCCAACAGACCGGGCGACACCAGGGGGTTGATAAACATGGACTGAAACGCGGCACCGGAGGTGGACAGCGCAGCGCCGATCAGTACCGCCGCCGCCACTCTTGGGGCGCGGATCTCCCAGAGAATGTTGCGCAGCAGTTCATAGCGCTCCGGCGTCATGCCTGGCCATCCCAGCAATTGCTGCCGCATGAACAGGACGATCTCCTGCATGGCAATCGGATACTTGCCAAGGCTCAGTGAAATCAGCACCGCCCCCAGTAACAGCAACGCCAGCAACACCGGCAGCCAGCGACGGGCCGGAATCGTTTCGGGCACATGGCCAACAGCCAGAACTTTACTCATGGACCTGCTCCTCACCATCGTGGAGAATATTTCGGGTATCTTGCGGGGAAATCTCCACCTGCATGAATAGCCGGTAAAATTCCCGCATTTCCTTTTGCATATTGATGTCAAATCGCTGCGGATACAGGGTATGGGCGAGCCATTTAAGCCCCAGCAAGCGCATGAAGGAGGGAGGCCGATCGAACCAATTAAACGGAACGCGGGGAATCAGATAGACTCGCCGGTTTTTAACCGCCGGCACATGCCGCCACTGAGGCGATGTAAATACGCGCTGGTAGAAGCTTGGTTCCTGTACCAGCATCACTTCCGGCCGATACAGCAATACCTGCTCAAGGGATATCTTTTCCATGCCGTAAAGATCTGCCTCATCACCGGGATGCACATTGATTCCGCCGGCCAGATCGATAAGTTCCGCATGCCAGGTGCCCCGCCCATCGGTACTGAGTCCGTCGGCACCTTCCGCATAATAAACGCGCACCCGCTGCGCCTCGGGAATGGCCTCCACCTTCGGTAAGATTTCCTGCAGGGTTTGCTCCGCATAAACGGCAAGTTTTTCCGAGCGTTGCGAACGTCCCAGCAAACGTCCCATCACCCGGATGTTTTGCGGATAATCCTGCAAACGTTCGAGGGTAAAATAGGCAATAGGGATGTCAAAGCGCCGCAAAAAAGCATCAAATTGGGTATCTATGGCAGTTTTTTGCCAACAGATCACCAGTTGCGGACGCGCCTTGAGCAATACCTCCAGATTGGGAGTGTGGCCCAGGCCGAAAAATCCGCCGATTACCGGCAAGTGCCACAGGTCGGGGGAGAGAAATTTGCGATCCCGCTCCTTGAGGGGAAAATTCAGCCCGACCATCAGGGACGGATCGATGGCGCAGGCGAGATGATTTTCCGGCGGCGAAGCGACATACACTCGTTGCAGCGATTCCGGCAGCGTTATCCGGCGGCCTGCCATATCCACCGCTTCACGCGCGCCGGCCGGAATCGCGGACAACACTCCGACAAACAACAGCAGCACCGCGCAGCCATCGATCCGGGACCAGCGTTTTTTCATGGATTCCTCCAGCATGCCCGACTCATGAATCAGAACCGATAGCTGACATTAGCGAAGTAATTGATACCGGCCTCTGGGTAACCCTCGTCATAGGCGTAATCGGTATCGAACAGATTATTAATCCCCGCTTCAAGGTTCAGGTCCGGCAGCAGTTCAAAGGTGGCTTTGGTGTTGACCACGACAAACTCGCCGGCGATGCGCACGCCATCGGTGGAGCTGTAGGAGTTGGAGTAGTAATTCATATCCGTTTGCAGGCTCAACCATGACAAGGGGTGATAGCGCAGGTAGGTGAACAGCTTGTGATTGGGGGTATTGGTCAACTCGTTGTCGTTGCTGCGATTGTCCCGCTCCAGGAAGGTGTAGTTGATGCCGGCCTCCAAGGTATCGGTCAGAGACCCGGACAGCCCGACTTCAAATCCATACTGCTCGACCTTGCCGACATTCTGGTTCTGGCCGGTGGTCGACGTCGGATCATCCGGATCGGGGACCGTCTCCTGCAGAATGAAATCGGTTATATGGCTGTAAAAAACCGCGGCAGTCAGGGAGACGCGATCCCACAACAGGTCCCGATAGCCGATTTCGTAATTGATGGCCTTTTCAGGCTTCAAGGCGGGATTGGGAATGGCACTGCCCAGGCGGTAGGAATATTTGTCCTTGATGGTCGGTAGGCGGGTTTTGCAGGCGACGGTGGCATGAATAGTTGCGGTATCGGTCACGTCATAGAACAAACCGATCTGGGGATTCCATGCGCCACTTTTTTTCTTGGGAAAATCGACCAGTTCGCCACTGACAAGATTCTGCGCATCCAGGGTTTTGATGACGTCATAGCTGATGCCGGCCACCATCTTCAATTTTTCGGTAAGAGTGACGGTGTCTTCGATACCTACCGAGTAGATCTCGTCTTCGAAACGTTGGTAGGGGTTGGGCCAGTTATGTTCCTTATGCACATCGCGCTTGTAGTGAAAAGCCATCTTCAGGTCATTGCGCGGCAACAACCGGGTGCCGACCTCCAGAGAGCCGCCGTAGGTATGGTCATCGTAATTGCTGCGGAAGGCGTAGGGGCGGGTGATGGACTCATATTCCGCATCATCGTAACTGAACAGGGAGTTTTTATAGAAATCGTAGAAAAGCCGCGTTTTCACATACGACTTCTGCCCGAGGCCGGTTCGGGAATTGAAATAGTACCCTTCTTTCTCCCAGTAGGGCCAACGCCAATAACGCGTCCTGGTCTCCGGGAACATATTGGGGTAGTCACCTGCATAGGGCGGCGTGCCCTTGGCACCATGCTGGAAGATATAGCTAAACGCGTATTCATCCTCACCGCGCGGCGTCAGACCGAGCTTGAGATTGACCTTGCGGTCGCGCTGGTAAGCATTTTCGCGCCGCCCACCATCCTCGTTCGCCATCGCCTTAAAATCATCCGACAGGCGGAAATAGTCGATGTTGTACCAGGACGCACCGGTCTGCAGATACCACCAGTCCTGGTTGGTTCCGACATTGAAATAAGCCTGGTAACTGTCGCCCGAGGCGAAACCGGCGCCCATGTTCCCTTCAAACTTCTTTTGTGGCCGTTTGGATACCAGATTGATGGCTCCCCCCATGGTGTTGACTCCGTAGAGTACCGAGGCAAACCCCTTGGAAACGACAATTTGGGACAGATCGAAAGTGGTAAAGCGTCGCAGATCAGGGTAGCCGTCGTAAGGCACGTACATGGGGATACCGTCCAGAAACAGCGGCACATGGCGGATGTCGAAACCGCGCACATAAACGGCGCTTTCATTACGGGCACCAACTTTGGTCAAATGCACCCCTGGCAACAGATCGAGGGCCTCGGCCACATCGTCCCGATTGAACTGTCGCAATTCCTCCTCGGTCACCCTCTCGGCGAGAATCGCTGTCGGACCCTGCGTCTGGCTTCCGGCCACCTCGATCTCACCGAGGGTAAAAACTCCGCTCGAAAAATCGATCTCGGCCTGGGCTGCCGTTGGCAGGAACGTGCCCAGTCCGCTTATCAGAAGCAACCATAAAGTTATGCGCCCTCTTTTTACGGCATCGATACAAAACTTCATTTTCCCTCCCTGAAATATAGATCCATCACCAAAATGCATAACATGCTGGTTGCGCTAGCATTTGTGCTCATTACTTGCTATTCCTCCCAGCTTCTTTTTTACCTGCATGACGTCCTTTGCTTATCCATATCAGGCGCCAATAACATCCCAATCTTGTTGGAAACAGGTTGTGTTTCGGACACAAGCCTTTTGGATTTCGTGGAAGAGGCTACCCTTTGTACTGGGGTGACCACCACATGACCGCCCAGCGGATGATATGCGGCTCAACTCGCTGCCAAGTGCCCTCACGGCATACAAAGGTACGATCTACATACTCCTGCAAAGCTCTTTCCTCCTGAGGTAAAAGCTCACCGATCCTGTGCCGCATAGCGGTCACGACAGCGTCCTTGTCCTGGTAGGTGCGGTTCTCCTGGTAGGCGATAAAATGCAGATTGGCATTTATCCCCAGCTGGTACAAAAGGTTGTAGACATAGATGTAATCCGCGCCAAAATTGCAGGGCCGGCCGATGGCTTGGAACATGACAGGGTCCAGCGGACCGACACCGACCGGCGTCGAAATGCATACCCGGCGAATAGCATAACGGTTGAGTTTTTCAATAGCTTGGCGTAAATCGGGGACGATGAGTGAACGCGATGCGATCACCACATCATGGGGCTCGATTGCCAAGCGGTCCCAGTCGTCAGTCCAGGATGCCTGTACAGGTTGGATGTTCTGAATTCCCCGTTGCTTACATGTTGCCTGCAGTCGGTCAAGCATCATCGGTGAGATATCCAGGGCTGTAACCTGGTGAACACGAGAGGCCAATTGCACAGCGAGAGTACCTGCGGCACATCCAACATCCAATACCCGGTACTCGGGCTCGGGCTTTACGACTTCAAGAAACCTCGCCACATAATCCCCACCATCGGTTGTCAGGGCAAAAGATCGCGCCCGTCCATCCCAATAGGCCTGATTTTGTTCGTCGTCGTAGACTCTGGTTTGCCGATTTTTCCAGACCTCGTTCCAGTCAATTGCTTGGATATCCATAACACTCCGAGAATATGAAAATGGGGGTACATATATGACAACTTCGTCACAGTAAACGTAGATGCGCCTTGTGAATCCGGTTGACCCGGGGTTTATTAACTCTGAAACGTCTCTCTGGCCCTGAGTACCGCAGGCACAAGGCATCGGACGATCATTTCGAAACATCAGAAAAGAATGTTTCTGTCATATGAATAAACTCGGAGAACAGGCAATAAATCAAAAAACCAGCACAATTCTCATAATGAAAATGCGAATCATGCGGGTTTCGTTGAGTCCATGATGAGTGGAGGACGAAATAAGCGCAGGAAGGTATATATGGAGACCTGAATCATGCGGGTTTCGTTGAATCCAACATGAATGGAGAACGAAATAGGCGCAGGAAGAAGTGGTCTTGGTTGCATTGCTCAGGCTGTTACGGTATTTTGCAAATATCACATTTGATTTAGTTAGCCCTCTTGCAATGACAGGATTCTGTCATAGAATACATAATCATGTCAAAAGAAAATTTAGTCCTGTATAATGTCGTTCGTAAGTTCCGCGAAGAACGGGAATGGTCACAGCAGGAACTGGCTGATCGGGCTGGTCTCTCACGCACCGGCATCAGCGCCATAGAGTCTGACCGCCTGATCCCGTCAACCGCTGCAGCACTGGCGCTGGCGGCGGCCTTCGGTTGCCGGGTCGAAGATCTCTTTGCTCTGCAAGGGCAAGACTCTGCGCAATGGGCCTGGCCGCCCCCGCAGGAAATCTGCCGTTACTGGCGAGCCATGGTCGGGGCACGCCAACTCCTGTATCCGGTTGAACCAAGTCCTTTAGGAACACTCCCTCACGACGGTGTATGGCGTGATGGACAATGTCACGACCACCCCTTTGCGGACCCTGTACGCACCCTGGTCGTGGCCTGCTGCGATCCAGCCGTGGGTCTGCTGGCCGGCGAGTATGCACGCCAGACCCCTTTTCGCATGCTGGTGTTACCCCGCTCCAGCCGCATGGCGTTGCAGTTGCTGGCTGCCGGCCTGATTCATGCGGCGGGTATCCATCTGGCGCATGCTGCAACGCCGGAGGAAAATCGCAAGGCCGCCGGCAAGATCCTGGGCGAGGATTTCTGCCTGATTCGCGTGGCCGATTGGGAAGAAGGCCTGGCGTTGGCACCCGGGTTGGGCGACCACACCATCGAGTCAGTAATGCAATCCAACCTCTGCTGGATCGGCCGGGAACAGGGCTCCGGAGCACGCCAGGTTCTTGATGAGCTGTCCCAGGGGCTGCTGGTACCGCAATACCTTGCCCGCGATCATCGTGGCGTCGCGCAAGCCATTAGCAGCGGTTTCGCCCAGGCCGGGGTATCCGTACGCCTGGTCTGCGAGGAGGAAGGGCTCGACTTCCTGTCGGTGCGTAAAGAACCTTATGACCTCTGCTTCCACAAAGCGACCCGCAACGATCCCCGTGTGCAGGCCATGGTCGAAGTCATTCAATCGCCCGCCTACCAAAAACAACTCGCCGGCCTGCCGGGTTACGACAATCATAAAACCGGGGACATTGGGTAAACCTAACCACCAGGGAAGATACATTCATTTAGGCACCCGTTTTACTGCATAAAGCACGATAAAAATCATTGTTTCATCGGGAATGACCAAGGTTGAAATCAGAAAACCTGAGTCAAGCCCAAGGTCTTTTATCTTCTCATTTCCTGCCGACAGTGGACTGGTAAATCACACCCCAGGTCTTTAATCCCATATTTGTTCGAGTTGTTCATCACCAAGCTCCAGCCCCAGAAACAGCCGATAGAAACGCCGGGGCTCCGCTCGCAGATCCAGAGGAAACCTCTGTGGATAGAGTCGGTGCGCCAACCATTGCAAGCCGAGAAACCTCATAAAGGACGGCGGCCGGTCAAACCAGTTAAGGGGCAGGTCGGGGATAAGACACACCCTGCCGTCACGTATCGCCCGCACCTTTTGCCAGCGCGCATCGGTCTGAACCACGTTAAAAAAGGCTCGTTCCTGCACCAACACCACCTGAGGATTGTACAACAACACCTGTTCCATGCTGAGCCGCTCACGCCCGGAATAATGCTTTAAGCCTCCCTGATGCACATTGATACCGCCAGCAAGGGGGATCAACTCGGCATGGAAGGACTCCTGCGGTTCCGTGGACAGGCCGTCCATCCCTTCGGCATAATAGACCCGCACCCTCTGGTCTGCTGGGATATCGGCGGTCGCTGTTCTCACGGAGGCCAGCGCCCGATCACCATAGTTTGCCAGTTGCTCAGCGCGTTCTCTTCGATTCAACAAGTCACCAAGAAAACGCAGCGCTTCTGCATACTGCTCCAACCGATCAAGTTCCACGAAAACCACCGGGATGCCCAAAGCTTCCAACTGTTGTGCCTGACGGCGATTAGCTGCCGCCTGGCCCCAGCCCCAAAACACCACCACATCGGGATGCAGGGCCAATAGCGCTTCCTGATGTCCCCCACGCGTGGCGCCAAACCCGCCGATCACCGGCAGGTTTTTGAGATCCTGGCACAAGTACTCCTGGTCCGCGCCGGAAGGAACAGAATTAACCGCCGCCAGCAACGCCGGATCAATCGCATAGATCATCCAGGTAACCGGCGATACGGAACCAACGACCCGCCCGATGTGCTCAGGCACTTCCACCTGGCGGCCGGCCATGTCGGTAATCTGGCGTGCTTCTACCACAGGCGCGAACAACGCCATTAACAGAGCAAGCAAAGCATAACGTCTCATACTCTTCCCCTCAGAACTGACACTGCAGACCGGCGTAAAACTGGCGCGGCGACTGGGTATAGTCATCATGATAGTTATCGAACAGATTATCGATACCGGCATAAACACGCACCCGGCGAAATATCTCTTTGTCCAGGTGAAAATGCACTGTATTGTAATCAGCCAGGGTCTCGCCCGAATCATCTTTCGATTCCCCAAAATGTAGCCAGCGCAGCTGGGCGGTTAAATCCCAATCCGACTTGTACCACGCCAGATTGAGCCCACCCTTCCAACGGGGTTCATTGGCCAGATCCATATCGGTGGTAAGATTTTTCGTATCCTGCCAGATAACCTGCCCCGACAGGGACAGGTTGCCCGACAGGCCGATGCCCGCTTCCAGTTCTGTGCCCTGGGTCACCACCTTGTCGATGTTGTGGTATTCATACGTTTTTTTGCTGCCGCTCTGAGAAATATATTGTGCGGTGATCAGATTTTTCAATTCATTGCGATACAGCGTTAACTGCCCCCATAAACGTCCCCAGCGCAAAGACATGCCGGCCTCGTAACTTTCGGAGGTCTCGGCGCCCAGATCGGCATTGCCCTGGTAGATCTCCTTTCCCTGCTTGAGGAGCGAGGTCACGTACAGCTCGTTGAGAGTCGGCGCGCGGAAGCCCTGTCCGTATCCTACCCAGACACGTCCATAAGGAATAAAACAACTCAAAGAGACACGCGGCGTCAGGCGCGATCCGAAATCTTCGTGATGATCGTAACGACCCCCGGCCACCAGATTGAAATATCTGCCCAGCTGCCAGTCGGCCTGCAGGAAAACCGCCTCGTTATAGACACTCTTGTCGTCGCCATCCAGACCGCCGGCTTTAAGGTTGTCTTCGCGAAACTCTCCACCAACGGTCAACAGCAGGTCATCGTTAACCGCATAGTTGCCACGCAACTCGACCTGCATCAATCGGCGCCGCTCGACATCCACTTCATACGCCGGATCGTAGGATCCCGTACGTTTGTATTGACTGACATAACCACGCAGCATGCCGGACAATACCCCGTCCGTTTGCAGATCGTATTGGGCGAAGCCGCTCCAGCGGCGGTCATCGGCTTCAAAACGACGGGCCAGCTTTTGGTAAAAACGTCCCCCGTTACGCGAAAGATGGCCATATTCTCCGCCTAGCGTTAGACTTTGAGCGTCGTTCAGATCCAGGGCGAGACGCCCCAAGGTGCTGTTGAGGGCCGTTTGATCGATGTCTTCCGCCAGCTCTCCGTCGCCATCCCATTGGTCCTTGATCGTGCGACTGACCCCCAGGTTGGTACGCAGCGGACCGTAACCGCCGCCGATACGCCCCTGCACGCTTTGCTCAGCAGAAGGCCCGACACCTCCCCGAATATCGATGGCGCCTTGAAGGTTTTTTGCGGGATCCCGTGTGATAATATTCACCACCCCACCGATGGCATCGCTGCCATACAGCGCCGAAACCGGCCCGCGCACGATCTCGATACGTTCAACCATCAGCACCGGCAATTGGCCGACATCCATCTGCGACTTGAAACTCCCTGCCAGACGCCGACCATCCAGCAACACCAGGGTATGATTGCGCCCCAATCCCCGAATGGAAGTGCCGAGGTTGCGCCCTTCGCCAATGGTTATCATCACACCCGTGGCGTACAACAAGGCATCGGCAACCGTTTCTGCACCAAGGGCGGCGATTTCTTCGCTATCGATGACCTGTACTGCTCCCGGAACCTGATCCAGGTTCTTTTCAACCATGGTCGGTGTCACAACCACCGGCGGCAACATAACGGTATCCTCCGAGGCCAGGGACGTGCCTTGACTGAAAGAAAAGGCCACTATTATGGCAAATAGACGCAACACCACATTTCCGCTTTTCATCTCCCCCCCCTCCTGTTTTCCAGAGTATGAGCCTCTACGCCGTTATCGAGAATGGGACTCAACAACCAAGACGATCGGCTGATCAAAGACCATCATTTGCAACGTAATTATCGAGGAACAACAAATGGATTTTTCTATGTATGGGAATTTACTCTGTGGGCTGTCATAGCCCGAGATGGGAAGTTACCGGCGTCTGTGGCGGAAGCAGCCCTGCTGTGGGCATAATATTGTCATCGCGATATTATAATGTCAATAAAGTTTTTGAGAATCCCGAGACGATCCTCATCAAGCGACCACGTATGCAAAAACTCTCGTCCATTGGATCAAGCGATGATTTTTGGGAAGGTACTTTTTAACTGGAATTGCTTGAAAACAATATCGACAATACTCGGCAGGGCGGAAAAGTCTTAGCTATTTCGACTGTCTGCGGAACGCGGCCAACAGATCGTTCTGATTTAAAATACCAAGCAGGGAGGAACCAAGGTCGGGATCGACCACCGGAAAGTAGCTGATATCGGGATGCTGCTGCACCACCTCCAGAGCTTCACGCAGTGACTGATCAGGGTACAGTTGGGCCCGGGCCGTGTGAACCAGGTCGTTGGCCACGATCAACTGCGCCAGCGACGGTTCAAACAGCAGGTTGCGGATTTCCGAATAGTCGATCATGCCTACGAAGTGGTCCTGGTCGTTGACGACCGGAAACCGGTCGTAACGGCTATGGGCGATCAAGCGCAGCAACTCGCTGAACGGCGTATTATCGCGCAGGGTTTCAACATTACGACGCATCACGTGCCGCACCAGGATATCCCCGGGATCTTTGAGACGATGTCCGGCGGGGATCCCAAGGGATGAACGGAAGTGCTGCACCACATGATGCAACCCTTCAAAAGCCCCTTCCGGGGCGCGTTTTTCCAATAAAGACAAAATCGGTACTTCGCCAGCCCATACCAGGCCTTGACGCAGAGCCAACGGACCGATCAATTCGAACACAATCACCGCGCCAAGCACCACGGTTTCGACCATCGCACCGCCGACGGGCCACTGTCGAGCCAGGCTGCCGGCCATGCCGATGGCCACCGCTCCCTGCGCCAGCAGGGTCATCCCCGAGTAGCGTCGCATACTCTCACCAAAGCGGCCCAACTTGGCTCCCAGCCAGGCTCCGCCCCCTTTGCCGAGCATACGTGCGACCACATAGCCAATACCCAACAGGCCGATATGCGCCAGAGTCTCAAAGTGCAGATTGGCCCCTGCCAGCACAAAAAAGGCCACATAAATCGGATAGTCGATTTCCTTCAGGGCCGACGCCAGCCGATGCCAGCGCGGCGAACCATTGGCCAAGCTGGCTCCCAGCGCCAGATGCGCCAGCAGCGGCTCGCATTGCAAAAGGCGGCACAAAACGCTCACAAGAATTACGCTGCCAAGCATCAGCAGCTTGAATTCATTGTTTTTATCCAGGCGCTCGGCCCATATTGCGAAAATAAGACCGACCACAACGCCGGCCAATACCGGACTGAGAACTTGCCCCAGTAAGGCCACCACCCCCTCGGCCGGGTTCACCAGCCAGTGGGTAACCAGCACGAAACCGAATAAAGCCAGGATGTTGTTGAGGCCCACCAGAGTCAGAATCGCTTGAGTGAGCGGCCCCTCCGACTCACACTCCCGCATCACCATCAGAGTTACGGCAGGTGCCGTCGCCATGCTGATGATACCGAAAAACACCATCAGGTAGAGACTGGTCATCCCCACCGACAATCCCGGGGCCGAAAAATGCAGATAGAAATAATTCACCACAAAGGCCAGGACACCTACCAGAAAAAGCGTCAGACTGGTTTCGGCCAGAGAAAAAAATAAGATTCGATGTCGCCAGCGACGCAGGTTTTCGGGGAGCAACTGACCGCCGATACTGAGGAGGATCATCCCCAGAGCCACCTGGGTCAGCAAGTCCAGGGTATGCAGGGCCTCGGGCAATAATAACGGGTGCACACCGAGTAAATGAGCCAGGGACGGGCTCAATAACATGCCGGCCAGCAGATAGCCGGTCACCCTAGGCACATGACACAGAGCGGCAAGACGCCCACCTACCAGGGCACCGAGGAAGATGCAGGTTAAAGCTGTCAGGATGGGGAAAAAATTCATGATAACTGCCGGTGAACTGTGACTGAATTAAAATTCAAAGGGAATGATGCTTCTCAGGGTTTTCAGGGATACCGCATCGTTGCGGGAGCAAGCAAAATACCGGCTCAATGCGTTATCTCGACGCAATTATACTTACAGAATAGCGTTCTGCCAAGTAAAACAAGACATAATGGATGCGTGAAAAATCCAACTCACTTTTTTGGTGGCAAGGTATCGGTTATGGAACCGTGAACCATTTCTGCAGCAAGGGCCAAAGTCTCTGAAAGGGTGGGATGAGCGTGGATGGTTCGGCTGATATCCTCGGCATCGGCTCCCATCTCCATAGCTAACACCGCCTCGTGGATAAGTTCACCAGCATGCCTGCCGCTGACGCCGGCCCCGATAATGCGACCGGTGGTGCGGTCGAACAATGACTTGCTGATCCCTTGAGTGTGCCCCTCACACAGGGCGCGGCCGCTTGCATGCCAGGGGAAGGTGCCTTTGCGGTAGTCGATGCTCTGTTCTGCAGCCTGCTTTTCCGTGATACCCATCCAGGCGATCTCCGGAGAGGTGTATGCCACCGACGGTATGGTCATGGGGGTAAAGGCTGCCTTGCGCCCGGCAATAACCTCGGCCGCCACCTTGCCCTGATGCGTCGCTTTATGCGCCAGCATCGGCTCTCCCACGACATCACCGATGGCATAAATATGGGCCACAGTAGTCTGCTGGCGCTCATTGACCTTGAGAAAACCGTGCTGGTCGACATCCAGCCCGGCGGCATCAAGGCCGATCTCTTTGGTGTTTGGACGGCGCCCGATAGCCACCAGCACGGCATCGTATTCACCGGTCTCGTCGCCATGGCTACCTGCCAGATCGACTTTAATACCGCTGTCCTTTGCAACAAGATCCATTACTCGAGTCTCTGTTTTGATCTTGTATTGTTGTTTAAGTTTTTGCAGTAACGGCTGAACCAGATCCTTATCGGCTTGGGGAATAAACTGATCCCGCATCTCCACCAGGGTTATTTCGGACCCAAGAGCGTTATAGATCTGGGCCATCTCCAGTCCGATGATGCCACCGCCAATGATCAGCAGCCGCTGCGGTATGAAGGACAACGCCAGTGCATCGCTGGAATCCCAGATGCGAGAGTCGTCAGGCGCATTCGGTAGAGGTATCGAGTGAGAGCCGGTGGCGATAATGGCATGTTTAAAGGTGATTTCATTTTCGACATCCTGCCCGATGACACGCAGGGTATCAGACCGTTGAAACGTACCCCGTCCGGTAAAACGGGTTACTTTGCGAGCCTTGCACAGTTTATCCAGGCCTTCGGCCAGTTGCTTAACGATATGGTCTTTTTTGCTCCGCAGAATTTCCATGTCGATCTTGGGCCTGCTGAAGGTCAAACCGAAAGCGCCCGCCAGTTCAGACTCTTCCAGCACCGACGCCGCATGAAGCAAGGTCTTGGAGGGGATGCAGCCGACATGCAGGCAGACCCCACCCAAGCCGGGACGCTCATCGATCAGGCAGACGGAAAGTCCAAGGTCGGCGGCCCGAAAAGCAGCCGTGTAACCGCCGGGGCCGCCACCTAACACGACAAGGTCATATTCCAGTTTTTCAGGCATGGTTTGGCTCCGTGTCCTCTGTGATCTGCGGTGAAAGATATCATCTTAACGGGTCATCAACTTGAGCCAAGGAGTTAAACAGGCTCATCATAGCAGCGCCCGCCGCAAGTCCTCGATATCCCGGCTTAAAGCCCGGCAGAACCGGGCCGCCTCCGCTCCGTCGATGACCCGGTGATCGTAAGACAGGGAAAACGGCAACATCAGGCGCGGTTGAAAGGTCTCGCCGTTCCACACTGGCTTTCGTTGATACCTTGCCAGCCCGAGGATAGCGACCTGCGGCGCATTGACAATGGGGGTAAAACCGAGGCCACCGATGCCGCCGAGACTGGAGATGGTGAACGAGGCCCCCTGCAGATCGTCGAACCCCAACTTGCCGTCTCGCGCCGCGCTGCTGAGCCTTTTCAACTCCCTGGCGATATCCGCCATGCCCTTGGTATCGGCGTTTTTGATCACCGGCACAACCAACCCCTGCGGTGTGTCTACGGCGATGCCGATATGGTAGAAATGCTTGAGGATCACCGTTTCCCCATCCGCGCCCAACGAACTGTTAAACAGGGGGAATTCTCTGAGGGTAGCCACCAGCGCTTTAATGATAAACATCAGCGGGCTGAAATGCATCGCATCCTGCTCCACCTCTGTATTCAGTTGTTGGCGAAATGCTTCCAGGTCGGTGACCTCGGCCTCATCGAAATGGGTCACCTGGGGAACGGCCATCCAGCTTTTCTGCAGCCGGGCACCGGTAAGCTTTTTCATGCGACTCAGGGACAGAACCTCGATTTCCCCGTATTTGGCAAAATCCTCAGGCGGGATTTTTGGTAGGGCGTAAGCCGCGTTGCCCTGCATGGTCTGCTTTACCAGTGCCTGCACGTCCTCCTTGAGGATGCGACCTTTCGGGCCGCTGCCCTCGACCCGGGACAACTCCACACCGAGTTCTCGCGCATAAGCCCGTACTGAAGGGGTTGCATGAAATTCCCCTCCGGGTGCCTGACGATTGATCGGAGGTTCCGTCTCATCCGGTTGCGATATCGCTTCTGAGGACTCTTTGGCCTCCGCTTTCATCTCCTTGCCGACACCCTGCTTTTCGGCCGGCTGCTGCGAAGCGGCCGGTTTTTCTTTGACTTCGTCCTCTATCTCAACCTCTTCCTCTTCTTCGGGCTCCCCCTCTTCTTCGGGCTGCGCGGCGACCTCGAGCGTAAGGATCAGATCACCCGTCTTCACCTGGTCGTTTTGCTTGACACTTACTTGTTTGACAACGCCGGCGAAGGGCGAAGGGATATCCATCACCGCTTTATCACTTTCCAGGGCGATCAGCGAATCTTCCTGTGCAATGGTATCGCCGGGGGCAACATACACCTCGACCACAGTGATCTCATCGAAATCACCAAAATCGGGAACAGTGACTTGTTCAACGGCCATATACCATGCTCCTTTGCCAAGTGGGCGGAAAACTAGCGATCGATAGAATGGGAAACTTCTGGATCCAGTCCGTATTTTTTAATGGCTTGGGTGACCGTTGGAAGCGGCAGGTCCCCTTGGTCGGCCAGCGCCTTCAGGGCCGCGACCACCACATGATGGCGGTCCACCTTGAAGAAATCGCGCAATACCGCACGGGTATCGCTACGCCCGAAGCCGTCGGTGCCGAGTACGGTCAGCGGCCTTTCGATCAGACGGCGGATCTGTTCCACATAGGCCCGGACATAGTCGGTGCTGATCACCACCGGTCCCTCGTGTCCCTGCAACGCTTCTGCGACCCAGGTTTTATGGGGCGGCTGCTCGGGATGCAGGCGATTCCATTCCTCCACACGCATCCCGTTACGATGCAGCTGATTGATACCGAGAACCGACCAGACATCCGCCTGTACGCCAAAATCCTCCGACAACAGCTCGGCTGCCGCAAGCACCTCGCGCAGAATCGCGCCACAGCCCATCAGCTGCACCTTTGGTCCCTCCGCTTCGGCATGGCGCAGCAGATACATGCCCCGTCGGATGCCTTCCTCGACCCCCTCCGGCATGGCCGGTTGCGGATAATTTTCATTGAGCAGAGTGATGTAATAGAAGACATCCTCATCTTTGGCATACATGCGTTCGATGCCCTGCTGAACCAGCACCACCACTTCGTAGCCAAAGGTCGGATCGTAAGCCTGACAGGTTGGAAACACCGAGGCAAACAGCAACCCCTGACCATCCTGGTGCTGCAGGCCCTCGCCATTGAGGGTCGTCCTCCCCGAGGTGGCCCCCAGCAAAAAACCTCGGGCCCGGCTGTCCCCGGCAGCCCACAGCAGATCAGCGACGCGCTGAAAGCCGAACATGGAATAGAAGGTATACAAAGGGATCATCGGCACCCCGTAGTTGACGTGGGCCGTGCCGGCCGCAATCCAGGAGGAAACCGCACCGGCCTCGGTAATCCCTTCCTCGAGAATCTGCCCTTCGGGATCTTCCCGATACCACGCAACGGTCTCGGCGTCCTGGGGTTCGTAAAGTTGCCCGGCCGGGGCATAGATGCCCAGTTGCCGGAATAGGCCCTCCATGCCAAAAGTTCTGGCCTCGTCTGGAATAATCGGCACGATGTTTCTGCCGATGTTCTCATCCTTGACCAGAGCGCCAAGCAGGCGCACGAACACCATAGTCGTTGAAACCTCCCGCTCGTTCGAGGATTCGAGAAGTTTCTCAAAAGCGGTAAGCGGGGGAGCTGAAAGAGAAAGATGCTCGCTGCGGCGAAACGGTACCGGGCCGCCGAGCGCTTTGCGTTGACGCTGGGCAAACTGTTCCTCGGGGCTGCCTTGCGGCGGCCGAATAAAAGGCAGAGCCAGCAGTTCATCATCCTGCAGCGGCACATGGAACCGGTCGCGAAACGCCTTGAGGGACTCCAGATCCATTTTCTTTACGTTATGGGCCAGCATCTCCGACTCTCCGGCCTGCCCCATACCGAATCCCTTGACGGTTTTCACCAGAATCACAGTCGGCTGCCCCCGATGCCGACAAGCGGCGCTGAAAGCAGCGTAGACCTTCCTGGGATCATGCCCGCCCCGGCTCATCTGCCACAGATCCCGGTCACTCATGCCTTCGATGAGGGCGACCAGGCGGGGATCGTCGCCGAATATCTTCTCCCGCAAATAAGCCGGTCCCCGGGCATGGATAGTCTGAAACTCGCCATCGACCATACTGCCGAGCTTTTTCAGCAACAAACCCTCGATGTCCCGTTCCAGAATGGGATCCCACTCGCTGCCCCAGATCAGCTTGATCACATGCCATCCGGCCCCCCGGAAGCGACCTTCCAGTTCCTGGATAATCTTGCCGTTGCCGCGCACCGGGCCATCGAGGCGCTGCAGATTGCAATTGACGACAAAAATCAGCTGATCGAGCTGCTCACGCGCCGCCAGAGTCAATGCACCGAGGGCTTCCGGTTCATCCGTCTCGCCGTCCCCCAGAAACACCCACACCTTGCGATCGCCGGCAGGTTTGAGCTGTCGGCTGTGCATGTATTTCATAAACCGCGCCTGGTAGATGGCCATGATCGGCCCCAGCCCCATGGACACCGTCGGGAACTCCCAGAAGTTCGGCATCAACCAAGGGTGAGGATAAGAGGACAGTCCCCGCCCTCCGGCCTCCTGGCGGAAATTCTCCAACTGCTGCTCTTCCAGACGCCCCTCGACAAACGCACGCGCATACACGCCCGGTGAACTGTGTCCCTGGAAATAAATCATATCCGCGCCATGCTCCGCCTGCGGTCCGCGAAAAAACCAGTCAAAACCAACCTCGTACATAGACGAGATCGAGCTGTAGGTCGCGATATGACCGCCCAGGGCCTTGCCGTCCTTGTTCGCCCGCACCACCATGGCCATGGCGTTCCAGCGCACATAGGCGGCCAGGTTGCGTGCTGTCAGGGAATCGTCTTGCGGCATCTTATCTTCGTCGGATGGCACAAGGGTATTACAGTAGGGCGTAAGAAGACCCGGCGAAGTGGATACCCCCAGCGCACGGGCCTTGGCGGTCAACTGCCGCAACAGGTAATCAGCCTTTTCGGGACCTTCCGCCGCTACAAGACCTTCCAGCGAGGCAAGCCAATCAAGGGTTTCTGCGGGATCGGGATCTTTGTAGTAATCGGTCATGGGATTCCTCATATACGGGGCATAACAGCGGTCAACCCGGCCCCCTTGCACCTGAGCTTAGCTGTCTGGATATCGGCCTATCGGATCGGCAGGCACAACTTTGCTGAGAGCATTCGCTAACAAAGCTAAAGGATATCATTTTAGAGGGGAATTTCAGCACGGTTGACAGATGGCGGGTGCGATGAGGATGATGCAACGCTACAACCAGGCCGCGTCCGGGATGGAAGTGGTCCGATCAAATTTTTACAACGAAACGGATCGGCGTATTCAAAAACAAGACACTACCAACGACCTGCACACAAACGCAACCGGTCGTCATTCAATCGCAAAAGAGCCTATACTATATCCCACGATCATTCGGGCCTTTTAAGCTTGTCCTTGAATTCTTTTTGCAGCTTATGAATCTTCGGATCAATGATGACCCGGCAATACATCTGATCAGGATTGTGTCGATAGTAGTCCTGGTGTCCCTCCTCGGCCGGATAGAAATTGGTATACGGGACGATCTCGGTCACAATCGGCTCAAGCCAAAGGCCGGTTTCTTCAGCCTCTTGCCTTGACCGCTCGGCAACCTGCCTTTGATTTTCGTCGTGATAAAAGATGGCCGACCGATACTGGGTACCGACATCGGCTCCCTGGCGGTTGCGGGTGGTGGGATCATGGCTACGCCAGAAGACCTCCAGCAGTTCGGCAAAACTGATCACCTCGGGATCAAAACGAACCTGCACCGCTTCGGCATGACCGGTCGTCCCACTGCAGACCTGTCGGTAGGTAGGGGCCGGCAGTTCCCCGCCGGAATAACCCGAGATAACGGTCTCCACGCCCCTGAGTCGACTAAAGACCGCCTCCACGCACCAGAAACAGCCCGCGGCAAAGGTCGCCGTTTCAAATTGCTTGGTCATAAATCCGCTCCTCCTATCCTTTGGTTACCGATTCATTGTACCAAACTGTGAGCCAATTCAAAAACAGCGCCGGAAAAGACCATAACCACCCCGGATCGCTTCTGTAGCAGAGTTCATAAAAAGGCCCACACTGGAAACTTCGCACGCGGAGTGCCGAACGAAAATATAAACAAACCGCCTCTTGACAGTTTGCGCTGAAATTAACTAATGTGTTCAAACAATTAAGAAAAAAACACGTTGATATCGCTCTGATTAAGATCGTCTTTTATGGATATGACCTTGCCCTTGCAATCACCGCCGATCCAACGAGCTGCCGCTTCTCGCGGATGGCGCATCCTGATTAAGACAGTCTGCCTGCTGCTCGGCACGGCAGCACTCTTCCTGCTGAGCCGATTCAATTACCTTCTGTTTCACGGAGTGGCGGAACTTTCAAGTGTGGCGGTGGCCATCACCACCTTCAGCATCGGTTGGCACACCAGGCACATCAACCGCAACCACTCTTTCACCCTATTAGCCGCGGCCTATTTGAGCATAGGCGTTCTCGACCTGTTCCATACACTGTCTTACAAAGGCATGGGGGTTTTCCCGGGTACGGACACCGATGTTCCGACCCAGTTCTGGATCGCCGCCCGCAGCCTGCAAGCAGGCGCCTATCTGGCTTCCGGCTGGCTGCTGGGCCGCAACGGCCCGTTTAAGGCCCGCAACTGGATGCTCGGCTTTTCTGTCGCCGGATTGCTGCTGAGCCTGGCCATCTGGCCGATTAATGTGTTCCCCTCTTGCCTGACCAAAGCCGGACTCACCCCGTTCAAGATCGGATCCGAATACCTGATCAGCGCCACGCTGGCCGGCAGTGCCTGGCTTTACTGGCGGAAGCGGGCCGGTCTCGACCGGGGGCTGATTAACCTGATGCTGGCCTCCATCGGCCTGGCCATTCTCTCCGAACTCACCTTCACCTTGTATCAGGATGTCTACGGCCTGGCCAACTGTCTCGGTCACCTGTTCAAGATCGGATCCGTCTTCCTCGTCTATCGCGCCCTGACCCTGGGATCCCTGAGAACTCCCTACCAGACCCTGTTTCGGGAACTCAGCCTGTCCCACCAGGCCCTCGATCAGGAACTGGTCCAGCGCAGGCAGATCGAACAGCAATTGCGCGCCGCCAACTGCGAACTGGACACCTTCGTCCGCACCGTCGCCCACGATCTGCGTTCGCCATTGACCGTGTTCATCTCCGGCACCGAAGTACTCCGCCGCCAACTCCGGGACCATATCCCGGAAGACCTTGACAACATGCTGCTGGACATCGAGCAAAAGGGCTGGCAGATGGCCCAACTGCTCGAAGACCTGCTGCAACTGGCCCGCATCGGCCGCATGGATCAGCCGGCCGAAAAAATTGTCCTTGCCCATATCGTCTCCCGGGTCACCAGGGATCTGGAAGAACAGATTCTCGCCGTTGACACCCAGGTGATCACGGGAGCTTTACCCGATCTGGAGGCCCACCCGACCCTCATCTACCAGCTGTTTTCCAACCTTATCGGCAATGCCGTTCGCTATGCGGGCGGTCCGAACAACCCGATCAGCGTCGGTGGCCTGCGCACCGAAAATGCGGTGAGGTTTTTTGTCCGCGACCACGGCCCTGGCATCCCTGAAAATGAAAGGGAAAAGCTGGGTGATGTGTTTTTCCGCGGTGAAAACGCTCACAATCACCCGGGCTCCGGCATCGGCCTGGCCATCGTTCAAAAAATTACGCGTTATTACCGCGGGCATTTCTGGGTTGCAGAGACCCCCGGCGGCGGCGCCACCTTCTGGGTGGAACTGCAGGAACCTACGTAAGGCCACCCCACCTTAAATATCCCCTAAATTTCCGACAATCCGAAACATCCCCTTACGACTCATGCCCATGGTGCCTGCCAACCGCAAAAGGTCCATTTAAAAATGGAAAGAGAGGGGTCCCGACCCGACAGGCATGCGCAGCTTCCCCAGCGGCATTATTTTGCTAGAATGAACAGGTACCTAGCCTGAGTTCGCAGGCGGACGGCTGCAAGACACCGTCGGACTGGCATCCGAATTTCTACTGTCAGCCTCGCAGGCATACGCGCTGCAACTGCAAGTTCTTGAAAACATAAGGAATACCGCATGAAAGTTGCCATCTCCGGAGCCGGTATCACCGGAGCATACCTGTTCCGGATGCTGGAAAACCAGGGTTGCGAGGTGCACCTCTACGACCGGCGGAAAAACACCGGCTGCGGCCTGACTCCCTGCGCCTGGGGAACCTCGACCGCCTTTATCGAACTGGTATCCAACGCCGGGCTGGATGGGAATAAATATATTCTGCAACGGCTGGATCATTTGCAGATGGATGAGATCCGGGTCCGGGCGGAACTGCTGACCATCGACAAACCGCGGCTGATCAAAGACCTGCTGCGGGGTACCAGACCCCATCTTGCTCCGTTGCCGTTCGCCGACTATGACCGGGTGATCGATGCCACCGGCGTGGCTCGGGCCCTGCTGCCACCGGTTGCAGACGATCTGGTGCTGAATTGTCGTCAAGAGCTGGTGCAAAGCGATCAGGCCCTGCCCAACCGGATCAAGCTCGGCGGCATCGGCTACGCCTGGTGTTTTCCTCTGGACGACAACCGCTATCATATCGGCTGCGGCAACCTCCTCCACGATCCCGGGCAGTTTCTGGAGCAGCTCGGCTGGATCGATCATCCGTCCGCAACCGGTACCGGTCGGGTCCTGTGCCGGTGCGACGGCAGAATCCGGCTGACCGGACCGCACCTGTCCCAACCTTTCGTCACCAGGCGTTTCGAGACCGAAATCTGGGGGATCGGCGAGGCCATCGGCTGCGTGGCGCCCCTGGCGGGAGACGGCATCGTGCCCGGCCTGCGCAGCGTGCAGCTGCTGCTGGCTGCCTGGCACGACCCGACACAATACCGGCAGGCGGTGCTGGATGAATTTCACTGGATGTGGGAAGAGCGAGCCATTATCGAACGGCTGCGCCAGGGACAAGGCGTCGGGCTGCGGCAAGCCCGCGTGCTCAGGAAAAATTCGCAACGCATGGGAATGACGGTGGGGCTGCGGCACGCCATCACGTTGTTGCGCAGGATGGGGAACGCGGCGGGATCCCGCGTGTGCGGTTCGGGTGGCTAACCACCTTGGTGGGAAAATCATTTTTTAAAAAAGGGAGGGAACCCGGCGGCTCATGTCCACTCAACGTTCCAAACTGGAGGTAGTGTATCGATTCTTTACCGGCACCGGAGTCTCATATGACCGGGTGGTTAACCTTTGCACCTGCGGATTCGACCGCTCCTGGAAAAAACGCATCCTCGCCGCCATCCCCCCGAATCCGAAGCATATCCTGGATCAGGCCTGTGGCACCGGCATTCTGACCCTGGCTATTGCCCGGGCCTTTCCGGACAGTCAGGTCACGGGGGTCGAGTTACGGGAAGAGTATCTGGCCATCGCACGGCACAAGGCCCACGCAGAGGGCCTTGGCAATGTCAGGTTCCGCCTCGGCCGCGCCGAAGAGGTGCTGCTGGAAGAACGCATCGACTGCATCACCTCCTCCTATCTGGCCAAGTACGCCGATCTGCAGCCTCTGTTGAGAAACGCCGACACCATGCTGCGCCCCGGCGGCCGCATCATCCTGCACGACTTCACCTATCCGCAGAACCGCCGGTTTTTGCTCCTCTGGCGGATCTGGTTCGCCCTGCTGCAAACGATCGGTGGCCGGATCTTTCCCGAGTGGCGCATCGTGTTTCAGGAGCTGCCCGCGTTCCTGCAGGCAACCCGCTGGCTGCCGGAAACCCTCGCCCTGTTGCAGGCACTGGGCTTCGCCAAATTGACCCGCCAAGAGTTGACCTTCGGCACCTCGGCCATCGTCACCGCCGACAAACCCGGCGGGAGCCTGTTGACTTCTTCCTAGCTGACACCACCGACAACCCGCAACTCCCCCGCGTTGAACATTCCGATCAGATCCCAGGGGGCCCGGCGCACCAGGTGGCCCAGCGGGCCCTCCGGAACGGCTCCCCGCAACGCATCGGTCGCGGCGTGCAGGCGCTGCTCCAGGGCCGTCTGCATGGCGTCGCCAAGCTCCTGCAGATACGGCAGCAACGCCGACATCGGAACCACCCCGCTGCGAATCGCCCCGCAGACCGCGGCGAGACTTTGTGGGAGGAAAAACCGTAATGCCGGCGCCAACTCGGCCAGTTCGCCGGGGCTCAACGTCGCCCTGCCAAGGGCTTGTGCCACCTCCTGCAGATCGTCGGCGATCTGGTAGGCCTCGCCGATTTTCTGACCGTAACGCCGCCAGAGCAACTGCTGAGGGCCATCGACACCGGCCGCCACCGCACCGAGTTCGCAGGCGGCCGCAAACAAAATGCCGGTCTTGAGGGCGATGATGCTTTCATAATCGACCGAACAGGTATCATCCCGGCCCACCGCTTCCAGCATGGCAACGGCGTCAAGCGGCTCCTGATAGGCCCCGCGGGACAGGTCGGCGATGGCTTTGGCGACGATGCCGCAATCCTCCCGCCCCAGTTCGCTCATTCGGTGAATCGCCGAGGAAAAGACCACATCCCCCAACAGAACCGCTCGACGGGCACCGGCCAGCGTCCAGAGGGCGGGCTGATTCCTGCGGAATCGATGCTGATCGACAAAATCGTCATGCACCAGGGTAGCGGTCTGGATCAGCTCCACGGCCACCGCACGCGGCATGGCCGCCTCCTGGCTGCCGCCAAGGCTGGCAGTAACCAGGCACAGCAGCGCACCGCGAATCCTCTTGCCGCCGGTCAATCCGGGCAAGTCATGCGGATGACCGAAGACGACAGGTCCCAGCAGTTGCTGCAACTGGCTGCTGACTGCGGCATCCAGCGCCGGCTTTACATGGGCAGCGTATTCCTGAAAACAGGCGGGCATGGACTACCTCCGCATCGGGGAAATCGGGCAAGCCAGAAGGCAGCCGAGGGGGCTACAATGCTGCGGCCCGGTTGTCTGAAAAGGGGCATCATCCCGCGACGCGCGCCGCCAGCAACCCCGCCCCCAACAGGATCACCCCCAGGCTGATGCATTTGAGCAGGGTTTCGTAACGCTGCAGCAGCGCCTGCTGCCCGTCGTCAAGTTCCGACTGCTTGCGTTTCAAAGCCTTGTAAGGGCGGGAAACCTTGATCTCCACCAGGCTGAAAAGCGCCATGGCCGCGGCCAGCAACAAAACGGCAAACGAGAGGCGATTGGTCTGCATGACATAGCCGGCTAGCACCGGCAGCGCCCCCCAGGAAAAAGCGAACCAGCCATCGGTGTGGAAATGGCCGCCAAACAGTTCGAGGTTGTAGGCAAACACGAAAAACCCCTCGAGCAGGGCGATGCTCCACAACAGCGGTACGTAGCGAATCATGTAGTAACCGGCGATGCCGTATGCAGCAGCGAAAGAGGCAAGCGCCAGCCACCACAACTGGGAACGGCTGAAGACGCTGCCCCAGGGTTTCACCCCTTTGCTGCCCAGGGCATCGAGGGCGTGAGCAGCGATCCCCAGACCGAAGAAATAAACCAGTACGATGGCCCATATCCGCCCGTATATGAGCTGCCGGGCCAGCAGAGAGCCGATGACGGCAAACGACAGCACCATGCCGGTATAGGGCAGAAACAGCAACCCGACAAAGGTGCGGAACCGCAAAGATCCCCATTGCGGCACGAACCATTCCGTCCCCCGGGCAGGCTCTCCGCTAATCTGCTGAGGTTTCATGGGTGGAACCCTCCTTATCGATATCGAAAAAATGTTCCGGAAATACAGGATCGATGCGCAACTGGCGAAAATCGATGCTTCTTCTCAATTGTCCCGCCGGCGTCCGTTCCTCCACGGCCACGGGCAACCAGAGGGTCTTGTCGATAACAAAAAGGTAACGTGTCGTAACTCCGGACAGGAAGTGATCGGCCGCCACCACATCGAGCCGTAGTTGACGACCCTGTTCGGCGACCTGCAGCGCACCACGCCTTTGATCGGTCAGGCTACGACCGATGTTGCGAATCAGCAAACCGATGTCGGACTGGTCGATGCGCTGCCCTGAGCGGGTTGCAAACAGAGCGTTGTCCGGCGCGAGACGCAGATGCATAAATCCCATCCAGCCGCCGAACCGGACCCACACCTTGCCGTTTTCATCGGGATAGACCAGACGCATACCCGGATGCGGAGTATGCATATCGATGCGCAGTCGACCGGGCTTTTGGAAAGAGAACCGAAAACGCCGGGTCGCCACCAGCCGACCCTGTTGGTACTCGCTGGTCTCCACCTCGGTCTGATAGGCCCCGATCCCGGCATAGGCGGTGTTCAGACGTTCCAGGACGGCATTTGCATAGCCTGGCGCCTGAGGCAACGAACCGGCCTGCGCATCCATACCCGCCAATATAGCCAGTCCGCAAACAAAAAACCGCCACAGAGTCAAAGAAACGCCCCTTACTCAACCACCTCGATGCGACCGCTCATACCGAGGGTCTCATGGAAGGGCTTGTTGCAATAAAATTTCCAGGTGCCGCCTTCGGTCAGATCCAGAGGGATCTCCACCGATTCGCCGGCACCCAGCTCGACGCTGCGGACGATTTCCCCGGCCGGATTCTCGATGGTCAGGTTATGGGCCGTTGCGACGGCATTCGTCACCTGGAGCAACAGATGGTCCCCATGGTGTGCGCGAATCACCGTCGGCATTAACGAATAGTCGCTGGCCCGGATAGTAATCACCTGCTTCCCCTCGCCTGGCACCACGGTTACCACGGTCGTTTTTTGTGCGCAGGCGGACAGGATCAGGAACAACAAACAAACCCACAAGTTCAGCGGAGGCCAATTTTTCATGATCTTCACCTCTGATGCATTCGCAAAAACTCGGTACTTCCAGATTGAAGCCTGCTATAAACTTAACCTGTTGCACCACTATTTCAAGCACGGGAGCCTGATCATGGATTTACCGGAGCATGTCATTGAAGCCCTGAACCGTGGCAACAAGATCGAGGCGATCAAGCGCCTGCGGGAGTGCCGGGGTATGGGCCTCGTGGAAGCCAAACAGGCGATTGAAACCTGGCAGCAAACCGGGGCCGCAACCTCTTCGAGCCCCGGCCATGGCCATCCGCAAACACGGTCGTTACCGGAAGATGCGGTTGCTTCGCTGCTTGCAGGCAACAAGATCGAAGCGATCAAGCGCCTGCGCAAGACACAGTCGCTAGGGCTCAAGGATGCCAAGGATACGGTTGAAGCGTGGCTCGCCGGACAGTCGGACCTTGCAGCCGTCCCCGGTAAAGGGGCCAGCTGCGCTCCGAAGCCAAACCTTTTGCTGGCTTTGGCGGTCATCGTGACATTTGCCTGGATGTTTATTCACCTGATTGACGTGGCGGGCGCCATTATCGTCCTGAGCCATCAAAATGGTTACCGGCAGGGCATCTTCAGCGTTGAAAAACTCCGATATGACACCGATGGCGAAGGCGGGCGGATGTGGGGGTTCGAGGGGCAGGTGGCCGGACGGCATGAGCGCTATTACGCGCCGTCCCTTGCCGATGCGGATACCTTGGAGTATGCCGGTCTGCGCCGACGGTTTCCCTCCGGAACGCAACTGACGGTCTGGTACAACCCCAGAGTGACCAGAATCCTGTTTCAGGGGCGCAGCCTGGGCGTCCTGCCGTTTTCTGAGAATCTGGCCGCGACCGAAATCGCGCGTCTGCAGTGGTGGAGCGTTTACTGTCTGCTGCCTTTCGTGCTGGTTCTCGGGTTCGCCGCAAGGATAAAAAAACGGCCCCAACAACCGAATGCCGAAAACGGCCGGCCGCTGGTGCCGGGGGTATAGGCTTCTAAGGCCGGGGCATGGCCTTCAGCCGCCAACCGCATCCTTTTCATGAGGGTTGGAAAAAACCTATGGGAAAGTGCGTAGCATTTGACCGCAAAGATAAAAAGGGGGCGGCCAATAAGGCCGCCCCCTTTGCATAAGAAATCAAAGACCACCGGCCCGCTTCATCAATCGTCTGCCATCTCCTGCTCGAAGGTTCCGAAGGAATGATCGAAAATATCCAGCAATTCGAGGCTTTGCTTCGACAGCATCATCGCATTGCCGACTACGGATAGTCCAGAGCCTCATCAGGCTTAGGAATTTATTGACTCTGGCGGTCAAACTGATACCGTTAGCGCGTAAGGCCTTCAACTTCCGGGGGCCTGTTCACCATCCGTGGAGGGGCTGTAATGACCATGCTCAACCAGTTTCTGGCAACAATCAGTTGGCAGACACTCATTTTTGCCTGTTTCCGCATTCTGCTTATCCTGATCCTCGGCTGGGTCCTGGGGGCCACGACTGGGCGCATTCTCAGGAAACTGGAACTGCGTCTGATCAAAAAAGGTCAGGTTGAAGGAGAACCTCCCAGTGAAGCAGCCAAGCGCGCCGATACCCTGGTAAGGCTCATTCGCCAAGCCATTTACCTGGTGCTATGGACGGCCATCGGACTGGTGGTGCTGCAGGAAATCGGTGTGGAGATCGGTCCCATTTTGGCCGGCGCCGGGATTCTCGGCTTAGCAGTCGGTTTCGGAGCCCAGAACCTTGTGCGCGATGTCATCTCCGGATTTTTCATGATCCTCGAAAACCAGGTGCGGGTCGGGGATGTGGCCATCATCAACGGTACCGGAGGGCTGGTGGAGAAGGTCAACTTCCGCACCCTGGTGCTGCGCGATGTAGCCGGGGTGGTGCATGTATTCCCCAATGGAACAATCCAAACCCTGAGCAACATGACCCAGGAATGGTCGGCCTACGTGTTTGAAATCGGGGTTGCCTACAAGGAAAATACTGACCGGGTGGTAGCCGTAATGGATGCCGTACTGCAGAGCATGGTTGAGGATGCAACCTATGGTCCGCTGATTCTGGAACCGCCGGAAATCATGGGCGTGGACAAATTCGCCGATTCGGCGGTGATCATCAAGGGACGAATCAAGACCCGGCCGATCCGCCAGTGGATGGTGGGGCGTGAATTTCTGCGCAGAGTGAAACTGGCCTTCGACGAACATGGTATCGAGATCCCCTTCCCCCACCAGACCGTCTATTTCGGCGAGGCCAGTAAGCCTTTCGATTTGCACCTGCTGGAAAAACAACATCATGATCCGCCTGCCACCCCTTGATTGCGGACATTTTCATAACGGCCAGATCCACAACAGCATCGGAAGACTGACGACGATCACCAGAATTTCCATCGGCAGGCCCATGCGCCAGTAATCGCCGAAACGAAACCCGCCGGGACCCAGAATCAAGGTATTGTTCTGATGCCCGATGGGGGTCAGAAAAGCGCAGGACGCACCGATGGCCACCGCCATGAGAAAGGAATCCGCGCTGACTCCTAGTTGTGCGGCAGTACTGATGGAGATCGGGCACATGACAGCTGCGGTCGCGGCATTATTCATAAAATCCGACAAGGTCATGGTGACGATCAGAATCAGTGCCAAAGCCGCAACCGGAGACCCTTGAGCAACATTTTTCAGTAATCCCCGAGCCAGTAGATCTGCGGCACCACTCGAAGCCATGGCCTCGGCGACGGGAAACAGCGCCCCCAATAAAATGATGACCGGCCAATCGATGGCTTCATAAACCATGCGCGGCGGCACGATGCGCAGGACCAGAAAGCACAACACCCCCGACGCAAAGGCGACAGCAGCGGGCAACAGACCGAAGGCCGCAGCGCCAATGGCTATCCCCATGACAAGCACCGCCAGGGTGGCGCGGCCTTTGACAGGCAGACTGATGGCACGCTTGGCCAGCGGTACGCAGGCATAGATAGATGTAAATCCGGACAAGCCCGCCTGTGAACCTTGCATCAGCAATACATCCCCCGCCTGAATCGACGCACTCCGCAAACGCTGAATGGATCGCCGCCCCTGGCGTGAAATGGCCAGCAGGTTGAGGCCATAACGGGTGCGCAGCTGAATAGCGGCGGCAGAGCGGCCTATCAAACCCGAAGTCGGCATGACAACCAGCTCTTGCAGCTCGATTTCGCCTCCCTGAGAATCTTTTTCTTCATTCGACTTTATTTCGTCCGGTTCCCCTTCGGCACGATCCGTAACGATCGAATCATCCTTATCCTTTTTTGCCTGTACAGGGACCTCTTCCTCCAGCTTCAGGCCGAGGCTCGACAAAACGTCGGCAAGGGACTCGGGCTCGGCCTCGATCACGAGGATGTCTCCCTCGCGCAGCACTCTGGCGGGATTGGGCGCCGAGATGCGGAAATCGTTGCGCACCATACCGACAACCTGGGCATCAGCCTCCTCCATGGTACTTTCAACTTCATACAGCGTCTTACCCGCGGCCTTGGCTCCGGGGGTGACACGGACTTCGGTAAAATAGGTGCCGGTGTCGAAGGTTGCAGCACCGGCCGCCTCGCGCGAAGGCACCAGGCGCCACCCCACCAAAACGGCAAAAACAATGCCTGCCCCGGCAACCGTAGCGCCGACCGGGGTAAAATCGAACATGGCAAACCCACCCATCCCAATTTCGGCGCGAAAACCCGCAACGATGAGGTTGGGCGGGGTACCGATCAGGGTCGTCATGCCACCGAGGATCGTTCCAAAAGACAACGGCATCAGCACCCTGCCGGGGGGAACCTCAAGTCTGGCTGAAACCTGCATCGCCAGCGGCATCAGCAGCGCCATGGCGCCGACATTGTTCATAAAACCCGAAAGAATTGCACCAAGCACGACGAGTGCTCCGATACTCTGCGTCATACCCGCCGATTTGGGTAAAACACGCTGTATCAGCGCATCTACCGCGCCGGTGGCCTGCAGTCCCGCACTCAGCACCAGCACACAGGCAACGGTTATCACGGCCGGGTGTCCCAGGCCGACGAAGGCGCTCTCAACAGGCACCAAACCCGCAAACACACAGGCCAACAGCGAAGCCATGGCCACCATGTCGTGGCGCCAACGCCCCCACATAAACAGACTGATCGTCCCTGCGAGAATCACAAAAATGACCGCTTGGTCGTTGATCATAGAAGGTTCTCCATGCCGCCATGGCAGTGACATGCCTACGAAAGTATCTATCAAGAATACGACGTTATTTTAACTGGTCATGTGCCTGACACATTTTCTTCGCGATTTGCTGCCCTCGCAAGAAGTTTATCAGACGTCGGAAATTGTTTCGAGACGAGGAAAACCCGGATACGGGATTTGTGGATCAACAGTGTAATGTTCCCCGGCATTACGGTCGGACGACGTTGGACAATGGCCTGCTCTGTCAAAAATGCATTTCACTGGTATAAATACATGCAGGGGACTTAACCCGGAGCGAAGGAGGTTGCCAATGCCGTGGGAAACGCAGTTCTGGACCGAGCACTTTCACGAGATGCTGGTTACCGATGTGGTGCGTTGGTTACCCGTGCTGGGAGTGGCGCTGGTGTTGCTGCTTTTCGGCTGGTTGACGGCGCGTCTGGCCCAATTCGTGATCAAAGGAATATTCAAGCGCCTCGGCCTGGACCGTCTCGGCGAAAAGGCAGGTGCGGCGCGGTTGCTGGATGATCTGGGCCTGGATACTTCCGTATCGCAGTTGGTGGCCCGGCTGGTCTACTGGCTGGTACTGCTGGTGTTCGTGCTGGCAGCGGCGGAAAGCCTCGGCCTGCAGGGAATAAGCACCACCTTGCAAGGCTTGGTAGACTATCTGCCCAATGTGCTGGCGGCCATGCTGATTCTGTTGTTCGGCGGCCTGATCGCCCGACTGGTGGGTACAACCCTGGGCGCCTTGGCGGACCGGTCAGGTATTCGGGGAGGATTGGCCCTGGGACAGGTGACCCGCTACGTCATTTTGGTCTTCGTGGTCGTTTTAACTCTGGAACAGCTGGGGGTGGAAACCACCTTGCTGGTGAATCTGGCCACCGTGTTGATAACCGCCATGCTGCTGGCACTGGCCGTGGCCTTCGGCTGGGGGAGCCGAGAACTGGCCAGGAACATCATGGCCGGGTTTCATCTGCGGGAGAGCTTCGTGGTCGGCCAGAGGCTGCAGGTGCGCGGTCATCGTGGTCAATTGCTGGTCATCGGTCCGGTCAAAGCCCTCCTCGACACCGAAGCCGGTCGGGTGTCGCTGCCCAATAGCGTTTTCATCGAGGAAGAAGTGGTGATCCTACCGGAAGAAGGAACTGAAGGGTCATGACGGAGCATCATATCCAGGTACGGGACTATGTGAACGGGAAACTTACCGGCCAAGCGGCCAGAGAAGCCGAGGCACATCTGCTGCGGTGCGTACGCTGCCGACAGGCGGTGGAGACGATGCAGCGGCACCGTGGTAAGAATGCCGCACGCGTTCTGGGACGCTTCGCCAGAGGTTTGCTGCGCGGGGAACTTGTCCTTGTCGAACCGCTGCTGGCCAAGCTACATCTGGCCGTTCGGCCCCGGGCGGAGGAAAGCAAGGGGCTGAGCGAACCGCTGCGGGTGCTGCGCCCATTGTTACTCAGTGGCGTCAGCAGGGTGTGGCGTTTTGTCGGACGTTTCGGTCTGGTGCTGGCCATGACCGGCGGCGTACTGTTGCTGCCCCTCCCCGAAGGGCTGTCCGTGGCCGGGCAGCGCGGTCTGGCCGCTTTCATCTTCACTGCCGGGGTATTGGCTCTGGAGCCGGTTTCCCTGCCCATCGCCGCCCTTATGGTGCCGGTTGCCCAGGTGATCCTGGGCATTGCAACCACCCCCCAGTCCTTTGAGACATTTTCCCGTCCGGTGGTGTTTCTGATCCTGGCCAGTCTGTTTCTGGCCGAAGCACTACGCAAGCACGGCCTGACAAGGCGTCTGGCTCTGGCTACCATTGTCGCTTCAGGGGGCGGCACCGGCATGCTGCTGCTGGGATTGATGAGCATTTCCGCCCTGTTTTCCATGTGGGTGGGCAATACCGCCACCGCTGCCATGCTGATCCCCGTCGCCATGACCATCTCCCGGCAGGTTGACCACAAGGATGAAGCCGCCGACCTGCTGGCCCTGCTCGCCCTCGGCATTGCCTACAGCGCCAGTCTGGGGGGCATGGTCACCATCCTGGGTGCCGCTGCCAATGCCGTGGCCTCGGGTTTTTTGAGCCAGATCATGCCCTGGACGTTTCTCGACTGGCTGAAATACGGCCTGCCGGCTTTTATGGTTATTTTTCCCCTGACCTGGTTTCTGCTCTACAAACTCATGCCGATAACCGTCACCCGTCTCGACGTAGAACCGGCACGCCAGCAGGTAAGGGACATGGGCCCCATGAGCCGCGTGGAGGGGGAGATCCTGGTGATGCTGCTGGTCACCGCCTGCCTGTGGGTTGGAGGACCCTTTCTGGAAAACGCTCTGGGACTGCCGCATACGCTTTTTTCTGCAGCCCTGGTGGCGGTGATGGCGGTATGTTACCTGGCAATCCGGGAAATCATCGATTGGGAAGACCTCAAAGGCATCAGCTGGGGAATCTTTCTGATTATCGGTGCCGGTCTGAGTCTGGGGGAAGCCTTGGTCCGTACCGGCGTCACCGAATGGTTTGCTCTTTTAATTCGTCCGTTGGTGACCGGCCCGTCGCTGCTCATCACTTTGATGTCACTGGTAACAATTTCCGCCTTGCTCACCAACCTGCTGAACAACACCACCATCGCCGCGGTGTTCGTGCCGGTGCTCATCGCCCTGGCGCGAGACAACCCATCACTGGATCCGGTGCTGCTGGTGTTGTCCGTAACCCTGGCGACCACGTTTGGATACTCCCTGCCGTCGGCTTCCGGCCGCATGGCCCTGGTTTCCGCCACCGGGATCGTATCGCGAGGCACCATGCTGCGATACGGGCTGCTCATGACCCTGGTCAGTTCTCTGGTACTGGCGGGTCTGTTCTATCTGTTTGCCCGGATCGGGTTTGTTGGGTGAGTCTAAGGTACACGGTGCAGGGGCCAAGAATCACAGATCATGAAGTTAAAGGGAGGAACCATGCGAATTCTGGTGATCGGCGCCGGTCGCACCGGAGCAAACGTACTTAAACAACTGCGCAAAAATCCTCTTATCGAGATCATCACCGCCGATCCCCGCCAAGAACACTACGCTGTGGATGAGGGGATTATCGATCAAGTGGATATTCACGAAGTCCTGACGCCGTTGACCCTGGAGACTGTACTGGAACAGGCGCAGCCCGACCTGGTGCTGCTGGCCATGGCCACCGAGGACATGGGGCTCGGCAAAGCCCCGGGCATGGATATCCTGGCCGGTGCTCTGAAGGAAGAACTCTGTGCCCTGAGCAAGGTGCCGGTGATCGAGGTGGCGCGGGTGCGAAGGTAACTGTTGCGTTCAAGGTGGCCGGCTGCCCAGTTTTTTCCA
>DKEW01000057.1 GCA_002452265.1 Pelobacter sp. UBA6812 | reverse complement strand
GGCCAATAACCACCGCGCGATGGATGGCGTTGGTGGTTTCTCTCGACTCCCCTTCTGGCAAACCTTGGCAGGGGGTTACGGTGGAGTTCGTCTCTTGCGACCGGGCGTCAAGAGGCAGTTGGGTGAAATCTCAAACAAAACTAAAAGTAAAACCTGTTTGTTTGTGTTCCCGAGGCAGCAGAGCCGGTGCAGGCAACAGTTGTGCTGCGAGTTGCGCGCCCCACCTCTGCCGGCAAAGGAAGCCCTACGCAGACGCGCCGGTTAGCCTTACCCGGAAAGGTGCGTCAAGCCAAGCCCCTTCGCGCCAGATATAACGGCGAAGCCAGACCCTAGGCCATTTCTTTGGATACTTTCTTTGGGGCCTTGCAAAGAAAGTATCCCGGCTGCCGGCCGGGACCGGCGAACTTGATGTTAAGGTTTCGGAACATTCAAACACAACTTCAAGACCGCGGGGATGCACCCCCGCCCAGCGCCTGACTCTTTTAAAGCGCGTCAAAAGAGTAAGCAGAAAAGCGCGCCCCTTTCCCTGCCCGGCAGGTACCCTGGCATGATGGAGGATGCCGCGATCCGGGCATTGTTTCCGGAAAAGGAACACCTCAAATATAAAACCGGTCCCGAAACATTATCTTTGGGACCGGCTTTATTGTTAAATCAATTCACTCAAACCGATCGTTTCAGGTCCAACGCTCGTCTTGCCTAGTAGAAATTATTCCATGAACTGATTTTCACTACGTGTACGCGTTGACATGCTGCGCATCCTTTCCCTGACGGTTTGTCGCGCCTTTTCGAATTCCATCCGCGACAGGTTTCCGTCGTGATTGGTGTCGAGCGATTCCATGCGTTTCTGCATGGTTGCGTGCCATTCCGCTTCACTGATGAGACCATTGGCATCGCTGTCGCTTATCTGAAAGAGAACATCGAGGGGGTTTTCCCGAGCTATCGCCATGCTTGCCGGAAGGATAAGGGTTAACCCGGCGAGCATCGCTACCAGCATCCTCGTTGATTTTGCGCTGCCAAGCGGGCGTCTTCTCATCAACCTGTTCTTTACGAAAATGATCATGGGGCAGTCTCCACTATTACGTTTTTCGACCAGGTTTTTGTCTCCGGATCCCATTGGCCGTTGGCATCGCGGGTCATCGTGTTGCCTTGAGGGCCGGTAGTCGTGGTGGAGCGGTTTACTCCGGACTCAGTACGGGAGACCGACGTTTCGCGGGTGGCGGTCTGTCCACCGGATCCTGTGGTGTTTGATCTTTTGGTCCAGGTTTTGGTTTCCGGATTCCACTGGCTATTGGCTTCGCGGGTCATCGTGTTGCCTTGAGGGCCGGTAGTCGTGGTGGCGCGGTTTATTCCTGATTCGGTGCGGGTGACTGACGTTTCACGGGTGGCGGAGTTACCCTGGGGGCCGTTGAACGTAGTGCTTCGGTTGTATCCACTGCCTGAGCGGGTGGCGGTAATGTCGCGCGTGGCGCTCTGTCCTGATGAGCCGGTGCGTGATACGTTGCGTTGCCAGGCCATGACTTCGGTCGAGGCAGTCAGAAACATCAATACGAATAGTACGCACGCCACATTTCGAAATACTTTGGCCTTGCAAAAAATCAATTCTCTCATCCTTTTCCTCCTGGGTTGTCTTTCTGTTTTTAACCACTAAGCCTTCGGGACATGGTTAACCACGTGAAAAGTTTTCACATAACGCGTGTTGCCATGTCCTGTGGCATGGCATCCTGGCAGGTCCATGACATGCCTCCCTGTGCTTAGAATCGGAAAGGAACGTAAAAGGTTACATCTTGAATGGATTTATTCTGAAATCGATCGGTTGACTGCGGGGAAGGGATCAGGGCGAGATGTTCGGTCAGCTCGTGGATATGCCCGTAAAACCCTCGGATGTTGATTTTTTCGAAAGTGAATGTTTTTCGCGGTTCTATTTAATCAGGGATATCCAGGATAGATACCAAGGCCCGGAATTCAAGACTTTATACTGAAAATCCTGAGTATCCCTGTTTTGTATGGTTTGCTTCACTGGCGGTCAGCCTGAGTACTTGCGTTAAAGAGGCGATCCCGAAACGGTATTATTCGTTTAATCGCCATCGCGTCGTGAGCTTGTTATACAGTCTGTCCAGCTTTTGCTGTTGCTCCGCCGATAGTTCCGTCTTCATCTTCGACATGCCGGTGATCAGGATTTGTTTCGCTTCCGGCCGGTACTGGAGTCGCAGTGCCTGTATTTGGGATTGCATCTCTTGCACGGTTTCACCCACTGCAATCTTCTGGGATTTCGAGAGGTCCAGCTCTCGGGCAAGTCTATTGGTGACCAGTTCAGCCACGGCCGGTGGGCCACCCTGGAGCAGGGACTCAAAGGAGTGGCGGACATAAAGACCGGTGCCGACAACGCCCACGCACGCACCTGCAGCAAAAACCAGCAGAACTCCCGCCCATAGTTTCCATCTTTTCATATCAGGTTACTCCCCGTCTGACAGGTTGTATTTTCTGTTTTTATAAAATAAACAGACGCGCATGATGCGGGTTACAAGGCAAAAATCGGCATGGTGACCAGGCCCAAAGGGTCATCGAAGAAGAGCTTGGCGACCAGATGTTCCGGGCCGAGGTCGGTTCCAAAGGCGTACATGGAAACTATGAATGCAATCGTGCAGGCAACCGCGGCAAAACGCCAGACAAAGCGTTGAGTCAGGAAGGATTCCTGTTCTTCGATGCGTGGGCGGCCTTGTGCCTGTATCTGTTGCATCACCTGCATGTCCCATCCTGCGGGTGCCTCGACCTGCGGACGGCTGCGGTGCGACGCGACAAGCGCTTTTTCCAGCTCGGTTACGCAATCATTTTTCATCATCTGCTGCTTTCTCCTTCCAACATTGTCGCAATTCTCTTTCGCAGTTTTTCCCGTGATCTGTGGGCGCGAACCTTCACATTGATTGCGCTCCAGCCAAGGATTTGCGCCGCCTCCTTTACCGAATGCCCCTCCAGGTGGACCAGGGTGAGGACCATCCTGTCTTTGGCAGAGAGGCCGGCCATCGCCCATTGTAAAACTTCCCGTGCCTCTTTTTGCTTTTCACCCTTTTCAAACAGGTCTTTGGCTTGGGTGGCGGCGACATTTTCGACCCAGTTTTCGTGTTCCTCGGTAAGCTCGCTGAGCGGGATTTCCCGGTTATGATAATGCTTGCGCCAGTAGTCGTAACAGCGCCGGATAGCTATGCTGGCAAGCCATTTCTTGAATGTTTTTCTATCATCGTAGCGGGGCAGCGATTTGTAGACATCGATGAATATCTCGTGGGATAGATCCGCTACCGCATCAGAGGGAATGATCCCCGCGACAATTTTAAACACATACCCGCGATACCTGTGCAGGAGAATCTCGAAATCGTTGGTGGCCCCACGGAGCACGCGGTCGATGATTTCAACGTCCTCAGTCTCGTCCGTTTTAACCGCCACATCACTTTTCATCAAATGCCGTACTCCGCTTTGTTGGAAACCAGAACCGAAACCGGTGGAATTTTCCTGTTCCTGAACACCACGAAGGGTTTCTTCGCCAAGTGAGCGGCCGATTGGCCGCATTGTTTGAATAGACGGTACTGAAAAGAGGAATATCGGCTGCCGGCGTCGGCAGCATATCATATTCCTACTGACAAAATCGCCAGGCAGGCAAAAAGGTTACATCCCGCTGCGGTTTTTTTGTCAGAGGTTGGCTTGGGTTCCCCGCAAGGCCAAGGTTGTCCTGAAGGATATCGTTACGGCTGGCTAATGGTGCTGTTTGGCGGGTACTTGACCTTCATAAAATAGATACCTAACCCTAACCAGGAGGTGTTTGAATGGCAAAGGCCAAAGGACTACGAACGGTGCGGCGGTATGGCAACATGTTCAAGGTCAAAGCTGTGAAACTGCGCCGGTTCCAGTAGTGCTGAATGCGAAAAATGAACAAAAAACGGAGGAAACCTATGCGGTCATAGATTTCCTCCCTTATCTGCTAAACATGTCAGTGGGCCGAAAACGTTGGCCTCACCTGGCCTCTTAAGTTAGTCGGCCGTTTTTTCCCATTTGATAGCATCAACAGGACAGACATCATCACATGCGCCACAATCGGTGCACGTTTCCATGTCAATAATGTAAATGGGGTCGTCTGCACTAATAGCACTCACGGGGCAGACCGGTTCGCACGCCCCGCATGCGACACAATCGTCAGTAATGTAATGCGTTCCCATTGGAAGACCTCCTTTTGGTTGGTTATGGGGTGATTAGTATCCGGGGAAACGGTCCAACGAATCCCGACTACTCTGTTGATGGACAAAATAAAGTTTAGATTCGATTTCGGAGAAGGCAAGCATCGGTTCTTAATGGCCCTGCTCCCGATTTCGCGGCTCCGGAAATCCAGGGGCATCTGCAAAAACGGATGGGGCATGCTAGCATTAATGAACAAGGCCGCCACGATCCCTTGAAGAGATACAGGATGTCCGGTGGTAATCAACGGGCCTGCAATCCCGGAAGAAATCCTTTTCATGGTGATTGGATCGAAAAGGGGCCGGGGAGTAAGTCCTGCGCACTTTTTTTGCTCTAATAACGATTAAAGTTTGAAAGGGGAAAACAGCGATGATAGTGAAAACTTTTTCTGCCTTTATTGTTGAAGATAAAGAACCGGAAGTCTTTTCGATGAAGGTCGGCACACGATCGGTGCAGGATCTGCCGAATGGAGAACTTCTGATAAAGGTCCACTACTCATCTTTGAATTATAAAGATGCGTTGTCTGCCACCGGCCAATTCGGCATAACCAAGAAGTATCCTCATACTCCGGGCATCGACGCTGCGGGAGAGATGGTTGAATCCGCCGTCAGCGCGTTCCAGCCTGGTGACAAAGTGATTGTGACCAGCTACGACCTGGGCATGGATACCTCGGGCGCGTTTGGACAGTATATCCGTGTTCCGGCTGCTTGGGCGCTGCCTCTTCGGGAAGGTCTCTCTCTGAAAGAGAGTATGATTTTTGGTACAGCGGGTTTTTAACCGCCGGGATGATGATTCGGAAGCTGCTTGATAACGGTGTAAAACCTGAGGACGGTGATGTCCTCGTTACCGGCGCTACAGGTGGCGTGGGGAGTATAGCTGTGGCGATACTGGCCAAGCTGGGATACCAGGTTGTCGCAGCGACCGGCAAAGCGTCGGAGGAGGGGTTTCTCACTGGCCTTGGCGCTTCCAGGATTATTGGCAGGGAGGAAGTTCTTGCCGGCCTGGACCGGCGAACCTGATGTAAAGGTTTTAGCTCTTGGTACCCACCTCAACTTCAAGACCGCGGGGACGCGCCCCCGCCCGGCGTCTGACTTTTTGACCAAGCCCACAAAAAGTAAGCAAAAAGGGGCTCCCCTGCGGGGGGCATAACGCGACGGGAAGCAGAGGTTAACGCCTGGCGCTCGATGGATGGCGTTGGTGGTTTCTTTCGACTCCCCTTCTGGCAACCCTTGGCAGGGGGCTACGAGAGGATTCGTTTCTTGCGAGGCGGGCGTCAAGAGGCAGTTGGTTGAAATCACAGACAAAACCCCAAGCAAAACGGCTTGTCGGTGTTTCCGAGGCAGCAGGTCCGGTGCCGGCAACAGCTGTGCTGCGAGTTGCGCGCCCCACCTCTGTCGACAAATGAAGCCCAACGCAGACGTGCCGTGTGTCCTTGCCCGGCAGGGTGCGTCGAGTCAAGCCCCTTCGCGCCAGACATAACGGCGAAGCCAGACCCTAGGCCATTTCTTTGGATACTTTCTTTGGGGCCTTGCAAAGAAAGTATCCCGGCTGCCGGCCGGGACCGGCGAAGTTGATGTTACGGTTTTTAAGAAACCAAAAGAGCAACTTCAAGACCTCGGGGACGCGCCCCCGCCCGGCGCCTTGCTTTTTGTCCAAGCCCACAAAAAGTAAGCAAAAAAGGGCTCCCCTGCGGGGGGCATGGCGCGACGGGAATCGGAAGTTAACGCCTGGCGCTCGATGTATGGCGTGGATGGTTTCTCTCGGCTCCCCTTCTGTCGGCTGTTGGCAGGGTGCTACGAGAGGGGTCGTCTCTTGCGAACGGGCGTCAAGAAGCAGTTGGTTGAAATCTAAAACAAAATCACACGCAAAACGTGCTTGTCGGTGTTCCCGCGGCATCAGCGCCGGTGCCGGCGACGGCTGTGCTGCGAGCTGCGCGCTCCACCTCCGCCGGCAAATGAAGCCCTACGCAGACGCGCCGCTTGGCCTTTCTCGCCAAGGTGCGTCGAGCCAAGCCCCTTCGCGACAGACATAACGGCGAAGCCAGACCTAGGCCATTTCTTTGGATACTTTCTTTGGGGCCTTGCAAAGAAAGTATCCCGGCTGCCGGCCGGGACCGGCGGTGTTGATGTTAAGTTTTTGGAACTTTCAAACACCGACTTCAAGACCGCGGGGATGCGCCCCCGCCCGGCGCCTTACTTTTTGACCAAGCCCACAAAAAGTAAGCAAAAAGGGGCTCCCCTGCGGGGGGCATGGCGCGACGGGAATCGGAAGTTAACGCCTGGCGCACGATGAATGGCGTGGATGGTTTCTCTCGGCTCCCCTTTTGTCGGCTCTTGGCAGGGGGCTACGAAAGGATTCGTCTCTTGCGAAGGGGCGTCAAGGAGCAGTTGGTGGAATCTCAATCAAAACCACAAGCAAAACTACGGCAAAAACACAGGCAAAAATACCTTCCGGAGGATGTGCTGAAGCTCGAAGCACATCCTCCTTGTCTTTAATAATTGCCGGTAGCACGAAGAAATAACTCACCTGTAACGCATCCCTAATCTCCATAGGATAATTTCTCCGGCAACAAGAAGTGTATGTGTCTGGCATCTCCAGACACATAGGCCAGGAAGGGTTGCCGATGTCCGTAGCACAACAGTTATCCAGTCTCAGGCTCGTCGAGGAGCCATGTCCTGCCGGGCTTGATCCTGCCCCGATGGCTCTGCCTCCCGCTGAACTGCTGGCCCGTCTGGGTGTGGACGCCTCAAGTACCGAGAGCCTGCTGGCCACCCTGCCGTTTGTCGGCGAGGATGTTACCGCCGGCGCCGAAGCGGAGCTGCAGGCGGCGGTGGTCGGTGCCGCCAGTGTGGTCGACTTGCCCTGCAGCGTGCGGGAGTCGAGCTTTTTTGCGCAGATGGCGCGCCGGGCGCATGCCGGGGAAACTCCCCGCCAGAAGGTCGATGCCTTGACCGCCTGGATCGAAGACAACCGTGACGGGATATGGGAAAACAGCTGGGTGCGGTTTCCGCGCCATGCGCTTAACAGCCATGCGGATGCGGTTTTCCAGCGGGATCTGCTGGTCGATAAAAGCCGCCCTGGCAGCGGTTTGCGCAGCGATCATACCCGTTTTGTGCTGCCCGACCGCCAGGGGGAACAGCTGCGCGTGCCGATCAGCTACCTGGTCAAGCTGGCGCTGGCCGATGCCATCGGAGGGCAGGAGCCGCTGCCACCGGCGGTCCGCGGTATCGGGATGCGTCTGCTGGAGCATTTTCTCAACGACAACACTTCGCCGGAGACCTTTTCGTTTTTCGTGGTGCCGCTGACTCCGCATCGTGGCCAGGGCCAGGCACTGGGGCGCGAATCGGCCAAGCGGTTTGCGCTGACCCATTTGCTGGTGCAGTACGCCAACGAGCATTTTGAACTCGGTGCCCACGGCCAACGCGCCATGATCTACGCCGCGCCGCAGCCGCCGCAGCGGCAGCGGCGGCTCAACGATCTGATCCCGGATGCTTTGTATCGCGAGCTGTTCATGAGTCCGTGCCTGTCCGGCTGGGACCGGGGCGAGGATAAGCATCGCTACATGCATCTGTGCCACGAGGTGCTCGGGCGCAGCCAGCTCAATGCGGTCGCCAAGCTGCGCGATGCCGGTATCATCCTGAATAACCTGGTGGTGCTGCCAAACGTCTCCAACACCAGCCTGGCCAATAATGGCGTGCATATCACCCTAGGCAGCCGTCGTCTGACCGCCTTGCGCGGCGCCGGTCTGGCAGGTTTTGACGCTGCCGGGGAAAAAAGGCTCGGTGATCTGGTGATCAAGCTGGTCGAACATTTCATGCCGCTGTTCGTCGGTACCTACAGCGCCGCGCCTTCGCGCCTCGGGTTCGCCGACTTTCATCCGGAAAAGGCTCTCGGCTTTCTGGCGCACGAACTCGATTACACCCATCTGCGCATGCTGTGGCTGCGCTGGCGCAAAAAGGCCGACCTGTCGGTGCTGGGCCGCTCGATGACGCCCTTCGGACCGCCCTGGATCGACCGCGCGGTAGCGGGAGCCTTTCGGCTGCGGGGAGATTTTGTGCCGGATTTCCGCCTCATCGACTATCCGGTCTGGCTGCTCAGCACCTATCATTCCCCGGCCCTGGACGGCTCCCTCGACAGCCAGCAGCACCTCAAGCGCGATCTGGCGGAGCAGGGGGTGTTCGACGAGCGCATGTCCCTGTATCTGGCCTGCAAGCAGCGCCAGTTCGATGTGATGGGATTCTGCGGTTTCGAAGGCCGCCAATACAGCCTGTTTCCCGAATTTTCCCGCGACATGGGGCAGGCGGCCAGCCTGCAGACCCTGATCGTGGCCCTGGCTTACAAGTACCTGGCTCAGGGCAGCTACGACCACCGTGATATTCCGGACGATCCCGTCACCGAAAGCGAGCGGCGCCAGATGTTTTTTGGCGCGGCGCTGGGCATTCCGACTTTTTTCGTGCGCAAAAACACCCGCAACCGGTTGCTGCGTCGCATCCTGCGGCAAACCGACGGTCTGCGCGCCAGCCGCCGCTATCCCGGTTATTTGAGCGTGCCGGTGGAGGCCTACCAGCGTGCTCTGCTGGAGGTGGTTGAAGCGGACGGCGCGGAATTGATCGAAGCCATGGGGCTGGGGGATTTGATGCGCGATCTGCGTCTGCGCCTTGAACTTCCCGGCGTTTTTTCAGCCGCCGGTCGTTTGACCAACGGCATCCTCTCCGAACTGGGGGCGGTCGATCCCATGGCGGTGCCGGCGCAGGATTTCAACCGTGCCGCCGAAGACTACTATCGCGGGCCCCTGCGGCTTCGCCAGCTGGAGGAAGGTCTGCGCGACCTGGAAGCGGACCTGGTTCAACTCGAGTGTGCCGCTACCCGTGACGCCGATCTGCGCCAGGCCCTGCATGCATTGCTGGGCGCCGGCTCGGCCAGCGATTTTCTGCGCGTGGTGCGCCGCGATTGCCTTGACGAAAAGTTGCCTGCCGGCAGTTTGCGGCGCCTCATCCACCTGCTGCTGCTATCCGTTCATCATGACGCCGCCCGTGCCGGCCAACACACCACAGAAGGGACTCATGCCGATGTCGGTTCCCCATCAATACGTTGAACGGGAGACCGGGACGGTGCGCACCGAACAGCTGTTCGGCGACCGCCTGGTCCGGTTTCTTTACCATCCCTTGCGGGAGCACGCTCCGAAACTGTTCAACGCCTTTACCAGCCCCCGTTGCTCGGCGGCGTTGGCCCTGTTCAACTACGACTTCGCCCTCGGTTGCCGGGTGCTGGGCAACCGCCGCTTTCTGCAGGAGGCCGGGGTCAACCTGCGGGAATGTCTCGATCCCCTCGAACAGCTGGATACGGCCCGCAAGGTTTTCGAACGCAAGATCCGCTACTGGGAGTGCCGACCGTTGCCTGCCGAACCGCGCGCGGTCCTTTCCCCCGCCGATGCCCGCATGCTGATCGGCTCCTTCCGCGAGGATTGCCAACTGTTTCTCAAGGGCAAGTTTTTCGATTTCGAAGAGCTGTTGGGCTGCGACCGGCCGCGCTGGCAAAAGGCGTTTGCCGGCGGGGATTTCGCCATTTTTCGTCTGACGCCCGACAAGTATCACTACAACCACACCCCGGTAAGCGGTCGCGTTATCGATTTTTACGAACTGGATGGCGTCTTTCATAGCTGCAACCCGCAGGCGGTAGTGACAGCGGTGACGCCTTATTCCAAAAATCGCCGCGTGGTCACGGTGTTCGATACCGACGTGCCCGGCGGCACCGGCGTCGGCCTGGTGGCCATGATCGAGGTGGTGGCCCTGATGATCGGCGAAGTGGTGCAGTGCTACAGCGACCATGCTTACGCCGATCCGATCCCGATGCGTCCCGGTTTGAACGTCGGGCGCGGACGGCCCAAGAGCCTGTTCAAGCCCGGCAGCAGCACCGACGTACTGATCTTTGAGGCCGGGCGGGTGCGGTTCGACGAAGACCTGCTGCGCAATCAGGGGCGGGCTCAGGTGTCGAGCCGTTTTTCGAAGGGATTCGGGTGTTCGTTGGTGGAGACAGACGTGCAGGTGCGCTCGCGCATCGCCATGCCTGCGGACGTGTAACTCAGGAGGGAGTCAAACGATGATAAATCTATGTTTTCTTGCTATGCTGGCGCTGGCTACCGGGATGGTTTTGTACTGGGGCTTTCGTAACCTGCCGGGCCGTCATTGGCAGTTCGCCGCTACTTTGCCGCGCTTCGACACTCTTAACAACAGCTGGCAGGGCTACAACCTGACCTGGTACGGCCTGTTGACCGCAACCTCCTGTCTGGCCTCGGTGGTGCTGATCCTCAGCCTGCTCGGCGGCATCGGCGTGTCGCACCAGGCGACCTTCTTGCTTGCGGTCACCCTGCTGATCGCGTGCCTCGTGGCGGCCAAGGGCCTCGCCGCTTTGATCGAAGGCAAGGCCCACACCTTCTCCGTCGGCGCGGCGGCATTCGTCGGTTTCGTGCTGGCCCCCTGGATCATCACGGCCGTCAACCGCCTGATGCCCGCAGGGGCAGGGGCGCCGTTGCCGATGCTGCCGACCCTGGCGGCCTTGACGGCTGGATATTCTTTCGGCGAGGGGCTGGGGCGTCTGGCCTGCATCAGCTTCGGATGCTGCTACGGCAAGCCGCTGACTCAATGCCGACCGTGGGTGCAGCGCTTGTTCAGCCGCTGGCATTTCCAGTTCAGCGGCGATACCAAAAAGATCGCCTATGCCGACGGACTGGAGGGCGAGCCGGTGCTGCCGGTGCAGGCATTGACCGCCATGGTCTATTGCAGTACCGGTCTGCTTGCCACCGGTCTATTCCTGACGGGGCATTTTGCCGCCGCGTTTCTGGTCGCCGGCCTGGTGACCCAGGGCTGGCGCGCCTGGTCGGAAACCCTGCGCGCCGATTGGCGCGGCAATGGGCGGCTTTCCGTCTATCAGATTCTCAGTTTGTTGATCCTGCCTTACGCCATCGGCCTGGCCGCACGGTTCGGCGCCACCGCACCGCTGCCCGATATCGCCGCCGGGCTGGACAGCTTGTGGCATCCGGGCGTGCTGCTGGCCTTGCAAGGCTTGTGGCTGCTGGTATTCATCAGCATGGGCCGCAGTCAGGTGACCGGTGCCCGCATGAGCTTTTTCGTGCACCATGATCGTATCTAAATAGTGTCTGTCCAAAGCAAAATGATGGCTCTGCGGGATCTGCTGCATCGCCTGTTGCTGCGTGGGCATTCCCGCCGCCGCCTGGCCTGGGCTTTGGCTCTGGGGGTAACCTTGGGATTAGCGCCGCTGGTGTGGGGGACGACCCTGCTCTGTCTGCTGCTGGCCGTTGCGCTAAGGTTGCCGGTGGTCGCGGTGCAGGCCGCCAACTATGCCGTGTACCCGTTGCAGCTTGCCCTGTTGTTTCCGTTTCTCACGGCCGGGCAATATCTGCTGGCACCCGGGCAGCCGGAGGTGCTGTCCCGATTGCGGGAAACTCTGGCGACCGATCCGCTGCTGTGTGCCCGGTTGTTCTGGCAGGTCAATCTGCGGGGGCTGGCGGTGTGGCTGGTAGTGGCGCCGCTGCTGGTGTGGGCAGCGTACCGGTTGGCACACCGGCTGTTGCCGGAAGAGAGCCGTTAATGCGTAGATCATGATCCGTGCCAGTATTGCTTGGGAATGGCCATTGTTTTAGGGGGAAGGAAAGGGTTGGATATGTCTATGCGGATGCGATTGCGCATATCGGTTTGCTCGAACATTCCCTTGATATGGGGGTGGTTGTAGAAGAATTGAAGAAAACTCCCATCTTGGTAGGCCTTGTGAAAACCTTTTTCCAGGATTTCGGCCAGGGCCGTGTTTTTACTGTTCGTGAAAAAGAACATGGCAAACGGGTAAACAAGCAAGATTTTCTTTTCGACAGTAAGATCTGGATATTGGTTTTGGTATGAATTGACCTCCACATTGCCTTCACTTATCCCCCTCGAGAAATAGTCCACGCGATCACCGGAATTAATCATTTTGAAAATATTTGTGTATCTACTGGTGAGCTGACTTAAGCCGGAATTCTCCAGAATTGCAATGTCGGTCCATCCAATTCCCTGGATGCCGATGAATTTTTGAAGATCCTTCAGGCTATTTACCTTATCGAACCTGATCTGGTCTTGTTTGTTGATTATAAAAACCCGGTATCCTAAAAGACCCCGGTAAACCGGAAAACGAATGGGCCGCAGATCTCTTTCCAGTTCATCGGAGGTTCCCATCCAGTAAAGGTTGATTCTGCCACTGCCGGTTTTCAATTCATGGATGATTCGTGCCTGACTGTAGACTTCCGATGCCAAGGTGATTTTGTAGTCGACCCCTGCTTTTTTGAGAAGCAGTTTCAGCATTCCGATCTGAAAAGTATCCCTTTGATTATTTTGGGAAGTAATCGGAAGTTTAATCTCAACGGTGGATGATAAAGAAGCTGATGGAAATACGAACCATAAACAAACAATGATTGTTCCCAACGCCAAGGGTTTTTTATGGCCTGCATTCATCTTATCCCCTGGAATTTTTCCAGCATTTTTTTCCGCCAGCTTGCTGGTTTCCTTATGGCTCATGGCTAGCATTCACCCTGATATATCCTGAGAGTGTTCCGCCCGTTACTTTTTGCCTGATACAAAGCCTTGTCGGCATTGCTCAAGACCTGCTGAAAAGAGGTTGTCTTTTCATTGCATTCGGCAACCCCGAAACTGACTGTAAACCGAACCTTTTGTTCCTTGTCGGACAGAACAATTTTGGAAATTACCCGTTTGAGTCTTTCGGACATCATGGTGGCCTCTTTTGAATTGGCATGGGGCATGATGATGGCGAACTCCTCTCCGCCCAGGCGGCCCAGGATATCCGATGAACGTACGGTGGCATTCAGGGATTTCGCCAAGGCTTTCAAGGCTTCGTCTCCTATTTCATGGCCATAAGAGTCGTTTATTCGTTTGAAATGGTCGATGTCCAACATGATGATCGAAAAATGCTGGTTGTGGCGTGCTGTTTGATGTTCCAATAGTTGGCCATATTCGAAAAATGCCCGACGGTTATTCAAACCCGTCAGCGGATCAATTCGTGCCAGGTTTTCGGCGATTTTCTTCTGTTCTTCCAGTTCCTTGGTGCGTTCGGCGATTCTATCTTCAAGATAATCCTGATTGCTTTTTAGGGTTTGGGTCCGATTGTTGATGGCCCGAACAATTTTGTCTAATTCGTCCTCACGGTTTGGATGGTCTTTTCTGGATAGTCTTAACGGGATGAAGGATTTGTTGATATCCAAATCGTTGGTGAAATTGGCGATATGAAGCAAATGTTGTGTGACCTGAAAATGAAACAGGAAAAATATAAACAACGTCACCATGAATATCGTCATTATGTTGGTGGTTACAATAACTCCCAACCCCTTAATCAGGGAATGGTAGGGTTCTTCCAGACTGGCTATAACCCGGAGGGTGCCGACATCAATTTTACTGTGGGGGGATGAATAGATCAGTTTGAAGCTTTTCTCTATGGTTTTACCATGGGGAATGGTGCCGGCTTTCCACCCATGGTGATCTTTAACGCTAACTTCGAGGTATTCGATGGCAGGAAGCTGGACCCACGCCTGAAGCTGGACCATAATCATCTCATCGTAAAAATTCCAGACGTTTTCAGCTAATGGCTTGAGATGCAGTTTTTCGATCTGGTCAAACTGAATATGAATTTGTTCGAGGTCATTATCGAAGTTGATATAAAGTTGAATTGCCGAAGTGAAGAGCGTAATTATTGAACTGAATAGGATAATTGCAATGAGTAGCCGCTTGCCTATTTTGCCAGCTATTATATTTTTACAGAGTTTCGATTGCTTCATTGTCAGATAAATTTATGTTTTATTCTTTAATTGTTAGATTGTGTTTGCTTTATTGTAATGAAATTTTTACCGTTCACGGGCACCCATCCCTTTGATCTTAACCTTGGGCAGTTCACCGCATATTATCTCCGGCAACTCCGAATCACAGGTTATTTGCTCCAAAGGGTGTAGGCACTTTTCCCTGTTTTTTTTGAGTCATACAGGGCCATGTCCGCTTTTTTAAACAATTTATCGAAGTCTCCATCACCGGCATCGACGGCAACCCCGATACTTACAGAAATATTGGTATGCGGGAACTTTTGGACAATTTTTGCTGCAAACCCTGACAACAGTTGCTCTGCGTATGGTTTTGGCCAGTCGCCATCTTCCGCCTGGGGAAGCAAGATGGCAAATTCATCGCCGCCAAGTCGAAAGAGATTTTCAGCGGGGAACAGCTGCTGCAGCAAGTCGGAAAAGGCGACCAGTACTCTGTCTCCTTCATCGTGACCATGCTGATCATTGACTTCCTTAAAGTTATCAAGATCCACGAGCAGCAGTACCGTACCCGACTGACACGGGGCTTTCCGCATAAAATCCTGAAGACTGCGTCTGTTATTCAGTTTGGTCAAATGATCGGTGTGGGCATCGATGAGCAGCTTGTTTTTGTGTTGGTGCTCAAGAGTAATATCTACAAAAAGGTACACATGGCCAGCCAGTACGCCAAAAATATCCAGTAGCCTTTCATCGTGAATTTTCAGGACTTTATCCTTTGAAACAAGCAACGTGCCTTCAGCTTTCCTCTGAATAATCCATCTTTTATTGTGAGTGAATGATTTGGATTCATCGATCAAAAAATCAACTTTTTTGCCGATGAACTCGGTTCGATCAAGAACAAAGATGTCGATGAATTTTTGGTTGACGCTCGTAATGATCCTGTCTTTGTCGGTCACCATGACGGCAAAAGGCAGACCCTCAATCAAGATATTTAACTCGATGAGCAAGTTCTGCAGGTCGGTCACATCATGGGCGAACCCAACGGTGCCGATGACCTCACCATCGGTGTCAAAGATCGGTGATTTATAGGTTTTAAACTTTCGAAGTTCATCACCGCATTTCACCGTTTCATCAAACAGGCAGGTTTCCTTCTTGTCGAGAACAATCTCTTCAGACTCCAGGCAAATATATTCCCCCTTGGCGTATTCATCAGGTTCAAGATCCCAGATGTAATAATGCCCTCGGCCTTCTATCTGAGCCTTGGTCTTGTTGACGGTACGGCAGAAACTGTCGTTGACTTTAAGGTGAGCCCCCCGCGCATCTTTGAACCAAATCAGCTCGGGCAGACTGTCTATCAGGGTATCCAGATATTTTTGGCCAAGGATGGCCTCTTCCCGTTCTTTGAGATGCTTTAAAATCCCGGCAAAGGAGGCCCGGAGTTTATCCTCGGCAAAAGGCTTGATCCAGACCTGGTCAAAGAGGTGGTAATTCTCTGCCAGAATAGGAAAGCTATCGGAAGTAAAACAACCTATCACGGCAACCTGGTCATCTTTGATTGCCTCAATACGCTTCAAGGACTCTGGTGCAACGGATTCGAAATCAAGGATAATGACCGAGTAGTTGCTCAAATCGGTTTCATCGACATTGGGTGAGCAAACAAACTGATGGGAAAACCTTTGCTCGGGTTGCACCCTTTGGAGAATCGTTTCGAGTTGAGGATTCTGTGAAGCAATAAAGATATTGAGTAACCGATGATACATACTTAATTCCTCGGTAATATTAAGCGAAAAAACAGCTTTGGAGCGTCAGGATAGACAATATCCAACATGCAAAAAGATCTCTGAATTTGAATAGCGCAATAGCTATGCCGGAAAAGATTTATCAGCCGTTACAATTTTCCTATTAAGTGAGGTTATAGTTGCCAGCTGATATTTTTTCCTATACAGAATGATAGGTACCTGAAAAATCGCCGGAAAATAACCCTGGATACAAAACCTGAATATTTAGAGGCGTAGGCGTGAAAAGAATCTGGATAGTAACTTCCCGTAAAAGATGCGTTAGCAACCGTACACAAACTGTGGTGCCAAGTGATAATCATGTCCCCGCTTGTGGGGCATGCCACACATCGGCTAGTTTGCGTCCCCGGGGCTCCATATCATGCAGAACTTCTTAGGTCGGGTTTAGTGAAATGAGCGTCCACAAGGTTTTTGCAGCGGATCGCAAAAGCTGCGCCTGTTGAAAAGCAACATTAGTCTTTGGGGGGAATGGTGGGAAAATATCTTAAAGAAAGCAAATATATCGACTTTCACGACCCTGCTATCTCAAAACAAGCAGAGCTTCTTTCCCATGGAGCAAAGGACGAAGACGAAGTAGTAAAGCGGTGCTTTGAATTTGTTCGTGATAAAATCAAACATAGCTGGGATTACAAATTGAATCCCGTTACTTGTCGGGCGTCAGATGTCTTATTGCATGGCACTGGCTACTGTTACGCTAAAAGCCACCTACTAGCAGCTTTGCTTCGCAAAAATGGTATTCCAGCAGGTCTATGCTACCAACGCTTATCTGTTTACGATTCTGGTGCTCCTTATTGTCTTCACGGACTTAATGCTGTCTACCTTAAAAATCATGGCTGGTACCGAATCGACGCCAGAGGTAACAAACCTCGTATCTTTGCTCAGTTCATTCCACCGCGCGAAGCTTTGGCATTTTCAATTCAAGACAAAGAAGAGTGTGACCTCCCGGAAATCTGGCCAGAACCTTTACCTTTGGTCACTGACGTTCTTGAACAATATGATGACGTTGAGCAAGTGTTTAATAATTTACCGAATATTCAGTTGTGGGGCTAACCAGTCATTCCGCCTGCTTAATTCAACTTTTGGTACAGAGGGATAATGAATTACGGGGCTATGAACAATAAACAGGTTATTTCCTGAAAAATCAAAACCGTCCCTGAGACCCCCTTCGTCCTTTGACCGTATTCGATCTTGCTGCGCTTCTTCCCTGCATGCTTCTCGCAGCAATTTGCACGGGAAAACGCCCAGAATGTTGACTCCGCTTAGCGGAAGATCAGTGCCAATCAGGAGGCAGAATGTTTTTTCGCAAAGGACAGAACTGCTGGCAGATTGCTAAAGCGGCCAAGGTGGCTTTCCTTGTCGACGGAGAGGCGTATTTCAGTGCATTTGCCGACGCCTGTGAGTCTGCCCGCAGGGTTATCTATATCATCGGCTGGGATATCGATAGCCGAATCCGTCTGCGTCGCGGCCAAGCTGAAGAGCAGGAAACTCTCGGTCAATTCGTCGATCGCCTGGCTCGTGAAAAACCAGACCTGCACATTTACCTGCTCGAGTGGGATTTTGCCATGCTCTATTCGATCGAGCGCGAAACCTGGCCAGTGTTGAGTTTGGGCTGGCAGACCCACGAGCGGGTCCATTTCGAGCTCGATGATGATCACCCGGTCGGAGCTTCGCATCATCAGAAAATTGTCGTGGTCGATGACCGACTGGCCTTTATCGGCGGGTTTGATCTGGCAAGCTGTCGTTGGGATACCTCTGAACATGCACCAAGCCATCCAAAACGTTGTGATAACGGGAAAGCTTACGGACCGTTTCATGATGTGCAGATGCTCGTCACTGGTGATGTTGCCACGGTGCTTGCAGGTCTGGCCCGCAAGCGTTGGCAAAAGGCGACCGGAGAGGAACTTCCTGTTATTCATGGAATGGAGCATGACCCCTGGCCGAATGACCTGAGGCCTGATATCGAACAGGCCGAAGTCGCGATCTTGAGAACGAGACCTGAATACGAAGACAATACCGAGGTACGGGAGATTGAAACATTCTATCTCGATGCGATCAATCGCGCAGAGACTTCGATTTACATTGAAAATCAGTACCTGACGTCACATACCATCTGTGAAGCCCTTGAAAAATCTCTTCGCAAACAGGATGGGCCTGACATTATGCTCGTTCTGCCCCGTGAATGCTCGGGCTGGCTTGAAGAGAAGACCATGGGTGCATTGCGCCAGAGGTTGCTTAAGAAGCTCTTTCAGGCTGATGAACACCGGCGATTGAAGGTTTGTTACCCCGATCGCAAGGGGCTCGATGACGCGATCATTAACGTGCACAGTAAGGTCCTCGTTGTTGACGATAAGCTTCTGACCATCGGCTCCGCAAATCTCAGCAACCGTTCCATGGGATTTGATACCGAGTGCAACCTTGCTTTGTCCGCCGAAGGTCAATCTCATATACAGCGTGCAATTGACAGCTTTCGAAATCGCTTACTTGCTGAACACTTGGGAACAACGGCGGAAAAGATCTCCACCAGTCTTGCTCAAACGGGGGGGCTGTTTAAGACAATAGCCGCACTGAACAAAAGTGAACGCTCACTTAAGGAACTACCGTGGCCGGAAAATACCACTATGACAGAGACCCTTTCGGCAAGTGAAATTATCGATCCGGAACGACCCATAGGCATAGAACACCTGCTTGATTATCTCGATATAGGTGCCGGTCATCATGATAGCGCTGACGGGGTCAGGCGCAAGGCCTGGAGGTTTGCCATGGTGGTCATGTTGGCAGTGCTACTGGCAATCCTCTGGCGCTGGTCACCGCTCGGACAGTGGTTGACGATGGATAAACTTCTAGTCATGGCAGACTACATTCGCGAGAGTCCCATGGCCATTCCGATCGTCTTGGTCATATATATCGCTGGTAGTTGTCTGATGTTCCCGATAACTTTGATGATCCTGGCTACAGCAGTGAGCTTCGGCCCTTACCTGGGGTTTACACTGGCCTTCACTGGCAGCATACTCGGCGGGCTGGCGAGTTATTTAATGGGGCGCTGGCTGGGGCGGGATGTGGTTCGAAAAATGGCAGGGGAGAAGGTCAACCGCTTGAGTCGCAAACTCGCACGGCGTGGTTGGCTGGCGGTTGCTGTGGTCCGCATTATTCCGATCGCCCCATACACGATTGTCAACATGGTCGCCGGCTCGACGCATATCTCTACCCGTTCCTTCCTGATCGGCACGGCCGTCGGCATGGGGCCCGGCATCATGGCGATCATGCTTTTTGAGGGTGGCCTGGAACACATGATCCGTGAGCCAGGTTGGCTAAGCGTGATTTTGTCCATCATCGCACTGAGCTGCGCTACACTGATTTTGATCCTATGCAAGCGTTGGTTGTTGGGTAAGGATGATGAATCATGACGTGTAAACGCGAACTACGCATTGCGACCTGGAATATACACATGGGGATTGGTCTGGATGGCGAGCGTGACCTTTCACGTACAGCACAAGTCATCCGACAGTTGGCTCCGGACGTGATTGCTTTGCAGGAGGTCGACAATCAAGTGGAACAAGAGATTAATGACCTGGAAAGGTTGGGGGAAGTGACCGGCTTGTCGGTAGTCGTCGGTCCAACCCTGCAGCGCACGACAGGTGATTACGGAAATGCGCTTTTGACGCGTCTGCCAGTTCTGCACGTCGAGCGGTACGACCTCAGCTTCAAACAACGCGAGCCACGTGGTCTGTTGATTGTTCATCAGGACTGGCACGGCAAAGAATTGCAGGTTGCGATCACCCATCTCGGTCTGCGTCCCGGGGAGCGGCGGTGTCAGGTGCGCCGGTTGATCGAATACCTCTCTGCCGGAGAGCGCAAGCCATTGATCCTGATGGGTGATTTCAATGAATGGCTCTTTTGGGGGCGACCGATGCGTTGGCTCCGTCATCATTTTGGTTCAGTCTCTTCGCCGAGAACTTTCCCGACCCGTTTGCCACTGTTTAGACTTGACCATATCCTGACCGACCCCCCGGGCCGCTTGCACTCGATGGGGGTATTCCAGAGCTCTTTGTCCCGTATCGCTTCTGACCATCTGCCTTTGGTGGCAACTTATTCTGATTGATACAACCTGTCTTTCCAGGACCGCCATTTTATTCTTGGAGTTTACTGTTCAACATACTGTTGCAGGTAGGCGTGATTGAAACTTATTCGCGTCGGACGTTTTGTTATTTTTTACTTTCCAGATATTCCATAATGGCCGCCGCAGACTGTTTCGAAAAGCTCACCGCCGCCGCAACGGTTTTTGCGCCTGTTACCACATCGCCGGAAGCGAAAATGCCCTCGCGCGTGGTACGGCCCACTTCGTCTGTAATCACCAGTCCGCTTTTGCCGATCTCAATGCCTTTGAGATTACTTCTGGGGGCTTGACTCACAGCAATAATGACGGAATCGGCTTCAACAAATACTTCCGATCCTTCGATGGTACGCAGACTCGTTTCACCGGCCTCGGTTTCCACCAGCTCGGTTCTTACGCACAGCACGCCGTCGTCGGTAATCTCCACAGGGGCGTGGAAAAAGGAAAACGAAACGCCTTCTATGCGGGCGTAGTCGTAGTCATGCTGCGTGGCGGACATGGCTTCCAATCCGCGCCGGTACAGTATGCTTACCTCTGTGGCTCCTTTGCGCAGGGCGGTGCGGGCGGCATCCATGGCAACGTTGCCGGCACCGATGACTGCCACCTTTTTTCCGAGCTCATAGGCTTCGGGGCTTTTGAGGTAGTTGATGGCGTAGTGCACATGGCCGAGGGTTTCGCCTTTGATGCGTAACGGGCGAGGGTTCCACACTCCGGTGCCGATAAACACGGCGGCATAGGCATCGTTGAGCAGGTCATCAAGGGTGATGATGGGCCCCACAAGCATGTTGGGGCGAAACTTAACCCCCAGCGCCAGTAAACGTTTCTTCAATTTATCCAGCAGATCCTTGGGCAGACGGAAATCGGGGATGCCGTACCGGAGGACCCCGCCGATTTTGTCTTTGGATTCAAAAATCGTCACCTCGTAACCGTTGGCAGCAAGGATAAAGGCAACGGTGAGTCCGGATGGACCGGAGCCGATAATGGCGATGCGTCCATCACGACGAACGGCTGGTTTTTCCGGCACGTACTGGTCCAGGTAGTAGCTGGAGATGTAATGCTCGATATCGCTGATTTGTACGGGGGCGTTTTTGCGGGCAAGCACACAGTGCCCTTCACAAAACTTCTCGTGGGGGCAGATGCTGGAACAGATGACCGACANNACAGCATCTTGCCGGCTTCTTTCATCTTCCCGTCAAGAAGCAGGCGGACCATGTCGCTAATGGCCGTCTGGTTCGGGCACCCTTTTGTACATAGAGGCTGTTTGCATTGCAGGCAGCGCCTTGCCTCTTCGATGATATGCTTTGCCATGGTGTCGTACTCCCAAATGTATGACGGCCTTTGCTCCGGGGTATTGCCCTGCCAAAATTTTACGTCATTTTCGTTTGCAGAACGAGCCACCAGTATTCCACAGAACCGTCGGGGAAGTCTACACACAGGCGTTTTGGTGAGAATGAGATGGACGCATGGCAGGTGCGCATCTTTGCTCTGCAAATCCAGAACAATAGGGTCGCCTCGAATTTCGTTCCTCTTCTGGTATCAGCGCGGGTTCTGACCGGAGCAGTGGCACCCGTTATCGCCCCTCCAAGCAATCCGCAAGCCGTGGTCTCGCGTTTCATCCCTCTGCTGGGCCTAAGAGCCATGCCTAGCGTACGATCAGGTGCTTGCGGCCGAGTGTTGTGGTCCGGCCGATGATGGCCGCGGTTGGGCAGCCCCGCCGGCGGAGTTCCGNNAGGCCGCCGGAGGTCTGCGGATCGAGGGTGAGCATCTTGCGGGGATAGGGGAGGTCGGGGGCGAATTCGGTGTCCGCCTCCACATGATCGCGATTGCGGAAGCTGGTCCCGGGGATGCAGCCATCTTCCAGCAGTTTCAGGGCTCCCGGCAGGGCCGGGATCTGCGCCGTATCGATTTCCATGCTGATGCCGCTGGCTTTGGCGATATTGAGGGCGTGCCCCAGCAAGCCGAAACCGGTGATGTCGGTAGCGGTGCGGATATGGAATTCCTGCATGATTTCCGCGGCCGTGCGGTTGAGTTGCTTCATGTTATCGAGGGCCATCTGGTAGTCGGCGTCATTGGCCTGACCCAGGCGTTGCCCCGCCACCAGAGTGCCGGTGCCGATCGGCTTGGTCAGGATAAGGACCTGGTCGGGCTCGGCATTGGCGTTGGTGATAAGCCTTTCAGGGTGCACGGTGCCGGTTACCGACAGGCCGTACTTCGGCGGGTAATCGGCGATGGTGTGGCCCCCCACCAGGTTGCCGCCGGCTTCCCGGATTTTTTCCTGGCCGCCGCGCAGAATTTCGTGCAACACCTCGAAGGGGATGCCGCTGGCCGGAAACATGACCAGGTTCATGGCGTTCAGGACTTTGCCGCCCATGGCATAGACATCGCTCAGCGCATTTGCCGCGGCAATCTGGCCGAAGTCGAAGGGGTCCGAGCAGATCGGGGGGAAAAAGTCCGTCGTCTCGATCAGGGCGATGTCATCGGTAAGCCGGTAGGCGCCTGCATCGTCGCCGGTACCGGCTCCCACCAGCAGTTTGGGATCGCCGACCGCCGGCAGGCGGTTGACGGCGTCGAACAGCACCTCGGGCGGCAGCTTGGCGGAACAGCCGCCCTGTTCGACGGTGCTGAGCAGATCGAACAGCGGTTTTTTCGGTTCTGCCGGTGCATGCACCTTCACCTGCAGGCCAAGGTCCTGCAAGAGCCCTTCGGCCTGTTCCCGCAGGGTGCCGGCTAGGGAGATGGCCATGCCGCATTCGGTCGAGATGACCTTCGGCACCGGAATGACCTGGCAGTCGATGTCGTTGCTGCGCAGGCACTGTTCCGCCTTGATGACCGCCCGTGTTGAGTTGAAAAGCAAAAGAATATTCATGGTTGTATACAGGTCCTTACTGCGTCGCAAAAATATGTAAAGTCGCTGGCCGCATGGTAGCGGGAAACGCCGATGCGCAGGGTGCCGCTGGCAGCCGTTCCGAGGGTCTGATGGGCCAGGGGCGCGCAATGCAGACCGATGCGTGTCTCGATGCCGAAATCCTCAAACAGCCGGCGGCCCAGGGTCGCCGGATCGCTGCCGGGTTGCAGCAGGGAAAAAACATCGCCCTGATGGTCAAAATGTTCGGCGCACAGCACCTTGAGGGCGGGTATGCTTTGCAGCTCTGCGATGAACCGCCGGTATTCCTCCCGCGAATGCCGGCAGGGCGGTGTCTCCTGCAGGGCCGCGAGCAGCCCGTAGATGCCGGCGATGTTGGGGGTTCCGGCTTCGAAGCGATCGGGAACCTCTTCGGGCATGGTGAAACTTTCCGAAGCGCTGCCGGTGCCTCCGTAGATCAGCGGTTCGAGCCCGGCGGGATCACGCATGAATAGGCCGCCCGTGCCTGTTGGCCCCAGCAGGGCTTTGTGGCCGGTGAAAGCCAGAAAATCGATGGCCCAGTCATCCACCTGCACCGGTATGGCGCCGAATGTCTGACTGGCGTCGACCAGCAGCGGGACGGCGCCGAGCTGTTGCTTGATCTGCTGCAGGGGCTGAATTACGCCGTTGACATTGCTCTGGTGATTGACCACTGCCAGTACCGTGTCGCCGGTTACCACCTCGGCGAGTCTATTTACGTCGATGCGCCCGTCGGCAAAGTGGGGCATCCGTTCGAAGACCACGCCGTATTGCTCGGCGAAAGCCGCCAGGGGGCGGGTGACGGCATTGTGTTCCAGCGGTGAGATAAGTACGCGCCCGCCTTTGCGAAGGACACTGCGCAACACCAGATTGATGGCATGGGTGGCATTGGGGGCGAACACGACCTGGTCCCCGTGTCGGGTGCCCATCCGCTGGGCGAGCAGGTCGCGGGTCTTCTCCACCGTTCTGGAAACATCGAAAGCCCGGGTGTACGCGCTGCGGCCATAGGGGCCGCCCACCTCGTTGAGGTAGCGGGACATGGCCGCGGCCACCGCCGGCGGTTTGGGAAAGGAGGTGGCCGCATTGTCAAAATAGGTGATTCGTTCCATGGTCGCCTACAGGGTTATGATGCGTTCCGCAGTGGAAAGTTGCTGCAAAATGTCGTACATGTTGGAGATGGTGCCGATCGCGACCCGGTTCTGCATCTCGAAATAGTCGACGCAGGTGCCGCAGACGAGCAGCGTGACGCCTTGCGCTACCAGTTCTGTCAGGGCCGGAACGGTGGGCGCGCCCTTCGCCACAGCGAACACTCCGGCATTGTAGCACAGGATGGCCACCGGCTGCGGGGCAACATCCTTGAGGGTGTTGATGCAGGCCTGCAAGAGGATCTTGCCCAACTCTTCCGAACCCGAACCCATGCCATGGTGGTTGATGACGATGACCGGGCCCACCTTCGGTTGTGCCGGAGCGCAATAGGCCGCAGCATTGCCCAAAGGAGCGGTGACGGCTCCCTTTTTCACCTCCAGGGTGTACACGCCCTCTTCGACGGACAGCTCGGGAGTCAGGCCGTGGTCCTTAAGAAAACGGATCACGTTGTCGCAGGACAGTTTGTTGTCGAGCAGCATTTGCAGACTTTCTCCCTCGCTTAACTCTGTCAGGGTCTTTTTCGCCAGCATCAGGGGTTGCGGACAGGGCAGCCCGCGGGCATCAACACTATGGTCGGTCATCTCGATCTCCGTTAAAAGTCTATGCACAGGTCAGCGCCGATACACGGCGCTTGAGGCGACCCGCCGAATCGGTTTTCAAACACTGCGGGGCCGCGCAACGCGTTAATCTCCAAGGAATGATGGTCAAGATTAGCCGTCGTGGCCTGTCTCGTAAAAGATTTCCTGGGGCAGGGGCGCGATTGCCTGATAGGTCGCCGCCGCCCGATTCTCGGTGAAATACGGCCTTGAGTCAAATTGATAATGAAAAAAAGGCGGCCAGTCTTAGCTTGACTCTTGAGCTTGGTTGACCGAATCTTTGGTCGTTCCCTGGTGCCTGAAAACAAAAAGTCAGGTGGGCTCACAATCTTGCGTTGCCGCCGATGATCATGAACCGTAGGGAATATATGGCAGCACTCGGAGGTTGGGACCTGATCATTGCAATAGCTTTTCCAGGGGCACATGAAGAATTGGCCCCTTAAACTTGATTTCGCGTCAAACAGAGGACAGGGAAGCGTCTTATGGGATTTACACTCGATAAAATCGTACCTTGGGGGCGCTCTTATGAAGAGTACGTCAATATGTTCGGCCTCTCGGAACTGGACCTTCAATGGTGCATTCTCGGCTGTGGTGACGGGCCGGCAGCATTTAATGCGGTGCTGACCAGGCAGGGCGGACGCGTTGTCTCCTGCGACCCAATTTATGCTTTTGACGCCGCACAAATTCGTGGTCGTATCTCGGAAACTTACGAAACAGTCATGGCCCAAATGCGCAAACACCGGGACGACTATGTCTGGGGCACGATCTCTTCAGTCGAAGAGCTCGGGCAGATCCGCCTGGCCGCGATGGAAACCTTTTTACGGGATTACGATGCGGGAGTGCGTGAGGGCAGGTATATTGCCGGGGAGTTGCCGTCGCTGCCGTTTGAATGCGGGCAGTTCGACATCGCTTTGTCCTCTCATTTCCTGTTTTTGTACAGTGATCACCTGTCCGCCGGATTTCATCTCCGGGCGATCCGGGAAATGTTGCGTGTAGCCCGTGAGGTACGGGTATTTCCCGTGCTTACGCTTGACGGCATGACTTCGCCCCATCTCGATATCGTGACCAGACATTTTGCCGATGGCGGATTTAGCGTCGATCTTCTGAACGTGCCCTACGAATTCCAGCGGCACGGAAACCGAATGTTACGTATTTCGACCGGTGCGCGAGGGGCGGCCCGGTTTAACTCTGCATCCGGGAGGAAATCATGAAACGATGTCCCTGGGCCGATGGCAGTATTTTGGAGCGCGAATACCACGACCACGAATGGGGCCGCCCTGTTCATGATGACCGACTGCTATTCGAATTCCTCGTTCTGGAAGGGGCGCAGGCCGGCTTGAGCTGGTTGACTATCCTGAAAAAGCGGGAAGGGTACCGCCGGGCGTTCGACAATTTCGACGCCGCCAAAATAGCCGCATACTCCGACGCGAAGATCGCCGGATTGCTGGAGGATCCGGGGATCATCCGCAACCGTCTCAAAGTGCGTGCCGCGGTGACCAATGCACGGGCGTTTCTGGCGGTGCAAAAGGAATTCGGCAGTTTCGACGCCTATATCTGGCAGTTCGTCGGAGGAATGCCGATCCGGAACTCCCGGCGGACCATGGCGGAAATCCCCGCATCCACGCCGGAGTCGGAGGCCATGAACAGGGATCTGAAGCGGCGGGGGTTCAAGTTCGTCGGCGCAACGATCTGTTACGCCTTTATGCAGGCGGTCGGAATGGTGAATGATCACCTTACCGACTGTTTTGCATATGACGAGATCTGACCCTTCCCATATTTGCTCTTATTTATAAAAAAGGGTGAGTTATAAGAATGGCCCACCCGGAAAGGGCAGGCCATGTCATCTTAAGATTTGACGGTTGCTTATAACCCGCGTTTAACGGCCCAACTTTGTGAAATTATCTAAAAAGAATAAGCCAGGCCAATGCGGGCGGTATGGATCTTCAACTCGACATCCGCCTGGTAGGGATATGAATCGTCTGTAATAGAGTAATCCTCGCTACCGTAGTCGTCATAAAGATATTCAACCCGTGCAGTCAAGTGCTCAGTGATTTTTTGCTCAATGCCGGCGCCAATCGTCCAACCGAAATGCGTTGCATTGTCATGGCCATAGCCTGCATCAGTGTCATCAACGGCAACCTTTGCAACGGCCAGACCACCGGCAACATAGAATAGCGTGGCGTTGTAGGTAAAGCCCGCTCGAGCTCGCAGATGCGCATTCCAGTCAATATCAAAGGCCGAGTAGCTATTGTCGTTATCCTCGTCGGCCCCTTCACTCAGGTCACAAAACCCCGCGTCGGCTTCAAAGCCTAATACAAGGTTATCGATCCTGTAGTTATGGCCGAGGTAAAGCCCACCGACAAAACCATCCATATCCCGATCGGTTGGCTTCCACTTGTCCGCATATTCCAGGTTACTCCATGATTGGCCCACAAAGCCACCGATGTATGGTCCTGAATAAGCCGGCGATGCTTTGGCCTCCAACTGTTCTCCGGCACATACCGTCCCGCTAATCAACATAACCGCAATTAACGCCCCGATGATCTGACGCAAACCTACCATTGTTACCCTCCTTGATGATGTGTGTTCTAAGTGTCCCCATCATGTAATTGAATACTCGAATGAGCATTCGGTATAGCAGCGAATTTTCACAAAGTATTAATAGTGCTAAATCTTTGCGCTGCTATATGTATAGGAAAAATTAAAACCTGTATGCAGGGGGAATTCCGGTTTTTTTGCGGGGGAAATCACGGTCATCGCGTGGGAGAAGTCCCGGGCGCGGATGAGGTGGCAGGTCGTGTTCGGCGGAAGCCGGGACGGTCGGGAAGGGGGTGCTACCGTTGGATATTTTTTATCGCATAACGCCGCAACTCTTTCATGCCGGAAAGGTTGAGTTTAGTCATGATCCGGGAAAAGTAGGACTCCACCGTACGACCGCTGATGGACAGAGCATCGGCAATATCCGCAATCGATTCGCCCTGGCCAAACATCTGAAGAACCTGTTTTTCCCGCTCGCTAAGGCTTGTTTCGTTTTCCGGATCAGGGCCTGACAAAACACGATTGGCAAGGCTCAAGGCGCAGCGCGGGCTTACGTACCGTTTTGCTTCCAGAACAGCCGCCACAGCCTCCAGCAAAACCTCTGCCGGTTCGCGCTTGGTGACATAGCCTGTTGCCCCGCAATTGAAGGCGCGCTCGATAACCTCGGGGTCTTCATGCATGGAATACACGAGCGTCGCAACGCCCAATTGCTGCATCTCCGCGATCAAGTCCAGACCGCTCTCATCGCCCAGAGAAATATCCAGAAGGGCCAGTTCCGCTTTGTTCATTTCCAGAAAAGAGAAGACGCTCCTGCGGTCCTCCGCCTCGGCGCATATGCGGTAGCCATCCTGCGACAACAACAGGGCTACACCTTGCCTGACGGCAGGGTGGTCGTCTATCAGTATAATTCCGGCGGAATCAATTTTAGTGCTCATCATTGCATTCCTCCCTTTCTGCCATAACATCGCATGTGGAGTTTTCGGGGACGCTGTTTATTAGTCCACTGATTTCTGACTCGCTAGAATAACAAATAAAATCACATTTGTGAAAGTTTAATAAAAAAACCTATTGGAGTCCTCGGGTGGCAGCAACTATACTGCCGAGGCGATGACTTACAGAATACTGACCCCAATACTATTGCTTACATGTGTGGCTGCGCTATGTCTCTGCGGGGGATGCCGCCCCGGTAATGATGCGGCGCCGTTCGCCCGGCAGGGGATCCTCGACCTTTCTGCGGTTGATCTGCAAAACTCCGACCCGATCCGTCTCGACGGTGCCTGGGAGTTTTACTGGAAGCAACTGTTTGCTCCGGCGGATTTTCAAACGGCGCATCCTCCGGTTGTCAGCACTTTTCTTACACTTCCCTCGGCCTGGAACCGTACTGAAATCAAAGGGGAAAAAGCAGGTAGAGCCGGATACGCCACCTTGCGACTGCGGATTCTCCCCAGCAGGGAAAAACACGATCTGACACTCCAGTTGGGTGAGATGTTTTCCGCCTACAGGCTGTGGGCTAACGGGGTTCTTCTTGTCGAAAATGGCGTGGTCGGCAAAAGCTTCTCCGAGGAAATCCCTTGCCAAGCCATCCGGCAACCACAATTACAGCTTGATGGCAAGCCGGTTGATCTTGTGCTGCAGGTTTCCAATTACCACTATCGTGAAGGGGGAATTGTTTCCCCCATTATGCTGGGATCAACTGGAAAACTGGAAAAGGCGCAACTGAAACGCTGGGCGCTGGCCTTACTGTGCGTCGGTAGCCTTCTGGTCATGGGGCTCTACCACCTTGGCCTCTACTGCATCAGGAGGAAAGACCGTGCGCCGCTCTACTTCGGCATGTACAGTCTTTTATGGGCGGCCAGCTCGTTCACCTCAAGCGCAACGGATTTTGCTGTGAATCTTTTTGCGGAAAACTATCCCGTTGTGTTCATCAATCGGATTGAACTTTTGTGTTTTGTGATATCGCTACCCGTTGGCTACACTTTCTTTCGCACTTTGTATCCCCACGAATTTTCCCGCCATCTCCAGCAGGTAATCATGCTTGTGTCCCTGGTGTTTACCGGTTTGCTTCTGGCACTTCCAACCATCGTGTTCACGACCATTGTCCCTGTTCTCTATTTTTTCTCCATGGGGATGATCCTTTACTGCCTGGTCATGCTGTTTCGCGCCATGCGTAATGGGAGAGAGGCGGCATTATGGATCCTTGCGGGCTTTGTTGCCGTGGGCGCGGCCGGCATCAATGATATGCTGTGCGACCTGCAGCTGATCCGATCGGCATACCTGATTCACATCGGTATGTTCATCTTTATTTTCTTTCAGGCGATAGCAATATCCCTGCGTTTTTCCAAGTCCTTCTATGCCGTAGAGCAGTTGTCCAATGAACTGTCGGATAAAAACCGCTCATTGGAAGATGAAATGGCGGAACGAACCCGACTGGAGCGAGAGGTCGTCAAAATCAGCGAGGATGAGCGTCGCCGCATCAGCCACAACCTGCATGACGGGATCTGTCAGCTGTTGACCGGCGCCCGGCTGCAATTCTCCGCGCTGACGCGGAAACTAACCGATGTTGACCGGCACAAGTCGGAAGTCACGGAGGTTTCGTCACTGTTGGAAGAGTCGATCAACCACGCCTACAATTTATCGCGCGGACTGTGGCCGGTGGAACAGGGCGTTAACGCATCGAGTCCCTCCCTGGAGGAACTGAGTCGGCGGCTGGCAGAGTCCAGCGGTATTGCGATCGAATACAACCAGACACGGGATTGCCATACTTGCACAAACAAAGGCTTGACCCAGCTTTGCCGCATTGCTCAGGAAGCGCTGACCAATGCGGTGAAACACGCCAGGGCAAGCCATATTCTTGTCGTACTTAAGTGTCGAGGCCAGGGAGAACTCTCCCTGACCGTTCGCGACAATGGTATCGGCAGGAACGCTGCTGCCAAGCCTACCGGGGGCCTGGGCATAGGAATCATGGCCCATCGAGCCAGGCTTATCGACGGCAGATTGACGGTTTCCGATGCGGACGGTGGGGGAACCCAGGTTTGTTGTACGGTTCCTTGTGATTTCCGACCAACGAAGAAGTGCAGCGTATGACAGGCACTGCGCGGTGGCGGCATCGAGGGTATGCAGTTCAACATACTGTTGCAGGCGGGCATGGTTGAACTTATTCGTGCCAAACGTCCTGTTATGCTTTGTTTTCCAAATATTCCATAATGGCCGCCGCGGACTGTTTCGAAAAACTCACCGCCTCGGCAACGGTTTTTGCGCCGGTTACCACATCGCCGGAAGCGAAAATGCCTTCGCGCGTGGTACGGCCCACTTCGTCCGTAATCACCAGTCCACTTTTGCCGATTTCGATGCCCTTGAGATTACTTCTGGGGGCCTGACTCACGGCGATAATGACGGAATCGGCTTCAACAAAGACGTCGGATCCTTCGATGGTACGCAGGCTCGATGCACCCTCTTCGGTTTCCACCATCTCGGTTCTTACGCACAGCACGCCGTCGTCGGTAATCTCCACAGGGGCATGGAAAAAGGAAAACGAAACGCCTTCGATGCGGGCGTAGTCGTAGTCATGCTGCGTGGCGGACATGGCTTCCAATCCCCGACGGTAGAGTATGCTCACTTCTGACGCTCCGTTTCGCAGGGCGGTTCGGGCGGCATCCATGGCGACGTTGCCCGCGCCAATGACGGCAACCTTTTTCCCGAGTTCATAGGCTTCGGGGCTTTTGAGGTAGTTGATGGCGTAGTGCACATGGCCGAGGGTTTCGCCTTTAATGCGTAACGGGCGAGGGTTCCACACCCCGGTGCCGATAAACACGGCGGCGTAGGCGTCATTGAGCAGGTCGTCAAGGGTGATGATGGGGCCGACAAGCATGTTGGGGCGAAACTTGACGCCCAGAGCCAGTAACCGTTTTTTTAATTTATCCAGCAGGTCCTTGGGCAGACGGAAGTCGGGGATGCCGTATCGGAGGACACCGCCGATTTTGTCTTTGGACTCAAAAATCGTCACATCGTAGCCGTTGGCGGCAAGAATAAAGGCGACGGTGAGTCCGGAGGGACCGGAGCCGATAATGGCGATGCGTCCATCGCGGCGAACGGCTGGTTTTTGCGGCACATACTGGTCCAGGTAGTAGCTGGAGATGTAATGCTCGATGTCGCTGATTTGCACGGGGGCGCCATTGCGGCCAAGCACACAGTGTCCTTCGCAAAATTTTTCGTGCGGACAGATGCTGGAACAGATGACCGACAGGGGGTTGTTCTCAAACAGCATCTTGCCGGCTTCTTTCATTTTTCCGTCAAGAAACAGGCGGATCATGTCGCTAATGGCCGTCTGGTTTGGGCACCCTTTCGTGCACAGAGGCTTTTTACATTGCAGACAGCGCCTGGCCTCTTCGATGATATGCTTTCCCATGGTGTCGTACTCCCAAAGTATGGCGGCCTTGGTGGTTAAACTGTTGATGGAATGGGCACGGGGGTATGGCCCTGCCATCGTTTCAGGTCATTTTCGTTTGTAGAACGAACCACCAGTATTCCACAGAATCGCCGGGGAAGTCTATACGCAGGCGCTGTGGTGAGGTAATCAAACTAATCTAATGATTGAACGTGCGTAAAAACAGCATTACAATAAATATTCTCGTTAGACGGAGGCAAGGCAAAACAAACCTGACCTCATTGACCACTGCTTTAACAGGAGTCGCCCAATGTCTGAAATACCAGAGCCTTCACCGGAACCTTTTCAAGACTCCTGGGAATTTCCCGGGTGGGGCAAATCCTCGCTGATCAAGGATTTGCCTGCGAATGAGATTCAACAATTTACGCCTCTTGATCAAACCCCCAAACATAAGCTGGGCACCTGGAAATCGACCGCCATTTGCGGAAATGATATTACTTCGAGTGTTCTTTACGTCTCCGCTCTTTGTACCGCTCAGGCAGGTGTTTACGCGCCCATCGTATTGCTGATCGTAAGTGCTGTACTCTATCTTTATCGCAAGGTTTACGCGGAAGTCGGGAGCGCGCTCCCCTTGAATGGCGGCACATACACCGTCTTGCTGAATACCACGAACAAAAAGCTTGCTACAGGCGCAGCCTGCTTGACACTGTTGTCATACATCGCGACCGCTGTAATCAGTGCCAATGAAGCCATGCATTACGCGCATAGCCTCGTGAGTGATTTGAATGTCATGACTGCAACCATCGGCGTTCTGGCCTTCTTTGCACTATTGAATTTAATCGGGATCACAGAATCGGCGGTGATTGCGCTCGGGATTTTCATCATACACATGCTGACCATGACCGTATTGTCCGTAGCGGGAATTTATGCGGTCTGGCAGGATTTCTCGCTGTTTCAGTTGAATTGGAATGTGCCGACTTCAACCGGTTTGTTTCATGCGCTTATTTTCGGATTTGCCGCGGCCATGTTGGGAATCAGTGGGTTTGAAAGTTCCGCAAACTTCATCGAAGAACAGAAAAAAGGCGTCTTTCCCAAGACCTTGAGAAATATGTGGCTGGCGGTCGCGATTTTCAACCCTTTGATCAGCCTGCTTGCTCTGGGGTTGCTTCCTTTGGCTCAGATTCAGGACGTTCCCCCCGATCTTTTAGCTACGATGGGAGACATATCGTTAGGTAGCACCTTTGCCAAGATAATCAGTGTTGACGCGGTCCTTGTCCTTTCGGGTGCGGTGCTGACCAGTTATGTCGGTGTTACAGGTTTGGTGCGACGCATGACCCTGGACCGTTGCCTGCCGCAAGTCCTGCTCCGGGAGAATGCATGGCGTAAAACCAATCATTGGATCATTCTTGGTTTTTTCGGATTATGCACCTCCATATTGCTTGTAACTTCCGGCAACATTACAACGCTTGCAGGCGTTTACACCTTGTCTTTTCTGAGTGTTATGGGGCTGTTCGCCATAGGCAATATGCTGCTTAAAAGAAAACGCTCCCGATTGCCAAGAGACGTGCGCGCGAGTTGGATGACGGTGACCCTTGCGCTGTTTGCCGTAATGATTGGATTTATAGGCAATGTGTTGCTGGACCCGGTCAATGTGGAGATTTTTGCGAGCTATTTTCTCCTGGCTATTGGGGTTGTTGCCATCATGTTTTTAAGGGTCGAGATCCTGAAACTGGTGCTATTCATATCTCGGGCTATTCTGGAAAAAGTAGAGGCGTTCAACGAACGTGTGCATGTCAGGATAGTGAGTAAAATAAATGACATCAATAGCCTTTCGGTGGTGTATTTCACCAAAGGCGACAACGAGGCAATTCTAAATCAGGCGGCGCTGTATGTTTTGGAAAATGAAGAAACCAACAATATGAAAGTTGTGCATGTGTTTGACGATGACAAGAAGATTCCCCATGATTTAGCCCAACATTTGCAAATCATTGATAAATTATACCCTCAACTGCGCATTGACTTTCTGGCGGTCAAGGGGACTTTTGACGCGTCTTTGATTGAGCAACTTTCCAAACGGCTCAACATTCCAAAAAATATGATGTTTATTGGTACGCCGGGTGACCGATTTCCTTATCGCGTTGAACAGTTGGGTGGGGTAAGGGTAATTCTGGCCTGACCTGAACCTGATGAAGAGCTGACATGACATACAATATATTCGACGCGATGCCCACCGATGCAGCCAACGAAGTCTTTGAGGATATCGTGCGGACACCTCATGTGCGGATCGAGAGGATCATCTCCAAAGGACATGCTTCACCCGAGGTCGGCTGGTATGATCAGGAGGAAAACGAATGGGTGATCGTGTTGCAGGGTGCCGGTGCGATCCTGTTTGAGGATGGCAGGCAGGTAGTCCTGAACAAAGGCGATTACCTGAATATCCCTGCACATTCCAAACACAAGGTTTTGTGGACCGACAAGGAGGGCTTAACGATCTGGTTGGCTGTGTTTTATGGTCAAGCGGATAGCCCGGAAACAGCGTAGCCAACTACGGGGCGGGGCCTGTCCATGGTTACCGCAAGCCTGGGAGGAGAACAATAATGAGCGAGCAGGATGTCGTTAAAAAGACCGCGAATTTCATCAAGAGGTCGATTACGCTGAAAATTCTTTCGGTGGGTTTTTTGATCCTGCTATTGCTTATACCGGCCGCGATGATAAAGGACCTGATACGGGAACGGCAATCACGACGTGACTCGGTGGTGGCGGAGATCAGCAACAAGTGGGGCGACAGCCAGACGATCACCGGGCCGTTTATCACCGTGCCTTTCAAGACCTTTTTCAAGGACAGTCAGGGGAAGACCCAGTCCAACCTGAACTACCTGCATATCCTGCCTGAAAACCTGGACGTGACGGGGGTGATTAAACCCGAGGTGCGTTATCGCAGCCTTTTCGAGGCGGTTCTCTACAATATCAAGCTTTCGTTCCGCGGGAAATTCAAGGTGCCGCCGGCCAGTCAGTTGAACATCAATCCCAAGAATATCCTGTGGGACAAGGCCTGCCTGTCCCTCGGTATCAGCGATATGCGCGGCATTCAGGACAAGATCGTTCTCACCTTCAACGGGACCGCTTATCAGGCCAACCCCGGACTTAAGACCACCGATCTCGCCGAGGCCGGGGTCAGTACGCTGGTCAGCCCCCTGGCGCCGAATGGACGCAGCAGTTTTTCGTTTGAGGTGAACCTGAACGGCAGCGAGCAGTTGAGCCTTATCCCCGTGGCAGAATCCAACACGGTTGCGATTGCCTCGAGCTGGCCCTCGCCCAGTTTTAACGGCGCGTTCCTGCCGGCAAGTCGCGAGGTGAGCAAGGACGGGTTCTCCGCAAACTGGAAGGTCCTGCACCTGAACAGAAACTACCCGCAGTTCTGGGAAGGCTCCCACTATAAGGTCACGCCATCGGCTTTTGGGTTGAAATTGATCCTGACGGCGGATGTTTACCAGAAATCGACGCGGCTTGCCAAATATTCCCTGATGTTTCTGGTGTTTACTTTCGCGGCCTTCTTCTTCTCGGAAATCATCAATAAGCGAAGGGTGCACCCCATCCAATACATCCTTGTCGGGATGGCGGTTCTGATTTTCTATACGCTTGTCCTGTCATTATCCGAGCACATGCCTTTCAACCTAGCTTACCTTCTGTCCGCATTCGCCGTCACTTGTATCATCTCCGGGTATGCGAAAGCCATTGTATCCAATGGGCGGTTTGCGCTTACGATTTTCGGTTTGCTGACGATCCTTTATTGCTACCTGTTTATCGTTTTGCAGCTTGAGGATTACGCCCTTATCCTGGGTAGTCTCGGCTTGTTGGTGATCCTCGCCGTGGTGATGTTTATGACCCGCAGGATCGACTGGTACGCGGTCGAGACATCGCCACCGGAAAACGACCGTTTATCGTAAGGAGGTTGATGAATTCACATGGCAGGTGGGCTATGTGAAACAGCCGGAACACTTCATTGAAAAGGGTTTCCTGTCACCGATAGTTGCTGTTACCGCAACAGGGTGTTTCACGGCGGCTGTTGATGGGAAAATGCGGACTATGAGATAATGCGCCAACAATAAACGTTTTCCGTGATTTGCTGACAGTTGTGATCTGCTGCTTCTTGAGGTGTGCATGCCACATAAGCCTTCCTTTGTTGTCGCCATCGGCGCGTCTGCCGGTGGTCTGGCCGCTCTTGAACAATTCTTCGATCACATGCCCTCCGACAGCGGCATGGCCTTTGTTGTTATCCAGCACCTTTCTCCCGATTTTAAAAGCCTGATGGATGATCTGCTTTCGCGTTATACGAAAATGTCGATTCATCGGGTGACGACCGGCATGACCCTTGAGGCCGATTCTGTTTACCTCATCCCTCCAAAATCTCGCATGACGGTTTCCGGGGGGGAACTTTATCTCGAAGAGACGACGCAGGGGCAACACCCGGATCTACCTATAGATATCTTTTTTCGTTCAATGGCCGAAGATTACGGCAGTCGGGCCATCGCTGTGGTTCTATCCGGGACCGGTACCGACGGGTCCCGTGGCATCATGGATGTTCACGAAGCCGGTGGCCTGGTGCTGGTGCAGACTATCGACTCCGCCCAGTTCGACGGCATGCCCCGCAGTGCTTTTTCCACTGGTTGCTGTGACCTGATGCTGGGACCGGAGATGATGCCTGAGGTTATTCAACAGTACGCCGCGGCTTCCGAAACAGAACGGCCCCAGATTATCCAGGATTTCCTGGTGCATCATGAAGACGGTGAATATCAACAGATATTTGCCGTTCTGCGCAATCAGTGCAATCTCGATTTCAGCAAGTACAAGCCGCCGACCGTCGGTCGCAGGATTCAACGGCGCATGGAGTTTCTAAACCTGTCGGATGCCGGCAGCTATTCAGCCCTTCTGGCATCGGACAAGGAAGAGGTCGATGCCTTGTATCGGGATCTGCTGATCGGTGTCACGGAATTTTTTCGGGACCCGGCAGCTTTTGAAAGGCTCGAGAAGGCCTTTCTGCCACCGCTCTTTGAGGGCAGGCTTCCCGATGACGAGATCAGGGTATGGTCGGCTGGTTGTGCCACCGGGGAGGAAGCTTATTCCTTGGCGATTCTTTTCGCTGAGCTGGCCGACAAGCATCATTTCACGGGTAACATCACCATTTTCGCCACCGACGTCCATCGAACTTCCCTCGAATCTGCCTCTCAAGGAATTTATGGCGTAAAGTGTCTGAAAAACGTTTCGCCGGAACGGTTGGATCGCTTTTTTGTCAAAAAAGATGACGAAAGCTATCAGGTTAACCAGGATGTCCGCAAGATGATCGTCTTTGCACCTCACAACCTGATCAATGATCCACCCTTCACCCGGATGGATCTGGTAAGTTGTCGCAACTTGTTGATCTATCTGCAGCCCGAGGTCCAGGACAAGATCCTGTCTCTATTTCATTTTTCCCTCAAACTGAATGGTCTGCTTTTTCTGGGCAGCAGCGAAGGGTTGGGCAAGCTCGCCGGGGAATTCGAAACCCTCAATAGCTCCGGTAAGCAGTACCGTAAAATTCGGGATCTCAAGGTTGGCCTGGACATGCGCTTCGATTCTTCGAAAAAGCTCGTGGCTGTACCCGGTTCTGGCAAGGTCTCACAGCGTCTGACGGTCAACCTCGATCGGCAGTTGGTGCATGATTACGACGCCCTGTTGGGACAGTATATGCCGGCAGGGGTCCTGATCGATGAACATCGTCGCATACTGCATTGCTTTGGGGATGTTTCCGGGTTGCTTAAACAACCCCATGGACGTTTTGAAAACGATCTTTTTGATATGGTGGCTGACCCTCTGAAAATTCCCCTCAGCACAGCTTTGCACCGAGCAACCAAAAATTGTGCCAGCGTCGTTACTCCCAATGTCATCTGGCTTGGTGCGGAGGACAAGCAGTGCCATGATCTGCGCGTGGAGTGCATCCACGACAGCAAAACCAAGTTCATGCATTATTTCGTTTCCCTCTCTGCGTCGTTGAAGGAACAGGCCAGGGAAGTTCCCCTTAAGTCTAGGGTCTGCGATATCCCGCAGGAAAAAATCCCGGAATACCTGCAGCAGCGCATCGTTGAGATGGAGGAGGCGCTACAGACCAGCAAGGAGAACCTGGAGACCACTATCGAGGAATTGCAGACCTCCAACGAGGAGCTGCAGAGCACCAATGAGGAGCTGCAATCGGTAAACGAGGAGCTTTTCACCGTCAATGCCGAGTTCGAACAGAAGAACAGGGAACTCAAGCAACTCAACCAGGATCACGAAAACCTTCTGTCCAGCATTGAGATCGGCACTGTCTACCTTGACAGGGACCAGCGCATTCGCAAGTTCAACTCGGCGATCGAAAAGGTTTTCAACCTGCTGCCCCACGACATCGGCCGCCCGCTGGAACATATCGCCTGCCATCTCGAAAGCCAGGAGCAAATGCTGAAAGATGTGCGCCACGTACTGGCAAAAGGCCAAACCATCGAGAAGGAAGTGGTCACCCGGGAGGGGCAATGGTTATTGGGGAGGTTGCTGCCGTTTCGAACCGAAAACAAGGTCATCGATGGGGTCGTCATGACTTTTACCGACATCTCCCGGGTTAAGTCGGCTGAACGAAAACTGGTACGCGCCAACGAGGAGCTTGAGCGCAAGGTGGCGGAAAGAACCGAAATGCTGCAACTGGCCAAAGAACAGGCCGACAGCGCCAACGCCGCCAAAAGTATTTTTCTGGCCAACATGAGTCACGAAA
>DKEW01000030.1:11799-31694 GCA_002452265.1 Pelobacter sp. UBA6812 | reverse complement strand
CTAATCATGGTCGGTGTATTCATGATGCGCTGCATAGGCAAGATCGATTTTTACGATTTCGAGGAAGGCGCACCGGCATTTTTCACCATCGTCTTCATGCCGCTGTCCTACTCCATTTCCACCGGGTTGGCCTTCGGATTTCTGTCTTACGTATTGATAAAAATAGCACTCGGAAAATGGCGTCAATGCGACCCCTTCCTGACAGGCGCCGCCATCCTGTCGCTCATAAGCCTGTGCCAGTAAAACAAGGCTCTCTATGCCGCCTCATCAAAAAAGGTCTCATACAAAAAAACCTGTTGACACCACTCGAACGCTTTTGCTATAAACGGCTCCACAACACACGGGGCTATAGCTCAGCTGGGAGNNTGGGAGAGCGCTTGAATGGCATTCAAGAGGTCAGCGGTTCGATCCCGCTTAGCTCCACCAAAAATCAACGGGTTACGGAATTTCCGTAACCCCTTTTTCTTTGCAAAATATCTACAAACATATCTACAAAACCAAGCTCAATTGTAACGTGCCGCGCAATTTGACAATGTTTTGTGTTTTATTTGGCACCACCTCTTGTTGAAATATTTTGTTAGACAGTGTGAAGATATCAGCGCCACTTCAAAGTAGAGTTATCCCCTTCCCAATCCTCGGCCAAACTTCAGACGACAGGAACCTGCCCCCTACCCCCCAAACGATTTAGGAAGCCAACCAAACACCCGCCAGACTAGCCGGTACAAAATAAATTTTATCAATGGGCAGTCCGCACAACCCGCACGCAGCCTGCGCATGTGTTTGGACCTGCCTTTTGTGAAAGAAAAGATATATATATCTTAAAGTTAAGCCAAGCAAAGTCCTTAAGATTACATGATCTGACTTCAAAGATCTTGGGGTCATGAGGCAGCAATCTGCGGTCGCTGACGCATTTTTCAGGAACCGTTTTGGAAAGGCTAAGGTGACGTTCCTGAAATTTCCACAAGTCCCCCGCACAAAAAAACCGCCTATCAAACGAAAGAAGGGTACTTGAGATCAACCTCAGAACCCAATGCTACTTACCTGCGACCTTATATTTTCGTGCCCTTCGCTAAATTACATTGCTGACAAAGTAGCTGCAGGTTTTGCGCGGAAGTTGCTCCTCCGCGTGAAACTGGGATGATGTGATCAAATTGCAGGTTCTCCTTTGAACCACACGAAACACATTGCCCTCTATCTCGGCGCCAAACTTCACTTCGCACTGATTCGGAGATGGGTGACCTGCTAGTTTGCTCAAACGGTAGTGGGGCTGGCGCTGTTTCAAACTCGAATGAAGATAAAATCTGAGATGATGTATATTTTTGATTATAATAATCGACCCGATTTTTTAGATTATTCCAAGCAGGGATTATGTCGAATGCCTTTTCAGTACCCGCTGCCGCACGCATTTTTTTATTACAATGGACACATTGATAATGCACTGAGCGAGCATTCGGGCTTATTTCGAGAAGACGCATCGTAAACTCATGACATTTAGTACACGGTTGAACTAGGAAATTTTCTTCAAGTAATTTTACGAATAGGAAATTTTCCTCAGTTATATTGTGCAGGAGGTTTTGCCGTTCAGACTCTTGATGGACTAAATAGGCAATTATTACAATAAAGGATATGACTAAAAATAAAATAAACATAAGTCTCACCCTATTTAAATGTCTAGCCAAAGACCCTCTAACTATTTTTTTTATATGGTTTTCAGATATACTCGACCATCCATATTTCTTCTAAATATCACCTCAACAAAAAGAGCCGCCCACCGATTTTCCTCCGGCCGAGCGACTCTGATCAATTGCCCCTGACTTAATTCACCTTCTGTACGTCTCTGCCGGCATTAAAAAATCTACCATAGATATCGACAAAGAATATTGCTTATCAAGGTTTTAATGTTTACTCTCGCTCCCTTCGAGCAATCGCAAACAAAGAGACGAAGAGCTTAACCTGATGGCTTTTGCGTCATAAGGGGAGAAGGTCACCTGTCTGAAGGTACATCATGGGGGGGGGCAAGCTTCCAAGTTACCAAGTTACTACTCAAAGAAACGCATCCGACATTTTTTAGGGAAGACTCAAGGACTGAATTTTCTTTATAGCATTTATATTCGTTTACGTGACGTCGCAATAATATGGTCAGCCCCCTTGGACAAAATCAAAATGAAACAGACTTGCCCAACAGACCTTTTACCGGATGCCCTCATGGCCTAAACAGACGACCAGCCCCGCAAAAACATTCCATATCAAGCCTGAACTGTTCATTATATGGGCTCTTTGTCTTTTTGTATTTTTCCTTCAAATCCTTACAGTTATCCTGAAAAAATTCTACCGCCTGCCTCCGGCAGTTTCGGTAAGGAATGCTCCCCTCAAAGTAATTGGAACAAACCGAATCAAATTCAATTTCCTTCCTGACTACCTTTCCTCCCCTGGTCGTTGATTTGGTTTGCCAGGTAAGTGGATAACACTCGTCAGCCGCTGGACTTTCATCGATCACAACCTGGCCGAAAACTCCTGTTCTTTTACAGGTAATGCTCTCCGCCGAAAAGGGTAGCACAAACAAAAAGGGCAAACAAAAAAACAAAGCAGCTACAATGATGCGGCACACGACAGGTCTCCAATTTGTCAAAAACGAGCAGCCCTCCGATTTTTTTGCGGTTAGGCGACCCTTATTGATTGGCAACGAGTTAACGATCCCCCAACATATCCATTCCGGCACTAAAATAAAATTTTATATGCCTGTGGTATCCTGGGGCGCAAACACGCTTTGAAATGATTATTGAAAAATTTGTATAGGTACGAGGTTTTCTGTAATTCTACCTCCAGTTAGTACTTCTTTTCTTTTATTAGCCTTCACTATGATTTTACTATTAGTTCCATCGTAGGCGCATAAAATATCTACTCTTATAAAATCATTTTTTGATATATCAATGAATACCTTTTTTGACACTACTTTTCCTCTTATTTGATTTTGATTATAGGCATCCCAAACTGTCTCAGAGAAAGATACAACAATTTCATGCCTGCCAGGATAAATAAACTCATCGTACAAAATATTACTAAGTGAACTACCTATAAGGATTCCGTCAATAGTTATCTGAATATTCCCTGGATAAAAACCGCTATTACCAGTATCTTTTTTTAGTAACATTGTTTCACTAGAAAAAAGATTCCTCACGGTATACAAATAGTACTTATCGTCTTCTTTGTAAGACTCACCTGATGAAATATATCCGACCTGAAGTCTTGTTTGACCAATGTCTTGAGATTTTTTAGCATTTGTGACCATTGTACTTATAAAATCACTGTAATTCTTGGTTAAAATATCTTTTTCATTATAAATAGTGTTTTTGGAATATACAGATTTCCCATTTTTCGGATCAACACATTCTAAATTTAAAGAAAAGTTATTGTTATCAATTTTTTCAATATGGCCCTGTATAAAAACATCGACCTTACTTTCAATCGGATTTAATATCTTATATTGACTTTTTTTATTGAAATAGCTTTCTAGTTTACTGTCTATATAACTGCCAACCTCTTGGACCTTATCAAAATTACTTGAGATAGGAGCAATGTATATTTTAATTATTGGCTTATTTTTATAATCGTAAAATCTAGTAGCTAAAGATCGTGATAAACTCATTATATCCTTCTCTAGCTTGTCGATATCTGCTTTTTCGTTTTTTAAATTCGTAGTATATACTGCGTCATTTCCTATGCTATTTGTTTTGCTGACACAACCGGCGATTAAAAGAATAAAAAGAAAAACAAAGAAAATATTTTTCACAAATCCTCCATAGATTTACAATGCAATTTGAACTTTCTCTCTGCAGGTAAATACACCTACGAATTGGGAGCTAAAAACCTACTCTCCCGTCACATAAAGAAAGATAAAGGGGATGTTCAAAACAAAAATAGAGCCACCCACCGGATCACCTCCGGCCAAGCGGCTCTGATTATTTGTCTCAAACTTGTTTCTCCCCCAGCATGTCCCCTCCGGCATTTAAAATAAAACGCATTCATAAATACCGGCAAAGAACCTTACCTGTCAAATATTCTAATGTTTACCTACAGTTGTGAGTATAAAATTGAGAGAAGGCCCCAAGTCCGCATGAAGCTTGCGTTAGCTTTATCCTCAACCAGACCATTCAGGGGCCATGATCAACAAGGCCTGCCTGGCACCAGAACATGGGTAGATCGGATAACTACTCCTAAGCCGAGTCAAATTCATATATGCTGTCAAAGCAAACTCGCCAGATTCGTTCCGTGTATAAACACCGTATCGTAAGCCATCAGTGACTATCAGCCTGTGACAACCTTCCTTGCCTTGCGCATAGGCTTGCGCCTGCGACATCGCCGACAGGCACGAGGCATTCATTTTCTTTGCCTCTACAACAACGGTTAAATTTTTATCTTTTCGCGGAAGCCCTTTGAAAAGAGCCACGTCAACCCGGTTCCATTCAACCGCCATCCTCTGTGGAGTCCAGCCCAATGCACGGAGCAGAGGGATCACAAGATAAGCAACTGTCTCATGCTCTGATGGCATGCTTGTTCTTTGATACCACGTTGCTATGCGTACCAATTCTCCAATATCAGCCAGAAGCTTTGCGATGGAGTCACTAGCGACCCCATGATCAAAAAGAAAGCCGGAAATGTCGTTAAACCCCACATCCTGGGTCGCATCCCGACCAGGAAGCGCAGGAAGGGATTGCTCATACCGCGCAACGGAAATTTGCAGGCCCGTCAGCCAATCTTTAACATCCGATGAATCCAGTCTTTGAGTCGTATCGCCCTGCTTCAGGGTGTAGGTGGCGAATCCCTTAGGGGCCTTTCTCGACTCCCAAAGCCAACGCACCCGACGGACATGTTGAATTTCCCAACCGTCGATATCCCCAAATTCTGCACACCACTCATATTCACCAACTACTTCTCCAACAGCCAAAATAGCTGCGGTTCCAAGCCGCAATACAACGAGATCTCCGTCTTTTATTTCCTCAGCAAACCGACTTAGATCAGTAAGCTTGCGAGAGGACCAGCCATCCACGGTGAGCTCGTCTCGGCATTCCGGCCAAGGGCCAGCATACCCCGGCCCATTCAAAATAACGCCCCACCTAAGACACAAATCGGAATAGTCTCGATCAGTATCGCCTGCGGCTTGTTGCCATATCGTCCTGTTATTTATGTCCATGACAAAAACCTAACTGGAATTGGGCGACAAAAGGTACGTACCTTAAACTTTAACATTTGGCAGTACAAAAAAAAGAACCACCCACCGGATCTTATCCAGCAGGATCACGAAAACCGAAAAGCTAAAAAAGAATAAATACTTACACGGTCGAGTTCAAAGATGGCATTCAATAGGCCAGCGGCCTCGATCCCGCTTAGCTCCACCAAAAATCAACGGGTTACGGATTTTTCCGTAACCCGTTTTTATTTTTCCCTACGCCTATTTTTGACGACCTAAATATACAAAGCCCCCGGAGCACTATTGCTTCCGGGGGCTTTGTACTTTCAGCGGCACTTTTAATAAGGGCCAAGGGAATTATGGCAAAAGACCCAAAATAGTCAAATTGGGAAGTTCCGTTTCGAGACGACCGGATCCACGGCAATGGATACAACTCGCAAATCCTGAGTTTTATTCGAAATAAATGCGGAAAGTCCGAAATCGCCTTCCCCTTCCGAGAGGAGACGGCTCTTGATCATACTAAAACCCCTTATCCCCGTTTTTTATATGAATAAGCGTACTACCTCGAAACCGAAGGATTTGCATGAATTTTCTGGGGCCAAAATTGTAAGTCCAGTCCTCGACAACGCGCTTACTGTAGGTACCGTAGCCATAATTAAACTCGGAGTCTTCCCCGATATATTCCCGGAGCAAAGGCTGCCCGCATTTAGCCAGAACCTCTGCTTTGGTATCGCCTTCCCCGACTATTTGATTACCACAACGCATAGCCGAAGCAATGCCGGGACTGAGAAAAAGTAAACCAATAATAAAAACCATCAGCAAGGAGCTATAAGACCTCATCTGGTTTCCTTCCGTTTTGCATCAAGGCTCATGAATACGGATTTCCCGTTTAAAAAACCTGCCTATCTCCTCCTTATTATAAACCCAAGAAGATCAAAACATGTAGATGTCTTAACAATTTCCATCTATTCAATGTCTCTGTAGCAGAAAAAACAACAGGGAAAGCAGAATTCTGAACTTTCAAACCCGATGCCCTGGCACAAAGCTGTCAGTCATGGTGAGCAACTACTCCCTCTCGGCAAAGGGTTTAAGGATGTGTTATCTTGGAGTGGAAATAAATTTTTTACCGCAGGGGAACAGGTTGAAGCCATTGCTATTAATGAGCATTGCATTGAAACCAAAGGGATAGCAAAAGAATCAGAATTCACATTTCGGAAATTTTCTGTGACTTAAAAGCTGATCACCCATCATCAAAGTTAATTTTGAACAGGAGCAAAAACAATGGCTATCGGCTGGACTCGTGATGGGGCCGTACAGGATCAGATAGACGCCACGGTTAAAGACGCAATAGATCAGGTCAGGAGCAGCTTACCCGAAGGCAAAAGCTTAACGCATTGTGCAGAATGTGAGGCTGTTATTCCAGAGGCCCGCCGCAAAGCCATCCCCGGAGTTCACTTTTGCGTGAAATGCCAGGCGGAAATCGAAAGACAATGTGAAGGATAGGGGGCAATGGAGGATAGGGATCTACCATCCGAATTAGCAGATGGCGGGGCACCCCTTGATTTGGCAATCTATCTGTGACGGGGGTGTGGCTTGTGGGGTCAGTGACCTGTTCTTTCAGGTTCGCTTGAGCCTGAAATGCCGCCCCCGTCATTTGCATCATCCGGCGGGTCGACCGGGATGGTGCCGTTCACGTGGCTCTGGAAGTAGACGTGACCCGAGGATGATAGCCGGGTTTGTTCTATGAAAGGAGCCGCTTATGCTTTATCGTCCTCCCCTTGATATTCGCGTCAGTATTAATTCGGTTGCTGTAGGGCTATCCACCGGATCTTCTCCGGCCAGGCGGCTCTACTTAATTGGCAGTGACTTGATTCTTCCTCAGCATGTCCCCTCAGGCATTAAATACAATACCGATTAACAAATACAGACATAAAAGCTTTCCTGGCAAACATTCTAATGTTTGCCTACCTAACTCACTCACGCACAGACAAAAGGCCCACCTAAAAACAGGTCGGGGCATTCTCGTAAAGCAAAAGCAACAATGCTAAACTCAAACCATGTGCGGACGCTTTTCACTGACATTGTCCCCGAAGGATATATGGGATTACTTCCTCCTGAGGGAAGAATTCAACCTTGCCCAACGGTACAACATCGCTCCCTCTCAGGAGGTTGCAGCCGTGCGCCTGGAAGAAGGCCATCGCCGGCTAACATATCTGCACTGGGGCCTCATCCCCTCTTGGGCTGATGACCGGAAAATAGGTTATCGAACCATCAACGCCCGCTCCGAAACAGCGCACAAAATCCCGTCATTTCGTGCGGCCTTCCGCAGCCGTCGATGTCTGATCCCCGCTAGTGGATTTTATGAATGGGAAAAGAAGCAAGGCACGAAACAGCCTTACTTCATTTACCGGAAAGATGGAAATCCGATGGCCCTTGCCGGTTTATGGGAGCATTGGGAGGACAAGGAGGGAAAAGAGGTCATAGAGTCGTGCACTATCCTGACTACCGAAGCTACCGATCCAGTAGCAAGACTTCACGACCGAATGCCGGTCATCCTGGAACCAGATGTTTTCGGTTTCTGGCTCGATCCCAAGGAGCAAAGCGTCGGCCGGCTTCGAGAACTTTTGAAGCCGGCCGCGCCAGAGGTTTTATCAATGCACGCAGTATCCAAATACGTTAACAAAGCCGGGAATGAAGGAAAGAAGTGCATTGAGCCCGCCCAGGAAGAAAAACCGGCAGAATCATAAGGACAACAATGCTAAACAGGAACAGCAGCCCCCCGCCCTATGTAAATTTTCTTCCCAACCCTGCCCTTAGCCTTCGGACAGAAAGTCCGTGGCATGAGCAGCCCAAGTGCTCATTCCGGGAAAGAACTTCCTGACATTCACACCAAACCCATAAAAAAGCTCTCATCAGTGAGACTTCGACATTTGGTATTGTATAATACTTACTAATATTTATAAGCGAAAAGCCAAAGTCATCGAGAGGTGGAGACGCAAAACATTGGATCTTCCTCGCAGAAAATGGCCCAGCTATGGAAGGGTGGTATTAATTCCAATGAGGTACTGGGGGCTTTCCTGCGCCGACGAGAGCTGCGCCCAATGTTAGATACCTCTTGCCAGAGAGGTTATAGATATCATCGGCTTAAAAGTGGCTGTTGTTGAGTTACCGCAGCAGCGGCCTTAACCTGGTCGCCTGTCCACAAGGAGCGCCTGCATACGATGGAAGGTTGGTCTTAAGTGGCATCGAGCGGTGACCGGTAGGGGGGCGGTATCATGAAAATTGCAGCAAAACTCTCCCTGGTCGCTGTCCTTGGAGCTCTCATCATTGCCCCCATCGTTTCTACTGCGGTTTATTTCTACGCCCAATCCATCCTGCAGGAGCGACTGGCCCGTGCCGAGATGGATGTTGCCAAAGGGGTCATGCGCGAAATCAGTCAAAAGCTATTAGCAGCCAAGCGGGATATCCGCATGATGTCAGAGGATGAGTTTCTGCAGGAGGTCCTGGAATCCCCGGATAGCGGGGAAATTCACATGGTGACAGAGGAGCTTGAAGAGCGCATGGAGCTGACCGGCCCATGGGATGCGATCTTGGTCCTCGATAAAAACGGCCACCCACTTATTGATCTGAGCGAACACAGCGGGCATGACGAAACCACCCACTACCCTCTAAGCACGATCGCATTCCGGGCCGCCTTGTCCGGTGGCAGCTATTACTCGGACCTGGTGGTTTCCGACCATACAGGTAAACCAACCGTCATCTATGCAATTCCAATTTCTGCCAGCAAGGAAGGGGCTCAGGTTAATGGTAAGGAGGAACAAGCCCGAATAAATGGCGTCATCATCGGGCACCTTAACTGGTCGGCGGTGCATAGTGTCCTTGGTCAGATCGATCCAAAAGATCAGGTGCACCTGTTCAACCGCTATGGCAAAGTCATTGCCGGGCGCAGCGGAGACAAGCACCAGTACCATGACGAATTCGGCCAGTTCGCATGTGTTCAACAGGCGTTGAGAGTGAAAAGCGCCGGATACTGTATCAATGAACAGACAGAGGGATATGGCGCCAGCCTGGCTGTCTATGCGCCCCAGCAGGGGGTTCCGGGCTTACAGGGTAAGGGGTGGCGGTTGATGCTTGAGCTTCCCTACGATGAGGTCTTCGCGCCGGTGCAAAGGTTGGCATGGACCACCGCTACGATAATTACCGCGGCCCTGATGTTATTGGCGGCTATTTTTCTTGTCGGCGGGAGGCGGATCGTCAGCCCCATTCACAGGCTCACAGAAGGGGTCCGTCGCATTGCCAAGGGAGACTTCGCACAGCGGCTTGCCATCCACAGTCGCGATGAACTTGGCGATCTCGCTTCTTCGTTTAACAACATGGCCGAGGTAATGCAGAAGACAACCGTTTCCAGGGATTATGTGGACAACATCATCAAAAGCATGATGGACAGCCTTGTCGTGGTAACACCTGCAGGCCTGATCGAGAGGGTCAACCAGAAGACCCTGAATATCCTTGGCTACAAGGAGGATGAACTTATAGGCAAGCCGGCTGACATCCTCTTTGAAGAAGAAGAAGAAGAAGAGGAAGAAGAGATCCGCTTTAAGGGAACCGGAATAGCGGATCTGATTAAAAAGGGGATGGTCACCAATATAGAGAAAAAATATGTTACCAAGGACGGCAGGAAGGTCCCTGTCCTTTTTTCAGGCTCGACTATGCATGATGCCGACGGAGAGATCCAGGGCCTGGTATGCGTTGCTCTGGACATCACTGAACGCAAACAAGCTGAAAAGCACATTGAGCATCTGGCATATTATGATCCGCTAACTGACCTGCCTAACCGCAAACTGTTTTCCGACAGATTGACCCAAAACATTCTTCGCGCAAAGCGAAATGAGCAAACCCTTGCTCTACTGTATATCGATCTGGATCATTTTAAAAACATCAATGATTCTCTAGGTCATCCCGTCGGAGACATGCTGCTCAAGGCGGTAGCGGAGCTGCTGAGTGAAAATCTGCGTAAAAGCACTACGGTCTCCCGTTTGGGAGGTGACGAGTTCGCCATAATAATCGAAGACATATCCACCCCCCTGGATGCCATCAACGTGGCCGACAAGGTAATTGATTTATTGAGGACGCCATTGAGATTCACTGAACATGAAATATTTGTTTCCGCCAGCATTGGCATCGCCATCTACCCGAATGATGGTGGGGATTTCAATGCACTTTTAAAAAACGCGGATACGGCGATGTATCACGCCAAAAAGCAGGGCAGGAACAACTATCAATTCTATTCGGCGGAGATGAATGCCGAATTGGAAAAGAAAATGAGTATCGAAGCAAAGCACCGTCGCGCGTTGGACAAGGATGAATTCATTCTAAACTACCAACCACAAGTTGACCTTGAAATTGGCGAAATAACAGGCGTAGAGGCGCTGATACGCTGGTATCCTGATGGTTCCGGACCGATACCGCCCGCTGAGTTTATCCCTGTCGCCGAAGAAACGGGCCTTATCCTTGAAGTTGACAAATGGGTAATGCTAACAGCCTGCACGCAGATGAGGCACTGGCATGAGGTCGGCTTTAAGAACCGGCGCATTTCGGTTAATATCTCGGGTTTTCACTTCAGGAGAGCGAGGATTCTGGAAACCGTCGACACGACCCTCAAAGAAACAGGACTAAAACCCGATTGCCTTGAGATTGAAATCACGGAAAGTGTGCTCATGGAGAATGTAGAAGAGGCCATATCAACGCTGGAGCAGTTGAGGTCAAGGGGAATACATATAGCGGTCGACGACTTCGGAACCGGCTACTCCTCCCTGAACTACCTGAAACGTCTTCCTATTAACAAGATCAAGATAGACCGCAGCTTTATCAGCGACGTAACAACCGATCCTGACAATGCGGCGATCACCAGAACGATCATTGCCATGGCACAGAACCTGAACCGGGAAGTTATAGCAGAAGGGGTTGAGACAAAAGAGCAACTGGATTTTTTGCATGCCGAGGGATGCAACCAGGTGCAGGGCTATTATTTTGCCAAACCACTGTCAGCCGATGCATTCAACGACCTGATAGTAAGTGAAAAATATAAACTGAGAGGAAGAGGTTACTAAGTCTGCCATTTCAGAGGCCCGCCGCAAGGCCATCCCCGGAGTTCACTTTTGCGTGAAATGCCAGGCGGAAATCGAAAGACAACAGACAACGCACACAGGTATCAATCGACGCGGCAGTAAAGATAGTCAACTGAAATAATTGTCTGTTTTTTAAAAGACAGAGCCAGCTCAAATACAGGTAGGCGAATAAAGGGAAAGGGGTTACACTAAGCCGGTGTGGTCATGAAATGAAGATGGCGGACCAGACAATCAGATCCACGCTGAAACCACACCATCACTTATTACTTCTCTACTTACACTAACAAACTTTCTGGAATCACTATGAAAAAAAACTTTACGTTCACCCATCCAAAAATCAAACGCCCAAGGCGTGTTGAAGCCATCAAGCATGAAGTTAAAAAATACCTGAGAAGAGAACGTAACAAGAGCCTGCCCCCGGGAGTCGATTTTTGGGATTTCGACTGCCGGTGCGGTGCGGATGAAGCCAGCAGTGAAATCATCCATGTTTCCGCCATCAATAAAGCCATTGATCAGGCGGATTCACAACAACTCGAATCTTTTTACCTGGAAATCCTGGCCAAGCCTGGTCATCGCAGCAAAAGGTCACAGGAAGATCAGCAGGCATAATCTGACATCACCTCCATCTTAAGGATGTGGGGGTTCTTATGACAAAAAAACGCCCCGCAGGGAATTCCCTGCGGGGCGTTTTTGAATAAAAATTGCGGCCTAACACACAGAAACAGTCGTGATGGTGCTTAGGAGGAGGGAGACCCGAACCGGTACTTATTACTGTTGTTCGGATGTCGGTAAAGCTCACAAGGGAGGAAGAACTCCGTCGCTGCTTGTCAGACCGCCAGGGAAAATAATTTAGGGGGTTCCGTATATTCTCGCCGGGAAAACATTCCTGCGGCGTTGTTGAAAAAAGGGGCGATCACGTCGCCGATAACATTTTCTTGGGGAGGAAGAATCGCAAGCCCGGTATCAACGGACAGCATCGAGTTCCAATAATATTTGAATATTTTGAGCAGCACATTTATCCAAAGTACTGTATACATATCAAGGCACAGAGGTTTGGTTGTGTTTTGAGACAATATCTCAACAAACTACGGTTAGACTATCGCTAAGCCGGGGGTTTTTTATCCCTAAAAGGGGTGATTTTTGCAGATTGGATAGCTTTCAGGGGCAAAAAATCAATAATCCCTTGCTATTTCAGCTGTGGCTTTCACAAAATTGCACGATCTCATCCGATACTAGAAATCAGGCAAGCAGCCTCAACGATACACAAACGGCCATAATTTGCGCTTTGATCCAATCAGCAAAGTATGGGACAATACAGTGCATTTTCAAGATGGAAAGGGAATGGCATAATATAATTCAAACAATATTAACTTTATCCACACAGCTATTAAAAGCATACAGATACCAACGTTAAACTATCTGCCTTCCACATAAATTCGGCAGTCAGGATGTCATGGCCGACCTTTTAAGTCTGATTGATAAAAGCACCCTTGATAAAATTATGGTGGCCTATACCAAGGCAACCCGCATGGGTGGCTGTATCTATGATCCCAAGGGTAACATTCTGGCCGGCCCGTACAATTTTTCCGATTTCTGTCTTCACTTTTGCCGCGGCACGCAAGAAGGTATGCACAAGTGCATGGCCAGCGCCCGGTATGGAGCCAGGGAAGCCATGCGCAAAGATGGCCCCGCCATCTATTCCTGTCTCAATTCGGGGCTGGTGGATTGCGCTTCGCCCATTGTTGTCGAGGGACAACTGGTGGCGGTGATTATATGCGGCCAGGTGCGAACGGAGAATTACGTCATTGACCGCGATCTGGCTGTGCATCATGCCCGCGCCATCGGCATAAGGGATATGGCGGGCTACATGGAGGCGTTATACCGAATCCCCAAGATCAGTTACGAACGTCTCCACGACTTCGCCACCCTGCTGGAAATCATCGCCAGCACCATCGGGAACCTGGCCAACAATAACAAACGATTGAAAAGCGTCTCACGTAAACGCATTTTTCAACTGATCAACAGCGTATCCGACTACATTATCGCTACCGACACCCATGGCCACATCGAAAACCCGAACCGTGCATTACTCAACGCCCTGGATCGTCCCGACACCGAGCTTACCGGCCAGCCCATCGAGTCCTTGTTTCTCGACCGAACCCCGGTTCTCAGGGAACTTGACAGATTACGTGAAACCAAAAACACCTCTGAACGTCTCAGCCTGAGCTTGATGCTCACCGAAAAAAAGCTGGCCTCGGTCGATGCGTCTTTTTCCCGAGTGGAAAATGAAAAGGGGGAATTGCGAGGATTTGTTGCGGTGATGCGTGACATGACCGAAGAAAAGAACATCGAAAAGATGAAGAGTGATCTTTTCGGCATGCTCACTCACGACATGATCAATCCTATTCTGGCGATCAAATCGGCTCTCAAGCTGGTGCTCGACGGCCAGGTAGGATCCTTGAATCAGGAACAAAGCGAAATTCTCAAAATGGCGGCCGACACAAACCATGATCTGATGGGAATGGTCTCGGACTTCCTGGATGTGTTTCGGGATAATTACGGCATGCTGGTGCTACGACGCAATGGATTTGATATCCACCAGGCGCTGCAAGAGGTTGTCAACCAGGCTTACTATTTCTGCCAGGATCGACAAATCCACATCGATTACCAATCGGACTTTGACGCCGAATTACCTTATTACGGCGATCGTATCCGCCTGATGCGCACCTTCACCAACTTGCTGGACAATGCTATCAAGTTCAGCAATGAAGAGGATCTGGTCACCATCGAAACCCGCAAGCAGCCACCGTCCGGGGCTGATCGACATGGGCACACCCCAAGATTGAACCCTGAGCAGGATTATATTTTCGTTTCATTTCACAACCGCGGCGATCATATCCCCCTTGAGGATCTGGGATCCCTGTTCGATAAGTTTTATACGACGAACCACAAAAACCCCACCGGCAAAAAGGGCTTGGGGCTCGGCCTGAACTTCTGTAAGCTGGTAGCCGAGGGTCATCAGGGACAGATTTGGGCTGAAACAACCAAAGGCGGCCTGCGCATCGTGCTGGCCTTGCCGGTCACCGAAGCACAACCGGCAGCCTGAATTGAATATTATCGAACCAGCATTTCGTTTCACAGTAAACAGCCAGGAGGTCAACATGTCGAAATCCCCACCGTTCAAAGTTTTCCTGGCCGACGACCACCCTCTTTTGCGCACCGGACTGCGTATGAGTCTCAGCCAGTATCCGGACATCGATTTTATCGGCGAAGCCAATGACGGGTTCAAGGCTGTGGAAAAGATTAAACAAAACCCACCCGACGTAGCCCTCATCGATGTTGACATGCCTGGTCTTTCCGGCATAGCCGCGGTACGCATGTTGCGCAAGCAGTACCCCGATATGACTTTGCTGATTCTTTCCTCCTACAGCGATAAACACTATATCGAGGAAGCGATGCAGGCCGGTGCCAACGGCTATGTCCTCAAAAGCATCGATATTAGCGAATTGGCAGACCTTATCCGGGCGTTTGCCAACAATGAACACCCCATGTCTCCCTACCTCATGGACCTGGCCATCGAGTGGGATCAGTCGGCCACAGCTTCAGACCCGGACGACGAAGAGGAGACCGATGACTTCCTTACCCGGAGGGAAAAACAGATCCTCGACTGCCTCGCCAGGGGGCAAGGTAACAAGGAAATCAGCAATGCGCTGTTCATCAGTACCGAAACCGTCAAAACCCACATCAAAAACATCTTTAAAAAGCTGGATGTGAAAAGCCGACTGGAAGCAGTCATGGCGGCCAAACAAAGGAAACTCATCGATTGAATGCGTCAATCTCACGATTTTCTCTTGCCTGACAGGCCAACAAAAGTTACCTTGACGCCGCAGCCTATCGATCCTGTTTTCATCTGGAAGCAATCCTTTCCCCCGAAGAAGACCACAAGGTCTTCGTCCGGAGTTTCCGGCTGGAAACAATCTGGCATCTCGTAACCCCGAATCCCGAAATCGACCTATGATCTGTTTCCTGCACAGTTTCCCCCTGGAACATTTCGACCCGTTGGTCGTTTATCAGCGGCTCTATCCCATGGGACCAGGTTTCCTGGAAAGCCCTCAACCAACCTCCCATATAGGACGATACAGCATCGTACCGCTGCGCCGTCAGGAGTCCTATCGTCTCGACGCAAGAGGATTGATGCGCATTGAGGGCACCAACGAGACGCCTTTACCTGGCGATCCGTTCGATGTGCTCGATAGCATCCTGGCCAGTCGCCGACTCTCATCGAATACGTTTCAGCTACCCTTTGCCGGTGGTTTTTTTGGCTATCTCGCCTACGACCTGGCTGCCTGCATTGAAAACCTCCCCCACATTGCGCTGCGTGACCGCAAAATTCCGGCGCTGTGGCTGGACTGGATCGACCTTACCGCCATCTATGACCATCAACGTCACATACTCACCATCGCCTCCCTTAACCCGAGGGACAATCTTGCTCAGTGGGAAAAGTCGATTCGCCAGGTACTGATTGAACCTCTATCGGAACCGAACAACGACGAGATCGCAAGCCCGCAGCCATTGATGCAACAGCAGTCTTTTGAAGAGCGGGTAACCCGCACCAAAGACTATATCGCCAGCGGCGACATCTACCAGGCCAACCTGTCGGTGCGCTTTGACACGCGCTGCACGCTTTCCGCAGAAGACCTCTATCAACGCCTGCGACGCATCAACCCCAGCCCCTTTGCCGCCCTGTTGCGCACGCCTGATGTGGAAATCATTTCCGCCTCACCGGAGAGACTGGTGCAGTTGCAAAACGGGCTGGCCGAAACCCGCCCCATCGCCGGAACACGGCCAAGAGGCGCCAGCACTCCGGAGGATGAACGCCTGGGGCGGGAGTTGCTCGATAATCCCAAGGAACGCGCCGAACACATCATGCTGCTCGACCTGGAACGCAATGACCTGGGCAAGGTCTGCCAGGCCTCCAGCGTGGAAGTCAATGAACTGATGGTTCTTGAGCACTACTCCCATGTGACCCATATAGTTTCCAATGTGCAGGGACGCCTGCGCAACGACGTTGGCCCATTTGCCCTGCTGCGGGCCATGTTTCCCGGAGGAACCATCACTGGCGTTCCCAAAAAACGCTGTATGGAAATCATTGAGGAACTCGAACCGGTAGGACGCGGTACTTACACCGGCAGTGCCGGCTATGTCAGCGTGACCGGCAACATGGATTTTAACATCCTGATCCGCACCTTTCAGAAATTCGGCGACGAACTGACCTACCAGGTCGGTGCCGGCATTGTTGCCGACTCCGATCCGACCCGCGAGTGGCAGGAATGCCTTCACAAGGGGCAAGCACTGCGCCAAGCCCTTGAAACCAAGCCGTGATCGTCAATCTGGACGGTACTTTTATAGCCGATGACCAGGCCGGACTACCGGTCGATGATGGTGCCATACTGTTTGGCGACACCTTGTTCGAAACCATCAAGGTTCGCCATAATACAATATTACTGGCCGAGCCCCACCTCGACAGAATCCAGATGTCCGCAGCGCTGCTCGATTTTCCCTGCGACCGCGATGCCATCCGGACAGCCCTGCAGCAAACCGCCAAGCAACTGCCATGGCCCGTCGCCCGAATGCGCCTGACGCTAAGCCGCGGCCGCTGCAAAGGCCTGCAATCTCCACCGAAGGAAAACGCCCGCACGCTGATAACGGCCTCAGCCTACGTCGAGCCGGATGACAACCAGATCCGGGCAGGAGCCGACTGCGTGTTCGCTCCCAACCGGCGCGTCAACCCGCTGTCGCACCTGCCACAGATGAAACGCGGCAATTACGCCGACTGCCTGTATGCCGCCCGCTTTGCCCAGGCCAAGGGCGCCAGGGAAGCCCTGTTCTGCAATGACGAGGGCCATGTTCTTGAAGGCGCAACCAGCAACCTGTTCATCGTCAAAGACAATATCCTGATCACTCCCGAGGCCGGTGAAGTTGTTCTGGCCGGCATTATGCGCCGGCATATTCTGCAGATTGCAAAGACTCTCGGTCTTGCCACCGAAGAACGCCCCATCTCCAAAAACGACCTCATCCTTGCCGATGAAGCCTTTCTCTCCAACGCTCTCATCGACATCATGCCAATCGCAAGGATCGAATCCACCCATATAAAGCGGGGCAAACTGGCGATTAAACTGTTGCAAAAGATCCGTGAAAGCATTAACCACCAGATAAAATAAATACCCTGCGAAAACATCTTGACCAAGCGCGATGATATCACTATAATTCACTCCACTTTGCCGAAGTGGTGGAATTGGTAGACACGTCGGTCTCAAAAACCGATGGCTTCTAGCCGTGCCGGTTCGATTCCGGCCTTCGGTACCAAGTTACAAACTAAACCGCGATATTTCATTGAAATATCGCGGTTTTTTTATCTTATCTCGGCTCAAGGACCTATCCTCTCTGAAATCCCTCCATTTTCTCAAACCTGCTCAATATGGACAGCTTGTTTAGGAAAGGCCGCATACGTAAGTCAATTGTTACCAGCCGAAGGACAAACCACCACCGACACTGGACGTGCTTCCAGACGTGCCTGCCGTAAGCCGGACAGCCATATTTTTTAGAGGCATCCCGACGAACCCCACAGCTACGGCACTCTCGCCACTCTGGCTGCCGATGCCAATCCCTAACCCGTTAAGGCAGCCCGGGGGTAAAACAATCTGGCTTGTCGCCGCAGCAATGGCGCCTGTTTGAGCGATACTCTTCCGCAGCTTGTCAACCTCGCCATGAAGTTGATTCATATTAACGGCGTCGGTTCCATCAACACCCGGTGCCACGTTGGTTATCCGGCGTACAAGGCCGGTCGAGGCATTGCCGATACTCACGGTATTATCATAATTGGCAACCGAGCCCTGCCCCAGTGCCACCGAATTTTCGCCGTTCGCAGTGCTATTGGCACCGAGTGCCACGCTGTTGTTGCCGTTGGCGATGGCGTAGTAACCAACTGCGGTTGTGGGGTCGGCATTGGCCTGCGCCCCGGTACCGATAGCAATAGAACCTTCATATTGGGCGCTGGCACCTGCCCCATAGGCCATGGTGCCGTCGCCATCGGCAGTCGCACCATTACCGAGAGCCATTGCGCCGTCGCCGGTTGCTGAAGCACCCGCAGCACACTGCATTGCGCCATTGATAATCGTGCACACTCCCGCTTCGCCATTGATAAGTGCCTGAATCTGTATTGAATTCGCCTGAACACCGGCCGTATTGGTTGCTATGTTCGCCGTGTTGGTCGCGATGTTCGCCGTGTTGGTCGCGATGTTCGTCGTGTTGGTTGCAATGTTCGCCGTATTGGTCGCTATGCTTGTCGTGTTGATTCCTATGTTCGTCATATTGGTAGCAATGTTTGCCGTGTTGGTTGCTATGTTCGTCGTGTTGGTTGCTATGTTCGTCGTGTTCGTCGTCTGCTGTATCTGCAGATCGCTAATGGCAGTGCTCTGGCTGAAGGCGGTAGTTTGCAGCGCAGCGATATCTGCCGTGTTGGTTGCGATGTTCGTTGTGTTGGTTGCTATGTTCGCCGTATTCGTCGCCTGCTGCGTCTGCAGGTCGCTGATGGCCGTACCGGAGCCGGTGGTCGCAGCTTGCAGCGCAGCGATATCCTGCTGTGCGGCGTAAAGCTGGCTGCCGTTCACGGCATCGGTCGAAGTTGCGCTTATCTCTCCGGCGGTGACGTTGGTAATTGTACGTGTCTGACTGGCCGAGCCGACCGAGAAGACGTTACTCAGACCGCCGTCACTGCTGCCGGCACCAACGGCCACCGAATTCGCGCCGGTGGCGGAGGCCTGATAGCCGATCGCCGTCGAGGTATCGCCGGTGGCGACGGCGGAGTCTCCCACCGCCACCGATTCCGCGCCGGTGGCGTCGGCGTTGTTGCCGAGGGCAACGGAAGGATCGGCATTGGCGCGCGCGTTGTTGCCGATGGCGATGGCGCCGGTGGTGGAGCCGCCGCTGGTCGGAGCGGTGATGGTCGCCCCGCTGCCGATGGCGATGGCTCCCGTGTAACCGGCTGTAGCGCTCGTGCCGATGGCGACACTATCGACGCCGCTGGCAATGCTGAAGTAGCCGCTGGCGATGCTGTAATCACCGGTGGCTATGCTGGAAGAGCCGGTGGCCGTACTGAAAATGCCGCTGGCCTCGCTATCCAAGCCCGTGGCCGTGGCGCCCGTGGCGGTGGCCGTGCTGTAGGCGCCTGTGGCCGTGCTGCTGAAGCCGCTGGCTGTGCTATAGAAGCCGGTGGCCGTGCTTTTGTTGCCGGTGGCCTCGCTCCTCGCACCGGTGGCCGTGCCGTTGGAGACAGCAGTGCTGTAGTTGCCGGTGGCTGTGCCGTTGTCATGGGCAGTGCTGAAGGAGCCGGTGGCCGTAGCGTTGACGTTATCGGCTGTGGCGTGGTAGCCGCTGGCCGTGCTTCTGTTGCCGCTAGCCTCGCTGTTGGAACCGCTGGCCGTGCTGTAGTCGCCGCTAGCCTCGCTGTTCTCGCCGGTGGCCGTGCTGGCCAAGCCGGTGGCCGCGCTAAGCCAACCGGTGGCCGTGCTGCCGCCGCC
>DKEW01000030.1:0-11753 GCA_002452265.1 Pelobacter sp. UBA6812 | reverse complement strand
TGGCCGTGCTTAAGTAACCGGTGGCTGTGCTGCCGTCGCCGGTGGCCTTGCTGCCTGCACCAAGCGCAGTATTGCCTACACTGCTTCCGTCAGTCGTGCCATCGTCGGCGTCGAACCCCGGAAGGACTCCTGCGGATGGAAACTCTATTGCCCATACCTCCGCACTTGCCAGGAGCAGGCACCCAAACAGCAAGGCAAGCAGAATCGTCGTTGTCTTTCTCTTGGTTTTCATGAGGTATCCCTCCTTGGCTGACACCGGAAGCCCGTGCATAGCCCGTCTCGTGTTTGGTATGTAAAGGTCAGGAAAATGTCGAGGGGGAGAACGGACATTCGCCGCAACATTCAATCCACAGGGGCATCGATCCCGCGACAATGGACCCATCCTCCCGGAACAGGCAAAGATGCGGGGCTCCCTCACAGGTCGCCATGTTATCTTCACGGCGTTTGTAAAACGTTTGAAATGACGAAAAAAATTAACGAGAGATCGGATTTTTGAAAAGGAGGGAACAGGCTCAAGCCCGGGGAATCGAAATTTCGATGACCGCACCCTGCTCATTATAGAAATGTGGGACAGAACGAAATTCGTTCTTGCAAAGGGAGATAATGAGTTCCCGGCCGATGCCATTGACAACGGATGGGGAGAATCCCGATCCGTTGTCCGCAATGGTCATGAGGAGTTCATCCGATGTCTTGGCAGTCATGCGGATAAAGAAGCGGGGATCACCGACAAAGTTGCCAAAAGCGTATTTGACGGAGTTGTTGAAACATTCCGTAACCACAAGGCCTATGGTCACCGCTCTCTGGATGCCGACCCGGAGGTCGGGGATTTCCATTTCGATAAGAATCGGCAGGTCACCCAGTCGTGTCAAATGCTCAGACAGGGTCTGAAGGTAGCTCCGGAGTTCAATGGAATCCTGCGAATCCTGATAGACGAGCTTGTCATAAGCCAGAGATATCGCCCGGATATTGTCTTCTATTTCTTCGAGAATATGAGAGGTGTCCTTTCTCGATGTCTGAAGGGAGACGATACTCTGGATGATCTGCAGGTTGTTCTTCACCCGGTGGTTCAATTCCCGTAACAAAAGCTCTTTCTGCCGGACCTCCCCCCGCAGCGCGATCTGGGCCTCCTGCAGTTCCAGATTATGTTTTTTCAGCAGCCTGGTCCTGTAGGAGAGGAAGCCCAGCAGGGTCAAAATCCCCACCGCGATCAAACCCAGCAGTTTATAGTCAACTCCGTTCTTCGGCCCGAGAATCAGCCATTTTTTCTTGAGCGCGGCCATTTCTTCGTCAGAGATGGCATCGAGTCCTTTTTGCAGGATATTTCTCAAAATCCTGTCGTCTTTATGTACGGCAAAGTGAAGTTCGAGATTGAAACGCTCATCCTGGACAAAACTTTGCAAAATGACGTCCTTGACCCCATAATCATTAATGAAACTGTCGCTTACACCGACTTCATCGATGGCGGCATCGGCCCTCTTCTCGGAAACGGCTCTGATACATTCCGTGGTGTTATTCACCAGTAGGAGATTGATCTCCGGGTAATAAGACTTCAGAAGAAATTCCTGATAGTAGCCCCGGACAACCGCCAGGGTTTTACCGTGGAGATCTTCGAGCGTCCTGATGTCGTTTCGGCCTTTGCGAACAAAAAGAGCATCCCGGAACCTCACGTACCCCCGGGTGAAGATCATGTATCTCTCGCGATCGGGTGTAATCGCGGTATTATGCAGGGAGTCTATCTGGTGGCGTTCAAGCATGTGCATGTACGAATCCCAGCTCTGACCCGAGATAAATCTGGCCTTGAAACCGACCTTTGCGGCAATCAGTCGCACAACATCGACACAGAAACCTTTGGGAGTCCCATCCTCGTAATAATCATACGGCTTCCAGTCTTTCTCGTTGTGAAAGACGATGGTTGGCTTGTTATCCAGGTAGGCACGCTCTTCAGGGGTGAGAAGCTGAGGGTTTGCACAGCCGGACAACAGCAGCACCAGGAGGATAAACTTTCTCATAAAGTCAACCGGCATCCATAAGCGCTACTGTATACAAAAATTTCCTTGCTTAATTTTTTCCCCAATCTATGAATCAACCCGCGCCGGGTCGAATCACTGACATATTTGTCGCTCCAAAGCACATTTTCGACAACTTCCAGCGGGACAAACCGACCAAGGTTCCTGTAGCAGAGATGAAAAAGCTCTTGTTCCTGCCTGGTCAAAAAGACAACGTCATTACGGCATCTTAGAGTTCTGGTCGTGGGGTCGTAGTGCCAGTCGTTATGGACGTGGCTCTCCTGTAACTTTGAGATGCAAAGCATCACGGCCGTATAGAGGTCGATTTCCTTGAAGGGTTTTGTGATGTAATAGAAGGGTTTAGTCGCAAAAGCTTTCTTGAGCGTGTTCTGGTCAGTGAATGAAGTCAGAAACAGGACTTCAAAGTTACCGGATTTTCTCAATTTATCGATGATGTCTATGCCCGATTCATCATCACCTAGCCCGATATCACTGATAATGATCTCCGGCCGATGCACCGTAAAAAGGTCATAAGCTTCATAGTAATTCTCACAGCAGCCGACAACATCAAACCCTTTTCTGGATAGAAAATTTTTGATTTGCAGCGCGATGAGAGGTTCGTCTTCAATGATGAGAATTTTGAACTGCATCATTTCATTCCCTTTACCTCAAAGAAACTTAACAAGATCATAGGGATAATTTTTTTCATTATTCAGGATTGTGTCATTGTCTTTCGGCTCACACCAAGTCCTCTCGGCAGCATATCCGACAACAGGAAATAGGTTAAATCGAACGATCTTGCCAGACAGAAAAAAACTGAAATACTCGCGAATGGTATTCGTATTTCCAGAAAAATATCCATAACAAAATATACATTTTTATTAAATAATACGAATTTTTTTCTGGGCATGGATTTCAGTCAATTCCCAATAAGCACCATACCTGGCAAAAGTTTCGGTCGCTTTCCCGCCGGCGTCAGTTGGTCGCCCCACCGATAGCGCAACCGACCAGCCGCAGCAACCTTCGAGATACAGTCGACAACATCGGAGGCCAAGCAAGCGAACTCTACACCCCGAGACTCAAACCTTCCAGCAATGCAACTCTTGCATGCGGCAATGAAAAACAGCCATACACCCCCTAGCAGGCCACTGAAAAACCAGCACCGAGAAACTACTTCCTCTTCAAATCTTCATTATTCAATCGTTGACAACCTGTTTCGTTAATGCCTGCCCCTTCTAGCCGGCTTTGAATCCAAAAGCGAATAAACATTCGGCTCCGATGGGCGACTTTCTGTTGCTCCGGAGACTATAGCCCCAGATCAAATCGGGTATTCTGATCGGGCTGCAGGCCACTGTCGCCAAAGGGAACATCCGGTCGACTTTCTCCAACCCCCGGTAGCGTGTTTTCCTCAGCCCCCTGCAATCTTGATCCCACCGAAAATCTGTTTGACGCGCGTGCGAATTTTCTGGCTGCCCCAGTAGCCCTCGTGCCGAGTCATTTACATTTCGATGGCCACGCCCTTAGCCTTTAGCGCAACAGGCGGCGCTACCTGAAGGGTGCACAGCCCATTACAAAGCCCGGCACATCATGCTCCTATTCTCCCGCCGACGGTTATGCCGCCACCCCATGGAAGGTTTTCGATCATCTCCATAGCCGCTTTTCATTTGGTGGCTCCTCCGGTGTAATCAAATCGATTATCCACAGCCAGGTCGCTGCGGTTCCTTCCCAGCTCATACCCCATGCAACATAGCTTAAACTCTTTGCCGTTGCCCCTTTTTAGAACCAAAAGGTCTGGCGGCAAATTCGCCATATTCACCGACAAGTCCTTCCAATCCTGGGCGCCTGCCATTGCGATACCCACTTTGAGAGTCCTGCCGCTAGGACGGGAAAACCGACAACCATATCTTTTACAGGTGCAGAGTCACAGTGAGGCCACAGCCCTCGGAACCAAGCGTCAAACCAAACCGTGATATTTCGATGGAATATCGCGGTGTTTTTATTCACTGCAAGTCAAAAACCTCCCCCACAAAAAAAATACATCCATTCTCCCGAATCCGATCAATATGGACAGTATGCATGGGAAAATCCACGCCTGAGACCGACCAACACCCAAGCAAAACAACACAGTCAAACACTTTTCAACATATAATATTTAACAAAAAACACCATTCGCACATAAGCCATAACCGCAAACCCCTTCCATGGCAAGCTTGATAGGCAGATTGTTTTAATAATGTTTTCAGTATTTTACAAGATATTGTTTTTTCTAAAATGATTTTCGACTCAAAGCAAACCCTCCTGAATCGGCTCAAACCCCCTCAATCATCTATCACTTTTTTACACAATTATTCACTTGACAACATAAACAAACATGCCCTATCGTCACTTGACGCGTCAATCAGGGAAAAGGAGATCTCATTTAATACAGATCCACAAAGCAAGTATTGGATGTTTTTGTCATATTTATAGCCATTTACCCCTGCATTGGCTATCGATATGGCAAAACACCCCAATAAAAACTTGGGGATCCATACACACCAAACACTTACAGCGACCAAGAAAAAACATGTTTGAGTCTGTAAATAACCAGACTCGGTAACTCCAAAGTATTAACTAGAATCAAAACAAGTTTCCCGGAGGTATGTTTTCGGCCCACCTGGCCACGCCGTCTGAGGGTATGGAAGATTACCAGCCAAACTATAGTGGGGATCCATACCTTCGAACATTTTGAATTTTTTAAAGCTGGAGAATCGTTATGGCTAATGGAGTCGCAGCACAAGCGGTTGGTAGCGCTTCCTCGTCGAAGGCTATCGCAAGAGATCTGAGTAACAGACGTAAAATGAGCCACGCCAAAGCGGGCCTTCTGTGGGGGGCCTTCGGCGGTCTCTCCTGGGGGTTTGCCGGCATTGTCATGGGTATCGCCTTTGCGATGGCTCCCTTTACCGGTGGTGCAACAATTTTTACCGGCCCCCTGGTCGGCGCCGCCATGCACGATGGCTTTGCCGGTATTTTCCTTACTCTTTCCAACATCTTCTCAGGTCGTGGCAGTGAAATTTTCCGTACATTGAAAACATGGCCGGGCGTGCTGGTATGCCTCGCCGCTGTTTTCGGTGGCCCCATCGCCATGGGTGGTTATCTGCTCGGTATCGAGTTTGCCGGCGCATCCTACGCTCTGTCCATCACCGCCATGTTCCCGGTAGTCGGCACCATCCTCGCAGCCGTGTTCCTCAAAGAAAAGATCACTCCGCTGGTCTGGGGCGGCATCATCCTGTCGGTTGTCGGCGCGCTGATCGTCGGCTGGACGCCCCCCGAAGGCGGCACCATGCCCCACTTCTACCTCGGTATCGGCTGCGCGCTGCTGGCTTGCTTCGGCTGGGGTATCGAAGGCGTTCTTTCCACCTTCGGCATGGACATGGTTGATCCCGACATCGCTATCAGCATTCGCCAATCGGTTTCCTGCATCGTATCGATCGTCGGCGTACTGCCCTTCGTTGCCGGCTGGGCTCTGCTTGGGCAGGCTCTGGGTACGTTCAACAGCCTGTGGATTCTGGCCTGTGCCGGCGTCATCGGAGGCATCTCCTACAAAGCCTGGTACAAATCCCTCAACATGACCGGTGTTGGCCGCGCCATGGCGCTCAATATCACCTACGTCATCTGGGGCATCGTGTTCGGCTACTTCATGACCGACCTGCAGCTGACGACCAACCTGGTGGTCGGCGGGCTGATCATTACCGTCGGTGGCATCCTGGTCGTTTGTAATCCTAAAGAACTTCTCAACCTGCGTCAGGGAGCATAATACTATGGCTATCAAACTTCCTTTGCGGTTTCGCCTTTTGCACCTTATGTCTACCAAAACCGAGGCCAACGTACACGATCTGATGAAAGATCTGCGTGCCGAATACGGCAACGAAGGTCAATTCTCGGTAAAAAGCTTCGAAAACCATCTGACCTCCATGCGGGCTTCCGGTCTCATCGAGGAAACCGATGTCAACCTTGACGAACAGGGCAAATTGTTGGAAACCTTCACCATCACCGAATTCGGTCGTGGTCGTCTGAAATATTTGCCCCATTCCTGGAAATAAACCCTCATGCCCTTGCAATGCGGCTTGGCAGGTTGAACGCATGTCCTCCCCATGCAAACGACATACGCTAAAACCTCCTTTTCCTCTCCTGGAAAGATTGACACGATGATGGAACCCCACCTGCCAGGCCGCAATTTTTAAAAGTCAAAGACTAACTAACAGGGCGATCTTCCTAAAGAAGATCGCCCCGTTGATTTTAGAACACCATTAAAACCTCCCCCTTACCTTACCCTCAAAAACAAAACCATTGCGGTAAACGCTGACAGCTTATAAAGTGCCTGTAGCTGGATAAAATAAAAAAACAGCCCATCACAACGGTTGCGACACTGTCTTGCCGTAGAGGTCCTCATGTTACGTTTCCGTGGTATTTTCCTATTTGCTGGGTGCTGTCTGCTCACCTTCTTCGGCCTGACATCCGTGGCAGCAAATCTGCCTGACTTTGCTTTAGCGGTCAACCTCCAACAGAAAGGCATTCCACTCCATGCTGGGATCGGAGTACTGGCGCTTGTCCTGGCCGCCATGGGCTGGGTTCGACGTTGTCGTCGCCGAAAATCATCCTGAAACTTGCAGATTATTATCAAACTCATGTTTTGCACTTGGCCCCAGTGATTTGTTTTTCCCTTCGATCTTTTTGCACTTTGGTGCTCCTTTGGTTCCCTGAGGCAAAAAACGCAGAATCTAAAAGCTTGAACCACGGAGATCGCGAAGGACACGAAGGGGTAATCCAAGGCAAGAGACAACCATAAGGGTCTGTTTTGTTTATATTTCTTCGTGCTCTTCGTGTCCTTCGTGGTAAAAATTATATAAAAAAAAGGAGCAGCCAAATGGCCCGCTCCCCTTTTTTTATGCCTTGCATAGCAATATACCTGCAGCTATCAAACAATCAATCCTGCGACTCTACCTTCGGTCCCAAAACCGTTTGAGCAGCATCCCTCATACTGCCCGTTTCGCCGATAAAACCTGCCGGCAGACGGGGAAAAGCACTGAGGATAGAAACGGCCAGGGCCGCGGCATAGGGTATCCCCTGAATCAATAGCATAATACACCATACCAGCAGATCCAGCGATTCAACGCCAATCCTGGTAATAATGGCCAAAGATGCCAGGCAAAGCCCCACAAGAAACAGGGTCTCTTCCCGGGCGGCCTGTAGAGCTTTGAACAAAGCCTGTTTGCTGGCCTGCTTGGGAGTACGGAAAAAAGGCAGACCGGTTTTAACAAAGCCGGTGAGCATGGCGATCCCAATGGTATGAGAGAGTGCCAATCCTGCAAAAGCAGCGGCCAGCGTCTGAACGCTGGTGGCACCGACACGCGTTTCGTACAAATAGACCAGCTTACCCACCTTGAAGACAAATAATGCCAACGGCAACAAGGCAAACACCAGCAGTGGCGGCGCGACCTTGGTCGGGGCCAACAGCATTGCAGCCGACCAGAACAAAGCTGCCAGATTAAAAATGACATTGATGCCATCTGCCAGCCATGGCAACCAGCCTGCTAAAAAGTGATAACGCTGTCCAAAGGTCAATTTTCCCTGATTGCCGAACAGCAGCGTACGGGCATGCCGGCGCATAATCTGTACCGATCCGTAGGCCCAGCGAAAGCGCTGCTTTTTGTAATCGATAAACGTATCGGGCATTAGCCCGCGGCCGTAGCTTTGGGGAATATAGGTTGCAGCGAGCCCCGCCTCAAAGATCCGCAGCCCCAACTCTGCATCCTCGGTAATACACCACTGGGCCCAGCCATCCACCTGTTCCAGTACCTTGCGGCGTACCATGGTCATGGTGCCGTGCTGAATAATCGCGTTGCGCTCATTTCGGACGATCATGCCGATGTAAAAAAATCCACGATATTCGGCATAGGCCATGGCCTTGAAGGCATTTTCCTGAGTGTCACGGTAATCTTGAGGAGCCTGGACGATGGCGATTTCAGGGTTGAGAAATTGCGGACAAAGGTCACGTAGCCACCGGGGATGTACCTGGTAGTCGCTGTCGATAACCGCCACGATTTCGGCCTGCGCTGCGGTTTGTTGCAGGGCAAAATTGAGAGCCCCGGCCTTAAAGCCCTCCAAAGGAGCTTTATGAAAAAAGTGAAAGCGGGGGCCGAGCTTGGCGCAGTGAGCTTCCACAGGTTGCCATATGGCAGGATCTTTGGTGTTGTTGTCAATAACTAGAACTTCATAACGAGGATAATCGAGGGCCGCCAGAGCATCCAGGGTTTCGATCATCATTTCGGGCGGCTCGTTATATGCCGGCACATGAATGGAAACCATCGGCAGCTTATCGTCAGCAACCTCTTGCGGCACGAACATCCGACGATGTTCACGCAGCCATAGAGCTTCCGCCCATTCATGAGCCTCTGCCAGCAGCACGACAATGACCCCTATCATGCCGAAAATCAGCAGCACCCCGACAACCACACTGGCCAGGGTCAGGTATTGGTGGGTGTAATCGTAGACGATCCAAACCACTGCGGTCGCCGCCACGTAGGCAATCACCGCTAAAAAGCTGCGACCGCGTTTGCGCAGACGTCGACTATCTATGAGCAACAGCGCAAAGGTGATCAGCGCCGCGACCACGGAAATGGCCGCAAGAACCGGCCACTGGGGTATTTTTACAATCGGCTTGTCGAAAGTGAATTTGGGCTGTCGCTGGGCATCGTACACCCCCCAGTAAGCACCGACGGACCCTTCGGATTCCTGCTTCCAGGGTTGGTCGAAAGCCTCCATCACATAATAGACGTAATCTTCTTTTGCCGCGCGGTCGAGAAACCGACGCAAAAAGGTCGCTTCATTGGCCCGCGAGGCCACAGCGTGTTTTATGGTACGGCCGTTGCTCGGCCAGCCTACCTCGGAGATGACGATGCGTTTTCCTGGAAAATGGCGCTTGAGGTCGTTCATGCGTTCGACCACATAGTCGATCGCCGTATCGAGACTTACCCCCTCCCAGAACGGCAGCATGTGGACAGCGATATAGTCCACGTGATCGGCCAGTTCCGGATGGTCGATCCAGACATGCCAAGGTTCCGCCGTACTCACCGGGATATCGACGGCTGCGCGAACACGGTCCAGATGCGCGATCATTTCCGGCACGGAAAGGTTTTCGCGTAGCAGCACCTCGTTGCCGACAATGATGCGCACCACATTGCGCGCCCGGGAGACTACCTCCAGCAAGCGGTCTATTTCCTGCGCATTCCTGTCGCGGTCCTCGTCAAGCCAGGCACCCAGCGCGACATTGATCCGATGCTTTTGGGCCAACTCGGGGATATCCCCCAGAGTACCATCCACACTGTAAGTACGCACCGCGTAAGTAAGACCGGCGAGCAGGGCAAGATCCGCATCGATCTGTTCCCGACTCGGATAAATACGGTCAATAGCTGACTGTCCTTCGTGATAGGGCGCAAATGAAAACCCCTGTATCGTCGAAGGCCATGCCGGTTCCGTTTCCGGGCGATTGATCAACGCCCAGAACATAATTGTCAGAACCGCAACCGTGATAGCGATGATGAAACTGTCTTTACGCATTACGTTTACCTCAAAGCGAGTTGTCTATTCCCCAACCGATACAAAAAGGGAGCAAGCTGTGCCACCTGTACAGAAGTAAGGCAAATCTGGCCAGGCACACAAGAACCCATTTTAATAAGGATGAAAGTTTAGATCAATGCGAGGGGAAAGTTCCAGCAAATAGATGTAGCCCATGAAAACGCACGGGATACGGACCCCCCCCAAGACGGTCCATAAAAATGCTCCGCTGAAGTAACATGCAGCCTAAACTGTATCGCGTGCACCACGAAGTGTTTGGGTGTCGTAGCCATAACCTTTGCACGACGGGACATCGACAACGATAAACTGTGTTGGAATTAACGCCTTCAGCACCAATGGATCATCCTTATCGATGCGCACCTGGTCGTTCTTTTCAATGACATGACCGTGGACCACCAATCGACCGTCGGTGAGATAAACAAAAATTCTGCGGCCCTGTATGTCATTCAGGGCGACAGTCTTGCCTTCATCGAGGCTGCATCGGTAAATGGTGGCATCGGTGTGAAAGGTCGCAGCGCCTTCCATGCCCTGCCCGGAGGCCACAGCCAACAACCGATCCTGCCACTGCTCTGGCTCGAAGTGCCGTTGGTCGTAACTCGGCTTTAGCCCCGCTGTATCCGGAAAAATCCAAATCTGATAAAAATGAACCGGCTTGTCGGCGCGATTGAACTCCGAATGCGTCAAACCCGTGCCGGCACTCATGCGTTGCACATCGCCAGCCCGGATCACCGATTTATTCCCCATACTGTCCTCGTGGGTCATTTCCCCATCAAGCACAATAGTGACGATCTCCATTTCCTCATGCGGATGGGTTGGGAACCCCCTCCCCGGCTGCACAACATCGTCGTTGAACACCCGCAGTGCCCCGAACTGGATATTGTGCGGATCATAATAACTCGAAAAGGAAAACAACCAGTAGGTCTGCAACCAGTCGAAATCCGAAAAATGACGTTCGCTCGCCCGAATAATATCGATCATGCTGGCCATCCTTTCCGCGGCCTACAGACCTCACATAACGGCCGCAATCAGACATCCGGGTTCACAGTGCCGTACCCGGCATAACCATCCACCCTGACAGATCTTCCGGAGGGTTTGCGTCCTGAAGTTCATCCCACGGGGCATAGCCGGTTTTTTGGCTTCTGACCACCTCAACGGCCTCTTCAGGAGTGTGAAAACTCGCCAGCTTATCCGTATCAATCCAGAGACCAAACTCTCCGGAAGGTTCGATGGCAATAATAAAAGTGCCAACAGAGCTGAAAAAATACCACATGAACCCCTACCCCCTCTCGAGAACACCTGCCAAGAATAAACACCCTGCTGATTAACACAGGAATTAGAAAAACCTTCTATCTTTAGAGATTAACATCCGGCGGGTACATGGCAAACAGAGCGCGACAGGATCCTTTTTAGAACGGCTTTCACCGGAGAGTAACCATTTACGAATACATGCCCTGTTTCAAAGAGAAGCATTGAAATTGGACAGGCGCTATTCTGAGTTTAGGGACATCCCCGCGCCTGCGGGGAACACTCCCGGTGTTCGTAAGCGGTGGAGTCGGAGACCGGTTCATCCCCGCGCCTGCGGGGAACACCACCAATTATCGTTCCTCGCATCGCCAAGAACCGGTTCATCCCCGCGCCTGCGGGGAACACACAGGAACAATGGGGATGTATTTACCTGGCCACGGTTCATCCCCGCGCCTGCGGGGAACACACCAGTGCCCGGAGGATTCGCATCACCGTACTCGGTTCATCCCCGCGCCTGCGGGGAACACAAGTCCCTGATCATCCGAGCAACGTCATCCGCCGGTTCATCCCCGCGCCTGCGGGGAACACGCCGTAGGCCGAATGCTTATGTAGGTTTTCGCCGGTTCATCCCCGCGCCTGCGGGGAACACATTGCTGACATAATTGGCGGTAACCGTGATCTCGGTTCATCCCCGCGCCTGCGGGGAACACAACTATATTCCCTACACGGAGATAATCAACCACGGTTCATCCCCGCGCCTGCGGGGAACACGCCTCCTAAATTCCCAACAACTCGTTTACCCGCGGTTCATCCCCGCGCCTGCGGGGAACACGCCAAGCGCTACTTGCTGTTTTCCCGCGTCAACGGTTCATCCCCGCGCCTGCG
>DKEW01000053.1 GCA_002452265.1 Pelobacter sp. UBA6812 | reverse complement strand
CGTAGTTGCCGCCGACCACGAACTGCCCGAAAGACTGAATAACCGAACCAGCCGCTGCGGGCCCTTCGTTGCCGCGCAGCAGGATAAGGCGCGTTGAAGCGACGTTCAGAGACAGGCGAAACAGGGTGGTGGCCAGCAGTACCGATGGAAAAAGAGCGAATTCCAGGGCTTTCATGGTGTACAGGCAGATGATCAGGATCAACAGGGCAATGGTGATGTTCAGTGACAAGAAAATGTCCAGCAGAAAGGACGGCAGTGGCAGAATCATGACCATCAAAATGGCCACCAGCCCAAACGCCACCATTACGTCACTGCGGAAAATCAGAGCTTTCCAGTCCTGTTGTTTGAATTGGTCGAGCATTTTGAAACCTGTCAGTTGTCAGTTGTCAGTTGTNNTCAGCACTCAGCACTCAGTCAGCCCTCGGTCAACGTTTTTTTAGTCCGTAAACGTAGGCGAGGATTTCCGCGACCGCCTGAAACATTTCCTCCGGCACTTCGCGACCGAGCTCAACTTTGAACAGAGCTCTAGCGATCGGTTTGTTTTCCACCAGGGGGACCCTGTTTTCCCGGGCGATTTCGCGGATGCGCATGGCAACCGCGTCGGCCCCCTTGGCCACAACCTGCGGTGCGCCCATGCGGCTGCGGTCGTAAGCCAGGGCAATAGACAGATGGGTCGGATTTGTGATGATGACGTCTGCCTTGGGTACCTCCGACATCATGCGACGTCGGGCGGCCTGCATCTGCATGGAACGGATGTGGGCTTTGATCTGGGGATCGCCCTCGCTTTCCTTATGCTCCTCTTTCTGTTCCTGTTTGGTCATCTTCATTTTCTCTTCCATCTCCCAGCGGACGAAAAGAAAATCAAGCAGTCCCAGAAGGATCATGATCCCGCAGGTACGCAGCATGATGCTACCTGCAACGCGTGCCATATAACTGACAGAGTCGTTGATGTCCATATCGACAAGATCGAGAGCGTTGCCGAATTCCCCTAGTATTACTTTATAGGCGACGACACCTACCAGCAGTACTTTGAGCAGGGATTTAACCACTTCGATGATAGAGCGTTTGGAAATCAGGCGGCTCATCCCTGTAACCGGGTTTATTTTTGTGAAATCCGGTTCCAGCGGTTTGGTTGTGAAAATCCAGCCGACCTGCAAGTAGCTCGATGCAAAACCGATAGTAAGGGTCATTAGCATGATCGGTGCCAGAAGCAAGCCAATTTGCTGAAGCAGTTGTCCAAAGAGTATGACAATCGACAGGGGGGTGACTTCGAATTCGCCGGCAAGGCTCCATAAGTGATTCAGTGTACCGGACAATGTACGCCAGAATATCGGTGCGTAAAAGGTCCATAACAGCAGTGTGCCGGTCATCAGCGCCGCTGTATGAACCTCTTTGCTCTGTGCCACCTCGCCTTTTTCGCGAAAATCCGAGCGCCGTTTGCTGGTGGCTTGTTCTGTTCGTTCCTGATCGGAGTCCGCCATGATGACCTCCTATAGCAGGGTCAATAATTCATAAAAACGCTGCTGCAGGGCACCGAATTCTCGTTGTAACATGACCGCCAGTAACTGTAGTGTCAACCCCATGGCAATAAAGGATACTCCGATGTTGATGGGGAAAGAGAGCATAAAGGCATTGAGCTGCTGAAAAATGCGCGACATGAGGCCCAACACCAGCCCCGACAGGAGCAGGACAATAAGTACCGGGGCACTGAATTTTACCGCCAGGATAAACATGTCGCCGGTTAAGCGGGAAAGATAGAGAACGGCTTCGCCCCCCAGGTTGATACTTCCTGCGGGAAGCAGTCGATAAGAATCGGCAATGAGCCGCAGAAATACGTGGTGGATGTCTAGAGCCAGAAAGATAAAAATGGCAAATACATTTTGAAATTGCGAAATCAGAGAAATCTGATGCTGGCTTTGAGGATCGAAAACATTGGCCGCGGCAAAACCCATCTGATAGCCGATAATGGCGCCGCCGAACTCGACTGCGATAAACACCAGCCGGGCGATAAATCCTATCATCAGGCCGACCATGGTCTCCTTGGCCATAAGAATGCCCAGGACGATGGGTGTCAGGGTGGCTTGTGGCATGATCGGCGGGAGGACGGGGAATACCGCCAATGCGATGGTGACCGCCAGTGCGACGCGTATTCGAACCGGTACCTGAGCGCTGCCAAACACCGGTAAGGCGCTGAACAAAGAGGTCACGCGCGCAGCGCAGACCAGAAACGCCTGAATCGTTTCGAGTGGCAGCAGTTCGATCTGCATCAGCCGCCTACATTTGCGATATTGCCGATGATACTGCGAGTGAAGGCGAGTAAGGTGCGGATCATCCAGGGGGCGCAAATCAAGAGGGTCACAAAAACAACCACGATTTTCGGGATAAAGGTCATGGTCTGTTCGTTGATCTGGGTCGCGGCCTGAAAGATACTCACCAGCAGACCCACGACCAGGCCGGACAGCAGCAGGGGCGCGGCAAGCAACAACACGGTTTCGATAGCCTGGCGGCCCAGGGTGATAGCGAATTCGGGGGTCATGGAGCGGATTCCTTATGGCGGGCCAGAAGTTAAAAAACGTGAAAGCTCTGGACCAGGGAGCCGATAATCAGGGTCCAGCCATCGACCAGTACGAACAGCAGCAGTTTGAACGGAAGCGAAATGATGATCGGCGGCAGCATCATCATGCCCATGGACATGAGAACCGACGCAACAATCATGTCGATGACCAAAAACGGGATGTAGATCATAAAGCCGATCTCGAAGGCGCGTTTGAGTTCCGACAGCATAAAAGCCGGAATCAGCGTCATGGTCGGTACCTCATCGATCCCTGCAGGGTCGGGGTGCCCCGAAATCTCCATCAGCAGGGTCAGTTCGCTTTCCGTCGTCTGGGAGAACATGAACTGGCGCATCGGTTCCACGGCCAGGGTCAGCGCCTGCTTCTGGTCAATTTTTTGATTGAGGTAGGGTTGCACGGCCTGGTCGTTGATTTGATTGAAGACTGGCGACATGATGAAAAAAGTCAGAAACAGCGACAGCCCGATGATGATCTGGTTGGGGGGCATCTGCTGGGTGCCCATGGCCTGACGCAGAAACGACAGCACCACGGCCAGGCGGATGAAGGCGGTGGTCATCAGCAGAATGGCCGGTGCCACGGACAAGACCGTCATGATCAGCAGGATCTGCATGAGGGTCGACGGTGGCGGTTGGTTACCGGTTTGTCCGATGCCGATGGTAATCGCCGGCAGGGGCTCGGCAAAAACCGTTGCCGGTAGCAGGGCCAGCAGGGTCAGGAAAATCAGCAAGGCCAGAGTGAGGCCTGCGGCGGATTTCATGGAGTATCCTTCATGCGTTTGCGCAGCGTTTGTTCAAAGGGTTCTTCTTTTTCAATGTCGGTGGGCAGGGGCATGTCGCACAACAATGCGATACGCTCGCCGGTAACGCCCAACAACAATTCCCGATCGCGTACCTTAACCAGGTACAGTACTTTTTTCGGTCCCAGTGGCCGTGTTTCGCGTATCTGGATAATGCCGCTGCGTGCACCTGCCGGCCAGCGTAACCAACGCTGCGCCGCTGCGTAAAGCAGCAGGATGACGGCCATCACTATGGCCAAACCGGCCCACAGCTGGAGTCCCCCCGTAACAGGTCCCGCTGTTTTTTCGGCCGCATGCGCGAGGCCTGGTATCAACAGCAGGGCGGGCGCAATGGGGATCGCTCTTATCATCCGAGGTTCTCCAGGCGTTCTGCCGGACTTACCACATCCGTCAGGCGCAGCCCGTAACGATCTTTGACCATAACCGCTTCGCCACGCGCGATGAGCCGCGAGTTGACATACAGGTCCAGTGGTTCGCCGGCAAGCTTATCCAACTCGATAATGCTGCCTTCCTGCAATTGCAACAGATCTTTGATCGGCATGCGGGTGGATCCGATTTCGACGGAAACCTCCAGGGGGATATCGAGCAGAAACCCCAATTCGCGAATTTCCTTTTGGGTGGGCTGGGTTTTAGCCTGGGCGTTTTCGTCAGTAGGCATGTTGTCCTCGCTATGGTTTTTTAGCCGGTTTTCTGTTTGTAAAGGAGCTGAAATATGAGCCAAATAGCCGGGCAGCCGTCTCATGGCTGGTCCGACAGCCTCCTAAATAGGGTTTCGTTGAATGCGGCCCGAGATACGAACGGCTTTTTTCCCCTGGTGGGTGCCGGCCATGGCCTGGAACTTCGGTTGCCCGGCTGCTCTGACCTGCAGGGGGCTGGAAGGAGCACACCCTAAATCGAGGATGTCACCCACTTCAAAATTAAGAATATCCCTTACCGTCAGATTGAGTGTCGCCAGCCGCGCGGAAAGGTCCACGTCCATCTGGTAGATCTCCTGCTCCAGTTGCGATTGCCAGGGGCGCTCTGTGGTTTCCGAAAAGACCGCGGTGCGTGCGCGCATCTTTTCCTTGAGAGGATCCAGCATGGTCATGGGCAACACCAACAGGATCTCGTCCTCCAGGTTATCGCTGCAGACGACGAAGCGGGCCACCAGCACGGAGGCATCTCCAGGAACAATGTTTATCAGGCGCGGCGAGCTCTCGATTTTTATCAGAGTGCTCTCGAGTTTTTCCAGGGGGGCAAAGGTTTTGTTCAAGTCCTGGCAGGCGTCTGTGACGACATTGCGCAAAATATTGGTTTCAATAATGGTAAGGGGTCTGTCCGGGAGTGTCAGTTGTTTATCCGGAGCCCCGCCAAGCAGATGTTCGAGCAGGTAAAAGGAGAGCCGTTCCTTGATAATGATCACGCCCCGCCAGCGAAGGGGATCAAGGCGAATGACTCCCAAGGCATCCCGTCCGGTAAGCTGCTGTAAAAAGGTGTCGTACTCATAGACTTCCATGATACCCCTGCGTACGCCGACGCTGCGTTGCATACGATTGGTCATGGAAATACCGAAGTTTCGGGCCAGGGTATCCAGGACGAGATCGAAGTTTTCAATTTTACAATGACGGGGCCCCTGAAGTGCCACCAGGTTGAGACTTGACACGGTCCGCTTGGTACTTGAGGGCGGTTCCGGCTCTTCATCGCGCAGGGGAATTTCCCCCTCATGCACTGCAGAGAGCAGTTCGGCAATCTCTTCTTTGGAAAGGATACGTTCCACGCTTCGGTCCTTATTGAACGACGAATTCGGTGAAATAAATCTTCTGAACCTTTCCCTTACGGAAAAAGCTGTTTATTTTCGACATGAGTTCCGCCCGCAATTGCAACTTGCCCTGCAGGTCGGACATTTCGCCAAAGGTCTTATTGCTGATCAGCAGCAGCACCGCGTCTCGAATCTGCGGCATGCGATCTGTGGACTCTTGAATGGCGGCCTCGCTGTCAACTTCCAGAGTGATCGCTGCCTTGAGATAGCGGGTTCCCTGACCGTCGAGAATATTAACGATAAAAGGCTCTACCTCCACCATCAAACCGCTGAGCACTTTAGTCCCGGTAGCGGGGGTAGCTTCCGGGCCGGTTTGGGCCTGGGGCTCGGCAGCCGGGGCATTGGCCTTGCCCATCATGTAAGCCGCCACGCCGATAGCGCCCAGCAGCAGGACACCCAGGACTGCGAAAATGATAAGGTTTAATTTGCCTTTAGAGGGGGCTTGGCCCTCGGCTTGTGATGCTTTTTCCGCCATGATTCATTTCCTCACAGACTAGAAGGGGAGTTGGTCGGCAGCGTCGATCAGATAAGGCAACTGCTCTTTGTATTCATTAAGGTTTTCCAGTACGAATTCCACGCGACGATTGATGGCCTGTTCCTCTGGTCCCAGGTTGGGAGCCACAGGCCGGCGGTCGCCGTATCCTACAGCTGACATCCGGTCGAGGGGCACCAGATCTTCGCCGGCATAGAATTTAAGAACCGTGACGGCGCGCTGTACGGAAATATCCCAGTTTGTAATCTTGGGATCTGCAGGGGGCTGGTTATCCGTATGTCCTTCGATCCGCAGGAGTAGCGGCAGAGGTTTGATCAACCCGGCAATTTCGCGCAGTATCGGCAGCGCATCAGGTTTGAGTTCGGTACTTCCGGCATCGAACAGAATGGCTTCCTTGACCCTGAGAATGACCGCACCCCGGTCTTGAACCAGGTCGATTTCGCGGTCGATGCGCAGGCGGGAAAGCATGGATTGCACGCGATTGTACAGACGGGCCACATAATCATCATCCATCGGCGCATAACTGATGACCTGCGGTTTATTGACCTCGCTTACACTGGAACTCTGGAGGAAGCCGAAGGCTCCCTTGAGAGAGCCGATAGCATCGAAGAATTTGCGCTTGTCCATATTGGCCATGGATAACAGCAGCACGAAAAAGGTCAGCAGCAGGGTCACCATGTCGCTGTAGGTGACCATCCAGGCCGGTGCGCCGGCTGGTTCTTTTTTGGGTTTCCTTGGCGACATGCTCAGCCCTTCTTGCCAAAGTGGGATTCACGGTCCTTGGGTGCAACGAAAGCATGCAGGCGGTGCTCCAATACTCTGGGGTTTTCTCCCTCCAGTATCGACTTCATGCCTTCGGCGATCAGGGTTTTATCGAGGACTTCCTCGGAAGAACGGTTTTTCAACTTGCCGGACATCGGCATACAAAGAATGTTGGCGATAACCGCGCCGTAAAAGGTCGTCAAGAGAGCCACCGCCATGGCCGGACCGATGGAGGAGGGATCGTTCATGGTCTGCAGCATCTGCACCAGACCGATCAGGGTTCCGATCATCCCCATGGCCGGCGCGTAGGTGCCAAGCGCTATCATGAAATCGGAGCCGCGCTCATGGCGCTCCTGCAGGTACTCGATTTCGCGGTCGAGCATCTCTTTGAGTTTTTCCGGCTCCTGACCATCAACCGCCATCTGCAAACCTTTGAGGAAGAAAGGGTCGTCGACTTCCTTGGTGACAGCCTGCAACGACAGGATGCCTTCCTTACGTGCCTTGCCGGCGTAATTGATGATCTGGGCGATACGTTCCGTGGCAGAAAAATGGTGGGTGAAGAGGGTTTTTTTTATGATGGAGATGGTCCCGATCATATCCTTGAAAGTGTAGTGCACCAAGGTTGTTCCGATGGTCCCGCCGATAACGATCATGGCCGAAGGGGGATCGATGAAGATTGTCAGGCCTCCGCCGCTGGATATGGCCACAATCATCAGGATGAAAGCCGCTACAACGCCTATAATGGTTGAAAAGTCCATGCTACCCCTCGGTGAAATGAACGTCCTCGTTTGTTGTGGACGGTGCGTCTGTTTTTACGTTTAAGCACTTTTCGCAAAGAGCGTGCCAGTAGCGTGTTTGCTATGCAGGTTATTATGGTGAACCTGATAATTTATTAAAAACCAATGGTTTATTAACAATTTGCAGAAATCTATGTTTGACCGGTCTTTACAGTGTCACGACCCAATTAAGAAAACCGCCCCGTTACTCTAGGGCGGTTTTCAGGCTTGTCAGAGTTTTGACCTGTTCAGGTGGTTAACGCTTGAGGTTAATCAGTTCGCTGAGCATTTCATCGGTCGTGGTGATGACCTTGGAGTTGGCCTGAAAACCACGCTGGGTGGTTATCATTTTAACGAACTCGGCAGCCAGGTCGACAGTGGACTGTTCCAGGGCATTGGTGAAGATATTGCCCAGTTCGGTTCCGGGGACGCCGATACGGGGAGGGCCCGAGTCACCTGTGGCGGAGAACAGGCTGGCTCCTTCTTTTTGCAGACCGCTGAAATTGGAGAATTTGGCCAACACGATGCGCGATACTTTGATCTCCTCACCATTTGAATACTTGGCCAGTACGTTACCTTCATTGTCGATGCTGATATCGGTCAGGTTACCTGCGCCATAACCGTTCTGCGTCTGGGAAATCACTTGCGAATCGTTGGCGAACTGGGTTGTGTTTTCCAATGCAAAATTGATGGTTTGCGCCGCAGTGCCGGGACCCAGAGAAAGGGGTCCGAGAGTGGCGGTTCCTCCCGATATCTGTGCGCCGCTGGTGTCAAAAACGAGCGGGTTGCCGGCTGAAGCGGAGGAATAGACGACACTGTCATTTTCGTCGACGACATTCCAGTCCCAGGTGTTGTCGGCGCTTTTGGTGAAGTAGGTGGTCATCAAATGCGTATTACCGAGGGAATCGTAGACGGTTGCTGCATTGGAGTAATTGAAGGTACTCGTATCATTCGGGTCGAATGTTGCCGTAATGATGGGCGAATTGGCATCCAGATTGGTGGACATGGTGAGGTTGTCGGTCCTTTTCGCCGGAATGCCGGCATTGATGTCGACCTTGATGTCGGTGGCGCCGGCGCTGGAGAGGACACCGTTGACATAGGGCTTGCCCTGCACCCGGTAACCTTCAGCGTTGGTCAGAAAGCCATTGCCGTCAAAGCTGAAGGAACCGGCGCGGGTATAATAAAGGCCTTCGCTACCTTCCTCGCGTACCACGAACAGGCCTTCGCCTTCGATGGCCAGATCGGTTTGGGAGTCGGTGGTTTCGAATGTCCCCTGACTGAAAAGGTTGTCGACGGTGGAAAGGCCGGTGCCGCGTCCGACCTGGGAGGCGCCGCCGGAACCGTTGACGGAACTGGCCAGCAGGTCGGAAAAGACGGTGCGGCTCGATTTAAATCCGACCGTATTGGTGTTGGCGATATTGTTACCGATGACGGACATCGCCGTACCGTTGGTGTTCATACCGCTGATGCCGCTATAAAGTGCGCTTGAAAGGGCCATTTGTGCTCTCCTTGTAAGGGACCGCGTCTGTCAGTCGGCGATCCGCGAACCTCCTCGAGAGGACCGGTTCGGTTAAGCGATAATTGCGCTGTCGATGTTTGTGAAAACGTTGTCTTTCAATTGAGCTTGATCCATGACTGTGACCACCTGGCGGTTTTTAACGCTGACTACCAGTGCGGTGTTGTCCATCAGCACCAGGGAGTCCCGACCGCCCTTGGCTTGTACCTGATCAACCGCTCCATTGAGTCGTTGCAGGTCTCTGTCGGAAAAGTTGATGCCACGGCTGGCCATGCGGTCTTGGGCATGGCGGGAAAATCCCACCTTGTTGTCCATCTGCCGTGCCAGAGCCTGATCGAAGGAGCCCGCCGATGTTTTGGCTGTTGCGCGGGAGGCCTTATTCAGAGTCTGGGTCAGCGGCGGCTGCGGGAGTATGGTTAGACGCTCGCTCATAGGCTCAATTCCTGACGCTGGTCACTTTGGCAAGACTGTATTGCCCGGCGCTGGTGACCAGCGTGCTGCTTCCGCCGTTGAGATCGACTCCGGTGACCGAGGTTTTTATCAAGGGACTGCCGCTGCCGGTTGATTCACCATCACGTTTGGTCAGAACCTTCAGTTGATACTCCCCGGCCGGCAGTACGGTTCCGGAAGTGCCCGTGCCATTCCAGTTGATGAAATGCTCACCGGCAGACAAAGCCGATCCGTCCAGAGTCGCAACGGTTTTTCCATCAGCGTTTTGAATGACGAGTTTTGCCTCATCGACGCTGTTTGACAGTGTATAGCCCAGGGTTACCGAACCGCTGCCCAACGTAACGCTGTCGGACTGCACCACGACGTTTTGTCCCATCAGCCCCAGTGCGGTCATCTGCACTACGTTGCCATTTGTTGTTTCCAGCTGTCCGAGCTGATCGTTAACGGTGAACAGCTGTTCCAGGGAACTGTATTGCGCCAGTTGCGACGTGAACTCGGTAGGATCCTGGGGATTGAGAGGATCCTGGTTTTGCAATTGAGTGACGAGCAGCAAGAGAAAATCATCTTTGCCCAGGTTGCTCGACCCGGTGAGACTGCCTGTGACGCTGCTACTGGCAGCACTGTTAACGTCTGTTACGGTTGTCATGGTTTTGACCTGTCTCCTTAAATCCTCAGACTGAGGCCTTTAGCGGAAGATGTCATGGCCGCCTGGACTGGTAAGACCGGCTCTTCGGAACGCAGGGAAGAACGGTTGGCATGCTGCCAGGGGTTACGTTGAGCCTGCTGTTGTTGCTGTCGTTCGAAAAATCCTTGTGTGTTATTGCGTTGTGCATCAACACTGACCTGGATGGTTTCCAGACGCAGTCCTTGTTGCTGCAAGGCTTCCTGAAGGCGCGGCAGATGTTTTTCTAGAATGTCGCGTACTTCATTGCTTTGCGCCTGTAGATGCAATTGGAGTTGGTCCTTTTCCTGGACCAGGTTGAGTTTTACCTGGCCAAGGTCCTTCGGATTCAATTCCACAGTGAGCTCGCGTTTGCCTTCCAGTTCACGCAGGGAAGAGCGCTGAATGACCTGCGCCATGACTTCCTGCTCAGGAATGGGAAACCCGGTATTCTGTTGTAAGGTCGTGGCATGGGCCGCAGGGGCCTGTGCCGGTGAAAATACCGGAGCTGATGCGGAGCCTGCCAGTGGGTGTTGTACACTGCCTTCGGTCAATCCGGGGGCTGTTTCGTTGTTGCCGCTTGCAAGGTTGTCGATTTTTGAGGAAACCGGTTGGGTTTCAAGCTCAGCGGGTTGTGTTGAATTTGCCTGCTGTCCGGTTAAGGCTTCCGTGGTCGGGGCAGGAGACATAACCTTTTCAGACTGGATAGCGGTTCCCTTGATGGGATTTTCGCCCGTTGCAAACTCAGGGTGAAACGCATTTTCCGCTGCCGGTTGGGATCCTGTCGCCGCAGTTGTCTGAACGGCTGCATTCAGGCCGGCGATGTTATGCAGTACCAAACCAGGATTTTCAAGATCTGCTGACGCCGTGGGGGCGTTATCCGCCGCCAGGATGCCGGTCATGGCTGGATCCTGCCGTCCCAGCAGTTGCGTGAAACGACTGTCACCCAGGGTCTCCGTTTTTATTTTGCGCGCTGTGTTTGAGGGTGCCGGTTGTCCATTAGGGACAACGGATGCCAGCACAGTTTGAGCCGGAGTTATCTGTTGCGCACTGGTTTTGGTTTGTTCTTCCACGGAAACAGCGATTTCCGACACGGAGGTCGAAGTTTGTTCCTGTTGTCTGAGGATATTATTTGCCACTTGTGCTGTAGGTTCGGTTGCTACGGGTTTGCCTGCAGCGACGTTTATCCCGAATGAGGCAGGAGTAGTGGCAGGCTGTTGCACGGCAGCCAATGGAAGTTCAACTTCCTTGTTTGTTTGGGACGCAACCGTTTTTAACGTCTCGGTAGATTGAGATTCCACCGCTACTTGGGGCAAGGGGGTTCCCGTGCCTTCGGTGGCTCTTTTGCCGGATTGCGGCGCCTTGGCGACCGGTTGGTTTTGAGCGGGTTTGCCATCCATTTGAATTTCCGCGTTGTCCATGGCTAGCTGCGGGCCAGCGTTGTTGGCCGAGCTTTGAACGCCCTGGATATCAGCAGTTTGCTGCAAACCAGCGTTGTTGGCCGCAGTTCGAATGGTATGGATTTCCGCAGCCGGTTGCTTGCCTGTTAGGATGGCTGTGGTTTTTTCAGAAGGGTTTTCGGTGTGTGATAGCCCTTTGAATTTTCGCAGGGTCGTTTGCTCTTGGAGGGCTTCCGTAGCCGGTGCCACGGCTTGCTCGGAACCTGTCTGTTTGTCCTGTGGTTGTCCCTGGATAGACGATTCCGGGATGAGATTTTGCGCCACAGCAAGAATAGCCTGTGCCTCCTGGTTTACAATTGCCTCCGATGTGGCATCCGGTTGCTGTTCGTCTGAAAGCGAGCTGTTCGTGGCCTTGTTTTTTGCCGTTTTTGCTTCGGACTGTTTTGCCAAAAGTTTGGGTTCAGTCGTACCGGCCTTGCCGGACTCCTGATTCAAAACATTCTGGAAAACGCCTTCGGTGGTTGGTTCCGAAGCCTTGCCCAAGTGGGCAGCGGCAGATGGTGCATTGGGCAGGATTGCGGGTAGCATTTGCATGAGTTTTCACCTCCTTTCCTTATGGATGGTGGTGGAAACCCGGGCATGCCGCCCGTCTAAAAATAGGAAGGGCGGTTCAGTCCCGCGCCAGGGCGGGAAAGGAAGAGCTCAGCTTGGCGGCGGTTTTTGCGTCCAGGTTATCCAGGACCCGACCGGCGGCTTTGACCTTCATGTTTTGCAGGATTTCCACCGAGAGCTCAAGATCCAGATCCGCGATAACAGCTGCCGCATTGGACGGCTCCATTTTTTCGTAAATCTTGCTCAAGGTTTTAACTTTTACCGACTCCTGTTCCGTTTTCCGTTCCAGAAGGCGGGAAACCTCTTTGCGAACCTTGTTCAGCTCCGTTAGTTTCTTATCGACCTCCGCTTGCAGGGTCTTTAGCTCCATTTCCTGTTTTTCCAAAGCTTTATCTCTTATTCTGATTTTTTGCAGCTCGGTCTGAATTGCGGCCTCGATGCGGCGTTCGGTTACGGAGCTTGCGGGCGTAGCGGTATCCGGGGCAAAGCTGTTGTCTGCACGCAAGGTCTTGGCATAACAGGTCATTACCATGCCGGTAGTCAACAATATGGCAACCAGGTTACGGTGTTTCATAAGCTTTGTTTTCCGAGTAACAGGGCAATTTCGTCCAGGTCGTTCATTTCTTTCCTGAGCATGTCTTGCCGGTACTCGTCCTCCCTTTTTGTCTTGAGTTTTTCCATCAGGGTTTTGTCTTTGCTGGCTTCGGTCAGATGCATACGTTGCTGCTCGGTCCTGGCGTGCAGGGTGACAGCCTCTGCTCGTAGTTCCTTCAGTTTTGCGGCTTGCCGTTTGAGGCTGCGCTCATAGATGAGCAACTCCTGCAAAACCATGCCTTTGATTTTTTTTTGTTCAAATTCCTGTTCCAGCTCCCGGCAGGCCTGTTGATGGTTTTTTATGACTTGTTCCATGGCGGCTTCTTCCGCCATGGCCTCAGCCAAGGTTTGGCGGGCCTGGTTTTCGAGCAGGGTACGATGCTTGAGCAGAGACTGGAGTTTGAACTTAAACGCCATGACGACCTCTTAGAGTTTGAGCTCTTGGAGCTGGGAAATAGTGGACGGAAGATCAACCGCTTCGTGAACCCGTTGGCGCAGGAAGCTTGTAACAGCATCGATATGTGCCAGGGCAAAGTCAATTTTCTGGTTGCTGCCTTTTTTATAGGCGCCGATGTTGATAAGGTCCTCCGCCTCCTGATAGGTGGCGAGCACTTCCCGTAGCCGTCCGCTTTGCTCTTGGTGCTGCTTGTCTACTACGGCATTCATGACGCGGCTGGCCGAATGCAGGATATCGATGCAGGGATAATGGTTTTTTGCAGCCAGGCGGCGGGACAACACGATATGCCCATCGAGAATTGAGCGTACGGCATCGGCGATCGGCTCGTTCATGTCGTCACCTTCCACCAGAACCGTGTACAGACCGGTAATGCTGCCACTGTCGCGGAAGCTGCCGGCGCGTTCCAGCAATTTTGGCAGGGTAGCGAATACCGAAGGCGTGTAACCTTTGGTGGTCGGCGGTTCGCCGACGGCCAGGCCGACTTCGCGCATACCCATGGCAAAACGCGTGACGGAATCCATCATCAACAACACGTTGCTTCCCTGCGCGCAAAAGTATTCGGCGATGGTGGTGGCGACGAAGGCGCCGCGCATGCGCAGCAAAGGCGATTGGTCCGAGGTCGCCACGATTACCACGCTGCGGGCCAATCCTTCGGGGCCCAGGTCGCGTTCGATGAACTCGCGGACTTCGCGGCCACGCTCCCCGATCAGCGCGATGACGTTGACGTCGGCCAGGGTGTTCTGGGCAATCATCCCCAGCAGGGTGCTTTTACCTACGCCGGAGCCGGCCATGATGCCCATGCGCTGTCCCTGCCCGCAGGTGAGTAGCCCGTTAATCGCGCGGATTCCCAGATCCAGGGGGCGATCGATGGTGTCGCGCTCCATGGGGCCGGCCGGTAGTGCATATAAGGGCATGTCGATTTCGCGGCTGATGGCGGGACCGTTATCGATAGGTTGGCCCATGGCATCGATAACCCGCCCCAGCAACTCCCGACCGACGGGCATGGTGGCGCTGTTGGAAACCACCCGGATACGGCTGCCTGGTCCCAGTCCGCGTAATTCTCCAAGCGGCATCAGCAGGGCGCGGGAATTGCGAAAACCGACCACCTCGGCCGGAACCGGGGTGCCGCCCTCACGCGGGATCAACTCGCACAATGTGCCGACGGTAGCCGCTGGGCAGTAGCCTTCGACCACCAACCCGACAATCTGGGTGACTTTACCGGTGACCTGGATCGGAGCCAGGGTGTCGAGGCATTCCAGCAGGCGATCCATCAGGGCTGCTCCAGGGTTGCCAGCAGGCTGCGGTGAATCTGGTCGAGTTGTCCGTCAATAGTGGCATCGACATCGCCGATTTCCGATTCGAGCAGGCATCCGCCTCTGCTGATACCGGGATCCGGCTGGAAGGACAAGTTCTTGAGGCCGTTGATGCTCGCCAGGAACAGGGGTTTATGGTCGGTGACGATCTCCAGATCGGCGGGATTAACCCGGACATGATAATAATCTGCCCGTACCGCCATGGTAAGCGCGCGCCCGATGGTTTCGATGATGACTTGGGGGTTGACACTGGTTTCGGCATGCAGCACCTGGCGAACGATCGACATGACCAACCTCAGCATGTCGTTGCTGCTGTTTTGCAGCAACGAGCCTCGCAGGCGGCTGACTTCTTCCAGGGCTTGAGCCAGCATGTCGCTGGCATGGCCAAAGTGCTCACGGGCTTCTTGCTGGGCATCTTCGCGACCCTGCCGGAAGGCTGCTTCCAGTTCCCGTTGATGATCGAAGCTCGATGGTGCCTGGGAGGGTGGTGCAGGGTCCTCTTGCGTGGCTCGGGGATCGCAGGTCTCTTCCGGTTCCGGGCAGGACGGCTGCTGCTCCAGGGGATGGAAATGGTCCGCCGGCATATCGTTGCCAAGCTCCCGGAACTGCAACGGTCTGAGATCCTGCGGATCGCATGGGCGTATCACTTTAGACAAGAGCATCTTGGCCCCCTCTGCCGGGGAGGATGATTTTGCCGTCTTCCTCAAGCTTTAAGGCTATCTTGACAATTTCCTGCTGTACAGCTTCGACTTCCGATAACTTGACCGGTCCCATAGCTTCCAGGTCGTCCATGATCATTTCGGCGGCGCGCTCGGAAATGTTGTCGAATACTTTGGACTTGAGATCCTCGGAAGCCGATTTGAGAGACAGGGTCAACTGGTTGTTATTCACTTCGCGCAGCAGAAGTTGCATGGTGCGACCATCCATTTTCGACAAATCTTCAAAGGTGAACATCTGCTTGCGGATATTTTCCGCCAGGGTGCGGTCGTTTTTCTCGATGTTGAGCAGAATATTACGGTCTGCGCCACTGCCGAGGTGGTTAATGATGTCAACCGCTTTGCCGATACCGCCGATCTGGTGCTGTTCTTTGTGGGCAACCACGCGGATTTCCTGCTGCAAGGCGGTTTCGATCTGAACCAGAACCTCCGGCGAGACTTTGTCGATCTTTGCGATGCGGAACATGATGTCCGACTGTACATCCTCCGGAAGATAGTTGAGAATTTTGGCCGCGTGGTCAACGCGCTGGGTCGAGAGAATAACCGCTATGGTCTGGGGCATTTCGGCACCCAGTAGACTGGCGACCATACGCGGATCCATCATTGAGATAGTTTCCAGAGCCCTGGCTCCGGCCTCGAGGTTATCCATGCCGAGGGATACCTGGGCCATGAGTTTTTTGGCACGTTCCTCGTTGCCGCTTCCGGAAATGGCTTTTTTGACGAATTCGTTACTGCGCACGAAAAAGCCGGTATTGTTTTTTTGCGCCAGGGCAAATTCCTCAAGAATCTGTTCGGAGACCTTGGCGGGAATATGTTCGATAGCCAGCATGCAGCGGCTTATCTCCCGCACTTCGGCATCGCCAAGGGATTCAAATACCTGCGCGGTGGCCTGTTCGCCCAGGGTAAGCAACAGCACCGCAGCTTTTTCCGGACCGGTCAGTTTTTTTATGTCCATGCTACGTCTTTCAGGAGGTCAGGGATAAACCGGTTAAGTTTTAATTATCTTTAAGCCAGGCCTTGATAACCTGCGCCGGATCGTTCTGTGGTGACTGGGCGCCGCCGGGGAGGCTAAGGGGAGCTTCCTGCTTTGCGCCGCCGTGGGGCAGTCCCGCCATCTCCGATTCGAGTTGTTCAACTGTTTTATAATGCTCCACCATCCGTCCTTCGCCGCGTAAAACCTGCAGCAGCGGACGAAGAACCAGGAAGTAAAGCAGCCCCATGGCCAGGCAAAGCAGTGCGTATTTGACCATCGGGATCATCTGGTAAATTCGACTCCAGGGCGATTCTTTTACCAGGGGTTCGTTGCTGAAGGCGGTTTCAAAAGGTCTTGATATGACCGCGATCTGATCTCCGCGGGTCGGATTGATTCCAAGAGCCCGGCTGACCATTTTTTCGATGGCTGCCAGTTCTTTTGCATCACGCGGTTCTGTGGTCGGTTCGGACTCATCCGTACCTTCCACAAGGCGATCGGCAACCAGCACAGCCACCGAGATGTTTTTGAGGGTACCGACCGGGTCGACCTGTTTGCTGACCACTTTGCTGATTTCGTAGTTGATCGTTTCATCGGTGCGGCTGGTCGGGATAAATGAAGAGCCTCCCTGTTCCCCCTTGATGTTGGATTGCACGCCGGGCACGCCGCCGGCGCCGGCTATGCCGCCTTTTTCGGTGGAAGACTGCTCGCTGCGAACCGCTGCGGAGTTGGGATCGTAGCTTTCTTCCATCCGTTCGCGCTGCGTATAATCAACCACCGCGGTGACCTGCACCATGGAATTGCCCATCCCCAGAGCGCGGTCGAGCAGGGCTTGAGCGCGCAATTCCAGGCTTTGTTCCAGGTTTTTCTGGTATTCAAGCATGTCCGGTGCCGTGCCCGTTCCGGCGGTGTGGTCGCTGGCTTTGGACAACACCCGACCGTTATCATCGATAACGGCCACCTGTTCGGAATCGAGCCCGTCGACGCTGCCGGACACCAGGTTGACGATGCCAATGATCTGGCCTTCGTGCAGGCTCTGGCCGGCGGCCAGTTTGACAATGACCGAGGCGCTGGCTTTTTGTTGCTGGTCGCGAAACAGGCGTTTTTCCGGCAATGCCAGGTGCACACGTGCCGCTTCGACCGGTGCCAGAGAAGCAATGGTGCGCGCGAGCTCACCTTGAAGCGCCCGCAGGTAATTGATTTTTTGCGCAAAGTCGGTCATGCCGAAACTCTGCTTGTCGAAAATTTCAAAACCGACGCTGCCGCCGTTGGGCAAGCCACTTCCCGCCATGGCCAATCGGGTTTCGTAGACCTGATCCGCCGGGATAAAGATGGCACGCCCACCGTTTTCGAGACGGTAGGGTACCTTCTGCTCTTTAAGTCGATCTACGACCGCCGAGGCGTCGGTGCTGTCGAGGTTGCCAAACAGCAACTGATAATCGGCTTTATTTGCCTGCAGAATAATGCCGGCAAAAAACACGATGCAGACCAGTATGGTTGCGGCGAGACTTAATTGGCGCTTGCGGGGCCACTGGCGGATGGTCTCGATCAGATTTGACGGGGCGGTTGTTTCGGCCATGGGGCCAAACCTTTCATTGTCATGGGCGGGTATGCCGTTGTCCTGGTGATCACGGATATCCGGCAGCCTCATCCCTGGAAGCGCACGATTAGTAATGAGGGCAACCTGAACGCCTTCATCTGTTACGGAATATGCGTTCTGTCATGATACTGACATGTCGAACGCTTCCCCTTGTGTGAGAGTTGACAGGTCCCCGTCGATGTGACCATCAACGAAATCTGTCAAAAGCAAATCTCGAAGGATAGCAAAGCGCTTAGATCTGCATGCGCATTACTTCCTGGTAGGCCTCAAGAACCTTGTTCCGCATCTGCACCATCAGGCGCATGGAAATACCGGCTTTTTCCATGGAGATCATGACTTCGTGGATATTGCGCGACTCGCCGGTCTGCAACTTTTCGATGGCCTGGTCGGCCTGAATCTGGGTCTTATTGACTTCCTCGATGGCTCCGGAAAGCATGTCGCCAAAAGAAGAACCGCTTTTCTGAGCTTGGGTTCCTGCGTCGGTTTTGGTTACCGCCGCTATGGTCTGGGGAATCGCGCCGATGTTTTTCATAAATCTCCTCAGCGGCCTATCTCAAGGGCCTTGGTAGCCATGCGTTGGGCAGACTTAATGGCAGTAATGTTGGCTTCATAGTTGCGCATGGCCGTCATCATATCGACGACCTCTTCCTCGACGTTGACATTCGGCAGCGTCAGCATGCCGTTTTCATCGGCATCGGGATGGCCTGGCTGATAGATGGTCTGAAAGCTCCGCGAGTTCGGTTTTATCTGGGCTACTTCCACCCCTTGCACATTCCTGTCCATAGCTTGCTTAAGCTGGTCATCAAAGACGTTTTGACTCGACTGAAATACCACGTCGCGTTTGCGGTAAGGTCCACCTTCGGGAGTGCGGGTGGTGCCGACGTTGGCGAGGTTGGCACTTATAACGTTAAGCCGGGTGCGCTGGGCGGAAAGAGCCGAAGCACTTACCTGCATGGCAGTAAAAATATCCATGAAAACTCTCCTTTATCGACCGTCTTGGCAAACATATTTGAGGGTAGCGAGTTTCTTGGTGATAATTTGTGCAGCGGATTCGTAGAGCAGTTGGTTTTCGCTCTGAGCGATCAATTGTCGATCGAGGTCCACACCGTTGCCGTCGATGCTGACGCCCTGGTCGGCACGGCGCACGGTTTGACCGGTCAACGAATCTACTCCGGCTACAGTGATCGGAATATGCCGAGGGTGCACAGGTGATTGGGGTTGCTGTTTGTGCTCAAGGGCTTTGGCCAGGTCATCTTCAAAAGACAATCTGGACGGGATATAGCCAGGTGTTTCGGCATTGGCAATGTTGGAGGCGATCAATTCCTGCTTGCGTTGCCGCAGGTCAAGAACTTTGCCCAGCATGCCTATGGTGCGATCGAAAATTTTCATTTCGGACATGAGTTGCACCTCTCAAGAAGATCAGTTCATGGTGTTGGCATCGATGGCGTCCTTTGCCAATCGACCCCAAAAAGAAGCTGGACTATTTTCGGCAAGTTGGCCAAAAAGCTTAAGTGCCAAGTGGGTATCCCCGGCTTTAAGCTTTATCTGGCCACAACGATAAGTTGCCTGGTCGGCATATTCTGTCTGTTGCTGCAATTGTTCATAAAGGCTAAGTGCTTCGGTAGAGCGCGAAGCCCGGAAGAGAGCTTCCGCTCTGAGATATAGTCCTTCGTGCGTATTGTTCAGACCTTTTGGTTGGTTGATGATCTCCGTGAATTCTTCACGTTTCCAATGAATGCGGGCGCTTTGGAGTTCAATGCCGTCGCTCTGGGGATGTTTTGGTTGTTTGAGCAGTTTTACAGCTTCGTCCAGGCGATTGGATTTTTCCAGCGCCGCTAATTGCAATTCGAAAAGTTTCTCCCGGTCCGCTCCCGATGGGTACTTATCCAGATAACGCTGGGCAAAGGAGGCGGCCATGGCGTACTGGGCCCTATCATGCAACAATTGTGTCAGGGGCAGGTAATAGGCTTTGTCTTGTTGACGTTTGGTGCCGCGGTCGATGAGGAAAAAGTAGCTTTTACAAGCTTTCTCCCATAATCCAAGGCGTGTGTAAGCTTTAGCCAGATCGGGAAGAAATGGCCAGGCCAGATTGCCGTTGATCAACAATTCGCGATTTTGTTCGACCATGACGACCGCTTTCATGTCATGCCCGTTAGTGATCAGGCCCTGAATAAGGGGTGGCAGTAATTCGGACAAAAGGGCCCGGGCTTCATTCAACAACGGCCCGTGAGAAAAGTTATTCAGAAAAATTTGCAGCAGCTCGACGGCACGCTCCGGTTGTTGGTGCAGGTAAAGCACAAGCGCTTGTTTGAAGGCAGCTTCTTCACGCAGACCGCGTATGGGAGCTTGCTTGGCGATGGTACCGTAGTCGCGGGCGATTTGAGCAACGGCCATGGACCCCCGTTTTTGAAAACGATGATCGAGAAGAGCCAGCCAGGCACGATATCCAGGCTCCGTACCTTCATAATTGTCACGAAGTTGCTCAAGGGTCACCAGGGCGGATTTGAGGTCGTTATCAAGGTAAGCGGCTCTGGCCGCGTAAACCAGGGCGTTTCCATGATCCACCGAATTGTGCAGGTCGGTCGCCAGGGTTCGAAAATATTGCTCGGCTTGCCGGTAAAGACCGGTTTTAAGGGAAGCTAACGCAGCATGGTAGCGGATTTCGGGAAACTTGGCGTAAAGGTCGGTACGGTTGAACAGATGCTGAAAGTTGCGGTTGGCTTCGATCGTTTTGCCGATAAGGGTCAACGCTTCTGCCCGTCGCCACTGTACGGGACGTTGCAGGTTGGTTGGCCAATTTTGAACAGGTTCCTTGAGTATTTCATAAGCTTGAGCATGTCTCCCGATGGCCAGCAACAACTCAGCGTCAAGCAGACGGCCGAAAGGGGTCATGACAGCGGTCGCGTTCTGCTGCTCCAGTAGGGGTAAAAGAGATGCTCGCGCCTGATATGGATCGCCACAGATGGCCTCCGACAGGGCACGAAGATAAGCAGCCCTGTTTGCGAGGGCAACTTCTTTCAGGGGAGACCGCTGTCGGTCCAAAACCTCGAGAGCACGATCCGGATGTCCTGCACGTAACAGAGCTTCAGCGTGCAGCACTGTCGTTATATCAGGTGCCCCGGATTTGGGCGCTTTTTTGATTTTTTCAAGCAACAATTGCCATTGACCGGTGTTCGCCAATTGCACCAAAGGGTGGCCAGGATTCTCTCCCTTCCCGACAGGCCAGGATGGTAGCACCGGAACGGCGTGGCTCATCGGGACCGGAATCTCGAGGGGCGTATGGAATGTTTTAAAAAAATCCTGCCAGCGGCCGGTATACGCGGAAGTTACTTGTGGCGTCGCAATATTTTTCAGAGATGCATGTGCAGTCGGCATGCCGCTGAGTTGAAAGGCAACGGCAGGACGACTGGCGCCGCTGGTCGCCCAACTGATATCAAGAGTGACTTGCTTGGTTGCGGGGTTTTTTATCGTGGCAACCCGGGTTGGTATTTTATGTAGAAGAATAGAGACCAACAGTTCTTTAGGTTTGCGGGCGAAAAGGACCTTAACGATTTTGTCATCCTCGGGCAGAACCTGTAGAGACGCGGCAACTTCCGTGTTGCGAAGCAGGAGGTCGATACGCTGCCCTGATGTTTCGAGCTTCAATTCCGGCACTTCCGAAAAATCAAACACCACCCTGGATAGATCAAACACATCTACCTTGGCAAGATTCTGCAATAGGGATTTGTCGGACGCATGGGCAGGAAGCGCGATCCCGAAAAACAGCAGTATGGTCAATGCCAATCGAAATTTGGTCATAAGTCACAAAATCTTGGATGAAAAAGGTGAAAATATCATTTTTCTCGGGTTTGAAGAGCTTTTGCTATTATTGTGCCAAGCATTAACGTATTGAAAGATAGGGGGAAATTTATAGTTGAGAGGATTAGCCTACTTATCGTGGCGGTTGTGGCCAAGGTTTTGACAGGTCGGGAATCTGTGGGGAGCTCTGGAGGTGTGGCGAAATTTCATGTGGGGTGCAACAGAAATGGGGCGGGCCACGCTTTGAATTCTTTTAACGTAGGCATGCAGGGGGCAATCACCCTGCTATAAAGCTGTATACGACCGGATTATTAATTGTTGCATAAAGTCGTTGAATGTGGCCCGAAATTTGAAGTATGATCTGGCCGCCGGTATAAGCCGTTACGGTCCATGACAATAAATGGACTGTCCCGCACCGGACCCAGTTTAGATGAACCCGGGGGCGAAAACCACATCAGAGAGGCACCAATGAGCACTGATTTGTTATCAGAACAGGCTGAAATTGTTAATGAATTTCTTTTGGAAAGCAGGGAGATGCTGGACCATCTCGAACCCACGATTATCGAATTGGGGCAGAGTTGTCAGCTTGTCGATTGCTGGTTGACCAAGGAATGTACCAACAATGCGTGTCATAGGCATGGTCGGTCTGTTGACATGCCCTGCTGGTTGCATACCGGATATGTCGAGGGGGGCGATCAGTCCTGTCTTCATGCCTCATCTGCCGAAGAGTGCCGTTCCTGCAGCGTTTTTCAATGTATCAACGGTCATGGCGAAACCATGAATGCTATTTTTCGCCTGTTCCATTCCATGAAGGGCAGTGCCGGATTTTTGGAGTTGAACCATATCGCGCACGTTGCTCATGCGGCGGAGAGCCTGCTCGATTTGATCCGGGCAGGTAAGATTCAGATGATCCCCGAGCATGTTCAATATCTTTGTCAATCCTGCGATTTTGCAAGAGAGGCGATGGATTACGTTGAACAGGAATTGAATGACCAGGGTATGGAGGAAGCCGCCAATTACATTTCGGAATTGCTGGCCAAGGCCGCCCAGGACGCGTTACAGAGTATCCGGACTGTCGAATTTGGTGGTCAAGATAGCGTTGCCGAAGAGACTGCTGATCCTGTGACAGATGATGCAGGGGATCTGGATGATCTCATGCAGATGCTTATTTCGCCGGAAATGCTTGAGCGGTTTGTTCAGGAAGCTGACGAGTTGTTGCAGAATGTTGAACAGGGGCTGTTGGCTTGGAGTGACGATAATCTTGATGCTGAAGGGATCGCGGAGCTGTATCGTAATGTTCACAGCTTTAAAGGTAACAGCGGCTTTTTCAGTTTCAGTCATATGGAAAAACTTACTCACCAGATGGAATCCTTGCTCGATGTTGCCAAGGAGGGTCGGGAGTTTCCCAATGGGTCCCCGGCCGAAGCTTTGCTGGGGTGTCTCGACGCCCTCAGGGGGGCCGTGGCCGATGTCGCCCAGGAAGGGGGAAAGGGGATCATCGAGGATTTGGATAGCTACCTGAAGCAACTCGCGTATTATGTTCCTGCCGAAGATGCTGATGCTTCACCGGCCGAAGAGACTGCTGCCGGGGCTGCCCGGTCAGCCGAAGAGACGCTGCGGGAGTCGGCTTGGCCAGAGACATCGGCTTCCCCGGCTGAAGAGGACGAACAGTCCTCCTGTTCTGGCCGATCATCTCGCTTGTTGGGGGAAATCCTCATCGAGGAGGGTTTGGCCAGTGAAGATGAAATCGATGAAGTAATCGAAGAACAGCGCAAGCCTTTGGGTGAGTTGCTTGTGGCGCGAGGCAAGGTGCAGCCGGAACAATTGGCCAAGGCCCTTGAAATCCAGAAAACCAGCACCTCGGCTAAACAATCTGGCGAGTCTTCCGCGGCTTCGCCGAGTGCCAAGGCCAAGGCGAAACAGCCGGCTATGAATCGCCAGGATATACGTGTCGATCTGGGCAAACTGGACGACCTGATCAACCTGATAGGCGAAATGGTCATCGCCGAGAATATGTTGTTGCGCAGCCCCGATATCGAAGGTCTGGAGCTGGATAACTTTAACAAGGCCGCCCAGCAGATGAGTAAACTGGTCCGCGATCTGCAGGAAATGGCGATGGTTATCCGGATGATCCCGGTATCCGGTCTGTTTCGCCGCATGATCCGATTGGTGCATGACTTGTCTATCAAGTCCGGCAAAAAGGTTGATCTTCAGTTGTTCGGCCAGGAAACGGAGGTCGATAAAACAGTCATTGAGCAAATTACCGATCCTCTGGTGCATCTGCTTCGTAACTCCCTTGACCATGGTCTTGAAACGCCTTCGGAACGTACCGCCTGCGGTAAAGCCGAGAAAGGTGTGGTTAAACTCTCGGCCCGGCACCAGGAAGGGGAGGTGTGGATTGAGGTGGAGGATGATGGGCGTGGACTTAACCGGGATAAAATTTTGTCCAAGGCCATCAGCAAGGGGTTGGTTTCAGGGGATGGTAGCCATCTCAGCGAAAAGGAAATTTTCAACCTTATTTTCCAACCCGGGTTTTCTACTGCCGATAAAGTGACTGACGTTTCTGGTCGGGGTGTCGGTATGGATGTTGTGAAAAAGAATCTGGAAAAGATCAAGGGCAAGATCGAGGTACAAAGTACGCTGGGTCAAGGGTCGCGCATAACCTTGCGAATCCCTCTGACGCTGGCCATCATAGACGGTATGTTGGTGCGTATCGGACAGTCCCGTTGCATTGTACCGCTTCTGTCGATCCGGGAAATTTTCCGGCCGACCAGCGAGGATATTACGGTCATGCCCGATGGCCTGGAACTGGCAAAGGTCAGAGACAGTTTTCATCCGGTCATCTATCTCGACAGGCTGCTTGAAGAACCGGCAGATTACAAATCGATCGAAGATGGCGTTTTAATCGTCGTTGAGTATCAGGATAAATACCTCTGTCTGCTTGTCGACGAAATTCTCGGTCAACAACAAACCGTTATCAAAGGCTTATCCGATTATATCGGAAATGTGCGGGTTGCTTCCGGGTGTACTATCCTCGGCAATGGAGAAGTCTGCCTGATTCTCGACGTGGCTACCTTGGTGGAAGAGCATGTGGGGCAAAGACACTTACAGGCCCAATAGTTGGTTCGTATTGGGCATATGATGCATGTCGGTAGCTTCAACCGCAAAACAAAGTCCTACGAAGGGGGAATTATATGACTGCTGGAGCGCATACAAATATGTTGTCTGAAGTAAATGCTTCGTCCGAGGATACACTGCACGGGAAATTTCTTGTGTTTAAGGTAGGTAACGAGGATTTCGGTATCGAGATTCGCCATGTCACCGAAATTGTGGGCATTCAGAAAATCAATGAAGTCCCTGACCTTCCGGGGTATATGAAGGGTGTTATTAACCTTCGTGGCAGGGTTATACCGGTGATGGATATCCGCACCCGGTTTGGCATGCCTGATCGAGCCTATGATGATCGTACTTGTATCATCGTTGTCCAGGTTGAAGGAGAAACTTCCGGCCTGATTATTGATCAGGTCAAGGAGGTGACGGAAATCGCTGATGACCAGATCGAACTGCCTCCGGCCAGAACGGCGCAAGCAGGGCAATATGTCAAGGGCATCGGTAAGGTTAGTAATGAAGTGAAAATTCTACTGGACGTCCAGAGATTATTTTATGCCTGATACCAAACGGGATTTGCCGACAGTGTTTCCCGATAGTGGCGTTTTGATGAGCATCACGAATGAAGAGTTCGAGTTGCTGCGTTCTCTCATTTATAAGCGTTTTGGAATCAATCTTACGGAGCAAAAACGCTCACTGCTGGTTGGCAGATTACAAAAAGTTCTCAGGCAAAGTGGTCATGCCAATTTCAAAAGTTACTATGAAACCTTGCAGAATGATCCGACGGAACAGGCTCTTAGTAAACTTGTCGATCGCATTTCCACCAATCATACGTATTTCAACAGGGAAAAATCGCACTTTGAATTTTTTGTCGAGAATGCGCTTCCAAATCTGACCGCAACGTTGGAAAAACAGAATATCAGGGATTTGCGGATCTGGTGTGCCGGTTGTTCCAGCGGTGAAGAAGCTTATATGTTGCTGATGTTAATGCGCGAATATTTCGGCAACAGGTATTCTCAGTGGGATGGCGGTATCCTGGCCACCGACATTTCTTCGCGGGTACTTGATATAGCCAAACGTGGCGTATACCCGGAGGATCGGGTGAAGATGTTGCCGGAGCCCCTGTTGCGCAAGTACTTTCGTAAATTGTCCGACGGTCAGTACGAAGTCATCGAAGACCTGCGACGGGAAGCTACGTTCCGGCGTTTTAACCTCATGAACGATGTCTTCCCGTTCAAAAAGCCGTTTCATATTATATTTTGTCGGAACGTTATGATCTATTTTGATGATCCGACACGCAAAACCCTGGTGGCGAAGTTTCACAAACATACTGTCCAGGGGGGATATTTCTTTCTGGGCCATTCCGAAACCCTGGGGCGCGGGCAGGATCTGTATAAATATCTTGCTCCTGCCGTCTACCACAAAAAGTGATTAGATATAGCCGATGCCAAAAATCATACGTGTTCTCGTCATAGATGATTCGGCCCTGGTCAGGCAGATTTTGAGCCAGGGATTATCCATGGATCCTTGCATTGAAGTGGTCGGAACGGCTGGAGATCCCTATGTGGCGCGGGATAAGATTGTCAAACTTCAACCCGATGTGCTTACTTTGGATGTTGAAATGCCACGCATGGACGGTGTTGATTTTTTACGTCGTCTGATGCCCCAATACCCGCTGCCCGTGGTCATGGTCAGTTCTCTGACACAGAAGGGCAAGCAAATCACTCTCGATTCGCTGGAGGCGGGTGCCGTTGATTTTGTGTCCAAACCGACCAGTGATATAGCGCGTGGATTGAAGGACATGTTGCTGGAATTACGTGCCAAGGTTAAGTTGGCAGCTTCCGCCAATGTTTCTCATTGGAAAGCGGCTCGCTCCGCGGTTCCCTCCCAACTCCAGACTCTGGGCAAGCGTGCCCTGGCCGAATCCACCGATAAGGTTATCGCCATTGGCGCTTCTACCGGTGGGACTGAGGCCATTCGGAAAATTATTTCACAATTTCCCGCCACCATGCCGGGGGTGGTTATTGTGCAACATATGCCTGCCGGTTTTACTCGTTTGTTTGCGGAACGCCTCAATCAACTTTGTGCCATGGAAGTCAAGGAAGCTGAGTCCGGTGACCGGATCATGCCAGGGCGGGTTCTCATTGGTCCTGGAGGGTTTCATATGAGAGTTATCCGCTCTGGAGGTTTATACCAGGTGCGTTGCGAGCCTGGTCCGCCTGTCAAAGGCCACTGCCCCTCGGTTGATGTCATGATGCATTCCGTCGCTCAGCATGTTGGGGCGAATGCTGTTGGCGTCATGTTAACCGGTATGGGCTCCGACGGTGCCGAAGGGATGAAGGCCATGCGTGATGCTGGAGCCCGTAATCTGGCGCAGGATGAAGCAAGCTGTGTTGTTTTTGGCATGCCGAAAGTGGCTTATGAAATGGGAGGCGCCCACTCCCTGGTGTCATTGGATAGTATGGCAAACAGGGTTGTCGATCTTCTTTCGGAGCGGCGAATATGAGTGATATTATTTTGGGTATCGGGGATTATGGTGCATCCAAAAGCCCTGGTTCCATTGTAAAAACCTACGCATTGGGATCGTGCGTAGCGGTTACCATGTATGATCCTGGCCTGCGGGTGGCCGGGATGGTACATATCGCCCTGCCGGAATCCAAGCTTAATCCTGCCAAAGGTGTGGATTGCCCTGGCTATTTTGCCGATTTGGGTGTTCCTCTGTTGTTTGAAGAAATGGTGCGTATGGGCTGTCAGCGCAAAGGCCGTGGTTTGGTTGTCAAAATGCTGGGTGGCGCATCGGTCATGGCCGGCAACGATACCTTTAATATCGGCAAGCGCAATATTCTGGCTGTCAAGAAGATCCTGTGGTCCCTTGGTATGGGGCCGACGGCGGAAGATGTGGGTGCGAATCATAGTCGCACGGTATCGTTGTATGTGGATACCGGCTTGGTCACCGTGTCATGTCCCGGACGCGGACAGTGGCAAATATAGGGGGGGGCATGGAACCAAGAATATGCTGTGAAAATATCCGGGAGGCCATTGAAAAACTTCCAATGCTGTCACCCAATGTCAGTCGCCTGTTGCAGGTTATGTCCGATGAAGATTATGAGCTTGACGATATCGTCAATATCGTCAAATATGATGCAGTTCTGACCGCCAAAGTATTGAAGACTGTAAATTCGCCGGTTTTCGGGTTACTCAACCCGGTTACCTCGCTGGACAGGGCGATCAGCTATCTTGGAAAGTGGATGGTCGTAAGCATTATTTTGTCAGACAATACCGGCGATTTGTTCAGTCAACCTCTCGAGGGATATGAGGGCCAACAGAATGCGTTGTGGCGACACGACCTTTTTGCTGCTTTTTCCTGTAGCGAAGTCGCTCGCTTGGCCAAGCAGAATTTTGAGACTGAACTTGCATTTACTGCAGGCCTTTTGCATGACATCGGAAAATTTGTCTTTGCACCTTTCTGGAAGCAGGCCGCTCCGGAAGCCTTGAAACGTATTGCGGAAGGCAGTATTGCCGATTATCTGGCGGCAGAACGGGCGCTGGCCGGGATGGACCATGCTCAGATCGGTTACGAGATGGCAAAGCATTGGGAGTTTCCTCAGCCTCTACAACAGGCTATCCTTTACCATCATACGCCCCAAAACGCGCCGGAGGAATATCGTGCGCTTGCTTTTGCCGCTCATATAGGCGACATGTGCGCCATGATGGCAGGATGTGATACCGGCAATGATGGCATGCAATATCCATTGGATGACGGTTACGCCGAGTATTTCGATGTGACTTCCAATTCTTTGGCGCAAATTCTTATAGAAGCGGAAGCTCAATTTAAAAAAGCAATTTCGTCTCTTTCCTTTGAAGAGGAGGTTGATTAGTGAAACGCATCGTCATTGCCGACGATTCGGCCACTGCCCGTATGGTTATTCGGCGGTGTCTGGAAATTATCGGTTTGGGAGACGCCGGGATGGTAGAAGTGCCCAACGGCCGGGAAGCACTGGCGCGTCTTAAGGAAGAACCGACCGACCTGTTGGTAACAGACCTGAATATGCCTATCATGGATGGGGAAACATTGCTCAAATGGGTCAAAGGAAGTCCTAAGTTGACCCATGTGCCGGTGGTCGTGATTACCAGCGCTGGCAACCCCGCCAAGGAGGCCCTGTTGACGGAATTAGGTGCATTTGCTGTTCTTGATAAGCCTATTTCGCCAGCCACGCTATTAAAAAAGCTCGAACCGCTGATGCAGTGAACAGAGAGGGATAATGAGCCAAAACTTTGATGACCTGGTCCGGCAATCCATTGCCGTGACCCTTGAGAATATGGCCTTCATGGAAGTTTTGCCGCAGTCGGAGGATACAGCCACTGAATCGGCAAATAGCAGCATGTCTGCTCGATTGCTGGTGCTTGACCCTATTCAGGCGGAAATGATTTTAACTCTGCCTATACAATTGTTGAGGAATATTATAGATGTCGTTCATGCTTTTCCCGAAGAGGACGTGGCTGAGCAGATTCAGGCTGATATGCTAGGGGAATTGCTCAATACCGTTGCAGGGCGCTTGCTCAACGATTTTATTCCCGGTAATCAGTCGTATCGTCTTGGTTTGCCGGAGGTCAGCCAGGATGATCCTGTTTTATGCGACGGTCCCAGTAAAACATGGAAATATGATGTTGAAGGTGAGCCGCTGACTTTTGCTATTGTCGGTTCCGGCTTTTTCCCCGACGATTCGGTTACGGTCTGAAATTAAGAGTTGGCATAAGCATTACAATTTTTCGGAAGAATGGAGTAGATCATGGGAAAAAAAGTATTAATTGTAGATGATTCCAATACTATGAGAAAAATCGTGGCGCGTTCTCTGCGGCAGGCGGGGTTTGAATTTGATAAGTTGTTGGAGGCCGCTGATGGTCAGGCCGCGCTGGAAGCTTTGGCTGGCGAGTCGGTTGACATTGTTTTGAGCGACATTAACATGCCGGTTATGGATGGTATTGAATTTCTCCGTCAAAAAAATGCTGATGCGCAGATTAAAGGGATTCCTGTGGTCATGATTACCACGGAGGCAGGATCGGATGTGCTTAACGAGGCGTTGTCTCTTGGTGCCGTTGGTACGATAAAAAAACCCTTTACCCCGGATCAGGTGCAAGAGGTATTGGGTAAGTTCCTGTGATAAGGAGAGTGTTCCGTGGATTTAGCCAAGTGTATTTCAGAGGCAACGCAAGAAATTTTTCAATCGATGTTGATGACCGAGGCCCGTCCCGCTGCACCCCTTCAGACCCGCTCCCACAAGTTTACTGATTCGGTCTCAGGGTTGGTTGGTCTTGCTGGCAATTATAGGGGCATGCTCGCTATTCATTTGCCCAATGCTGTTGCCATGAGCATTACCAGCAAGTTTCTGTTTATGGACGTTGAGGAAATCAACGATGACGTCAAAGACGCTATCGGTGAACTTGCGAACATGTTGGCCGGCAGTGTCAAAACCATGCTTACGGACACGGGTACCGGGATCAAACTGGCTATTCCTTCTGCCATATGTGGATCGGAATACGAAGTCGAGTGTCTTGCTGAAAGCGAAGGGGTTATCATGCCCTTCAGTATGGATGAGGGTGAGTTCCTGGTCGAATGCTATCTCCAGAACAGTTAATGGTATTTTAAACCGCCAGTTTCGCAGTCTGGGCGCTTTTGAGTGCCCTTGGTTGCAGAGCTGGCGTTTTATTTTTGAGAATTTGATTTCGGCGTCATAGCATGCGGATCGCGTCGTGTACCGGAGCCTGGAAAGAATTTTTTTTGCCCTCTTTTGCCTTGGAAAGCAGTAGTTACGGGAATGAGTGATAACGCACGCATAACAGCCATATTTGAAGTTCTGGCGGAAAAACTCGCAACTGGGTTGAGCGATCTGTTGGGCTGCAGCATCGAAGTCTCGTTGATTTCCGAGCGGCGGGTATCAAAAGCGGACTTCTTTGCCTCCTTCAAGAAAAAGTTGGTCATGGCCAACATGGATGTAAGCGGCAGTCGCGATGGCAAAATGCAATGTTTTTGTCAGCTCGGGGATGCTGTACTGCTTGGCGGAACATTAATTATGTTACCGCCAGCCGAGCTGGAAAAACAGGTCCGTAAGGAAGAGTTTTCCGAAGACGAAGCCGATGCCTACGGTGAAATCGTCAACATCGTATCCGGTGAGCTTTGCCAGGCCTTTGATGAGATGGCTGTTGATAAACTCCATTTCAAAAAAAACGATATCGAGGTGGTGTTCCCTGCCAAGGTAGTAAATGATGCGCAAGAACCTTTCCCTCCGGGCGAGATTTATCAGGTTTCTTTTGATCTGGCTCTTGAGGGACAGCAACTCCAAACCATGGAAATGGTGTTTCCCCCCATATTGTTGGGATTAGTCAGCGAGGAGATCGAAGTTTCCGTTGCCGCGGAAACTGAAATATCTTCTGTATCCGTGCAAAAAGAAGTTACCGCGCCTCTATCTGAACCTTTGGGAACTGCTCCAGTAGTTGGCACTGATGCAGCCGAAAATATAATTCTGGTGGTTGCCGGGCGGAAGGAGGATGTTCACGACCTTACCGACGCATGTGTTGCGGAAGGTTTTGTAACCAAGATTGCGGGGTATCAGGAAGATTTTCAGCCCTTTGGACCTAACGGCGCTACTCCCGTTAAGGGGGTTGTTTTTACCATGGATGACTCAAAGGAACTCGGGTTGGCGGCTATTATCAAAGCCAAAGCCATTTTTGGCGGCAGCGTGCCACTTATCGCCGCCGGAGGGCAGTGGACACGCAGTCAGGTACTTCAGGCCGTAAAATACGGAGTATGTGACATCGTGGTGATACCCACATCGCCCGATGATATCCGGGAAAAAATTCGTCAGAATATGGGCATGAAAAAAGCTGAGTAGGGCCTTTTTTTTAATAAATCCAGCGCCATGTTACATCTTATATTCTGCTGGAAAGCTCGATCATTTATCTTCGTCAGTCCCCGTACTAATATTTTTGCGTTTCAGTTTTTCAATCAAGGTGGTTCTTTTCAGGTTCAGCAGCTTTGCAGCTTCCCGCTTGTTTCCGCCTGTGATGTTAAGAGCTTGTAGGATAAGCTGATTTTCAAATCGATTGACCAGCATGTTGAAATCGACCCCGCTTTCATCCAGGTTGAGGGGGGACTCCTGTTCTATTGATGCTGTTTCCTGATTTTGAGTCGCTTCATCGCGCGATTGGTATTTCTCCGGAAGATCATCGCGGGATGCTGTTTGTCCGGCAAAAAAGATGGACATGCGCTGAACCAGGTTTTCCAACTCTCGCACATTGCCAGGCCAGGTATATTGCTTCAAAGCTTGCAGGGCCTCGTTGTCAAACCCCTTGAAGGGGTTTTTTTTCTGTCTGTTGTATATCCCGACGAAGCGATCTATAAGCAAAGGGATATCATCTTTGCGTTTGCGCAGTGGCGGGATTTGTAAGGGGATAACATTCAGTCGATAATAGAGGTCTTCACGAAAGCGTCCTTCGGCTACGGATTTATCCAGATCTCTATGCGTTGCAGCGACAATGCGTACATCGACGGATATGGGTTTAACCCCGCCTACGGGTTCAAATTCCTTTTCTTGTAAAACACGCAGCAGTTTTGCCTGCAGGCTCGGCTTCATGTCGCCGATTTCATCAAGAAACAGTGTGCCACCGTCGGCGTATTGAAGACGCCCCATTTTGGCTTGATTTGCTCCTGTGAAAGCCCCCTTAACGTAACCGAACAGTTCGCTTTCAAGTAGATCTTCCGGGATGGCGGCACAGTTGACAGGCACGAAATTTTTTCGGCTGCGTGGTCCATGTGCATGAATGGCCCGTGCTACGAGTTCTTTTCCGGTTCCACTCTCCCCGAGCACTAATACCGAAGAGTTGCCTTCTGAGGCAAGTTTTTCTATGAAATTGAAGAGTTGGCGCATGCTGGGTGCTTGGCCAATAATGCCATGAAAACCATCTGATTTACGGAATTTGCGGCCACGTATTTCGCCTTTGGTGAGCAAGTCGTGGTGCTGCAAGGCACGAGATGTCGCAATGATGGTTTCTTCTTGATTGTAGGGGGTGTTGAGGCAAAAAAAGGCGCCAAACTTCAAGGCTTCAAGTGCGATACCGCGTTGGTCGACAGGGACACCTACTACCGTAACGATCTGATTATTAAGTTGGGTTGCTTTTTTTAGTAACTCCAACCCCTGATTTTCGGGTGGGAACAGATCAGTAAGTATGACGGAAATTTCGTCTTCTTGCAGTAACTCCAGGGCAGCCTCAGGTGACTCAGATTCGATCACGGTGCAATCGACGGTTTTTCTGATGGCGACGGCGAGGTCGCCTCTTTCCTTAGGATTTTTATTTACAATGAGAACACTACGCAAAGAGTAGAACATGGTCACCCATTTGAGTTGGAAATGGTCATCGCAAGTCGCGATCCCGCTTCATCTGCACAGGGTCGGAACCCTTCGAAAATACTCTGGCATAGTAACAAAAAAATACGCAGAGTAAAAATGCTTTTTATTTTTTTGAGTCATAAAGGGGAAATTAAAATTAAATCGGCTAGATTGTTGCGGAAATGTAAAATGCAGCATGTCGGCTTAGACGCGATGTTGCACAAACTAAAAACTTTTTGCTGAGGGGCTTTTTCAGGCCAGGATGTCTATTTGGGAGCCCGGAAACGGCTGGTTGGAAATCCCGGGGTTCTGCTGCTCCGCATAGATTGTACGAACCAGCTTACGAGAGACGGGTGTCTCATGGGGAGGTTCGGTTGGAAGTAAATCGCTGGATGATGCCCCCTTTTGTGGTGCAGGCAAGGCCAGGGTGTAGGTGTCTGTAGATCGTTGTACGAAATTGCTGAATCGTGCAGCGGCTTCCAGTCCTGCATTTGATAAGGTGATTTTGTCGATAGCTGGCGGGGTGGTTGCTTGCTTTACCGCCCGGTCGGTAGATAGTTCTACGGTGTCGGGTCTGGCAGCAATGGAGGGGTGCCGTGAATAGTTATGTGTCTGGTTGATCTTGGTCATGGCAAAATGTTGGTTGATGGTGTGTTTTGTTACTTATAAAATATTTTTTAAGTTTATCTTGTTTGATGCTTTCGGGCAATAAGGAAAATATGTCTGCTTCAGTATCTGTCTGTGAGATGGTGTAACTCAAATTCAAGTTGTCCACAGGAATTGTGGAGAACCTTTGGCAAGCTGGTGGGTAACATCACGTAACTAGTCAAAACATCGATTAAGTTAGCGTATTGCTCGTATTCTGTGCAGGTCATGTAAGGACCTCAGGAGTGTGCGGCAGAGGGGGTGTCATTGCCCAGGTCCGTCTCGGCGAATACTTGAGCTGTAAAGATAAAGATATCGGTATCTTCGGATTGCCAGGCATTGGTGGGCAGTCCTGCCTTTATGCAGGTTTGCCTTAGAAACATGGTGCGATCCCATTGATGTTCTACCGCGACCTGGGGCAAGAGTACGCCGCGATAAGAACCTTTTTCAAGATAAATGCCGTGTAAGCCTACTTGTATATCATTCGTATCGTTGATTTTTTCCAAGGGGGACAGAATCGAAATTTCAATCAGGAAGTTGTCCAGGTCTTCTTTGCCCATGGGGTAGAAACGAGGATCTTGGGTTGCTGCTGCACAAGCCATTTCGGCCACTTCCTGGTACAGCGGCCACTGAGGTTGGAATTTTCCTATACAGCCGCGCAGTTGACCATTTTGTTTGATGGAGACAAAGCATCCAAGTCGTGTATTAAGGGCCGGGTCCTTGGTGGACTCGATGGTGGATTTGCCGGTTAGTACGCACGTTTCTATGGCTTTGCGAGCGATGGCAAGGAGGGTGGCTTGATGTAGGGTGGTCAGCTGCTTGTCCATGGAACCTCCAGTGATAAGGGGCCTTCCAATGTGACTGCTAAGTTCGGGCTGTTCCAAACCGGATTTTAGTAGGAATTTTTTTAAATGGCAAGGTTAAGGAAATAAAAGGGGTGTCAAAAAAAGCGGCCCGGTTAGTCGGGCCGCTTTGACATTATTTCTGTTTATCGTACTTTTTTCGGGCGTTGGCATCAAGCAGCTTTTTGCGAAGTCGAATCGAAGTCGGGGTAACCTCGACCAGTTCATCGTCGTTGATATATTCCAGTGCTTGTTCCAAGCTGAGGTTGCGCGGCGGTACCAGGCGAATGGCCTCGTCGCTTCCGGAAGCACGCACGTTGGAAAGCTTTTTGCCCTTGCAAGGGTTGACGACCATGTCGCTTTGCTTAGCGTTTTCGCCGATGATCATGCCTTCGTAAACCTTTACCGCGGGGTCAACGAACAGGGTGCCGCGATCCTGGAGGGTGAAAAGGGCATATGCAGCCGTTTCGCCATCCTCCATTGCGATCAGCACGCCATTGCTGCGGCCGGCGATGGGACCTTTGTAGGGGGCATACTCGTTAAAGGTATGGTTCATGACGCCGGTGCCACGGGTGTCGGTCAAAAACTCCGTGCGGAAACCGATCAGGCCGCGGGCCGGAATGGAGAATTCCAGACGATTGATGCCGTCCATGGGCTGCATGGAGATCATCTCCGCTTTACGCCTGCCCAGTTTCTCGATTACGGTGCCCTGGTGTTCTTCGGGTACGTCGATGAGCAGATTTTCCATCGGCTCGCTGCGTACGCCGTCGATATCCCTGAAAATAACCTCGGGTTTGGAAACGGACAGCTCAAAACCCTCGCGGCGCATGTTTTCAATCAGGATCGACAGGTGCAGTTCGCCGCGGCCCGAGACCCGGAAGGTATCGGTGTTTTCGGTTTCTTCCACGCGCAGGGAGACGTTGGTGCGTAATTCACGCATCAAGCGGTCGCGCAGGTTGCGCGAGGTGACGAATTTCCCCTCCCGGCCGGCGAACGGCGAGGTGTTGATGGAAAAATTCATGGACAGGGTCGGCTCGTCGATAGCGATGGAAGGCAAAGCCTCCGGACAGGTTTCGTCGGCAAAAGTTTCACCGATGCCGACTTCGTCAAAACCGGCGATGCTGACGATGTCGCCGGCCGGCGCTGTCTCCAGTTCGATCTGGGCAACGCCCTGATAGCCAATCAGTTTGCTGATGCGGCCTTTTTCAACTTTGCCGTCACGTTTGACCAGTGCAATGGTTTGGCCGGTCCGTACTTGCCCGTTGACAATTTTGCCGGTTGCGATGCGACCCAGGTAGTCATTGTAGCCGATGCTGGTAACCAGCATCTGGAAGGGGGCCTCCGGGTTGCCTTTCGGGGGGGCAACCTTGTCGCGGATAAGATTGAACAGCGGCTCAAGATTGTCCGACTCTTCTTCGAGGTCGAGTTTCGCCACCCCTGCCTTGGCATTGGTGTAGATGATGGGAAAGTCGAGCTGTTCTTCGTTGGCGTTAAGTTCGCAGAACAGGTCGAAGACCATATCCACAACCTGGGTGGGGCGTGAACCGGGACGGTCGATTTTGTTGATAACCACAATCGGCATCAGGCCAAGGTCAAGCGATTTTTTCAGAACAAAGCGAGTCTGGGGCATGGGGCCGTCAAAGGCGTCCACAAGCAAAAGCACGCAATCGACCATTTTCAGAACGCGCTCTACCTCGCCGCCAAAGTCGGCATGGCCCGGGGTGTCGACGACGTTGATTTTCAGGCCGTTATGATGGATGGACAAGTTTTTTGAAAGGATTGTGATGCCCCGTTCTTTTTCCAGGTCATTATTGTCCATAACCCTTTCGGTAACAACCTGGTTTTCACGAAAGACGCCGGATTGTTTTAACATGGCGTCTACCAGGGTCGTTTTGCCGTGGTCAACGTGGGCTATAATTGCGATGTTACGAATGTTTTGCAGCATAATGCTTATGTGATCTCCTTGCTTGGGTTGTATTGTCCAAAATTTTCCCATCTTATATTGTTTTTGGGATTTTAGCTACCCTTAAAATTATTTTGCAGATACATTCCTCTTTATGTATATCGCGGCGTAATAGGCGTTATTTTGATTTGAATTTGTTGAGGGCGGGGGTGGGTTCGTATTAATTCCTGGTCCGGGAATGCATTCGGCGAAGTACCGGCTTGCCCCCTGTGTTCCGGCGTTATATGATGCGGATTTAAGGTTGTTTTTTAGTTGAAGGATTGAATTCTGCCTGTGTAAGGTTGCGCGACGGATACCGTCTTCATGCAATTCGCTCATCATGGGCTGTCGGGGATTGCCGCCGTTGTTGTTCAGTCGACGACTGCCGGCGCTTGTGGTCGCGGCACCTCTACTCCGTCGGTAGGTCAATTCGTGGTGGGATTGATGGATAATAAGCCGTGAGCGGGGACGGCTGAACGACCGTCTCGGGTTGGGTGTATGGTGTGCGCCGGATGTGACTCCCTTTTGGAATCGTGTAATGACAGGTGTTTTTCTTTCGGGCTGCCGAGACTGTGATCTCCGGACCATCCTCGGCAGTCTGTGGTCAAGAAGGTTGTTGAGTTGGAATCCAAATGATATCTGCATCTTTTTCCCTGAAACCCGGCGAACGAATTTTATGGCAATCTTGCCCGGCGCCACGTGCATATGTTTTTCGCCGTTGGCGACTGTCGCTTGCGTGTATGCCTTTCTGGCTGGGGCTCGGCTTTTGGCTTGCTCTTGATTTGTCTTCCGGGGGGGGCACCTCCGGGGGGTGGTTTGCTTATCTTGTGGGTTTGTGGCTGTTGGTTGGTTGCGGTGCCGTCGGTCATCTTTTTGTGGCCCGATGGTTTTGGCGATGGGAGCGTTATATGTTGACCGATAGCCGTATCCGCATCAAATGTGGATGGCTCGGACGCCACGAGGAGCAGTTGGCCTTGCCCGATGCGGAACTTTACCGGGTCGTTCCCTTGGCCGGGAGTTTGGCTACGGTGCGGCTGCGTTCACGTGTTACGGGGAAAATCCTGACGCTGCATTGCCTTGAGGGGGCGTCGGTCTTTGTCGGGTTTTTGCTGCCGGGGACAGGGGGAAACCCGTTGACAGCCTGATGGGCTCTTGATTAATATGATCAACTAAATTTTAGGCTAATTCAGCCTGTCGGGTGTGGGAATGAGGTCTGTGGCAGGATCGGTCAACAGTTGGTGTTTTCCGGGTTCTTGCAGGGCTTTTCGCGGCACAATGGATGGCAGGCCAGATTTATGAATGGTTATCTCAGTTATGAAAAGTTTTTACCTGGAGACCTTCGGGTGCCAGATGAATGTGGTCGACTCCGAACAGATCGTCGGCCTTGTACGGCAGCTTGGTTATGGTCCTGTTGACAGTCCTGATGGTGCGGACCTCATAATCCTCAATACTTGCTCGATCCGTGCGAAAGCTGAACGTAAGGTCTATGGTCATCTTGGTCGGTTTAAGCCGATAAAACAACAACGTCCGGAGCTGATTATTGCGGTGTGTGGCTGTGTTGCCCAGCAGGAAGGGCAGCGTATGCTGGAGAAAGTGCCGCATCTCGATATCGTTTGCGGTACCCATAACGTTCACCGGTTGGCCGACATGGTACGCCAGGTCGAGGAGCAACGGGCACGCTGTGCCGAGGTGGAATTCCTCGAGGCCGATGCGCGTCGCCGTCTCTTTCCGGAGAGGCAGCCGAATTCGGACGTCACCCGATTTGTCACCGTCATTCAGGGGTGTGATAATTTTTGTGCCTATTGTATCGTACCCCATGTGCGTGGCCGAGAAGTGAGTCGTGCCAGTGCCGAGGTTCTGGATGAAGTGCGATCCCTGGTGTCTCAAGGGGTGCGGGAAGTGACGCTGATCGGTCAAAACGTCAATTCCTACGGATGCAAAGAAGATGGCGAGATCTCCTTTGCCGCGTTGCTCAGGCAAATCAATGCGGTGGAAGGGCTGGAGCGTATTCGCTTCATGACTTCGCATCCCAAAGACCTGTCGGATGACTTGATTGCATGCTTTGGCGACCTCGACAAGCTATGCAAACACATTCACTTGCCGGTGCAGGCCGGTGGCGACACAGTGCTTAAAGCTATGCGACGCGGGTATACGCGTGATCAATATCTGGACAGAGTGGCGCGTCTGCGGCAGGTTTGCCCTGACATCAGGGTGACTTCCGATGTTATCGTTGGTTTCCCCGGCGAAACAGAGGAGGATTTCGAGCAGACCATGGATTTGCTGAGACAGGTCCGTTTCGCCGAAATCTATTCGTTTATCTTCTCACCCAGGCCGGAAACTTCCGCAGCTTCTCTGCCGGATGATACCTCCAAAGATGTCAAGCAGGAACGCTTCGATCGTATGCTGGTTCTGCAGGAGGAGATTACCAAAGAGTATAACAAGGGGGATGTGGGGCAGGTGCTGCCGGTGCTGGTTGAAGGCAGCAGTCGGCAGGGCAACGGTCAGCTGTTCGGACGTACCACCTGGAATCGCATCATTAATTTTGATGGTGACTCCGGTCTGATAGGACGTGTCGTGCAGGTGAGGCTCAAGCGTGCTTACCGCAATTCTCATTTGGGTGAATTGGTTTGATACTGTCTGCCAGCAAGTATTTCCAAAAGGACCCAATTATTCTTTAGTAAGAGGATAAAGCTATGATCGATCTGCATACCCATACCGTTTTCAGTGATGGCGAGTTGATCCCCGCCGAACTTACCCGCCGCGCTGCCGTAGCGGGTTACCGCGCCATCGGTATCACCGATCATGGCGATCCGAGCAATATCGACTTTATTATTCCCCGTATCGCCAGGGTCGCCGAGGCTCTGGGCAGCGCCTGGGGTCTGACCGTGGTGCCGGGGATCGAGCTGACTCATGTGCCGCCCGCTATGATTGGCGAGGTTGCGAAAGACGCCAGGGCGCTGGGAGCCAGACTGGTGGTCTGCCATGGTGAAACCATTGCCGAACCGGTCGCAGCCGGGACCAATCGGGCGGCCCTGGAGGCCGACATTGATATTCTCGCCCATCCCGGCTTGCTCACCGAGGATGAGGTGGCTCTGGCCGTGCGGCGCGGCATTTGTCTTGAGATCACCACCCGCAAGGGACATTCGCTGACCAACGGGCATGTGGCCCGTCTGGCTATGGCGGCAGGGGCATCGCTGGTGATCAACACCGACAGCCATGCGCCAGGCGATCTGACCCCGCTTGAACAGGCCCGGCGCATTGCGCTAGGCGCTGGTCTGAGCGAGTCGCAGTTTCAGCAGGCGCGTCAAAATGCCGAAGACCTGGTGCGCAAGGTCATGGGGCGCAAGTTTTAATAGTATTCCTGGTGTTTTCTTAAGTCCTTCAGTCTGTGAGGTGTGATTCTATGAACGAACGTGCAGTGAGTTTTTTGCAGGAATTGGTTGAAACCCCCAGCCCCTCAGGCTTTGAACAGCCTGTGCAACGTATCATGCGTCGCGAGCTTATGCCGTTGGCCGATGAGGTGCGTACCGATGTCATGGGCAACGTCATTGCTCGTATCGATGCCGCTTCGGAGCAGGCCATGCGCGTGATGCTGGCCGGGCATTGCGATGAAATCGGCTTTATGGTGCGCTATGTTGACGATAAGGGCTTTATCTATTTTGCTCCCATTGGTGGTATCGATGCGCATCTGGTGCCGGGTCAACGTGTGCATGTGCATACTGCCGACGGACCGGTGCTGGGGGTAGTAGGCAAGAAACCTATTCACCTGATGGAGCCCAAGGATCGCGAAACGGTGGTTAAGCTCAATAGCCAGTTTATCGATCTGGGCTGTGCCGACGGTGAAGCTGCTCGCAAGTTGGTATCCGTCGGCGATCCGGTTACCTTTGCCGTTGGTTTCGAGCGTCTTCAAGGTGACTTGGCCGCCTCCCGCGGGTTTGACGACAAAATGGGTGCTTTTATCGTGGCCGAGGTGCTGCGTGCCGTACGGCAGCGTGGCGTGCCCCCGGTGGAAGTGTACGGCGTTTCCACGGTGCAGGAAGAAGTCGGCCTGCGCGGCGCGCATACCAGCGCCTACGGTATCGACCCCCATATCGGGATTGCCGTGGATGTCGGATTTGCCAGTGATTTCCCAGGTGTGGAGGTGAAGGAAATCGGCGACTTCAAGGTGGGCGGCGGCCCGATTATTTCGCGTGGCGCCAATGTCAATCCCGCTTTGTTCGATCTATTGTTACGCACGGCGCGTGAAGAGGATATCCCCTGTCAGGTCATGGGTGCCCCCCGGGGCACCGGTACCGACGCGAACGTCATGCAGTTGACCCGTGCCGGCGTTGCAGCGGCATTGGTACAGGTTCCCCTGCGGTATATGCATTCGCCGGTGGAGGTTTTGTCTCTGGCCGATATCGAAGCGACCATCCGTTTGCTGACTGGCGTCATTTATCGATTGGGCAACGATTTTTCCATTATCCCCAATTGATCTGCATTCATTTCCTGAGGCTTTTCAACCGCTGGTAACGCAGAGATCGCAGAGGAGTTTTTGAAAATTTAAAGGACTTCTCCGCGAGCTCTGCGTGCTTTGCGGTAAATTATAATCAAGTCCATTGATCTTGGTGGTGGAGTTCTGTCGGTGAAAAAAGGAGAATTTAGGTTTGACAGGTGGGGGTGCTTCAAGATAGCATGCTCGATTAATATTTTATCCCACCAATCCCAAGGAGATGGCGATGCAGGCTCCCAGCGATATCATCGAAGGTCTTACTTTTGACGACGTTTTGCTCGTCCCCGCACATTCGTCCGTGCTGCCCAAAGAAGTCGATCTTACGACTCAGCTGACCCGTAACATCCAACTCAATATTCCCCTGCTGTCCGCCGCTATGGACACCGTGACCGAATCGCGCGCCGCCATCGGCATGGCGCGCGAGGGTGGGATGGGGATCATACATAAAAACATGACGCCGCAGGAACAGGCCCTGGAAATCGACCAGGTCAAAAAATCCGAAAGCGGCATGATTGTCGATCCCATCACCATGGAACCGGAGCAGAAAATCTATCAGGCTTTGGAAGTGATGGAAAAATACCGTATCTCCGGTGTTCCCATCACCAGCGACGGCAAACTGGTCGGTATTCTCACCAACCGCGATCTGCGCTTCGAAACGCAGCTTGATCAGCCTATCGCTAACGTAATGACCAAGGAAAACCTGGTCACCGTGCCTCCGGGAACCACCCTCGACGAAGCCAAATATCATCTGCATAAACATCGCATCGAAAAATTGCTGGTGGTCGATGAACACTACAAGCTGCAGGGGCTGATCACCATCAAGGATATCGAAAAGGTGCGCAAGTATCCTTTTGCCTGCAAGGATGACATCGGGCGTCTGCGCGTCGGTGCCGCCATAGGTGTTGGTCCCGATCGTGAAGAGCGCCTTGAAGCCCTCATTCGCGCCGGCGTCGACGTGGTTATCCTCGATACCGCTCATGGCCATTCCCAGGCTGTTATCGATGCCTTGATCGATACCCGCCGTGCCTATCCCGATCTGCAATTGATCGCCGGTAACATTGCCACCGCCGCTGCAGCCGAAGCGCTTATCAAGGCTGGGGCTGACGCTGTCAAGGTCGGCATCGGACCGGGTTCCATCTGCACTACGCGTGTTGTGGCAGGGGTAGGCGTGCCACAGATCACCGCTATTATGGATGTGGCCAAGGTGACACGTAAAGCTGGTATTCCCTTGATCGCCGACGGTGGCATCAAGTATTCCGGGGAACTTCCCAAAGCGGTAGCTGCCGGGGCTGATATCATCATGATCGGATCACTGTTTGCCGGCACCGAAGAGTCTCCTGGTGAAACGATTCTTTACCAGGGCCGTACCTACAAATCCTATCGCGGCATGGGCAGTCTTGGTGCCATGAAGCAGGGCAGCAAGGATCGTTATTTCCAGAGCGATGTGGAGTCGGAAGTCAAACTGGTTCCCGAGGGGATCGAAGGACGTGTGCCGTTCCGTGGCAGCCTGTCGGAAAATATCCATCAACTGCTCGGTGGCTTGCGTGCTGGCATGGGCTATACCGGTTGCCGCACTCTTGCCGAATTGCAGACCAATGCGCGCTTTGTCCGCATTACCAATGCCGGCCTGCGTGAATCCCATGTGCACGATGTGGCGATTACCCACGAAGCACCCAACTATCGTGTTGAACGCGGTTTTTAGGGATCGGCGGCAGTGTTTCTGAATTAAGAAAGAATGGCCTGAATTTTAACAGGGATGAAGGGGATACAGGGGATTTGGATTATGGTCTTTATCCCGTTCATCTCCTTCATCCCTGTTTATGTAATTGTTTTTGATTTGCCGCTAACCCGATTAAATATCCCTTGCTTAACGGAGTACCCATGTCCCAGGATATCCACGGCGAAAAGATACTGATTCTCGACTTCGGTTCCCAATACACCCAACTGATTGCCCGTCGCGTACGCGAGGCTCATGTCTATTGCGAATTGCACCCTTTCGACATGGACATGGAGGCCATTCGCGCTTTCGGTCCCAAGGGTATTATCCTTTCCGGTGGTCCCAAGTCGGTATACGAAGAGGGCGCGCCTGCGGTTGCGGAAGCTCTGTTCGATATGGGGGTTCCTGTATTGGGTATCTGCTACGGCATGCAGCTCATG
>DKEW01000071.1 GCA_002452265.1 Pelobacter sp. UBA6812 | reverse complement strand
GCAAGCAATTTTGAAAGGTATCTTTTCTACCTTTTCGACCAAGACGCCAGCAAGGTTCGTAAAACCATGGAGGAGCTGGCAGCCACGGGGCAACTTAAGTTCGGCGCCGAACACATGGACCGTGTCGCTAAAGACTTCCTGGCAGGCTCTGCAACCCGCCAGGAAACCCTCGACACCATCAGCGCTTTCCACAAAGCTACCGGTTACACTCTTGATCCGCACACCGCTGTCGGGGTTAAAGTGGGCAAAGAGCTAACCGGCGGCGAATGCCCGCTTATTTGCCTGGCAACCGCCCATCCGGCAAAATTCGGTGAAGCAGTGCAACAAGCCATCGGCCAGGACCCCATCCTGCCGGAAGAATTTCAGGGTATTGAAAACAAGGAACAACGTTGTGAAATCATTGATGCCGACACCCAGGCAATTAAAAATTACCTGGCAAAGCATGCTCTGATGTAATTTTGACCCTTCACAAAACAAAAGGCTCCCATCGTTTAGCGTTGGGGGCCTTTTTTATGAACACCTGGTCATGGCATAAAACAAGTGATGGGTAATGGTAAGACCCGCAAGATCAGTTATCAGCTATCGGATATCAGTTTCTAGTCACTTGTTACCCTTTATCCGTCATCAGTCAAAAAAAAGCCCCCGGCAAAACCGGGGGCTTTTTAATGCACTGCTTAAAAACTTAGCAGTCGTAGTACAGAGCGAATTCAAGGGGAACCGGACGCATACGTACGGGATCCACTTCTGCTTCGGTCTTGTACTCGATCCACTTTTCAATAACGTCTTCGGTAAAGACATCACCTTTAAGCAAGAATGCGTGATCTTCCTTAAGAGCCTGGAGAGCTTCGAGCAGGCTGCCGGCAACGCTGGGGATGTTTGCCAGTTCTTCAGGGGGAAGACCGTAGATGTCTTTATCCAGAGGCTCGCCCGGATCGATCTTGTTTTCGATACCGTCAAGGCCTGCCATCAGGATGGCAGAGAAGCACAGGTAACCGTTGGCCGAAGGATCAGGCGTACGGTATTCAACGCGCTTGGCTTTGGGGCTATTACCCTGGGGGATACGCAGCGCGGCAGAGCGATTGCGACCCGAGTAAGCCAGGTTAACAGGCGCTTCGTAACCGGGCACCAAACGCTTGTAGGAGTTGGTGCTGGGGTTGGTGAAAGCGCACAGAGCTTTGGCGTGCTTGATGATACCGCCGATGAAGTAAATGGCATTCTTGGACAGACCGGCATAGCCGTCACCGGCAAAGGTATTCTGGCCATCTTTCCAGATAGAAACGTGGCAGTGCATGCCGCTACCGTTGTCACCGAAAAGAGGCTTCGGCATGAAGGTTACGGTCTTGCCATTGCGTACGGCAACGTTTTTGATGATGTATTTGAACCACTGCAGGGTGTCGCCGGCGTTAAGAAGCGTATCGAATTTGAAGTCGATTTCGCACTGGCCACCGGTGGCAACTTCATGGTGAGAAGCTTCGATGTGAATGCCGACTTCCTGGCAAACCTGAACCATCTCGTTGCGCAGATCCACCAGGGAGTCGGTGGGGGCGCAAGGGAAGTAACCTTCTTTGTGGCGGGGTTTGTAGCCGAGGTTGGGGAACTCTTCACGGCCGGTGTTCCAGATACCTTCGCTGGAATCAACGCTGTAGAAGGACTCATTGCAGGAAGAGCTGTAACGAACATCATCAAAGATGAAGAATTCAGGCTCGGGACCATAGAAGACGGTGTCGCCGATACCGGTGGACTTGAGATACGCTTCAGCCTTCTGAGCGATGAAGCGGGGGTCGCGGCTGTAGCCTTCTTTGGTAATGGGATCGAAAATATTACAGATCAGGCTCAGAGTCGGAACCTTGATGAAAGGATCGAGTCTGGCACTGTTGGGGTCGGGAATAATGGCCATGTCGCTGTTGTGAATAGGCTGCCAACCACGAATGGAGGAACCATCAAAGCCAAGACCTTCTTCGAAAGTATCTTCACTGAATTCACAAATAGGTACGGAAACATGCTGCCAGATACCAACGAAGTCGAGGAACTTGTAATCCACCATCTGGATATTCTTTTCCTTGACAAACTCCATTACCTCTTTAGGTGTCATTGCGATAACTCCTTTTGACTAACCTCGGTTGAAATGATAGTAAACGTAAGATTCGGCAAACAGCCGGCCTACAGCGCGTCCTCACCAGATTCACCAGTACGAATACGAACAGCTTCTTCTATGGCGCTTACGAAAATCTTGCCATCACCGATACGACCTGTACGCGCCGCATCACTGATGGTTTCGATAACCTTGGCAACCATATCGTCCTTGACAACAATCTCAATCTTGATTTTGGGAATGAAGTCAACCACATATTCAGCCCCACGATACAGTTCGGTATGACCTTTTTGCCGTCCGAAGCCCTTGGCTTCGGTGACAGTGAGGCCCTGGATACCAACCTCGTTCAGCGCCTCTTTAACTTCATCGAGTTTGAAGGGTTTGATTATTGCCTCAATTTTTCTCATCAATCGGCCTCCTACAGACGATGTTCCCCGACAGCGTACGCCGCCCATTTTCGCCGAAGCCGGCAGCTAAACGATGCCGGACATCAAATAGATAACTAGTCGTGGTTTTCTACTTCCTTCGGCCGTATTAAACAAGCAAATTAACTGCCAACACAATACATACAACGTAATATTCATGTAACTATCTATTTTTAAATGTCTTTTTTTCAAGAAACAAACAAAGACTTCGTACCGACTCTTGATTGACCGTTTACGATCGCTTAATTTTTAAACACAAAAGCATTGCATTTGTTTATATTTTAAGCATCAATAAAGTTCAGCCTCACAGCTTTCCCGTCAGATATTCTCGCCTGCTTGACCTTGGCACCAACAGTTATATAAACCCCACTCTTCCTCGAAATTCGGAGTGAAAAAGCCTTGTCCAAGTAGGCGATTAATTTCATCTGCGGAAAAAAACCGAACAGCGTCGATTTCGCAGGGATCAAAACTAATTTCGCCGTCGTAACGAATCAGGAACGTACCAATGTTCTCGGATTCGAAGTCGTTGCGAATACGTGAGTGATACAGAAATTCGATGGGAACATTGCTGATCCCCAACTCTTCATGCATCTCCCTCAAAGCGGCGGAACGATATCCCTCTCCCGGATCAAGATGACCACCGACACTCGTATCCCAACGACCCGGTTGTACATCCTTGGTCATGGAACGCTTTTGCAGCAGAATGTGGCCATCCCGATTAACAACGAGAACATGAGCAACGCGATGAATCAGGTCGGGATTCCCATGGCATGTGCTGCGCAGCGCCCTGCCAACAACCCGGTCTTCATCGTCAACTATCTCAAACCACTCATCGCCAACCATCCCGCTTGCCTTTATTTCCTGTCGAAAAACGGACTTTTACCCGTTACCGAAAGAGGCAGCCCAAACGCCAGAGCAGCATCCTCTCCCAAAAGACCCAGTTCAAGTGCGGCTTTGCCCGCAGTATAAAGGATGCGATTGTCGATGCGCAGGTCGGCAGCGCGACTGACAGCGGAACCGATGGCAATGCCAAGATCACCACTATTGAAAGCGCAAACACCGCCAACCTTTTGAAGTTCTTCGCAATTGCCGAAACCACAAAAACCGCAGTTAGGCAAACCGAGGGGCTTTTTGCTGGTCGCGAAAAGGATAATTAGTTGTGCCTGGCGAACATTTTCAGCATCACGGGCAAAAAAGGCAACACCATCACGCTGCGCAATATGATGCATGCGTTCCACGAGACTGTCCTTTTCATCACCACTAACGATGGCGGTGGTCATCAAATCGAGACCACGACCCTTAGGTGCCGTACGCGCAGCTGCACAGATCATACGGGCAAAATCAAGCAACCCGTTTTTCTCATCATTTAAAAGCAGCATCCGCTATCCTTAAACCAGCTTTTGTTTATATATTAAAATAATTGTCTATGCAGCCTGTTAAAATACACCCCAGAGATTGTGAATGAAAGAACAAAAATACACGATAACTGAAAGTGCTAAGATTTTTTGTTAGATGCGACGTTTAAGCGTCCCGCACATAACGCCCTGTATCCGATATGCAGACCTTGCGTTATGAGAGGTTTTCCCACACAGGGTAAAAAATCACCGATATCCTACACGGAGTTTTTCTACTGTCAAGAGATTCTTGGTCCTCGGTAAAAACGGACGCAATCGCCCTGCTCCCTTTCAGGTATTCGGACTGTCTTTACGCTGGGATATCAAGTGGTGCATCTTCGCCATAAGCAAACCCGGTTCATTCTCAATAAATTCATACGATACCTGCATGATGGGCTTATCGATATGCAGCAATCGCCCCAAATCCACCGGGGTAGCCGACAAGATCAGGTCGCAGGGTACAGCATCCAGGGTACGTTTGAGATCATTCAACTGGGATTTGGAATACCCCATGGCCGGCACGATACAATCGATATGCGGATAATCGGCATAAACCTGTTCAAGACTTCCTGCCGCATAAGGCCGGGGATCAACAATCTCCCGGGCCCCAAAACGCCGGGCGGCAACAACTCCCGCTCCAAAGGCCATATCTCCATGCGTCACGGTAGGCCCATCCTCGACGACCAAGACACGCATGTCGGCGACCGTATGGGGGTTTTCAACCATTACATCCAGGTCGCCCTGAATAATCGGCTTCCCCGGAACCGCATGGTTAAGATTTTTATGTACAAGCCGGAGGTTTTCCTCGGGCACTCCGGATAACTTGCTGATAATAATTACATCAGACCGCAGCAGGTTGACATAGCCGGGATAATACGACAGCTCATCGCCGGCACGCAGCGGGTCAACCAGCACGATTTCCAGATCCGGCCTGAAAAAGGGCGTATCGTTGTTTCCACCATCCCAGATCAGCAGATCCCCTGATTTTTCCGCCATAGCCAAAACCGCTTCATAATCCACCCCGGCGAACAAAGGAACGCCAAGACGCAGCAGCGGTTCGTATTCTTCACGTTCCTCCAGGGTTGACCCGTATCGGTCAAGATCCTCCATACTCAAAAAACACTGCACCGCGCGTTCCTCAAGCGGACCATACGCCATAGGATGTCGCACGACCACCGGCTTTCGGCCTTCCTTGAGCAATGCCTGACAAACATACCGGGTTACAGCACTTTTACCGCAACCGGTGCGCACTGCGCATACCGAAACCACGGGCAATGCAGCCTTGAGCATGGTTCGTTCCGAACCAACAAGATAAAAATCACACCCGGTAGCCAAAACCTGCGATGCCAGGTCCATAATCTTGCTATGGGATATGTCGCTGTAGGAAAAAACGGCCGCATCGATTTTAAGTCGCCTCACCATCTCACCCAGGCCATTATCTTCAATAATCGGTATGCCATCGGGATATAATGGCCCTGCCAGGCAAGGCGGATACCTGCGGCCTACCTGAAAAGGGATCTGCGAGGCCGTAAAGGCAACCACCTCCACATCTCGGCGGTGGCGATACAAAAGATTGAAGTTATGAAAATCGCGACCTCCTGCACCCAGGATCAGTATTCGCATAAGCCCCCTTCAACGCGTTCAAGACATATCAATCTGGGCCCTTTGCAACTTGCCGCTGTAATCGCGGTAGACCACCTTGATCCGTGAAAAGAAGTCGATGGCCCCCATGCGCCCACCGGCCTCCGGATGTCCGGAACCCGAATGCTTGAAACCACCGAAAGGCAATTGAATCTCGGCACCGATGGTGCTGGCATTTATATAAACCAATCCTGTTTCAATATCTCTTTCAGCGCGGGCCGCAAGATTTACATCGCGCGTATAAATGGCAGCGGAAAGTCCAAAACGACTCTGGTTAATCATTGCCACGCCCTGATCGTAGGAAGTGCACTTCATAACAGCTACCACGGGCCCGAAAATTTCCTCTTGGGCAATACGCATCGTTGGGGTAACACCCGAAAAAACCGTAGGCTCGACAAAAAATCCTTCCCCCAGAGAACCTTGATCCGCCTGCTTGCCACCACAATGCAAATGCGCCCCTTCATCCCGGCCAATACGAATGTAGTTCAAAACCTTGCTAACCGCCCGGCGGTTAATCAATGGACCGACATCGGTATCTTTTTCCAGGCCACTGCCAAGGCGCAAGGCCATGGCAGCCTTTACCAGTCGCTCAAGAAAAGCATCGTACACCGGTTCATGCACGATAATGCGACTGGAGGCGGTACATCGCTGCCCGGTAGTCCCGAAAGCACCCCACAAAACCCCTTCAAGAGCCAAATCGAGATCGGCGTCGTCCATGATCAGGATGGCATTTTTACCACCCATTTCCATAGCGATCGGACGGTGCAACTCAGCAACGCTACATGCCAGAGCTTCGCCCACCGAGCATGACCCGGTAAAAGAGACCCCCTGGACATCCGGATGCCTTACGAGTTCGCTCCCAACCGTTTCGCCTGACCCTGTAATGACATTCAACACGCCGGCCGGCAAGCCGGCCTCCTGTAAAACTTCTGCAAAGCGCACGGCACACAGAGGAGCATCGGAAGAAGGTTTGAGAACCACGGTATTACCGCAGATGAGCGCAGCAAAAACCTTCCAGGAAGGTATGGCTATGGGAAAATTCCAGGTCGTGATGAGAGCGAAAACCCCCCACGGGACCCGTATTGACTTTGCATCCTTGTTGGGCAACTCGCAAGGGACGGTTTCACCCTGAAACCGACGCCCTTCGCCAGCCATGAAATATCCCATGTCGATAGCTTCTTGCACATCTCCCAAACCTTCAGCCAGTACTTTCCCCATCTCAAGCGTCACCAACCGGCCGAGCTCATCCTTGCGACGGGAGAGAATTTCCGCTGCACGAAACAATATCTCGCCCCTCTTGGGCGCCGGCATGTCTCGCCAACCGGGAAAAGCTTTCTTTGCCGCCGCGACTGCAAGATCAACGTCAGCTTTCCCGCTTAATGGATAACGGGCGACAACCTCCGTATCATGCGCCGGATTTACACTTTGTCCATAATCACCAGTCGATGGAGGAACCCATTGGCCGCCAATCAAATTTTGAATTGTGGTCATAATGAAAACTCCTGCGTATTTGTAAAATTATAATAATCTTAACTATTTATACACTATTCTCAAATTGCCACAAATTTTCCAAAATCGGTCACTGCCAGCGTGAAATGGACAACCACATATAAATTTCACTACGAAGATCACAGAGGACACGAAGGGGGAAGCTAAGGCAAAACATAACCATAAGTGTCTGTTTTGTATGTATTCCTTCGTGCTCTTCGTGCCCTTCGTGGTGCAAGCTTTCAGATTCTGCATTTTTAGCCACAGGGGATACACCGCTGGCTTACCTTCGCAAGGATCAGCCCAAATGCTCTTTTTCAGCTTATCAGATGCCCATTCCCTTTCAAGAAAGCCTCACCACAAACAAACGACCAAAACACCTTGAACACCAATGTTATTTAGGGCACTATAGTGAGGCGACAGAGATCCATTTCCATTATTGCGCCGCCTGCGCCCTTTGTTTGAGGAGCCTCTATGGCCATAATCCACCCAACCGCAATTGTCGATTCATCCGTCAACCTGGCTGAAGATGTCGAGATCGGTCCTAATGTCTTTATTGACGCCAATGTTTCTATCGGCTCAGGTACCCGCCTCATGCACGGAGCCCATGTCGCACGTTGGACCACGTTGGGCAAAGGCAATCAGATTTTTCCCTATGCCGTCATTGGACAAGCCCCACAGGATATAGGATACCAAGGGGAAGAGGCATATACGGTGATAGGCGACAATAATATTTTCCGCGAAGGCGTTACGGTCCATCGAGGTAATCGCCTGAATACCTCAACGGTCATCGGTCACAATAATTTTTTCATGGTAAACAGCCACATTGCCCATAATTGCCGCATTGGCGATCATGTTATCCTGGTCAATGGCGCTTTGCTGGCCGGCCACGTCGAAGTTGGCAACCGCGCCATCATTTCCGGTAACTGTCAGGTCCACCAGTTTGTGCGCATCGGCGAACTGGCTATGATGCGCGGCGGTTCCGGTGCCACAAAAGACATCCCGCCGTACTGCATCAACGACGAAATGAGCTGGATTCGTGCGGTCAACCTGGTTGGCATGCGCCGCAGCGGGCTTGAATCCAAACGCATCCTGGCAGTCAAAAGAGCTTTTAAAGCCATCTTTCGCACAGGAAAACGACTCGAAGACGTACTCAACGAACTGGACTCAGCCCCAGAGATAACCCCTGAAGTGCGCCTCATGGTAGACTTTATCCGCTCCTCCAAACGAGGCATCGGCTATGGACGTAACAAACCTATGGATTGATCACACAGATTACTGGCAAGTGAATTGACCGAGAAAAGGATGGATGGTTACAAGCCATTTTAATTATCCATGAAAACAGCTTGCACATTATAAAAAAAGGGATAACCAAGCATACCGCTTCGTTATCCCTTTTTTTTCAAACCTTCACAACAAAACTACCAAGTCACACAAAAACCCGACCATTCATTCCGGACGATATTTAAGCTGCAGACCTTGAAGAAAATTCCGTAAAATCTGATCCTGGCAGTCGCGATAATGCCTATGATCAGACTTTCTGAAAAAGGCACTCAACTCGCTTTTACTAATCCGGAAATTTGCCAAAGCCATAATTTCGATGATCTCTTCAGCTTTGAGGTTTAAAGCAATTTTCAATTTCATAAAAATTATATTGTTGGTTAACCGTCTCTCCGGTTCTGGCTTAGCCCCTTCCTTTTTTCCACGCTTATCAATAATCAAGCCATTCAGGAAAATAGCCAATTGCGTGTCGCTGCATTTTTTGTACGCAGGGTCTTCTTCCTTTTTTAACCATTCGGAAACTTGCTCAGGTGTTACGGCATAATCAGCCAAGCCAAATATACCTACCATTTTCAAATCGCTAAAATCAAAAAGATAGCGGACACGACGTAAGATATCGTTATTTGTCATAAACTGCATTCCTCTATGCTATTAATTATTCGTCTGGGGGCGTATGGAACTATCCATGGAGTATCTTTCGCAGCTTACACGAAAAAGGGATTACAGCCGATGCCGTAATCCCTTGAAATTATGGTGGGCGTTGTAGGGATTGAACCTACGACCCCTG
>DKEW01000088.1:15277-23506 GCA_002452265.1 Pelobacter sp. UBA6812 | reverse complement strand
AGCCGTTGCCTGCACCGGCGCTGCTAGATTTGATAAACGATTTTGCGTTGCCTTTGACGTTGATTCTCCCTGTGCCCCGCGGTCTTGATTCCAAGGTTCGATTGCAAAATGAACATTGGCCCGTGACAACGTCAACCTTGCACCTGCCTGAAATTTCCTTTAGGCTGTCGTTTCAGTCATCAACTTCTTCATGCCGGAGACATCATGAACCCGATGCGCAGAAATATTGCCGAAATGGCCGGTTACGTCCCAGGCTTTCAGCCTCGCGACGAACATCATTATATCAAGCTCAATACCAACGAAAACCCNNTATCCTCCCTCGCCGCGGGTGATCGAGGCGATCCTTGCCGAGGTGGGCGACAATCTGCGCAAGTATCCCGATGCCGCCAGTCGTGCGGGCTGCGAAGAGGCGGGGCGGCTGTACGGGTTCGATCCCGAGTGGGTCATCATGGCCAACGGTTCCGATGAGGTGCTCAATAACCTGATCCGGGCGTTTGCCGGGGAGGGGGAGGAAATCGCCTACGTGCATCCTTCGTATTCCTATTACAGTACGCTGGCCGAGGTGCAGGGTGCCAAGGTCAGAACCTTCCTGCTTGACGAAGGTTGGGCGCTCAAGGACTTTCCCGAACGCTATACCGGCAAGCTGTTTTTTCTGACCAATCCCAACGCACCGCTGGGGTTTTGCTATCCCCAGGAATTCATCGAGGAATTGGCTGGCCGGGTTGATGGCGTGCTGGTAGTGGATGAAGCCTATGCTGATTTTGCCAAGGAGAATTCTCTGGATCTGGTGCGGCGTTTGCCCAACGTGGTGGTGACGCGTACCTTTTCCAAAAGCTACTCGCTGGCCGGTATGCGCCTGGGGTTGGCTATCGCCCGCCCGGAGGTGATTGCTGCTCTGAACAAGATTCGTGATCACTATAATCTCGACCGTCTGGCCCAGGTGGCCTGCGTGGCGGCGCTGGCGGATCAGGAATATTTCCAGCAATGCGTCGCAAAAATCCGTGAAACGCGCGATTGGTTCAGTGCCGAACTGCGGGTGCTGGGCTGGGAGGTTATCCCTTCCCACGGCAACTTTGTGTTTGCTTCGCCGCCGGATCGCAACGGCAAGCGCATCTACGAGGGATTGTACGAGCGGCGCATTCTGGTGCGTTATTTCAGCGACCCGGTGCTGGCCCACGGACTGCGGATCTCCATCGGCACCCGTGAGGAGATGGAAAAGACTCTGGCGGCATTGGTCGAGATCGGTTGAGCGGACCGGTAATGCAACCGTTGCCCTGGCCGGCCGAGGACATGAACCGACGTCTGCTGACCTGGTATGGCCGGGTCGGCCGCGATCTGCCGTGGCGCCGTACCCGCGACCCGTATCGTATCTGGCTGTCGGAAATCATGCTGCAGCAGACCGGCGTGGTAGCGGTAATTCCCTATTACGAGCGTTTTCTGAAGGCGTTTCCAGATGTCGCGGCATTGGCCGCCGCCCCTCTGGATCAGGTGCTTGAACTCTGGGCCGGACTCGGTTATTACCGCCGTGCCCGTTTTTTGCACGAAGCCACGCGTCGGGTGATGTCGGAACATGGCGGCCGGTTCCCCGAACAGCTTGCGGCCATCATGGCGTTGCCCGGTATCGGCCGCTCGACCGCGGGTGCTATCGTTTCCATCGCTTTTGACCGTAAGGGACCCATCCTGGACGGCAATGTGCGTCGCGTGCTGTGCCGCTTGCTGGCCATCACCGGAGATCCGCGTTCCGGCAAGGTGGAAAAACAGCTGTGGCAGTTGGCCGAAATCCTCACGCCGGAGGATCGGCCTCACGATTACGCCCAGGCGATTATGGATCTGGGAGCGACAGTCTGCACGCCGCGTCGGCCCGACTGTGCGGCCTGTCCCTTGTCCGGTCTGTGCCAGGCTTTCTGGCAGGGGCTGCAGGAGCAGTTGCCGCAACGCAGCGTTCGCAAAACTGTACCGCTGGTGCGCCAAGTGGCGTTGCTGATCGGTCACCAGGGGCGTTACCTGGTGCGTAAGCGTCCGCTGGATGGCATGCTGGGCGGCCTGTGGGAATTCCCGTCCGCAACAGTTCCCGAGGGTGAACAACCGGAGGATACGGCCCGTTCGCTGCTGTCAGGTGAGGGCCTGTCGGCCGTTTTTGAGGCGCGGGGGGAAGTTCGCCATGCCTACAGCCACTTTCGTGTCGAACTGTTTTTATTCACCTGCGAAGGAAGCGGTGCCGGGCGGGTAGCCGATGAAGAAACCCGCTGGCTGCTACCGTCGGAGCTGGCCGAATGGCCGCTGCACGGCTCCCATAAAAAAGCCCTTACTCTGATCCTGGGGCGGGAATGAAATTGCTCGCAGATCCTATTTATCCATAAAGAACCGAGGAGAACGCATGTCTTTACCCCCCATCCTGGTTGATGACGCTTCCGTGGCCATGCTGGCGCAGGAGTTAAGCGCCGAACGTATTATCGCCGTGGACCTTGAAGCCGATTCCCTGCATTCCTACCAGGACAAGGTTTGTCTGATACAGATATCCACGCCTAGCCGCACGGTTTTGGTCGATCCCCTGGCCGCGAAGGATCTCTCCCCTCTCGCACCGGTGTTGGCTGATCCGGCCATCCGCAAGATTTTTCATGCAGCCGATTACGATATCCGGAGTTTGTACCGTGACTTCGGGATGGAGATTCGGGGCCTTTTCGATACCATGATCGCCTGTCAGATGTTGGGTGAAGAGCGTGTCGGTCTGGCCGATGTGCTTGGCAAATATATGAATGTCACTCTGGATAAACGTTATCAGCGAGCCGACTGGTCGAAGCGTCCGCTGGAGGAGGGCATGGTTCGCTACGCCGCGGAAGATACCTGCCACCTTCATCAGTTGGCGGAAATGCTCGAACAGCGCTTGCGGGACATGGGGCGTCTGAGTTGGGCCGAGGAGGAGTTTGCGTTACTCGAGCAGGTGCGTCCGTCGGAAAATAACGGTCCGCTGTTTTTGCGCGTCAAGGGCGCCGCTCTGCTGGAGCGCAAACAACTGGCGGTACTCGATCAATTATTGCAATGGCGCGATGAGGAAGCCTGCCGCAGGGATCGCCCCCCGTTTAAAATCGTCGGCAACAAGACGCTGCTCGATCTGGCTCGGATCATGCCTGGAGGCCTTGGAGAGACGAGTAATGTCGAAGGCTTTTCGCCGCGTCTGGCGGATCGCTACGGACGTGCGCTGCTCGGAGCGGTGCGTAGAGGCATGGCATTGCCCAAGGAACAATGGCCGGTGTATCCCCGTGGCGAGCGGCGTGAGCGCGACCCTGCCGTGGAGGAGCGCATGAAGGTGCTTAAAAACGTGCGAAGCGCCATGGCTGAACGGTTGGCCATGGATCCCGGCGTGTTGGTCAATAACGCCCAGCTCGAAGGTCTGGCCAGGGCCTGCCCCGCCAACCTGCAGCAGGTGGCAGAGCTGGGGGTGCTGAAAAACTGGCAGCGCGAAGTGCTCGGCGATGGGCTGTTGCGTGAACTGGCTGCGATGGGCTGTCAGGCGGGGAGCTGAATGCGGGGCCTCCGGGAAAACCGAGAAACCTCTATTGACAGGGATGAAGGGGATTAATGGGATAAAACCAAATCTTTATTGGTGAACCCTTTCGGGGTCAATCGCCCCTGAGGAAGTTATTTCCTGTATCCCCTTCATCCCTGTTAAATTCTAGACTTGGGTTTTCTTGGCGTCTTCGTGCGAGGCCGGGAATTCGCTCGGCAAAAACCGCTCAGCGGGTTTTTCCCGGGATGCCGGGCTCGGTCATGGGGCGCGGATCCAGAATGCGCGCCAGTTCCTCGGTTGATAACACTTTCTGCTCCAGCGCCACTTCACGAACGGTGCGACCGCTGGCGAAGGCCTGTTTGGCGATATCCGCCGCCTTGTCGTAGCCGATCGCCGGTGCCAGCGCCGTACACATGGCCAGACTCTGTTCCACCAGTGATTCGCAGCGCTCACGGTCGGCTTCCAGCCCCTGCAGACAGCGCAGGCTAAACTGGGTGGAGGCGTTGGCCAACAAAGCGATCGACTGCAGCAGGTTGTGGGTCATGACCGGCATCATCACATTCAACTCAAAATTGCCGGACATCCCACCCAGAGTGATGGCGGCATCGTTGCCGATCACCTGGCTGCATACCTGCATAAGGCTTTCCGCCATGACCGGATTGACCTTCCCCGGCATGATGGAACTGCCCGGCTGTACCGGCGGCAACAGCAACTCGCCGATGCCGCAGCGCGGGCCGCTGCCGAGCAGGCGGATATCGTTGGCGATTTTGAACAGCGCGCATGCGGTCCGCTTGAGGGCGCCGCTGGCGGCTACCACGGCATCCTTGGCGGCCTGCGCTTCGAAATGGTTGCTGGCCTCGCGAAACTCGAGCCCGGTGTGATCACCGATAGCGGCGATGACGCGGGCGGCGAATTGCGGATGCGCATTGAGGCCGGTGCCGACCGCGGTGCCGCCCAGGGCCAGTTCCAGAAGGTCGTCCTGAGCGCGTTCGATACCACGGATGGCCAGCGCCAGTTGTCGAGCGTAGCCCGAGAACACCTGTCCCATGCGTACCGGCGTGGCATCCTGCAGGTGGGTGCGGCCGATCTTGATGATATCGTTGAAAGCCAGGGCCTTTTCGCCGAGGGTTTCCTGCATGTCGAACAGCGCCTTGACCAGCCTGTTGCGGATTTCCAAGGCTGCCGCGATATGCATGGCGGTGGGGATGACGTCGTTGCTCGACTGGCCGAGGTTGACGTGATCGTTGGGGTGCACCGCGCGCGAGCCGACCGCCTTGCCCAAAATCTGGGAGGCGCGGTTGGCAATGACTTCGTTGGCGTTCATGTTGGTGCTGGTGCCCGAACCGGTCTGGAAAATATCCAGCACGAAATGCTCATCCAGTTGGCCATTCATTACTTCTTCGGCGGCCTGTATGATGGCGGCGGCGCGCTGCTCGTCAAGCATGCCCAGTTCCAGGTTGGCCTGCGCGGCGTAGCGTTTGATCAGTCCGAGGGCATGGATGAAGGGGCGCGGAAAGCGCTGCCCGGAGATGGGGAAATTCGCCAGTGCCCGTGCGGTCTGGGCACCGTATAGTGCCGAAGCGGGGACTTCCATGGTGCCCATGGAATCCTTTTCAATCCTGGTTGCGGTCATAAAAATATCTCCATTGCAGGTATATATGATGTCCCAAGGACAGGCCAGCCAAAACACGATTTTGCCGGTAGCCCGAATTGAGAATAGACAACCGGCCATGCTCTGTCAACGACTCCGAACAAGACGGATGTTACTGACCGATTCTGCGTAGATGCTTTTGCAGCAAGGAACGCTATGAAAAATCTGGCACATTTCTTTTTTGAAGTCGGCATGCTTAAACGCACTCCCCGCACCGGATTTCAGTTTCTCGGTTCAGGGGCCGAATCGGTGGCGGAACATTCGTTTCGTACCGCTGTTATTGGTTTTACCCTGGCGCGTCTTGACGGTCAGGCCGATGTAGGCCGGGTGCTGCAGTTGTGTCTGTTTCACGATATCCCCGAAGCACGGCTCGGCGATCTCAACTATGTAAATAAAAAGTACGTAAAGGTCGATGAACAACGCGCCGTCGATGATCTGGCCGCCACCCTGCCTTTCGGTGAGGAATATCGGCAGACCCTGGCCGAGTTTGCCGGTCGGGAGACGCGCGAGTCGTTGCTGGCCCATGACGCCGATCAGTTGGAGATGATCCTGGCGCTGAAGGAGTACAAGGATCTCGGCAATCGCTATGCCGATGAATGGTATCCGTTTGCCGTGCGACGTCTTAAAACCGAGTTGGCGCGCAGGTTGGCCGGGGATATATGGGCTACCGATTCGACACGCTGGTGGTTCGATGAAGACAGCGACTGGTGGGTGAATGGCTCGCACGGTACAAATCCGGTTGACGGATCTGAAGATAAGTGCTAGATAAATAGCCCTTGTCGAGTCACCCATCCGGAGATTTCGGATATGCCCAAAACGGGAGAGTTCCATGCTGGATCTTAAATTCGTGCGTGAAAATTTCGCGGAAGCCGAAAGGCGACTGGCGACCCGGGGTGGTGCAGTCGATCTTTCCGCCTTTTCCGACCTGGATACAAGCCGGCGTAACTTGCTGGGCGAAACCGAGTCCCTCAAGGCGGAAAAAAATCAGGTCTCGGCACTGATCGGCAAGACCAAGGACAAGAGTCAGGTGCAGGGCGAAATCGCCCGCATGAAAGAAGTTTCCGCGCGTATCAAGGATCTGGACGACGAGCTGAAACAGGTCGAGGGCGATCTGCGCAACCTGTTGATGACTTTGCCCAACCTGCCGCATGAGGATTGCCCCGCGGGTACTTCCGAAGAAGACAATGTCGAGGTCAAGCGCTGGGGACAGTTGCCCGAATTTTCTTTCGAAGCTCAATCCCACTGGGATATTGGCGAGCGTCTTGACATCCTCGATTTTGAGCGGGCCGGCAAATTGGCAGGTGCCCGTTTTGTCCTGTATAAAGGTGCGGGAGCCAGGCTGGAACGGGCCCTGATTAATTTCATGCTCGATCTGCACATCGATGAGCACAAATATGTTGAAATTCTCCCGCCCCTTATGGTAAACAGAGACACCATGACGGGGACGGGTCAGCTCCCCAAGTTTGAGAGTGATCTTTTTCATCTGGACGATCCGGATTTTTTCCTGATCCCGACCGCCGAAGTGCCGGTAACCAATATTCACCGGGATGAAATTCTGGCGGAGAGCGACCTGCCGATATGCTATGCGGCCTATACCCCTTGTTTTCGCAAGGAGGCCGGTTCGCACGGTCGCGATACCCGAGGGCTGATTCGCATGCACCAGTTCAATAAAGTGGAACTGGTTAAATTTGCGCGTCCTGAAGAATCGGATCAGGAACTGCTTAAATTGTTGGACAACGCCGAAGAGGTGTTGCGGCGTTTGAATCTGCCCTATCGGGTGGTCGATCTGTGCACCGGCGATATCGGGTTCTCCGCAGCGCGCACCTTCGACATCGAAGTGTGGTTACCGGGGCAGCAGACGTATCGGGAAATATCTTCCTGCTCCAACTTCCGCGATTTTCAGGCGCGGCGTGCCGCGATTCGCTTCCGGCGCGAAGAAAAAGGCAAGCCGGAGTTGGTGCACACCCTCAACGGTTCCGGCCTGGCGGTCGGTCGTACCTTGGTGGCGATACTGGAAAACTACCAGCAGGAGGACGGTTCGGTGGTGATCCCCGAGGCGTTGCGCCCTTACATGGGCGGCATGGAAAGAATAACCGGATAGGATCAGGACTGAATCCACGGAGGAGTGGCCGAGTGGTTTAAGGCGGCGGTCTTGAAAACCGTTGTACGAAAGTACCGTGGGTTCGAATCCTACCTCCTCCGCCATATATACTGAATTTGAAAGTCTGTCGTTTGCGACAGGTCAGCAAGAGCATAATAGAATAACAAAACGGAGAGGTGGCCGAGTCGGCTGAAGGCGCTCGCCTGCTAAGCGAGTGTACGGGGTAGACCCGTACCGAGGGTTCGAATCCCTCCCTCTCCGCCATTTTATGCTAAAAAAATGTCCCGATACGGTAAAAAAAGTTGACAAACAAAACCAAATCGGCGATAACTGCACCTCTTGAATACGCGCCACTAGCTCAGCTGGATNNAGTTCGAATCTCTCGTGGCGCGCCATTTAAAAAATACCGACCCAATGGATCTTGATGATATGCAAGACAGGGTCTATATGCAGGAGGCCCTGGTGGAGGCCTCAACCGCCGCAAGGCTGGGTGAGGTTCCTGTCGGGGCTGTTGTCGTTAAGGGCGGCGAGATTATCGGCCGGGGACATAATTTGCGGGAAACCAGCAACGATCCCACGACCCACGCCGAGATGATCGCCATTCGTCAGGCAGCGGCAGCACTCGGGTCCTGGCGTCTGATCGACTGTACGCTGTACGTTACGTTGGAGCCTTGCATCATGTGCATGGGCGCTATTATCCTGGCTCGCATACCGCGACTGGTCTATGGCTGCCGCGATCCGCGTGTCGGGGCTGTCGGTTCCATCTATGACCTGTCGCAGGATGATCGTTTTAATCATCGGGTTGCGGTCACCGAAGGTGTCCTCAAGCAACAATGCAGCGATATGCTGAGCAGTTTTTTTCGGCAATTGCGGGCTGAAAAAAAACAGCAGAAGCAGCAGGCTGCCGCTGACAAGGAAAATTCGGAAGAATAGATATATAAAGACGGAGGGGTGTCCGAGAGGTCGAAG
>DKEW01000088.1:0-15269 GCA_002452265.1 Pelobacter sp. UBA6812 | reverse complement strand
CGAATCCCACCCCCTCCGCCAGTAACAACAAGGGCTTAGCCGGTAATGGCTAGGCCCTTTTGTTTTTTGTGTTAAATTTAGCTACGTTTTCTAATTGTCAGCCTTCTGCGCTTCATTGGCTTCTACGGCGCGGTCAAGTCCCACATAGGCATTGACATTGTGGAAAGCTACTCAAACATTTCTATTGTGAAGTAGTCTAAACAATGCTCCGATTTCTAACATATTGGTTCTTTAACTCGGTCTGCTCATTTATGTATCAAAGACAATGCTAAATAAAACAATTATTTTTATGTAATTTCAGGATGTGTGAAGTGAGAATCCTTATATTCCGTCCCGATAACATTGGCGATGTTGTATTATTTAGTGGGGCTTTCAAGCATATCAGGGTGCTGTACCCCGATGCTCATATAACCTTAGCTGTCCAGAAACATATCGTTAATTTAGTTGAAAGCTGCCCCCAAATTGACAAGGTAATATCTCTTGGCCAGTTGAAGAGGTCGTATTTGGTCGAAAGGATATCCCGCCCATCCAGAAATATTTTCAAGAGAATCATAAAAAAGTTAATACGAGCCTATAATGCTTCTTTCAGAAGATTTGACATCATCATCTACCCCGTAAAATCGCCACAAGTGAATCATTTGAGAGTTCTTAATGCACTGAAGGGGAGAAAAATATATGGCATAACTGGCTGTACGCTCAACGAACCCAGGAATGGGTACCCTTCAAATTTGCACCCAGTGCAGCTATACACGAATAATTATAACGTGACAAAGTTCGATCCGTGGGTACATGAACTCATTGTCACCGCTGATTTCCTTACGCATCTGGGGTGCCAGGTTTCATCTATCGATGAGATACTTCCCGAGTTTTGGCTGCACGATGGAGAAGTTGATCACCTTTCCTCAGTTAAAGAGCAGGGCAGGCCAATTGTTGGCCTTTTCCCAGGGGCGACCTCTGAACTACGGCGGTGGCCGTCTGTGAATTATGGCAACCTTGCACAGATGATGGGGGAAAGTTACCTCTATGTCATATTTGGCAGTGAGGCGGAACAAGGGTTAGCCGCTCAGATACAGCGGCACATTGAACAGGCAGGGGCCGATTTCAACGTTCTCAATTTGGCAGGACAGACAACACTTCGGGAGTTAGTCAAAAATATATCGTTGTGCGACCTTTTGGTCAGTATGGATTCTTCAGGACTTCATATCGCGATCGCTGCCGGAATGCCGACTGTCGGTATTGTTGGTGGGGGTCATTATGGTCGATTCGTGCCATGGGGGAGCGACGATCGAAATCTCTTCTTGATCAAGTCCCTTGATTGTTATCACTGCAACTGGTTCTGCACGAGAGATTTCCCGGAGTGTGTTCATGGTGTTTACCCGTATGAGGTGACGGAGGCTGCGGAAAGACTTTTGATGAATCAGCGAGTTGATGCGAATCTACGAACGAACCTGAAATCAGTTAACCGTGCCATCCGTTGAAGCCGGGGACGGTGTGTATTTGGGTGCCGCGTGATTTGAATTTGAGGGTAGTTGTTGGCAGGGTTGTATGGCTGGTTGCCGTGATGGGTGGATGCGGATAATTACCGCCCCGGGGTATATGTTGCATGTTTAAGTCTCGCAAATGCCTAGAAGGTCTTGATTCCGCTAGGGAGGTTCTCGCTGATTTTTGTTTGCAAGTGGTGAAAATGCTGGTGCTTTTTGTCAAGATGAGGTACTCTGCAGGATTGTTAAGATCAAGTGGCGGGTGTGCTGCTGTTTGATGTTGGCAATCACATTGCTCGCTGTTACAAGCCTTCCGAGCTTTTTCCAAACAGGTTATCCATGACTGAAGAAACGTTTACAAGCTTTGCCGAACTGTCCCTTGCGTCGGAAATTACTCGTGTTATAGACGAGATTGGTTATGAAACTCCTTCGCCGATTCAGGCGCGCAGTATTCCGCCGTTACTAGACGGGCGGGATCTTCTCGGGCAGGCCCAGACCGGTACGGGTAAAACCGCCGCCTTTGCTCTGCCGCTGCTGAGCCGGCTTGATTTATCTCAGAGACATCCGCAAATTTTGGTGCTGGCCCCGACCCGGGAATTGGCATTGCAGGTTGCTGAAGCAATGCAGACCTATGCCCGTTACCTGAAAGGGTTTCATGTGCTGCCGGTCTATGGTGGCCAGAATATGGGGCAACAATTGCGCCAGTTGGAGCGCGGTGCCCATGTTGTGGTCGGGACTCCGGGTCGGATTCAGGACCACCTGCGCCGCGGTACGTTGAAGCTGGACCGCTTGTCCGCCGTGGTGGTTGACGAGGCCGACGAAATGCTTAAGATGGGTTTCATCGATGATGTCGAGCAGATTCTCGATCATACACCGTCTACTCGCCAGACCGCGCTGTTTTCCGCCACTATGCCTAACGAAGTATTGAAGGTTGCCCGTAAGCATCTGCGTGATCCTGTCGAGGTGCGCATTCAGGCCAAGACATCGACCGTCGAAACCATTACGCAGAGGTTCTGGCCGGTCAAGGGGCTGGCCAAGCTTGATGCCTTGACCAGGATTCTTGAGGCTGAAGATATCGATGCCATGCTTATTTTCGTGCGCACCAAAATTGCCACCGTGGAATTGGCGGAAAAACTCGAGGCGCGTGGCTTTTCCAGTGCGGCCTTGAATGGTGATATGACTCAGGCATTGCGTGAGAAAGCTGTCGAGCGGCTAAAGAATGGCAGCCTCGACATCGTGGTTGCTACCGACGTGGCGGCGCGCGGGCTGGATGTGCAGCGTATCAGCCATGTGGTTAACTACGATATCCCGTATGATACCGAGTCGTATGTCCATCGGATTGGCCGTACCGGTCGGGCCGGGCGTGAAGGCACGGCGATTTTGTTCGTCGCTCCTCGCGAGCGGCGTATGTTAGCCGCCATAGAGCAGGCTACCCGTCAGAAGATCGCTCCCATGAAACTTCCGACCCGGCAGGATATTACTGAGCGGCGTGTGGGTCTTTTCAAGGAGCAGATCGCTGCAGCCATGCAGGATCGAGATCTGGATTTCTTCGAGCAACTCATCGATAGTTGCCAGCAGGAATTCGATAGCGAGCCCAGGAAGATTGCTGCAGCTCTGGCTTATCTGCTCCAGCAGGATCGCCCACTGATGCCCGAAGACGACGGTTTGGACGATATCGAACCGGAAAAGGAAGCGCGTTTTAACTCCGGAAGTCGGGGTTCTTCTGATGAAGGGTTGAGGCGTTATCGTATCGAAGTGGGGCGTGTTCATGGGGTTGTGCCAGGACATATCGTCGGTGCCATAGCCAATGAAGCCAATATAAACAGTCGCGATATCGGGCAGATAAAAATCAGCCACGACTATAGTCTGGTCGATTTGCCTGAAAACTTGTCGCCGGCTACTTTTCGCCAATTGCAGAAGGTCTGGGTGTGTGGACAGCAGTTGCAGCTCAGTCTGGATGCCGGCGGCGGTCATGAGTTTCGTCATGATAAGCCGCCCAGGCGTCGTCCTGCAGGCAAGCCTGCTGAGAACCGTAAGGGGAAACCTGCGCGGAAGAGTTTTTCCGGAGGGAAACGCCCCCCCAAGAAGACTCGATAGGGTTTACTTGTTGCCGCAATAAAGACATCGAGTAGCTATTTTCGTAGAGCCCTTGTTCGAGCAAGCCCGTCCAATCTTCTGGACGGGCTTGTTCTGTTTGAATCGGCTTTATGAAAGACGGTAGGTTTTCCGGGAGGGGCTGGTGACCAACACGTTATCGCAATTTGGAGTATGGAGGTATGTGAACTGAATTTTGAATGGAACCATAAGGTAATCTATTCCTGGTATCTTGGGCGCTTGGCAGGGTTGTATCCTTGAAAAAACGCACCTCATTGTGGATGGTATGCCTTAAAGGTAAAGTCTGCGGGACCTGGCTGAGCGATGGGAGCCCGATTCCAGGACTCGGAAAATCGGCAACCAGGAATATAGAACAATGGTTGCCCGTCTTTCGTTGTACTTGTTTTGTAAGATTTCCTTGGTTTTAAATCCCTCCTGAATGCGAATTTGTCAAATCTGTCTTTCATATTCCATGTTCCTGCAACAAGGTCATTTCGGATGGCGAAGTTTGTTTTCGGTACACATGTCAAAATGTATCAACTTAAAATGAGTCTAATGTTTCAGGACTGTTATCAATTTTAGCATTTAAAATTTTTGTTGATATATCATAATACCGTTTTTATTCAGTAGCTTAAGTCGTAATTTTTGACCTGTGTGCAGAGAGTGCACCATTTGTTCCACGGAAAATCCTACCTTTATTTCGACGTTTTTCATAGATGGACACATGTCTCACATCGAATTATTCGTCTCAAAATTGTCTTGCTTGTAATCATGTTTTATCTCCCCGGTTTGCTTCCTGTATACGTAACCATTTTTGTAAGTAATTTCCTAACCGCTGATAAAACAACAGTTTGAAAATAGTTTTGGTCGAAAAGTCTTCGAGTCCGGAGATTTGGTACAACCATTGAAGATTAGCCTGTACGTTCTGCAGTAAAGAGGTTTGACAGGCAGGTTTCAGTTTTGGAGGTCTCCAGGCGGCACTGTGACGGCAGTGAGGGCCTGGCCGGTGGAGCAGAGATTGTTTTCCATTCGGTGTATTTCACGAAAGGAGGCTTTTTGGGGGGGGTATCTCGGGTTGATTCCATGGAGGAGTTTTGTGAGGTCGAGGTAGGCAAAAAGCAGTACTTGATTGGCATGTGTATTTTGATTCGTGCGAGGCTGAAGTTTGGCGATTGAGCGCTTTGGCGCTTGGTCGCTCCTGTTAACGTCTAGCAAAAGGAAGCTTTACATGGAACCTTATAGTTTAAATACGATTCTGATGGTTTTCGGTGGTGGTATTGTGGGAACCGCGCTGGGCGGTCTGTGGGCCGTGGTGTTCTGTGCTCTTTTTGGTTTGATAGGTATCGGTGTAATTCTGAGTGGGGGCACTGATTTCGTTCTCTCGCAGATTGCCTTTGGTCCTATTTTTGGTCCGCATGTCGGTGGCTTCGGTGCCGGTCTGGCTGCCGCTACCTACGCCGTCTGGAGAAAAAATCATCCAAGCGGGGCCGCCAAAGATATTCTTACTCCTCTGCTTCATACTTCTTGGGATGTTCTGTTGTTCGGCGGGGTTTACTCGGTTGCAAGCCATCTGGCGTTGCAACTGGTTGGCAAGGTGCCTCTACTGAATCAGACGGACGGTATCGCCTTTGTACTTATCGGCGGGACACTGCTTACCAAGCTTATCTTCCTGCGTGAACTCCCCTGGGGACAAAAAGATTCGATCCAGAAACATGGTTTGATGGGTACGGATAACCATGCCATCTCCTGGGCTGGCTGGCAGTCGCCCTGGGGCCTGCTTCTGCCCATGAATTTTGGTGCCGGAATATTTTCCGCAGCGCTGGCCTGGGGCATTAAGATGCAACTCGATCCCATGGTTGCGGCCGGGCAGATTTCGGCTCTCGGCGGATTTATAGCACCACTTCTGGTGGGGTGGTGTACCGCCATCTTAATCCTGATGGCGCTTCAGCTTGGCACCGGTAAAATACAGCAGGTTCCCATCATGCATTGCCCTTCCATTATCGGAGCCTGGGTATTCATGTATACAGGATCGATTCTGGCTGCCGGCATCGCAGGCCTGATCGCCGGCGTGGTCCAGGAGATATCTGCACGCGTTATCTATAATCACGGTACCGCACATATCGATCCGCCGGCCACTGCGATCATGATTTGCACCTTTTTGGTCAATATCATCATGAAACCGGAATTTCTCAATTTAGCAGCCCTGTTCAATTAAAGGGATTTCTATTAGTCATAGCGCTGATGCGCTAATTACCGCAGAAAGGATTAAAGAAATGGCTCAAACGATGAAAGCAGCTGTATGGCACGCCAAAAAAGACATCCGCGTAGAAGAAGTTCCGGTGCCCGCACCGCCCAAGGCCGACGAAGTACAGGTTGAGGTAGCGGTCTGTGGTATCTGCGGTTCCGACCTTCACGAATATCTGGCCGGTCCGATCTTTATCCCAACCACGCCCCATCCTCTGACCGGTCACAGCGGCAAGACCATCCTTGGTCACGAGTTTTCCGGCAAGGTCGTGGCCGTTGGCTCCAATGTCACTAACGTACGGGTTGGCGACTTGGTCGCTCCCGACGCCTGTCAGCATTGCGGCGTCTGCGTTACCTGTCGTGAAGGGCGCTACAACGTATGCGAAAGCCTGGCCTTTACCGGTCTGATGGCTGACGGTGCTTTCGCCAAGTATGTCAACATTCCGGCCAATATCTGCTACGTCGTACCTCCTGGCACCGACCTGGACGCCGCGGCCCTGATCGAGCCGATCGCCACCGGCTTCAAAGCCGTGCGTCTGGCTGGCTCCATTCTGGGTAAAACCGCTGTAATCCTCGGGGCCGGCACCATCGGTCTCGGTACCCTGCAGTGCGCCAAGGCTGCCGGCGCCGGTCTGTGCATCGTGATCGAGATGTCCGCCCGCCGTAAGGAATTGGCCAAGCAGTGCGGCGCCGACGTGATTCTCGATCCCAGAGAGTGTGACGTGGTTGCTGAAGTCAAGAAGCTGACTGGCGGTTCCGGCGCAGATGTCTCCTTCGAGTGTATCGGCAACGTCAAGACCGGTCCTCTGGCCATCGACATCATTCGCAACAACGGTACTGCGGTTATCGTCGGTATTTTCGAGGGTCCGAGCGAATTTAACTTCTTCAGCCTCAGCGCTACCGACAAGCGTGTCATCGGTACCCTGGCTTACACCGTGGACGACTTCCAGGGTGTTTGCGCACTGCTGAACAACGGCTCTATTAAAGCCGAGCCGATGATCACCGGGAAAATCGCTCTGGACGATATTGTCGACAAGGGTTTTGAGGAACTGGTCAATAACAAAGATGCCCACATCAAGATCCTTGTAAAGCCTTAAGCTTAATAATTGAGACAAAGACCTCACCCGGCTGTTGTCCGGGTGAGGTTGTCGGATGGCTAGGTTACAAGGTATGGGGATGGATGTTATGGCTTTTCAAAAAATGAGAGAGCGGGGAATGAACGTCAGGATTGATGATGACATGCTTGGGCGTCTTGTGTCGTACGAGGTTCAGGTCAAGAAGCGCTTTGCCCGGGTGGCACAGAGTCGCTGGCTGGATTTTAACGTCGATGCGGAGCAGGACTACGAAAAGTTCAAGGAATTGAAAAGCCGCATTACATCTCTGGTGGATCTGGCCTTCTGCAGATATGGCGTGGAAAGGGGATTGATGAAGGCCGGCCGGGGGATCGTCGCCTCCGACCTGGATGATGATCTGGAAAGTCTTGCAGGACAGTTAAAAAAAACATCTATAAAAGACCTCTGCCCCTCAAAAGATAAAAACATCGCCCTGGTGATCTGAGTGCTCTGTGGGCGTTTAAGCAAAATCTTGATCGAACCAAGGAAAGGAAGGCTGGAACATGGCATTGAAGGCTGCTTTTGTGTTCGTTGCGCCTGGCGCTGATCCCGAAAAGGATCGAAGCGTGGTGGCAACTCCCGAGGTTGAATTGATCGTGGTTGGGGTGCCAGATTACGCCAGTGCCGAAAAAACTTCGGTAGCGCTGGTTGCCGAAGGAGTCGTTGCCATTGAGTTATGTGGCGGGTTCGGTCATGTCGGTACTGCTCGCGTTGTGCAGGCAGTGCAAGGCAAGGCCGCTGTCGGAGTGGTTCGCTTTGATGTCCATCCAGGTTTGGATGGCAAAAGTGGCGATGAGATCTTTTGATCTCTCCATGAGCCAATCTCGGCAGCCAAATTGCTCCGGTTTTTATAGTTAAGATACGGCATGTTTCTAAATGGAAGGAGCTTTTGATGAAACCACTGTTCCAGAAGGTACTCCAGATAGCTATGGTCGTAAAGAACTGTGATGCTGCTGTAAAAACCTGGGCCGATGACTATGGTATCGGACCATGGAATATTTATGAATTTAACCCGGACACCGTGAACGACATGATTATTCGGGGCGAAAAGGTCGATTATGCCATGCGCCTTGCCCTGTGTGATGTCGGCGGGGTTCAGTGGGAACTGATAGAGCCGAAAGACGACAAAAGCATATACGCGGAATTCCTTAAGTCTAAAGGGGAAGGTCTGCACCATGTCGCTTTTGGTACCGATGATTACAAAGAAACCGTCAAGTACTACAAAGATAAAGGCTTGCCTATCTTGCAGGGCGGCGAGTGGGAAGGTTTGACTTATACCTATCTTGATTCGCAAAAAGACCTCAACCTCATTGCTGAAATTTACGATCTTAAACCTGATTTCGCTTGGCCGGAACCGCAGGCTGTTTATCCTCCAGTTAAATAGGAGGGGTTGGTAAAGCAATCTGTAGCAAGCTTGTCCTGTTGGAACTCTTAGTGTGTATCCTCGACTGCGAATGTGGGTGCCGTTGAAAAAGCCGGTAAAGGATGGAGGGAAAACGATGATTAATGATGAGCTGATAGTCCTTGCCCGATTCAAGGCACGAAAAGGCAAGGAAGAACAGGCCTACAACGAGTTGACGGCTCTGGTCGCGCCTACACGTACGGAAGCCGGTTGTAAATACTACCAGTGCCATGGCGTGCAGGATTCGCCCGGCGAATTCGTTTTCTATGAAATTTGGGAAAGCCGCCAGGCCTTGGACGACCATATTCAGAAACCTTATCTGCAGGGCATTTTGGGCAAAGCCGAGGAACTTTTTGCCGAAGCTCCGGATATCCGTTTTCTGGAAAAATTAGTGTAGAGCCCATTTGAAATGCTGAATCGCATTATTTTGCCTGTTCGTGTCAATAGAATTGAACCCAAAATAAGTGAGGCTACGTATGAGCATCGAAGGCAAAGGCAAGTTGCTGAGGATTTATCTTAACGAAAACACCAAGCATGAAAAAGGTCTTCTGTATGAAGTCATTGTGGAGACGGCCTTTAAACAAGGACTGGCCGGATCCATGGTTTTTCGGGGGAATGAAGGGTTTGGTTTTTGTTGTGAGAAATGTCGGACGATTCACGAGGGGTTGACGATCTCACCTTGTCAGCCGATGGTTATCGAATTTATTGATACAGAGGAAAAAATTACCGCCTTGGTGCCTGTTATAAAAGGCATGCTCAAGACAGGTGCCATGATCATGCAGGATGTAGATGTCCTGTTTGACAAATACTGAAATTAGCCGTGGGGGTTTAGTTAACTGTCTGTCCGCAACAAAGGAGGAATATCTGGACTGGACAAAAAATTTGAATTGCATCATTACGCTATGTTAGAGGAGAAAGTTTTTACAACAATTTATTAGCGCAATTTTTGGAGGTGTTATGATGGCAGCAATAAATAAAGTTTTTTTTCTTTGCTTAGTTACTACATTCTTGCTGGTCAGTGGTCTCACTAAAGCTACTCAGTCGTTTGCAGCCACCGAGGGAATTATTCCGTACAGTGTTATCGGAACGAACGAATACAATCTGCCTGTCGGTTTTGATGAACCGATTAATCTCCTTCTTTCCTACAATGTCTGGACGAACACTAATCAGAATTGGGGGCCAGACGGTAAAAAGGTATCCAGTGGATACGATCTGTTCGCTTCGGTCAATAAATTTGCCCGTCTCTTTACCATCGACGGCATTGATAATTGGGGTTTTCTGTGGGAAGGTGTTCTCTCCCTTGGTTCCTTAACGACGGAAGCTGGAGATAATGCTACCGGCCTGCTCGATCCCCAGACCGGTGTCGTTGCCTGGACCAAGCCCGTCCCGAACTGGACCACCTGTTTTGAATACTGGATGTATCTTCCTTTCGGCGATGACTCGCTCACGAGTGGTGCCCTCTCGCACGCCGTTACCTGGATGAACAACGTTCAGCTTTTCGATGGCAAAATCGTTGTCGATATGGACCTCGGTTACAAGATCCGCGGTGACGCGCGTGCCGGTGGTGTTAAGTCCGAACAGGGCAACTCGCTGTTTACAAACTGGGTCGTCACCTATATGCACAATCCCTATTTCAATCCCAGCATCCATTTCGACTATGAAGCGTCCGGTTCCGGCAAAAATAAGAATACCGGCGCAACTATCGCTTCCGGCGAGAATATGCAGGTCGGCATCGGTAACAGCATGAAGCTGACCGACCGCCTGCTGTTTGACATCTGGTACAGCTATGGCATTGACGGAAGGAACTCTCCGGTGACCAATAACGTTTATACCCGCTTCATCTGGAGCTTCTAGGATTTCCTGGATAATTCCAAGTTCCATTAGTGTTGCGGTAAACCTCCCCCGGATTTCCCGGGGGAGGTTTACGTAAGATTTTCTCATGGATGAAAAAATTAATTTGGCAGAAAAAGTCTAAATCGTCACCGGGGTAGGGCAGGGCAAACCACCGAATAGGAAGCGATGGTTTGACGTGCCGTGGCCTGTTTATTGAGTCTCTTTGAAGAAAAAAAACCATTATTGCAGGTTGTATTACATGTCGGCCTCTCTGGTTTGAAAGGGGGCCCGATATGGGTAGGTTCTCTCTCATAATTTCGAGCACTGTTGCCAATGAGAAAGGAGTTTGATATGATCGAACGTGGTGTAAACGTGATATGTTTTTTTAAGGCTGTATTTCCGTAAATGATTATTCATGAGGTGGAAAGGATGCCTGAACAGGAATTCAACAGGCACATCCAACGGATATTTTCCTGTGTTTCCGGCAACAAAGGAGATGACAGCGTTGCAGTCGACACGCCCATTGTGATGTCGTGGGAGCGTAGTCTGCAGCATTATGGTATCGACCCGAGCCAGCCTAATCCGGTGCAGGTTCTTACTGCCTCTGAGTTGCGCGACTACACCCAACCCATTGAGCGCTTTTTACGCATCGCCAAAGCCGGGGTTCAGTACCTGCATCGACAGGTTGCAGACCTCGGCTATGCGACTCTGTTATGCGATTCCAATGGCGTGACGGTCGACTGGCGTGGGGACGAGCGTTTTTCCCGACAATGGAAAGATACCGGCCTGTTTCTAGGAGCGGTGTGGAACGAGCATCAGGAGGGAACCTGCGGCGTCGGTACCGCTCTTGTCGAGCAGGTACCGCTGACGGTCCACAAGGGTGACCATTTCCGGGCCAAAAACGCCAACCTGACCTGCTCCTGCGCTCCGATCATCGGTCCCGGCGGTAAAACCATGGGGCTTATCGATGTCTCCGCTCTGCATTCCCCCGATTCCAAAGACAGCCAGCATCTTGCCCTGCAGCTTGTCATGCAATCCGCGCGCATGATCGAGTCGGCTTATTTCCTCAGCCAGTTTGAAGATCAGTGGGTTTTGAGATTGAGTTCCGAGCGGGAGTTGGCTGAGGTTTCGAGCGAGTTTCTTATCGCCATGGATGGCGCAGGAAAGATTCTGGCCGTGGACCGGATCGCGCGTCGTGTTCTTGGACGTGAGGCAGGTGGCGGTAATCTGGTCGGACGCGCGGTCGGTGAAGTTTTTGATCTCGATTTTGATAAGTTGCTGGATATCTCCTCCCGCTCCAGCCTGGTGCTGCCCATACGCACCCAGCGAGCAGGGCTTCAGATGTTTGCTTCTTTGCGTTCTCCGCAGGCCATTTCGATCAAACCTGTCAATCGTGTCGCCGAAGCTGCTCCCCAGAAGCGACAGATCCCGCGTCCCGGAGAACCCTTGAGTCTCGATTATCTGGCAGGCTCGGATCGTCAACTTAAAGAAAGCGTGGAGCGCATCAAGCGCGTCATGAACAAGCCCATACCGGTTCTTCTAAATGGGGAGACCGGTACCGGCAAGGAAATGTTCGCTCAGGCGATCCATAATGCAAGTCGACGCACGGACAAGCCGTTTGTGGCGGTAAACTGCGCCGCGATCCCCGAATCGCTGATAGAGAGCGAACTTTTTGGCTATAAAGACGGCGCTTTTACCGGTGCGCGCAGCAAGGGGATGCGGGGCAAAATTCTGCAATCGGATGGAGGCACCCTGTTTCTCGACGAAATCGGGGACATGCCCGCAAGTTTGCAGCCGAGGTTGTTGAGGGTGTTGGCGGAGCGCGAGGTCACTCCGCTTGGGGGCGAAACGCCGATTCCTGTCGATCTGCACGTGATCTGCGCCACTCACCGGAATATTCTGGATATGGTGGCCAGCGGGGAATTCCGGGAAGATCTTTATTATCGCCTCAACGGTATTTCCTTTGAGTTGCCGCCGTTGCGGCAGCGTTCGGATATTGCCCGTCTGATCAATGATGTGTTGATCATCGAGGCGGAAAACAGCCCCGATAAGTTGCACATTGATGACTGTGCCATGCAGGTTCTTACCGAATTCGCCTGGCCCGGAAACATCCGGCAACTTCGCAACGCTCTGCGTTACGCTTTGGCCGTTTGCGACAATGGCGTTATTACCTGCAGCGATCTGCCGGTCGATGTTACTGGCGGTCAGCAACCGGCACGGCAGGTGGTTGCTGACACACCCAGGCCGTCGGTTCCCGTATTGCCCGAAACCTCAGCCAAGGTGGCCGCTCCACCAGATAATCAGGATATCGTCGCCGGACTCAACGGTATGGAGCAGGCTGAGCGTCAGGTTATTCTTGATTCGCTTAAAAAGCATAAGTGGCAGGTTGCCAGAGCCGTAAAAGAGGTGGGCATAAGCCGGGCCACCATGTATCGCAAAATGGAAAAATACGGCATCATTCCGCCCAATAAGCGTTGAATTCATTCTTACCCTGTTTTTGGCATAAATTACCTATTGTTTAATATCCTGTAGTTTTGGTCGCTGCCATTGGCAATGCGTTGCTGAATTCAGGGCTTAGATCCGGAAACCTTGGACCATAATCAAATGGCTGTCGCGGCATGATGCCGGGCAGCCATTTTTATTTGCGCAGACAAGGACATTTTCAAGCTGGTCTCTTTGGTGGAGCTTGCATTTGTCTCGGACAGGGGGCAGGTGTGTCCGCAACACGGTGAGACAAGTGTCTCAATATGAAAATTGTTTTGAATTCGAAGAAGTGCAGCGCGTGATGAACCCGCCTGGTCAAGAATGTGCCAATGACAGAAGTGCCCACTGGTGGCGTGTTGGGAGCGAAAACAACGTTTGAGCTTGGAGAATAAAAGGTTTGGCCTGGAATTTGCGCTTTAAAAATTAAAAAAAGATTTGCAATTGATAACCCGTTTTATTCCCGTGGTGGAGGCATGCGCAAGCGAGCATGACCCGCCGGTATTTTTAAGCCTATTCCGGCATTGGTCGGGAGAAAAATTTGGGGCAGATATGATGAAAAAGTTTCATGAAGCGATGGGCACTGCAACCGAACCGTCATGCGGTGAGGCTGCGAAGATAGGCACCCGCAAGGTATACGTAAATGGTTCGCGTCCGGATATTCGTGTGCCTATGAAGGAAATCGTACAAAAAATGGGTGCGCTGGAAGATGCCGACGGCGAACTGCTGAAGATTTATCTTTACGACACCTCCGGCCCATTTACCGATGCCGGCGGTTCGGTGGATATCCGGGCCGGCCTGCGCGGCATGCGTGAAGGCTGGATCGAAGAACGTTCAGACACGGAGCTTCTGACAGAATTGAGTTCGGAGTATGGACGACAGCGCCTGGCTCAGCGTACCGCAGACGGACAATATTTCCCCGCTACCCGCTTGCCGCGCCGGGCAAACAGTGGGCGTAACGTATCCCAAATGCACTATGCCCGCCAGGGGATTATTACGCCGGAGATGGAGTATATCGCCATCAGGGAAAACCAGCGCCGTGAGACTCTGCCGGAGTTGCTGAAAAAACAGCACCCGGGGGATGGGCGTGGCGCGCAGATTCCGGATGTCATAACGCCGGAATTCGTGCGGGCCGAAGTTGCTGCCGGCCGTGCAGTTATCCCTTGCAACATCAATCATCCGGAAAGCGAACCGATGATTATCGGGCGCAACTTCCTGGTCAAGATCAACGCCAATATCGGCAACTCGGCCCTGTCATCATCCATCGACGAGGAAGTGGAAAAGATGATCTGGGCGATTCGCTGGGGGGGCGACACGGTCATGGATCTATCCACTGGCGATGACATCCATGAAACCCGCGAATGGATTATCCGTAACAGCCCGGTGCCGATCGGCACGGTGCCGCTCTACCAGGCGTTGGAAAAAGTCGGTGGCAAGGCCGAGGATCTGAGCTGGGAGATCTTCCGCGATACCCTTATCGAGCAGGCCGAGCAGGGGGTCGATTACTTCACCATTCATGCCGGAGTGCGCGCCAATCTTTTGCAAGCCGCGCAGCAGCGCCTCACCGGCATCGTTTCGCGGGGTGGTTCCATTATGACCAAATGGTGCCAGGCCCACGGCAAGGAAAGCTTCCTTTATACCCATTTCGAGGAAATCTGCGAGATCGCCAAGGCCTACGATGTGACCTTTTCTCTGGGGGATGGTCTGCGCCCCGGTTCGATCTTCGATGCCAATGACGAGGCGCAGATCGCCGAGCTGAAAACTCTCGGTGAATTGACGGAAATCGCCTGGCGTCACGATGTGCAGGTGATGATAGAAGGTCCCGGCCATGTGCCACTACATCTGATCCAGGAAAACATGGACTTGCAGCTCAAATATTGCCATGGCGCTCCCTTTTACACCCTCGGTCCTTTGGTGACCGATGTGGCGCCGGGCTATGATCACATCACTTCGGCTATCGGCGGGGCGATGATGGCCTGGTGCGGTACCGCNNATGCTTTGCTATGTCACGCCCAAGGAACATCTGGGACTGCCGGATAAGAACGATGTCCGCGAAGGAATTGTGGCGCACAAGATCGCCGCGCATGCGGCGGATCTGGCCAAGGGGCACCCCGGAGCACAGGCACGGGACAACGCTCTATCCAAGGCACGGTTTGAATTTCGCTGGCAGGACCAGTTTGCCCTGGGACTCGATCCGGAGCGCGCCATGGGGATTCGCAAGGCGTTGCTTCCTGAAGATGCCGAGGACAAAGAGCAGTATTGCACCATGTGCGGTCCCGATTTCTGCTCCATGAAAATTACCCGCAGCCTGCGGAGTAAAACCGACTGCGGGAAAAAGTAACGGAGGAGTCATGTCTCAATTAACGGTGAACGGCAGACCCCTGGTTCTGGCTTTTCCGGCGACAGTTCTCGACCTGCTGGATCATCTCGATTTCGATTCTGAAAAGGTTGCCGTGGAGTTGAACGGCGCCATCGTGCCGCAGGGTGATTTCGATGACACTGAACTGAACCGCAGCGATTGCCTGGAGATCGTACAATTCGTCGGTGGGGGTTGAATCCCGCCGCTTGGCCAGTGCATATCTTTTCGCAAACTTTTAAGGATATACCCATGGATAATCTTGT
>DKEW01000013.1 GCA_002452265.1 Pelobacter sp. UBA6812 | reverse complement strand
ATCGCCATGCTCGGCAACATGCTGCAATGGACGGCCATCCTGGGCGGTGGCAGCAGCGAAAATGAAGAAAGAGGCAACCTGCTCGGCAGTCTTGTCCTGGCATTGGTCGCCCCCCTGGCGGCCATGATAATCCAGATGGCCGTTTCCCGTTCCCGCGAATATCTGGCCGATGCTTCCGGCGCCGAAATCTGCGGCAAGCCTCTGGCGCTTGCCAATGCCCTGCGTAAACTGCAGATCGGCACTCGTGCGGTTCCCATGCCGGAGTCGAACCCCGCGACATCCCACATGTTTATCGTCAATCCTCTGAGCGCAGGGACCCTGCGTGGCATCTTTGCCACCCATCCTCCCATGGAAGAACGCATCGCGCGTCTGCAGGCGATGGCACTCAAACGTAGGTAGCTGGCCTGAATTCCGGCAAATTTAAAAACTGCAACCCATGACTGCAAGTACCGAGTCGACCGATGACCCTGAAACCTAAGTGAGCTTATGACTGTCCAAACTATCCGTGATTTCCTCAAACTCGAATCGTCCAGCGGCCTCATACTTATCGGCGCCATGTTGCTGGCTCTCGTATGCGCCAACACGCCCCTCTCCCTACTCTATGATGGGCTCTTGCAAACGCCTGTAGAAATCCATATCGGAGCACTCCATCTGGCCAAGCCCCTTCTGCTGTGGATCAACGACGGCCTGATGGCCGTTTTTTTCCTCCTCGTCGGCCTCGAGGTCAAACGCGAGATCCTCGAGGGAGAACTCTCCAGCCTGCCCCAGATTGCCATGCCCGGCATCGCCGCTCTCGGCGGCATGGTGATACCGGCGTTGATCTATGCAGGTATGAACTGGTCAAATCCGGCCACCGTGCAGGGATGGGCCATACCCGCGGCAACGGACATCGCCTTCGCCCTGGGAGTGATGGCCCTGCTCGGTAAGCGCGTACCGGGCCCTCTGAAACTCTTTCTCCTGACCCTGGCGATTCTGGACGACCTTGGTGCCATCGTCATCATCGCTCTGTTCTATACCGCCGACCTTTCCGTCTTCTCCCTGATCATGGCCGCAATAGCCGTTGCCGGGTTGGTGGTGCTGAATCGTTTGGGCGTCACCCGCATCGCTGCTTATGTCGTGCTCGGCGTGTTCCTGTGGGTATGCGTTCTCAAATCGGGTGTTCACGCCACGCTCGCAGGGGTTGTATTGGCCTTCGCCATACCCTTACGGGCCAAGGATCAGCATGGCCACTCGCCCCTGCGACACCTTGAGCACAACCTCCACCCCTGGGCAGCCTTCGGTATCCTGCCGGTTTTTGCCTTTGCAAATGCCGGCGTTTCCCTGGCGGGACTGGCCCCAACCGATCTGCTGTCACCTCTGCCGCTGGGCATCGCGGCCGGACTCTTTATCGGCAAACAGCTCGGCATCGTCAGTTTCGCCTGGGTTGCAATTAAGCTCGGCCTGGGTCCCCTGCCTCAAGGAACCTCCTGGCGCGCTTTTCATGGCATGGCGGTGCTGTGCGGCATCGGATTTACCATGAGTCTGTTCATCGCAACCTTGGCCTTGGACAATGCTGTGCCCGCAACAGGCGATGCGGCGCGCCTCGGAGTCCTGATGGGATCCCTGGCCTCCTCCTTGTGCGGATATTACCTGCTGCGCCGAGCAGTTAACAAACCAATAACCATTGATTATGATGAGAAAGAGGTGCTTCTAAAAGGAGCAGAACCCAGTTAGAACAGACGCGAGAGGGGGCCGCAGCCCCCCCTATTTCTTCATTATTTACCGGAATCGAGCAGATTGTGTTCGCAGACCTTACGGAAATGATAACCATAGATTGCCATGGCCACCATGGTCGACACCAGTTCCGGACGGTGAAACAAGGTCCAGAAAAGGGTCTTCCAATACGGGATACGCTCTTTGCCGAAAATTCCCAAACGGAAAACCGACCTGATAAAAGCGCGCTGGCGTTGAAAAGTCGGTTTGGTGCAGACCGCCGGACGTTGGTATTCCTGTAAGAAAATCCTGATCCGACGGTAATAGTTTTTGGGGGTGTAGAGAGTCAGTAAAAGAGAGCGGTAGCCTTCGAGAAGGGTTTCCATCCCCATGGCCGGCACGATATTGGTGCTACCATCGACATTGTCCCCCGAAGTCTCCTTGCACAGGCGACCAGCTTGTTGCAAGCGTTCGTAAAGCCGGGTACCCGGCAAAGCCTGAAGCAGGCCAACCATGGCGGTGACAATACCGCTATTTTGGATGAATTCGATCTGTTTTTGAAAAATGGACGGCGAATCGCTGTCGAAACCGAGGATAAAACCGCCCTGCACCTGCAACCCGGCCCGCTGCAGACGCTTAACATCTTGCACCAGGTCACGGTTACGATTCTGCCCCTTCTGGCATTCGGCCAGACTCGCTTCGTTGGGGCTTTCGATCCCGACAAAAACCGTGTCGAACCCGGCATCCACCATCATCTCCACCAACTGCTCATCGTCTGCCAGGTCGATGGAAACTTCGGTAAAAAAGTTGATGCCCCGGTGCTGTTTTTGCCATGCAATCAGCGCCGGCAGCAGATCGGTCTTAAGTTGTCGTTTGTTGCCGATAAAATTATCGTCGACGATAAAAATGCTACCGCGCCAACCATGCTCGTACAGGGCATCCAGTTCGGCGATAAACTGACGTCCGGTTTTGATCCTCGGACGATGGCCGAACAAGGTGACGATATTGCAAAACTCGCAGCGAAAGGGGCAACCCCGTGAATACTGAACGCTGACCGTGCCGTAAGCCTTAAGATCGGCAAGCTGCCATGCGGGCGCCGGGGTCTGGCAGATATCGGCAAAATCACTGGCCGAGTACAACCTGCGGGCCCGCCCCTGCGCAAAATCCCGCAGAAAGCATGGCAGGGTCAATTCCGCTTCGTTCAGCACGAAGTGATCAACTTCGGGGTAGTTTTCATGCTCGCTGGTAAATAGCGGGCCGCCCGCCACAACCGTCAGCCCTGTGTCTTTGCAACGCGTAATGAGCTGCCGGGCCGCATCGCGCTGCACCAACATGGCACTGACAAACGCGCCATCCGCCCAGGCGATATCCTTGTCCGTCAACGTACGAACATTGAGATCAATCAGGCGCAATTCCCATGTTTCCGGCAGCATGGCCGCAATAGTCAGCAACCCCAAGGGAGGCGAAAATGCTTTTTTGCGCACGAATTTCAGCGCATGTTTAAAACTCCAGAAAGTGTCAGGGAACTCAGGATAAAGCAGCAGGACTTTCATAGCCATTTCCTCCTTTTGCCCATCAGCATACCATACTGAATTCCGCGTACAACACGGCCCTTGGTCAGGTTGAGGTGTCAATTTTATAGCGGAAGGGCAATAGCCAACTCCATGCACTTGTCAAGCATTGCCATATTTTCTGTTTGTATTGATGAAAAAAAAATGGAAGTTCAGAGAAGTTGATCTTGTGTGAGTTTATGTAATCGCGATGGGACGACTGCACATTGGGTAGTTTATGGTTGCCTGCTTGGTCTGCTTGGGTTCGGACCATGTCCACTTTTCGTGGGCAACTTGGTGACCTAACGACTGAGTTCAGCCATTAGATCGAAAGACCGGACCAATATCGCTATTTCTAATAGTTTTAGTATCTTTAAACGTAAACAATTTATTGTTTCCCTTAGCGCATAACGCCTGAATTAAACCGCACCACGAAGTGGCGCCGGCTTGCATGACTTGTTAGGCGTTTTTGAGGCAGAACCGTGGCATCAGTGCGAACACCCCCCAGCCCAGGTATTCGCGTGTGTAAGTGGCGTGGCGCTCAGGTTCCGAGACCAGTTTAGACCGAACCTCCTCTGCTAACTCATCGTCAGGGTTGGCTTCAAGCCATCGGCGCATGGTAAGCCACTTAGCCGCTTCGTACCTGTCCCAACCGTCCTGATTGGCTAAAACCATCTCAACAACATCGTAGCCGAGGTTGCCGAAAGATGCGATAAGCTCTGGAAGACTGAGAAAGTCGGAGATTGCATTGGCAAGACACCCCTTGGCAACCTCTTCTGTCGGCGGTACCTGCCGCCAGTAGGGCTCGCCGATGAGGATGATGCCACCGGTGCCGAGGCTTCGCGTCAGAAGCTCGATGGTGCCAGCGACGCCTCCGCCTATCCAGGTGGCGCCGACACAAGCTGCCACATCAACCTTCTCGTCAGAGACGTAACCCGCTGCATCGTCATGAATGAACCTGACTTGATGAGCAACACCGAGCTCTTCAGCACGCTGTTTGGCCTGTTCGGTGAACAACGGACTCATGTCGATGCCGGTGCCGATAATGCCGTGGTCGCGCGCCCAAGTGCACAACATTTCGCCCGAACCACTACCAAGGTCGAGCACTCGTGCTCCCGACTTCAGACGCAACGCAGCGCCGAGAGTGGCGAACTTATCGGATGTGAATGCGGTGCGCACTTTCCGTGATGTTGAATATCCGTGGGATGTCCACAGCGGTAAATCTCCTAACGGGGGCGAGTAGACTCGGTCAGGGCCTAACGCCAAGTTCAGTGATGGCCGGACCGGGGAGCCGGCTTGCGCTATTAAATGAGCGTAGCGAACTACGCTAGAAGGCGCGGAGTGTAGGGCATCCACTACAACGCCTGGTTATGTGTTAAATGCTGATCACTTCGGTAAACCGTCAAATTTTGGTATGGTTTCAAACCCTTCCGCCCAACTTGCCCGACTTCGCATAAAAATACGCGCAGTCGGTTTAAGAGATATTTCACTATCAAGACAGCCCACGGGTACTATGGTAACGCCTGACATTTCCACCCTGGGGAGAGCCGAACCGCAATGCTTACAGAAACTTTTACAATGCCTCGTGCCCGGTAAAGTAAAGGTATTTACTTCACTTTCACCAGTAAGCCAAGTCAGCTGTGCAGACTGAGCGAACAGATTTGCTGCATGGGCCGAGCCTGTATCTTTTTGGCAATAGTGGCAATAACACAAATAAAACGCATTAAATTCACCTTCGAGCTTGAATGTTACTGTGCCACATAAACAAGAGCCAGAATGTAATGTCATGCCACGCCTCTCTCAAATTAGCTTCGTGGGTAACTCGGTCAGCAAACGCCGCATGTCAGGGGCGGCATGCTCCTCGCCGTCCCTCTAACCACGAATGTTCCGCAACTCATTTTTTTTGTATTAATCACATATCCCAAATACAGCAGCTATGAAACCCTGTAGCTTTTTAATAATCGAATCTCGTTCTTTGTCAAAAAGTTCTGTCCCATGGGCATCTCCTTGATAGAACAGCAATCCTTTTGGATCGTCAAATATTTCGAACATCTTACGAGTATCGTTTGCCCCATCATCATGTTCCGAGTTTATCAAGAGTTTTGGAATTTTAATTCTACTCAATTCATCCTTGCGATAGAAGACAGTTCCTTCATATTCGATAGGAGCAGAAAAAGCCACGATGCCAGCTATACAATCGTTATTAACATGCCGAGCTGCGACTTTTATAGATGCGACCCCACCCCTACTTGCGCCAATAAGGATAATTTTCTTCGCACCCGCATCACAAACAAATGAAATCGCATCTTCAAGAGTTCTCGATTGATCGTCTATATGATGAAGATAGTCATATGTGAGAATCATATAGCTATCAGAAATAAGGTCATTAATAATGACATCCCATTCACTTTGATCATTGGTATCCATGTTGGAAAAGATAATTGCCATATGGCCTGAACCATAAAGTTTGCCATTGATAGACCTGCTATTTGGAGATGATTGTGCAATTGGAATGCTGACTGATTGTGTGTTGATTGATCTCATTTGATATGTTCCATTGTTCACTGTTGTCAACGTTAGCGGTAAGTGGACCAATGCAAGGAGCGCAAGCGACGCGGCATTGGGTCCACTTGAACGCCCTTGATACTAGTGCAGGCCCCCTCCAGATACCGGACCATCCGGTATCCCTTGAGAACACAGCAACCCTCTCAAAGAAAGGAACCTGCACCATGAAATTTTACATCAAACAGCACCGATTCTATTGCGGCATCGATCTGCACGCCAATGCCATGTTTGTCTGTGTCCTCGATTCGACTGGCGAGGTGGTCCTGCACAAGAACATCCCGACGCGGCCAAAGGCCTTTTTACGCCTGATCAAACCCTACCGCGAAGACCTTGTTGTCGGTTGCGAGTGCATGTTCACCTGGTATTGGCTGGCCGATCTCTGTGCCAACGAGGAGATCGATTTCGTCCTCGGGCATGCGCTTTACATGCGCGCCATCCATGGCGGCAAGGCCAAAAATGACAAGATCGACTCGCATAAAATTGCCGTATTGCTTCGCGGCGGATCTTTCCCGGTGGCCTACACCTACCCGAAAAAGATGCGCGCTACCCGTGACCTGTTGCAACGCCCAATCATCTGGCGCGCAAGCGGGCCGAACTCTATGCCCATATCCAAAATACCGCCACTCAGTACAATCTGCCAGAGCCTTTGGGCCGGATTGCCAAGCCGAGTGAGCGTGGAGATCTGAGGGTTGGTGCTTGGGGTCGGACCAAGTCAAACCATTGAAAATCAAGAAAAACCATCCCATAAAAAGCTATTATTGGGCGCTATGGCTCGATTTTCGGGGTCAAAATTGGCCTCATAGGTTTCGGGCGATTCTCGAAGCACATAGGCATCTCCAATCACATCAACACCTCTCCCTATCCCCCGCACTCCAAGATTCTCTTGGATTTCTTGAACGAACTGCTCGTTGCCGACGGCGAGACTCTTCGTCCACATCTCCTCTCGTTGGCCTCTTTCCGCACTCAGAGTTTCCTCGATCCAATCCCGATGAGCGATGGCTAAATCATCCGCGCCATTTGTCTCCGTAACCTCAGCAAGGATGTCCAGGTTAAGAAGCCTGTTGCGGCGGCGATTGCCCTGAATCTCATGATACCCGCCAAAAGCCCAATCGGCCGGATGGCTCACGACGCCAGCCCGAACCATGTTCAAATCCATATAAACAAGGCAACGCCGTAGATGCTCTCCCGATTCTATGGCCGTGGCATGGTAGCGGTCCTCCCAGAAAGCCCCTTTGCGACGCTTGCGCTGGTTATATTCCTGGCCGATACGACCGGCTACCAGTTGGATGGACGATGAAATGGTGTTGGTCTCATCATTGTCCTTCACCAGTAGATGAACATGATTGGAGGTGACAGTATAGTTCAGGATTTGCAAGGATAATCGCTTGCGGGCTTCGAGCAACCAAGCCACAAAACGGGAGCGATCATGAGCGAATTTCAGCAAAAATTCCTTCTTGTGGCAGCGGTGAGTAATGTGCAGATACAACCCGGTATGTGATGCCGATTCGCTCTTGCCATTCCTCCCCTCCCATTGCCAGTCCAGCAAAATACAGTTAAAAAAAGCTTGTAGCCCTAATTTTGCCCCCCCAAAATGGGCCTATAAGTGGTTTTTTAGGACCTTTTTAGATGTAAAACCACGCATTTTCAACAAGTTAACTTGGTCCGACCCCAAGGTCCAACTACTAATCTTTCAACATCGGATGTCTTCAAGTCACTGAGCACCTAAACGGGCTATGCCATAATCAACTCCACCACGGGGCGAAGGGACAAGTTTGACTTCATAAGTAATTTTCTTTCCATTACTATCAATATCCCAGTGCTCAATATATGATGATCCCTCTTTCCCAACCGTATTAGCTGAAAGCAATTTGGGCTGAGCATCTCCTCCTGCCGCTGATTCATATATGCCAATCATCCGCATTACATCAGCCTGCAATTTTGCATCAGCTACCGTTCCGCGAGGTTGTGGGGTTACAGCACAGCCAGCAGCAATGAGAGCAATAAACATAAGTGCTATGGGAAGTACTTTAAAAATCAATCGCATACCATCCTCCTAGTTAAAGTGTTAATTCCCAACGCCTGAATTAAGCCGAGCCGCGAAGCGGCTTCGGCTTGAATGAATTGTTAGACGTCAGTGCCTCTTGATAAATGACCAATACCACGTCAAAGCGCATAGAAAACTGGCGACGAGCAACGGAATTGAATTTCTCAAGCTCACCGACCGTATCAAGACGGCTTGATTCTTGTTTTTCGGGTTGTAGAAGGCCGTGGATTCTTGACCAGGGTGAAGACCAGTCAGAAGTTTCATGGCGCGTCTAAAGCTGAGGCTAGACGATGGCTGATAGGTCAATCTAGTGGAAGTGTACGTATCAGGGCCGATCCTGTAGGTGTATTGGACCTTGGCTGAATAGCTGACGGAGTCGGCACCATCCGGGTTTGAACTCGTGTCTTCTTCGATCCATGCGCGGTGCACAACACACTTCACAGGCAACCAGCCGCGCGATACGAGTCCTAGATAAAACTTCCAGCACTCCCATCCGAGGAAAACCATTGAGGAGGCGAATGCGGCTATTGGGATTAGCGAAATACTCATGTCTGATGTCTAACGATTGGGCTCAGCGCGTTTGCGGAACGCGCAGCGTGTAGCAAATCCGCTGGAGCCCTTGGTTATGCGCTTTCAATTTCGAGCGCATTGCTGACAACATATTTTCGGCCATCCTTCTTTGCGAGAACGACGTAGGCGCCGAGCTTTTGTGAGCCGATTTCCTTTAACACCCACAGCGCCATGATTCTCTGATACTCGTGGTTGGTCGCCCAAGCACGCTCACATAGGCTCTCTGTGTGAGTGGAACCAATTCTTCCTAGCGACTGAAGAGCCATACGGCTCACGTATTCGTCGTGGTCCCCAACCAGTTTAAGCAGTGCGACCTCAGCTTCATTGAACGGAAGAACGCGGTGGCCGAGTGTAACCGCAAACTGCCATCGCGTATCCGGTTCGTCACACTCCAGTACGTAAGGGAGTAAGAAGGCAAGCCATTCAGGCCTATCGGCCAATTCCGAAACAAGATCTTCCATCTCATTATCCCGCGCTACGGCGTAAATGAGATCGGATACTGCATGGTCATCAGCGTCTTGGGGAGAATGCGAGTCCAAGTAAGCAACAAAAGACCGGTTTAGAGTCGGCCACTCTTGGTAGTCGCACTCCCATTCACCAGAGCGCTCATCTACCGGGTAGTTCAACGCCCAGGCGCGAAATTTCTCAATCTCTCTGTGGAGCAAGCTGGGCACTGAACCTCCTACGCATAACGTTTGGGGTGAGGGGCGCGCGAAAAACCATACATGAAAAGGCACCCAGGTATTTCGCGTCCACTCCACCACTTGGTTAAATTCCCTCGAGGTCGAGTTTCGAATTATACCCTGTACACGGTGCTGCCCTTAAGCTTGTCTGTATCTGATTGATTGGTTGGCTCACTTTTTTCAACAAGCATCTCAATATCGTTTAAAAATTGAAACAAATTCAGTTCTACGTACCATTTTTTATTTTTCTTGCCAAATTCTCCTTTGGCACAGATCAATATATGGTCTTCCCAATGTTCGCCAGGTTCTACAAGATCTTCATTGTTACCTTGGTTCCATTGGCCCTTCGTATCAAATACGATAGCACCCTCAGTGATGAGTTTTACCGAAATCGCCTTACTGTGAATAATTTTGTTTGCTACCTCTCTAAGTTGAAAGACGTCTTGGCTTTCCCCTTCAACTAGAAAAGTTCCATAGGATTTTCGCTGCTTGTATTTGCTAAATATTTTTTTATGATCGTCAAGAAATCGCAGTTTTATGCAGATGCTCAACAATTTCTCAATGATCTCACTTTTTGCAGAACTTTTTAGAAGCTTTTTAAGGTGTGGGAAAAGTGAAAATCTCTTTTTATCTAAAAAAGAAATAAAATAGCAATCCGCCAAAGTGAATACTTCGAGGACCTCTTTCCTGACTGCATCAATTTTTGGTAAATAGTTCATAGAAATTTAACGTGGTGGTAACCGGCTGCGTCGTGCCGTAACGATTTAGTAAAGACCTTCACGGGAATCACCCATGTATCATCAGTCCGGTTGACCTGATTGTTAAAATCTGACACTACCTCACTTTGATCAATCGATCATTTTTAAACTCAAACGAATTAGGCCCCATTGAAATTCGGTTGTCCTTTTCCACGATAAACTCATTTGGATATGCTTGCCGTAACAAATGCAAAAGATCTTTTTGTGAGTAATTCTCCCCGCCCCTGACGATTAAATTGCCAAGAACCTCATTTGCATGAAGTTGCTCGTCAAAAGAGACCTCTAAATACGTGTAAGAGACGCCTTGATCAATTATGCTGTAGACAAAAAGCAGATTGCTTAGAATTAAAAAAACTAAGCAAGTGAAAAAGGCGACCTTCCATCGATTCACCGGAAACCTCTCATACTTTTAACGATTTTGATAACCGGGCGCGTTAAGCAGGGCGTGAAGCAGAACCTTTTACGGAAACCACCTGTGTTGTTCGCTCCGGTTGATTATTTTGTTAGATTTCTTTTTTACTGTAATAACCTTCTAGTATTACAACTTCCCCGCCACATTTTGGGCACTTTGATTTCTCAATATTAGTGGTTGAGATGCATTCTTCGCACGCTGGGCAAATTGCATATTTTTCTCTTCTGAAAATGAAGAAATAAATTACTGCACCTGCGAGATAGAAGATGAAAAGTGAAATAAAATAGGGGGCCATTTCTATGATTTCGGCCCACGAGTGTGGTGTTGAATATCTTCCTCCAGACAGATGACCTCCAAATTTTTTATGGAGGATTATAGTGCCTGTTACAACCGAGGCCAGAGCGAAAGATGAAAGAATTTTTCCTCTATTCTTCATTTCGAAATCTAACAGTGGTAACAATGGAATATTTTCCGTCATATCACCCCTATAGCAGGCAAAATTTTCCACTTATTGAATTATTAAAGGGGTAAAAGTGGAAAAAATCCCCTTGATTTTTCCACCTGCCGATAATATAAATTTTTCTTATGAAAAACAACAATAAATTTCGACCGAACCCTGAATTAAAACTCATGGAGCAGGTTCGCCAGGTGCTGCGTTATCACCATTATGCCTACCGCACCGAGACAACCTACTGCTACTGGATTGTGCGCTATATCCGATTTTTCAATGCCAAACGACACCCGAAAGATATGGGAAAATTCGAAATAGAAGCTTTCCTGAGTCATTTGGCAGTAGAGGGAAAGGTAGCTGTTTCCACCCAGCGTCAGGCATTGAACGCTATCATTTTCCTTTACAAGCATGTACTCGATCAGCCGGTTGAAGAACTCATCGAACATATCAGGGCTCAAAAGCACCGACGTCCACCTGTTGTCATGAGCCAGGCCGAGGTTCAAAGGGTGCTGCTACAGATGTCCGGCGTTCATTTGCTCATGGCTCAACTGTTGTATGGGGGCGGTTTAAGGCTGATGGAATCCGTGCGGTTGCGCGTTCAGGATCTTGATTTCGAAAGGAATCTTATTTATGTGCGGGATGGCAAGGGGGGCAAAGACAGAACCACTATTTTTCCGGCTACAATAAAAAGTGGCTTGCAGGCGCATATGACCAAGGTTAAGCAGCTTCATGATCAGGATCTGGATAAAGGATACGGAAATGTTTATCTGCCCAACGCTTTGGACAGGAAATACCCCCATGCTTCTAAGGAATTCGGCTGGCAATACGTGTTTCCGTCTAAACAGTTGAGTACCGATCCCCGATCAGGGATCATGCGTCGCCACCATGTGCTTGAGTCGGGGTTGCAAAAAGCGGTGAAGATAGCCGTAACCCGCGCCCAAATCCACAAAAGAGTCGGCTGTCACACCTTCCGTCATTCTTTTGCAACCCACTTGCTGGAGAACGGCGTCAACATCCGGGTGGTTCAGGAGCTGATGGGGCATGCGGACGTCAAAACCACCGAGATCTATACGCACGTCATGGCTAAGGATATCAATGCGGTGGCCAGTCCTTTGGATTTTCTCGGACAGCAATAAATCTCATCACCCGATCCCACACCACCCGTCTGTAACCGGAATACAGGGTTCGATCGACCTGAATATCCTTACGTTACAATCATCCACACCTCGAAGAGTTGCCGGATAGCGTATGAATCACTCTCCCAGCGGAATCATCTGGTCGGTAATCTCGGTAAAGGCGACATCGTGGCTGACTAGGAACAATTGGTCGTACCAGTGCTCTGTAACCTCCTCGCGGCCGACATCGATGGCGCGGAAAGCTTTGGCCAGGTTTTCACGGCGCGAGGCATCGAGATTGGAGGTCGGCTCGTCGAAAAAAGCCACCCGCGCGCCGATGGTCTGCAGCAGGGCCAAGCGCAGGGCCACCACTGCGCTCATCATTTGACCGCCAGAGAGTTGATCGTCGGTGCGTTCGCGCAACTGCCCATCGACCATGTCGCGCAGCACCACCTGGTAGTTTTCCCCCCAGATCAGTTCTTCGTCCCCTTCGGCGATGGTGCGATAGATGCGATCGGCCCGCTGGGTGATCTCCTCGCGGAAACGTTCGGAGAGCTGGGTCGAGACGTTTTTAAACACCCGATTACGCAGATATTTGACAAGGATCTCCTGCTCTTCGAAATGTTTCTTTTCGGCCAGCTTGACAGCCATTTCCTGTGCGAGCTGTTTGAGGCGGGCGATATCTGCTGCAAGCCGTTCGCCATCCTTTTCCAGCCCTTTGATGCGCTGCTCCAATCCCGCAATCTCGCCCAAGAGTTGTTCTTTGGCCTGCCGTGCGGTCCTGTGCAGAGCGGCATCGTAAGCTTTTTGACATCGGGATAGGATTTCGGCTGCCGTGGTTCGCTTCGCTTTCAGTGCTTCGAGGGCCTGCTGCCACGTAACCAGCTTCTGCTGGCGCTCCCCCAGCTCCCCGGCATCCTTGGAATGGGCGAAAAACGTATCCCTTGCAGCTTGAAAAGCCGCCCTTTGCTGCTCGGCGCTACGGAGCGACTCTTCCAGTCCGGCAAACGCCTCAAGCTTATGTTTACGCTCTGCAAGCTTCGCCGCAGCTTCGGTCTGCCGGGCTTGCAAAGTTGTGAGCCCTTCAGCGCGCTCGGCATTCTTTTGACGACGCACCTCAAGCTGCTGTTGCTGTTTGTCCCATTCTGCCGCACGCACTTTCAGCGCATCGAGGGCCTGTTGCGCCTTTTCCGCGGAAGCGATATGGTCGGCGACCTTTTCACTCCGGACATCAAGATCGGCGACCTGCTTGTCAAGATCTTCGATCTTATGACTGAACACATCGCGCGGCTGCTGTCCGGCAATATTTTGGCAAGCCTCCATAAAAAACGGGCACACCCCTTCGGCGAGCTTGTGCTGCCCTTCGACCAATGCGGCCCGGCGCCCCTCCAGCAACCCGCGCCGCGAACGCAACTCCTCGCCCTCGCTCCGCAGCGATTGCAGACGGGCGGCCGCTTCCAGCAACTGCGCATCGGGCTGCAATTCTTTGCGCGTGGCATGCAGCCTTTGCTGCTCCGCATCCAGATCCTGCCGGGTTTTTTCCACTTCGCCGCGTTCATGGGTAAGCTTTTGATCAAGCTCAAGAGCGCCCTTTTCCTGCTTGACGATTTCCTGCTCGAGGGCACGGCACACCCGCTCTTGCTCGCGCAAGGCCTTGAGCGCGGTATCGGCCTTTTCAAAAGCATCCTTGCCGGCCCGATTCTGCTCCATCACCGCCAGGGCCGTTTCGGCCTGTTTGACTCTCTGGCCCTGCTCCGCCACTTTTTCGTCACCGTTATTGATACGGATATCCAGCTCCTGCACCTCGGTGGTGGCCGTGCGCAGAGCATCTTCCTGCTTATCCAGTTCGGTCAACCGTTGTGAGGCCTCTGCCAACCGCTGTCTTTTTCCATCCAGGAGTTGTCGTTGTGTTTCAACCTCAAGCTGCAGCGCGGTAAGTTCCTTTTCCCGATCCGGCAATACGGCGACCTGTTCCTGTTTACCTGCCACATCGGCGGCAAGCAATTCGATCCGGTGCTGCACAGCGCTTAGCAGACCGCTGGTGCCCTTGAAGGTTTTGCGCCACGCATCGATGCCGAGTATCTCGTCGAAAGCATCCTGCCGCTTGGTCGCCTGCTTGATGACAAACGGTCCGAGGAATTCGTTCTGGAAGGGACCGATAACCAGCTTGAACTGCTCGGCCAGGGGGCGCCCGTTGGCCAGCCCCAGCAGTTCAGCCAGCCGCAGCTCGGTCTCCCTGATGTTGGCATGTTCCTCGACTTCGAACTGGCCTCCGATTTCTTTGGCCAGCAGCCACTTGACGCCGCCCCCGACCGTGCGCGATACCCGCCAGGTAGTGCCATCATCGATCTGAAAGGTCACGGCTACTTCGCCGCGTTTAGCACCGATGGACAGAAACCGCTCGATGTTGGAAACAAAATCTCGCGCATCCACCCCGAACAGGGCATAGCCGATGGCCTCGAACACGGTACTTTTGCCGACGCCGTTGGGCCCGGACAGGACATTGATGCCGGCTGAAAACGCCAGAGTTGTGTCGCGATGGGATTTGATGTTTTTCAGATGGATGGACAGAATTTGTATCATATTTTTCACCTGGGAGAGCCGGAGGATGGACTTCGGTATGTCAGGATTGACCTGCAGTCGGGGCCAAGTTTTTGGTCAGGATGGTCAATAACTCCTCATCCTCCACCTCGCCTTTCAATACCAGGTCGCGGATCGCCAGGGACAGTGCGACGAGTTCATCCTGTCGATCCTTGTAGTCACTGTTGGCGCCCACCAGTTCATGCAGCACCTCTTTTTCGATCTGTGCGAGACTCTTTTTAGAAGATTCGCCGTCGCTGCCACGGGTGACAAGGGACAGATGATTGCGGATTTCCGCATGCAGGGGATGACAAAGTTCTTCCAGCACAGTGCGCAGTCGTTCACGGCTCAGTTCAAAGGGATGAAACGCCACCCTGCCAACGAGCTTGAGATCGATCAGGGGACGGCGATCATCATCGCCGGCATCCGGCAAATCGGCCAATTGCCTGCGGAAATCGTCCAGGGCCGCTTCGGCATCGCACGCACCATCGAGATCCACCACTACCGCATGCATGGGGCGGGGATCGGTGGCACAAAAACGATGACTGAAATGACCGTCTTCCACACCAACCAGATAGTAGCCCTTGTCGTATTTCTGCTCTCCGAAATTGACGCGCTCCGGCGACCCCGGGTTGAATCCGTAAGCACGCCCTTCCGTTGTGGTCACCAGGTAGGGCTTGTGACCATGGCCAAGAGCCACGTAACCGAAGCGCTCCGCCAACGGCAGTGCCTCCTCCGGTTTCATGTTGCCGATTTCCACCGGCGAAAAGGTCCAGATGCCGACGTGAAACAACAGCAGGTTGTTTTCCGTGGTCACCGCATCGCAAATACGCGGCACGTGATGACCGGCCTGGGCTCCGATATAACCGAGTCCGTAGATGTTCAGATCACCGATCACAAGGTGTCCGCCACGCCCCTCCTCTGCATCGAACGGTTCGAACACATACCCGCCATCCTCGGTGCGCGACGGCCGCAGCAGGTGGATATAGCCCATCTGCGAGAGGGCCTCCATCCATGAGATACTGTCACGCCGGTGAATCCAGTCATGGTTGCCTTCCACGGCAACACAGGGGATGGCGGCATCTTTGAGAGGTTGCAGAATCTCGATGGTACGCGCAAAGGTGCGTGGCAGGATCTGCCCGGTATGAAACAGATCTCCGCCGATAAGTACAAAATCAACCTTTTCGCGCAGTGCGTCATCCACGATGCCCGCCAGGCAATGGAAGAAATCATCGCTGCGCTGGGCCTGCATCGGGGAATGCCGGTAGGTCTTGCCCAGATGAATATCCGCTGTATGAATGAATCGAAGAGCCATGATATGTGATCCGTAGAAGCAGAAGTATCAAATAAGATGTGAAGAATTTGCGAAGCATAGCAGGTCACAAGCCTTTGCGGCAAACCCAAACGACACCTTTATCGCTCTACCCTCAACTTCCAAATAAAAAGACCGGCACCAGGGCCGGTCTTTTTAAATATTCGTGGATTGTTCGGTCTTCAATATCTGCCGAATTCAGAATCGTCCAGGGCAATGATTTCCTCAGGCTTTAATTCTCTAGGCTTGGTCGATGGTTTAGCTTCTGCCTTGGGCTGCGGTTTTTCAGGGGCAGGCAGCGCGTTGGTCACCTTGGCTTGGATAGTTTTCTCAGTTGCCGGCCGCGGTGCCACAGGTTGCTGCGTTCTGGCGGGTTTAGGTAAAGCCTTGGCCACGGGACGCGCAGGCGGCTGGGTGGACTTGGGCAGCATCGGAGCAGCTGGGCGACCTGCAGAGGAACCACCGCTAAGACGGGGCGCTGACTGCGGGGCGGCACCAATTTTAAAGCGTCCGAGCATCTGGCGCAAATAAGACGACTGGCTGGCCAGTTGCTGTGCCACCGAAGCGCTTTCTTCGGCATTGGCGGTAGCCTGCTGGGTAACCTGTTCAATCTGGTCAAGACCTCGGGTAACCTGATCGAAGCCTACCGCCTGCTCATCGGAAGCCGCGGAGATTTCGTTGAGAAGATCGGTTACCTTACCCGTTTCCTGTACAATCCCCTGCAGGGCGGCAGCCGTATTCTGTGCAAGCTCGGTGCCATGGGTGCTTTTTTGATTGGCGCCTTCGATCAGCTCTTCGGTTTCCTTGGCGGCCTTGGCACTGCGAGCGGCCAGATTGCGCACCTCTTCGGCAACCACGGCGAAGCCTTTGCCATGCTGACCGGCACGCGCCGCCTCGACTGCAGCATTAAGCGCCAGCAAATTGGTCTGGAAGGCGATTTCATCAATGACTTTTATGATCTTATTGATGCTTGCCGCCGACTGGTTGATATCGAACATCGCTTCCATCAACTCTTCCATGAGTTGATTGCCCTTGTCCCCGGCGTTTTTAGCCTGGTTGGAGAGCATGTTGGCCTGTTTGGCGTTATCGGCGTTTTGCCGACTCTGGGACGCCAGCTCGGTCATGGCCGCAGAAATTTCCTCAAGGGAAGATGCCGAATGGGTCGCGCCCTGGGAAAGATCATGACTGGCGTCGGCAACCTGACTGGATCCGCCGGCGATCTGCTCGCTGGTGGACTGAATCTCATGCACAAGCTTGCAGAGTGCGGCATTGGCCCGCTCAAGGGGTTGCGCGATAAGACCTTTAGCCTTGAAGGTGAAATTGCCTGCCGCCAGGCTGTTGAAAGCTTCAATCACTTCGTTTTTCAAATTGTCTGCAAACGCATCCATGGCTCTGGCCAGACGCCCGATCTCGTCCTTGCGATCAAGCGACAGCCGTATATCAAGATTGCCCTTTTCCAGCGCTTCGATCATTTCGACGGTGAGAGCCACCGGACGCGTCACGCTGCGGATAATCAGGAAGCCGAGCACCCCCGCCAGCAGCAGGGCCAGTCCCATGCACCCGAGGGAGAAAACATAGGTGCGTCGGTAAGTCGCCTGCCCTACTTCATACTCTTGGCGCGCCATTTCAAGCTGCACGTCAATCAGCTTGCCGACCTGCTCTGTAATGGGGTCGATCTCCTGATAGAGATTGTTCTCGATAAAATCGATGAGCATCAGCTGCTGCTGCTCGGCAATAATTTTTTCCAGGTTGAGAATGGTCTTGTCGGCACTTGCCATCAGAGTCCGCGCCTGACTGACCAGCTGTTGTTCCTCGGGAGCATCAGCTGTTTCGAGATATGCATTCCATTCGGTGGCAATGAGCTGCTGAGCGGATTTCAAACCGCTCATGGCATCATCCCAATCGAACTGTTTACTGCGGATTTTATGGGAAAGATCTACAATGTTAACCGCATACATGTCAGATACTTTTTTAAGTCGGGTTAAAGGCACGACCCGGTCCTGGTATACGGACTGTAAGGAGGCGTTAAGGCTTCCCAAACTGGTCAGACCTAAAATACCTGTCATCACAAGAAAAACAGAAAGCAAACCTGCCAGCAAAGCGAGCCTGTAGCCAATTTTCCAATCGTTGAACTTCATTGCCCCTCCAAGTGGTTACAACTTGCAAATAAAACCATGCTTTAGTTCAAAAATCACCGTGACAAAAATACATAAAATAATCTTCAATCACAATATATAATCATCGATAACTTCCTAGAATAATCACTATTTTTTTTGAAGCAAATTCACTGATTCTTTATTAAACACAACAAAGATTATAAGTGAACTTTTCACAACGGAATGTATGTAGGCAAATTTCCGTAAGTGGCTAATTTTACAATGTATACAAATAAGGACTTTCCATATCACTTTTTAGAAGATAAAATCGTACCGCACCTACCGGACATTTAATAAAAGCAAACACGGCTGCGGATGGTGCTTAAATCTTCCATAGTATGGAATTAAATGTTAAGGGAAAAGTGCCGTCATAACCCGACCAAGTGCGTTATCCTTGGCATCGGTGGAGACATGCATGACACTTGTTAATTTTATGATAAAAACAATTATCCTGTGCCTTCTGTGTTGCATGACTATCCTGCCACTGGTCGCCTGCACAAATCAGGCAGGAAACCCCCAACTGAGCCGACAGGGGCACGATTTCGGTGAGCCAATCGACAGTGCCTTATCAACCGCGGGCAACGGTGCTCTTCAAAAAATGGGCTATGCCATTCAGGTAGGCGCTTTCTCCAAACTCGAAAATGCCGTGCGGTTGGAGCAAGTGCTGGAACAACGAGGCATCGACGCCTATTATTTTCGCCACAAATCCGCTCTCTTTAAAGTCCGTTTCGGCAATCACATCAACTACTCTGCCGCCCGATACGAAGCAGAGAAGCTTCAATCTCAAGGACTGATTGGTAATTTTTTTATTGTCATCCCTCAGTCCTATGCCGCTTCGCGACTACACGGAATGGATACCAATCCACTGCGGGAAGAACTTGTCAAAACGGCACGCAGTTTCCTTGGGGTCCCGTACCGCTGGGGTGGAACCGACGGCGACAACGGTTTTGACTGCAGCGGCCTGACCATGGCCTGTTATCGACTCAATGGTCTTAATCTGCCCCGCGTATCGCGAAACCAGTTTCAAGCCGGCCGCTGGATACCCAAACATCAACTACGAAAAGGCGATCTGGTGTTTTTTGCCACCAACGGCGGCAAACGTGTCAGCCACGTCGGCATATACATCGGCAAAAACCGTTTCATTCATGCCCCGAGTACCGGAAAAACCGTACGCATTGAGAAATTGTCCGCGCCATTTTTTAGCAGAACGTATATGGGCGGCCGCAGTTATTTTTAGCTACTCATTCTACACTGATCCAAATCCCGAAATCGATTTTCACTACTGATATGGCAAAAATAATCTAATCGGGCAAGCCTCTTGACAAACTCGGGATAAATTGAAGAATTCATATTTAAATACCCGAGATCCGTAGCATGAATTCCGGAAGGAGTCATTACCCTTCAAGCCTGACGCTTTTGCAAGCATTCAAGATAGAACGAGATCAGGCACCGTGTAACATCAACTAATGCCCACAAGAGTGACTGTCTTTTATCATCTGCAAACAAACTTAAATGCATTCAGACCCAATATAATAAAAGTATGCTCTTGTTCTTTTGTCTTTTGTCCAGAAAGGTTTTCCATGATTAAAGTGCTCATTATTGCCAGCGATCCAACAACCGCTGATCGTTACCGGACCGCCGTAGAGAGTCTCGGGGCTGAGTGCGAAGTTGCTGGTAATATTGCCGACATGAAACTGCAGATGAGCAAGATGCCTTTCAACGGCCTGATCCTCGATGTTTTGACAGCTGTCAGATCCTCTCTCAAGGACAAAATTGATATTCAGAGTATTTCCGAAGCATATCCAATCTTGCGTGTTCGCTGGGATGCCAACGCTGGAGAAATAAGAGGGCTGGTTATTGGAAATCTCATCAATAAAGAAAATCCGCTGCAAGACTTCCTGAACAAGTTCTGTCACTCTCGCCCGGCAAGAACCTGCCGGATGAACAAGCGGTATCCGATTCACTTCAATGTTCTTTTAAGCAAAGACGTAAATTTCGCAGCAGATCAAACGGAAAAAACCGTCACGTTGGATATCTCCCAAGGCGGTTGCTTTCTGATTTCCACCCAATCCTGGCAAGATACTGAGTATGCATGGATACGTTTTTTGGAGGTTTCGGACCCAACCCCGATTCAACTTATCATCCGTCGGCACTGTGCATGGGGGAAAACCATGAGCCTTCCCGGTATCGGAACCGAATTCAGTCAGATAAAGCCCAATCAACTGGAAGACATCTGCGGGCATTTCAACAGATAAGGTCTAAAAAAATAACGTATTTTTCAACTTAAATAGTCTTGGCCAAAATGTCTCAAAATGATATTGTGCAGCACCTGCAAAGATCATTGACAAGGGGGGTAATTTTTTTCCTACTGCCTTTTTTCATCAAGCGGTTGTCCAGGAAAGAATTTTTTATTTGCTGTTAACTTTTCAGCAATTGCCCTCTAATCCACGCCATCTATTTATGAGATGATATCTATGCGAAAATATTCCAAACGTTTATCCGGATATCAGAACACCACGAACTGGCGAAATTTTCAGAACGACCTCAATCAACAACGGGGCACTAGGCCTAATGCTCGCCCCAATCCCCGGTCTATCGGGCGCCCCAACAAACGTCGAATCGGCAGAAAGATTTGCGCTCTCGCCAGTCTGGTTATTTGCGGAATTTTTGGAATTAAGGTTTTGGTCTCGAACAGCATGGCAACCTCCCCGACAGCCATGACCCAAACCTCCGCGCCACCCAGAGAGCTTCCTAAAATTACCAACAAGCAGGATATTCGCGATCTTCTGGATAAGCAGGATTTTGAAAATCTTACCGAAAAGAACCTGGAACTGCTGGTCAACGAGCAGATTCTGCAAATTGAAACCAGCCTGGATGAAGATCTGCAGAACTACCTGCTTTCAAAGATGGATCGTAAAAACTCCAGGGATATCGGCATTGTGGTTATGGAAGCCGACACAGGACGGATTCTGGCCATGGCGGGATTCGACAAAACGGGCAATGCCGGCAATCCCTGTCTACGCAGCAACTTTCCTGCAGCCAGCATCTTTAAAATTGTCACGGCCGCGTCCGCAGTGGATCACTGCAACTACAATGCCGATTCGACCATGCATTTCAATGGTTATAAACATACCTTATACAAGCGGCAGTTGACCGATCAAATCAACAAACACACCAATACCGTTTCCTTCAAGGATGCGTTTGCGCAATCGATCAATCCTGTATTCGGGAAAATCGGGGAAAATCGGCTGGGAAAATCGCTGTTGGAAAAATATGCTGACACCTTCAAATTCAACGAACCGTTGGATTTTGACCTATCCCTCCCCCCCAGTCACTTCAAGGTAAATGACGATCCTTACGACTGGGCCGAAATGGCCAGCGGCTTCAATCGCGACACCACCATTTCTCCGCTACATGGCGCGGTAATGGCTTCGGCCGTACTCAATGGTGGGCGCATGGTGGCACCATCACTTGTGGATCGCATATCCGATGATAAAGGCACGGTTCTTTACCATGGACAACAGACCTGGGAACAGCAGGCCATGTCGGCCAGAGCCTCGACGGTACTGGACCAGATGATGCAAACCACCATCAAATCCGGGACAGCTCGCAAATCCTTCAGTGGATACCAGAAAGACAAGATCCTCTCACAGTTGCAGATCGGCGGCAAAACCGGTTCAATGGATAACAACACCCATGAAGTCCGCTATGACTGGTTTGTGGGTTTTGCCAATGAGCGACACGGCCAGGCCAAGGTCGTGGTTTCCGTCATGGTCGCCCACGAAAAATTCATCGGCATTCGCGCCGGTCAGTATGCACGCATGGCCATAACGCATTATTTCAGCAAACTTCTGGCAAAAGCCAAAGACGAACAAGCCATCCAGAAAATCTGACCACACGATAACAATTACCCGCCATGTGCATATTCACCGGTCGAAAGGTAAATGCGAACATGGCGGGTTATTTTCAGTAATAGTCCTGCAAACCTTCCAGTCCTTTTTCAAAAGGCACCATCTCATCCAGCATAACATTATGGGCTTCTGAATCCGCCAAACTGCGACCAGTCAGGAAAACCTCCTGGAAACATTGCCGAGCTTCTTTGCTCAGTTCAAAATCCGCCACGGCACGGGCACGTTCGATAATCACCGACTTTCCGGGACTTACCGGAACGGTAACAAACGGGTTATGGTAACTCACCGAGGATTGTTGCCGGGTGGCGGCATAGCCGACCAACAATTGAAAATCGTCCCAGGCCACCGCTTGCCAGAGTTGTGGATGAAAAACGAGTGATCCCTTGGAATTGCCTCTACTCCAAAGCTGCCTGCCCCCTACCTGCTCGCTGAATCTGCGCTCCTGGCGCTCCACGGCTTCCGTACTGCCGACCAGAGTCAGGACACGAATATAGCCGTTGTCGGTCAGGGATTCATGGTCTTTGACTATGAAACGACTATTGCGCAGACGACCTGCCCGGCTTTGGTAGCGGTTTTTGAAGACAAAAGAGCAATAATTGACCGGCAGGCCAAGCTTGTGGTCGAGACTGTGCCGCACAAGTTCCAGGGCCGCCAGCTCTGACTCGAGGACGGTCACCTTTTCCCCGTGTAAAAATGTATAGTTGCGTGCAACGAGATGCTCAAAATTGTACGGCGTGAGCCGTAACTGATGAAGATTAAGGTAACCTGCACCGGCGTCACGCATCTCGACCATCTTGGCCTTGAGCAGTTGAACATCTTCTGGAATAGCAGGGATTTCAACGGTGACCGTGGGGATGACCCCCGTCGCCAACCGCAGCTTGTCGAGATGATAGTCGGTGGCTCCAATATCAAAACGGATTTCGTCGAGGCCGGCATCGCCAAGCTGCCGCAGGATCTCATCATTGGCGAGAGTACCGTTGGTGTAAAGCCAGACATGCATGCGATCCCCGAAGTGTTTTTTGATAGCGCGCACATAGGCCAGGGAACGCTTGGGATTCATTAGCGGTTCGCCGCCACTTATACTGGCGCCACGAAATCCGAAGCGCTCAAGATAACCGACATAATCAGCCGGCGTGCGGAATTCAACGGTATTGGTGGTAGGCAGATCATTATCGCTTTGACCGGTAGGACAATAAAAACATCGGCAATTGCAACGACCGGTGATGAACAGACACGACCAACCGCCCTCTGCACAGATCCTGCAACCAGGCGACAGATGGGTACAATCGAGCTTGGTGCCGCCATATCCAAGCGTTATGCGCCCCTCCATATCACCTAAAATCTCGGTACGTAAGGCAAGAGCCTTTTGAGCGCTGATTGCCGAAGGAAAGATCAATTGGGCATAACCTTCGCCATACTCTCTTTCGTTCCCCGCAATCAAACGACCGCGCAGGTTCGCCGATACTCCAATAGCCATCCTGACCTCCAACCGACGAAAAGCACCCCCTCAGGCAAAGCCTAAAAGGGGGTGTGCATGTTGCTGCAATATAGTCGATTTTCGCGCCGGGACAAAGTGCTATTTAGGCCTTTTCAAAAAAATATTTATCCTTGTTATTTCGAATAGTTACAACATGAAACTGAATTTTATACATCCAAGCTAGAGCCAGATCCAACTGGTACCGATACACCTTTGAAGGGATTACCCTGTAATACAGTATTTGTGCAGCAATTTGCGTGTAGTTTCAAAATTACGAGCAGCTTCTCGCAGTAACTCCTCCTCCAACACGATTTCCGAATAATCGGATTTTTGTTTAACAATTTTCCCGGTTTTAATATTGGCGAAAGGATCGCCATGCTTTTCAACACCGGTATATTTGAAAGTCGCGTAATTTTCCCGGAGAGTTTCCTTCAATCCAAGCCACTGTGACAATTCTTTCAGCACTCTGCCAGAGTGCTTTACCAAGTCTTCGGAGTCTATGAAAAAACCAGGATTCATGGTCTCTTTTGCGTAGGATACGAGAGTTTTTAACCGCTCGTTGTAATAGCTGAATACCTGTTTCTGATCCATATGCCAGGGGACGTTTTGTAATTTCCGCCCCATATTCAGAATGCTTTTCACCGTTTCAGCCGGGTCTCTAAGCAAAAATATCTTTTTTACCTTAACGTTATCGTAAACTTTTGGAGAAAGAATAAGCGAATCATGCAATATTTTATCCAGCGCCAAACGTCCGACCGGGCTCTTTTCACCGCGTTCGTAGAGTTGATGCCGCAACCAAAGCAGGTCGATAGGGTCAATGTAGGAATTATGCATTTCAGCGTAGCCGCAAAGCTCCGGATGGCTACCAAGAATATGTGATAGCAATGTGGAACGGCTGCGCATATGACTTAAAATAAAGACATAATCCTGCCTTCCATACATAATCCAAGGGCGCATAAGAGTTTTACGTACGACTCTTCTAGTTTTTTTTCGTATTTTCAATATCTTCCTCTTAATATCGAGAAGAACACAGATTAGACATAATTTATTCAATCAACCGTTTCACCATATAATCCCGTCACTTTAGTAGAGAGTAAGATATCGGGATTGTTGATACTATAACCAAAAACTTCGGCACGTTTTTCAAACCGGTGAAAAAATCCGGTTAATTTTATGCCACAACCTTTTACCCCCAGGCCATCCTGCCGCCATTGCTCGAGGTATTTGGCATTGATATCAGAGCGAACGACCTGCGGGAATGCGAACGGTTCAACGTCAAGCCAGTCAAAAATGCGTCCTATATGATTGTGCGGATTCTGGACAAGCTCCTCGTAGCGAAGCACATAAACATGATTCAGTCTCGGCAGGTCAGCCAAAAAGCGTTCATAACAACGCAAATTATGTTCTATGAGGGTCGGAATACTGCTGCGACACCATTTACTGGTCGCATAAGCAACAGCGATGGGATGACGCAGCAGAATAATAAATCGGCATCGGGGAAACAGGCTTTGCAGAAATCGTGTCCGCACCAGGTTGGGCGGGGATTTCTCCAACAGCCAACTTTTTGAGGTATCCCAATAAGCGCGCCACTGATCCAACAATTCTGCGGCGTTTTGGTCCGTGGCCAACGGATGTTCTTCGTCCATGAACGAAGCACTGTCAAAACCGAAGCGTCCCGGCCCACCATATTGATTGGCAGGAGGATATATTGTTTGTAAATGTTGCCCCTCATCCTCAGGAACCCCGGTGCCGGAAAAACCACTTATCTCGGGATGGGATCGCAAAATTTCATGCAACAATGAAGTACCGCTACGATGAAGGCCACCTATAAAAACAAAGCGATTTCCGTGCATATCTCCTGGTTGTTGTTTCACAATGGATCCTTTCGGTCCCTGTAAAATAGGATTTATCACTGTAGCGCATTTTTTTGCAGCAGCAAACAAACCCAGGTAACGACAATGCTTATCCTATAAAACACCTGCCAAATACGAAAGTAAAACGCCATCGGGAAACTCTGCCCGACCACCGCCCTGCAACGATGCAAGCTTCCGCTGAGAAATATCTTCAGGATATTGGCTGTGAACAACAAAATGATCAGAGACGGGTATAGACATACAAAAATCGAACCACTTAGCGTACCATTCCAACAATGCATCAGGTTTTTGATATAAACGAATTTTTTGTTTAAGTCGGTGATGGCGATCAAAAAATAACCGAACCCGGCACTTTCTTAGATTGCGGTAATTCTTGCGCTGCCTTTTACGGCAGCGATCGAGCAATGTGTCGGGGAATTCCCACATGGTAAGCATTTCTAACTGGTCGGCATACCGCAAAAAATTGAGAGCGATATCCATTTGATAACCCTGGATATTATAATCCAATAACCGCAAAATATCGTAATGCAACACCAGGTTACGATAACCAAGCCCGATAAAACCCTCAACCTGCCAAGCATCGAGAAAAACCCATGACTCCAAATCATGCAGGTTTAACTTCTTTTGCAGATCCGACAGTTTTCCTTCCCGTAATTTTTGAATCAAGGTTGTCTTACCAACACAGGAGGGGCCAGCAATAATGATCACTCGACCTCTATGCGGATTGTTGCCTGACGGAGAATTTTCTTGATTATAACCAGAGTGAAGATTGTGCATGTTTTTTTGTCATCCAAAAACTTTCATTTAGAAAAAATGCCATTTTCTGTATTTTAGGTATATGGCAGAATAGTAACTGGCAACACTTACAATTCTGTCTTTGTTACATACAAACTTCAATCAAGTTATCAACATATTGTATAAAAACTAAATTAGCCAACAGATATATACAAACTTCAATGATTGTTGCAAACTTTTAAGTTACTTAGCAAATAACTATATTCACAAAAAAATGCAAAACCTACATATTTAGTCATTCATCGCAACATTATTACTACTATTTTTGTAGACTTCTCAAAAACTATAAAATTATTCAAAAATTCAAGAATAAGTACTTAATTTGTTTGATAGAATAAAAGAAATGGTACACACTTAGACAGCTTCATCCCCAATTCAACAGGTAAATTTTATGCCAAATCAGGTTTATTTATTATTGACACACTTGACGGATGATCAAAGTCATAGAGAGTTTTCCAAGATAACGAAAGCTGTCGCTAAAGGTAGTGATGCATTCATGCTGTTTCATTGCCATGGGCAAAAGACGCCTTCATACGCAGGGAATATCCATAAGTTTACAACTCGGGACCTTGAGAAAATCGGATTTCCGATGTTCAGCGACACCATCGTTCCCGGCAGCGGCCATTTTCCAGTCATGGATTTCGGTCGTAAATATCCGCATTACGATTTTTATTGGGTTATAGAATACGATGTACGTTTTCGTGGCGACTGGAAAAAACTTTTCAGGCACTATCAAACCAGCCGTGCAGACCTGCTGACCTGTCATATCCGCAAATATCGGGAAGAACCGGACTGGCATTGGTGGGGGCTGCGACACCCAAGAAAAGAAATTCCCCTTGTGGATAGGTATCGCAGTTTTAATCCAATTTATCGCATTTCTTCTGAAGCATTGTCTTTTATCGATCGAATGCATCAAGAACAGTGGACGGGACATTACGAAGAATTGCTACCTACCCTGCTTTTTCATAATGGATTCCAGTTGCAGGATATAGGAGGAACCGGATCTTTTGTAAATCAAGGTGATAAAAACAGATTTTATATCGATAATCCGAAAGACTATAAAGGCCGCTTAAAAAAAGGAACCATGAGATTTCGACCATCTTTTACTAAACCAGGTTGGAGATGGAATAAGCTGTACCATCCCGTTAAACAACCCACAGACATCACCAGAATGTAATGCACAATATGCAATCCTTTGTAACCGTTGTTCAATGACCTCAAACAGAATAGCCCCATCGAACATGCCTATAAAAATTGCCATACTCACTCATGCCAAGCAAAAATTCGAGAAGACCCCCTACCTGCTGCATATTTTGATCGGTTTTTGGACAAAAATGGGTATCGAGGTGGTCATATTGCGGGGCATTGAACATTTTGAACCCGCCGATATCCTGTTCATGCACATCGACCTAACGGTCATCCCAGACAACTACCTGGCTTTTAGCGAAAGGTATCCGGTCGTCATCAATGGCAGGGTCCGCACTATATCAAAACGCAAAATAAGCTCTAATATTATTACCATTTCAGATGGTTACAATGGCAGAGTTCTGGTCAAAACCGACCTGAATTTTGGCGGAGGGATGGAAAGGCGCCTGGCTCGTAACAAGCCTGTCGCCCGACTGGTGGACAGCATCAAAAAACGGCTCCCCTGGTACTTAAGCGGTTACCTTACTCCCGATAATTATCCCATCTACGAGTCCCCCATGGAAGTTCCCTCAGCAGTCTGGTGGAACAAGAATCTGGTCGTTGAAAAATTCCTACCGGAACGCGAGGATGATCATTATTGTTTGCGTCAGTGGGTTTTTATGGGGAAAAGCGAAATGAGCCAGAAAACGGTATCTTCACACCCGATTGTAAAAGCCAGCAACATTATCCGTCGCGAAACAGGTATCGCTATCCCCGACTCATTACGCCAAGCACGCGCCGATATGGGTTTCGATTACGGCAAGTTCGATTTTGTCATGGTCGAGGATCAAGCGGTACTGCTGGACGCCAACCGCACACCGTCCTTCAATCCCAACAATGCGTCTCAGACCCAGATGGACTTGCTTAAAAGTCTGGCTGCAGGTCTGCCGTCATTGGTGCATATCCGCCCTACCGTACAGGCTTTTATAAATCCAGATAACAAGGAGACAATAGCTTGAGACCTGATTTGTTTCCTGAAATGACTTTGGGCGACATCTACGGTGGCGAATTGGCATTTGCCCCCACCCCGTCACCAAAAAACCGCAACTGGCTGCCACAGGATCCTATCGCCATAGAGATGCTCAGCGGCGGCATGCTGACCATTGCCGACGACATGCCGGTACTCTGTGCCGCCAGCGTAGCGACTGCCGAGGGTATGCAGCTACTACGCGATGCTGGTTTTGCCGAGGCGCGCAATCTCGTACGATATAAAAACAACAAGGAACATGACCTGCAAATAGGCAAGCTGCTGGGAACAGGTCTGAAAATCGCGTTACAACACGCCCCCCACCCTTCCGAGGCAAGACCTGATGCCTACTGGATCAACCCGGAGACACTCGCTTTTCTTAATAACAAAGGCCACCTTAGCCATCTGGTCGACGCTGGCCAATTACCCGCCCGCCGTATTGTTTCGCCCCGGCAGCTCAGACAATTTCTGGTCCATGACTCACTGCCGGTGGTCGTTAAGGCCGCGACGAACGAAACAACAGGCGGAGGCGGTGACGTGGCGATCTGCCACAACCTTAAAGACCTGCAGTACGCAGAAAATTTATTCCGTAACTGCCAGCATGTCGTCACCGAAGAGTATCTGCCCATGACCCGCAATCTCTGCCTCAATTACGCGATCACTGCCAAAGGAGAAATATCGTACCTTGGAAGTGCCGAGCAGATAAGCGATATGCAAGGTAAATACTTCGGTAACTGGCTCGATGACAACTGCCAAACTCCCACCGAGGCCATCGATGCTGGTAGAAGGGTTGCCGAAAAAGGCTACAAGCATGGCTATTGCGGTTGTGTTGGGATGGATATGGCTATTATGGAGGATGGAAGAATCTTGATATTCGACCTGAACTTTCGGCTTAACGGCTCAACAGCGGCATTACTGTTATCGGCCAACCTTAAAAAAAAATATGGTGCCCCTGTCATGCGACTGGCTGGGATAAGGAGCACAAATTCTTACCAAAGCATGATCAAATCGATTTACACCGTCATGGATAAGGGATTGTTCGTGCCCCTGGTTACCTGTAATCCAGACGCGACGGAGCACCTGCCTAACTTACCGCGTGCAAGCGGACTGATCCTTGGCAAAACACGGCAACATGTTCGCGAGCGTTGCCAGGAACTGAAAACGCTGGAACTTGAAGTTGTCGGCAGCCAATTTTAAGGGCCTTTATGCTTATTGCCCCTCCCTTCCCGGATCCTATCTTTAAGATAATAATAATTTTCACTTGACATCCCCATGATTAGTAAGTAAACGTTTACTTAAATTAAATGGAGGGATCAAGCATGGCACGCCCCATCAGTAAAAAAACAAACATCGAAACGGCAGCAATCAAACTTTTTTCCCGTAAGGGTCTGGCCGCAACTACCCTAAAAGACATCGCCCTGGAGGCCGGAGCTACGGAAGGAGCGCTTTACAGGCACTACAAAAGCAAAAACTCCATGGCATGGCAGCTCTTTTCCCAGGAACTAAAGAACTTTACCGATTTGCTGTTGCCGATCCTGCAAAGCAAGGGGACGTTCTCCGACCGACTTGCCGATGCAATACGGTATATTTACCGTTATTACGCTCAACATCCGGACCGTTTCTCTTTTATCCTGCTCAGTCAACATAACTTTCCGGAACAGGCAATTCTGGACGAAAAAAACAATCCCAACGATATGGCCATCAACTTTATCCGCCAAGGGATGACTGAAGGCGCCATCAGCGATCAGGATCCCGTTTTGCTTGCCGGTCTTTTGATGGGAGCCATCCTTCAGCCGCTGATCATGCATGGCTATGGGCGCTTATCAATCAATGACCAAACCGTCAAACTTGTTATCAACGCCTGCCTAAGATTGGTGGGGTGCATCTGAGCGATAGCCTGGAGGCAAATTTTTTTGCCTCCATTAGTAAATAATCGTTTACTTACTAACAGGAGGAAACAATGGCACGGCGAACAAAATGGGTAATGTCCGTTGCAGCTGCTCTGGCCTTCTTTATGTTCTTTTCGTGGACACAGGTTTTTGCCGCAGGGCTCCTGACGCCAAAGGACGGCTCACTGTCTGCCCTGGCTATTCGCGATCACACGGTAAAGGTCGTTATTGAAGACGGGTATGCCATAACCAGCGTAGAACAGGTATTTCACAACCCTCATGATCATGATCTGGAAGCTATTTATTCCTGCCCGGTACCGGAACATGCTGCCGTGGCCGAGTTTACCATGTGGATTGACGGCAAGCCTGTCACGGGAGAAATATTCGAGAAAAAAGAGGCACGCCGTATTTACGAAGAAGAAAAAACCGCGGGTCGGGATGCCGGACTGACCGAGAAGGATCACTACAAAACCTTCGATATCAGTGTGTCCCCGGTTCGCTCTCGCCAAGACACCCGCATACGACTGGTTTACCTGCAACCGGCCCATGTCGATACCGGTATCGGTAGTTACGTCTACCCCCTTGAAGAGGGTGGCGTCGATGAAGAAAAACTGGCGTTCTGGACGGCTAACGATGAAGTCACCGGGCACTTCAGCTTCGACATGCGCATTCGTTCTTCGTACCCCATCGATGCGGTACGTCTTCCCAACCACCCCGGTGCCCAGATCAACCGTGATGCCAACGGTGACTGGCTGATACAACTGTCGAACCAGGCCCCAACCAACGCAACCGACTCGATGGCTCAAAACCCGGACCTTGCCCCGAATCCCCTTCCTGAGACCCCTTCTGCCGGATCGATAGATGAACGCATAGAGCAGTCGTCGGCAGGCAAGCGAGGTTATGCTGACTACCGTCTGGATCAGGACCTTGTAATTTATTGGCGCCACCAGCAGGGGCTACCCGGTAGCGTCGATATGGTTGCACATAAAGAAGCAGGCAGTGATCGAGGCACCTTCATGTTGACCGTAACGCCTGGCGATGATCTCCAACCGATCACCGAAGGCCGTGACTGGATTTTCGTACTCGACATTTCCGGTTCCATGCGGGGTAAGTATGCAACATTGACGGATGGTGTGCAGCGCGCCTTAAAAAAGATGCGTGCCGACGATCGATTCCGCATTGTCCTGTTCAATGATGAAGCCCATGAACTGACCTCCGGTTTTGTCACCGCCAATGCGCAAAACGTGGCGATCTGGAGCGACAAGGTGGCCCAGATCAACCCGTCAAGCAGCACCAACCTGTTTGCCGGACTTGAAATGGGTCTGCGGGGGCTCGATGCAGACCGTACCGGTGCCATTATCCTGGTCACGGATGGTGTAGCCAATGTCGGTGAAACCGCGCAGCGAAAATTTATCCAGCTTCTGGAAAAAAGAGATATCCGTCTGTTTACTTTCATCATGGGTAACAGTGCCAATGTTCCCCTGCTCGAAGCTATCACCAAGGCATCCAACGGATTTGCCCTGAGTATTTCCAACGCCGACGACATTGTCGGTAAATTGTTACTGGCCATGGATAAGGTCTCGCATGAGGCTCTGCATGGCGTCAAACTGGACATCGAAGGTATCAAGGTGGCTGATTTAACCCCGCGCACAATCGGAAGCCTATACCGGGGCCAACAACTGGTTATCTTTGGCCACTACTGGAAGGGCGGTGAAGCCACCGTACGCCTTACCGGCAAGGTGACCGGCGAGAGTAAAACCTACCAGACCCGCTTCAATTTCCCCACAGTCAACGTCTCAAACCCCGAGGTAGAACGCCTGTGGGCTTATGCATCCATCGAAGACATGCAGGCTGAAATTGAAGATTTCGGTGAGGAGGCGGATTTTAAACAGGGGATAACAGATGTGGCTTTGGAATACAGCCTTGTAACGGACTATACCTCCATGGTGGTCATGTCCGAAGAACAGTTCACTCAACGGGGAGTGCAGCGTCGCAACAAGTCCCGCCGTGAACTGGAGACCGCTGCTCAGGCGCAGCGAGCGGTGCAACCGGCAAATACAAAAAGGGTCGACAGTGGAAATCCGATGTTTACATCTCCCCGGCCTTCTTTCGGTGGTGGCGGAGGAGGCGGTGCGCTGGACCTTTGGTACGGCTTATTGATGGCACCGCTGGCGGCGCTTCGTTTGAACGCTAACAGAAAAAAACGCAATCAGGGATAGAAGCAGACATGGCAAGCAAGACTCCACATGATCATTCAAGCTCTTCGCATAGGGATAATATCCCCCGGGGCGTACCATGGTCGACTCTGACCATGGCCGCCCTGGCCCTGGTACTCTATCTTGGGGCCGGGCCAGCTGCGCCCGCTTGGGTCTTTGACCGTGCAGCGGTCGCAAACGGCCAATGGTGGAGGTTGGTAACCGGACATCTTGTGCATTGCGACCTTTCGCATCTCTGTTGGGATGTGGCCGGGTTGATGGTCCTGGGGTGGTTGTTTGAAGACCGTTTTTCCCACCGGCAGTTTCTCACCATAATGGCGAGTGGAATGGTAGCGGTGAATGCCTGGCTCTGGTGGGGACAGGCTCCCTTGCGCTATTGCGGCCTTTCCGGGCTTCTCAATACCCTGCTGGCGGCCGGCTTGATTCAACAATGGCGCAACAGTCGCAGTGTACTGATACCGATTGTCGGCTTTGCCGCAACCTTAAAAGTCGCCTGGGAAGCCCTTCACCACAAAGCACTGTTTACCGCGACGGCATGGCCGGCTATGCCTCAGGCCCACGCGGCTGGGCTTTCTGCTGGAGTCATGATAACCCTGATCTGGTGGCACCAAAATTCTGTCTATTCACCTTTCGGAAAGGTGGACAGATACAACCATAAATTGCTGCAGGATGGTAGTGGCATAGACATTGACCATTGACATATACAAATGAACTCTGTAGCTTTGCAAAAAATTTATCGAATTTAATGGAATTTTATTCGTAAACTTCAAGCTTGGCCATGTTTTCCAGGCTGTGAGGAGGAGCTAATCATGAAGCAACTGTTTCGCATTCCCGGGTTTACCCCCTATATCGCGGTGGTGTTGCTGAATACCATAACCGATCTCGGTCATAAGATTATTATTCAGAATGTCGTCTTTAAGTGTTACGAAGGAACGGAGCAAATTGCCCTGACGGCGGTAGTCAACGCATTGATTCTGTTACCGTTCATTCTGCTATTTACCCCCAGCGGCTTTCTCTCCGATCGCTTCGCCAAAAATACCGTCATCAAACTCTGTGCCGCCGCAACCATCCCCCTGACAATATTAATTGTGATCTGTTACCACTTTGGCCTGTTCTGGCCAGCCTTCGGCTTGACCTTCCTGCTCGCCGCCCAAAGTGCTATCTATTCACCGGCCAAATACGCTTACCTTAAGGAACTGGTAGGCAAAGAGAAGCTTGCCAGTGGCAATGCCATCGTACAATCGGTCACCATTGTCGCGATCCTGGCTGGCGGCGTGATCTATTCGATTATTTTCGAATATTTGCTAGACGGTTCCGCACTCTCCCCGGGCGACATTCTGCGCACTATCGCACCCAGTGGCTATTTTTTGGTGGCCGGTGCCGTATTGCAAACACTCCTGACGCGTGGATTGCCCAAAACCATCCCCGGCGATCGGCGGCTGTGCCTGGCATGGCCCGATTACCTGAGCGGACGACAGTTGCGCACCAACTTGCGACTGCTGTCCGGGAACAACACCATCTGGTTGGCGGTGATAGGGTTAAGTATCTTCTGGGCAGTAAATCAGGTGCTACTGGCCGCGTTTGGTGCCCATCTCAAGGCGACCGTCGGCGAAAACAATACAGTCGTTGCCCAGGGGATGCTGGCTGTAGGGGGCGTGGGGTTATTTTTTGGCTCCATGACGGCTGGGCGATGCAGTAAAAATTATATCGAAACGGGCCTGATTCCTGCCGCATCCGTCATCATGACCCTTTGCCTGTTTCTGCTGCCAGGCATTACCCACCCCATGGCTCTGGGCAGTCTGCTGTTCCTGTACGGCATCGCCGGCGGCATGCTGGTCGTACCCCTTAACGCCCTCATCCAGTTTAATGCCAAAGAGGGCGATCTTGGACGGGTTTTGGCCGGCAACAATTTCATGCAAAACGTTGCCATGCTGCTTTTTCTCGGCGGCACCTTACTGGCCGCAAACTATGGAATAAGCAGCGTCCCTTTGTTTAAGATACTCTCGGCCATCGTGTTGGTCGGTACGATCTACGCCCTGTGGAAATTACCCCAGTCATTGTTACGGTATCTGTTACGGGTCGTTGTGTCACAACGTTATAACCTTACCGTCTCAGGACTTAACAACATCCCTTCCCAGGGCGGTGTGTTGCTGCTTGGAAACCATACCAGTTTCCTTGACTGGGCTGTTTTGCAACTGGCAGTACCCCGGCCGTTACGCTTTGTCATGGCACGCAGCTTCTACGAACGTTGGTACTGGCGCTGGGCGCTCGATCTATTTCACGCTATTCCCATCTCGGGACGCGGTTTTCGCAGCGCTCTGGAAGAAGTAAGCAAAGCCCTGGACAGGGGCGAAGTTGTGGCGCTGTTTCCGGAGGGGGCTCTGAGCCGTAACGGCCAGCTTGGCGAATTCAAACGAGGCTTTGAAGAGGCGGCGCGTAACGCCGATTGCGTGATTGTCCCCTTTTATCTTCGCGGCCTTTGGGGTAGCGCATTTTCTTTCGCTTCGTCCAAACTGCGGCGCACAACAGGGCGCGGTACAGTGCGAGACGTTACGGTCAGCTTCGGTACGCCGCTGCCACGGGAGGCCGATGCCCGCCAGGTTAAGGCCGCGGTTTTTCATCTTTCCATCGAAACCTGGAAATATTACAGCGAGACCTTCGACACCCTGGCCGTTTCCTGGCTCAAACGGGTCAAACAGGATATGGGGAGCACCTGCGTCACCGACGCTGACGGCACCGTTTTTTCCGGCACACGTCTATTGGGAGTCTGCCTGGCTATGTCGAAACAGCTCGCAAGGCTGGTCGGCGAAGCCAAAAATGTCGGCATCCTGCTGCCTCCCAGTGCCGGCGGCATCCTAGCCAACCTGGCCTTGCTGATGCGGGCCAGAACGGTAGTCAATCTCAACTACACCGCCGGTACCGACATCATGGCCAAGTGCATGGCCAAAGCAGAGATTAAAACAGTCGTGACTTCGGAGCGTTTTTTGACCCGGCTTCGAGCCAAAGGGTTCGATCTGGATGCAGCCTTTGAAGGCAGGCAGGTGGTCTACCTGGAGGATGTGCGACGCAACCTGAATCGGATGGGCCTGCTGCTTTGCCTGCTCATGGCACGCCTACTCCCAGCCATGATATTGCGGCCGTTGTTTTTCAAGCAGGCCTCCCGCGAAGATACGGCAACCATCCTGTTCAGCAGCGGCAGCGAAGGCAACCCCAAGGGCGTCATGCTCAGCCATACCAACATCGTCGGCAACATCCGTCAGGTCAGCTGCTTGCTCAATGCCAGCCAGGATGACGTCATCCTCGCTACCTTGCCCCTGTTTCACGCCTTTGGCCTGACCATTACCACCTTTTTACCGCTGTTGCAGGGCATCCCGCTGGTCTGTCAGCCGGATCCCACCGATGCCCGTAAAGTCGGTCGTCTGGTAGCCGAGCACGGGGTCACCATCCTGTGCGGAACGCCGACTTTCCTGGGCATGTACGCACGCAATAAGAAGCTGCATCCCTTGATGTTCCGCAGCCTGCGACAGGTAGTCGCCGGAGCAGAACGTTTGCCGAACGATATCCGCCAGGCTTTTCGCGAGCGTTTCGGGCTGGAGATTCACGAAGGTTACGGCACCACCGAAACCACGCCCGTCGCCAGCGTCAATGTCAACGATGCCTTGAATATGAACGATTTTTCCGTGCAGTTGGGACACAAACCGGGCACCGTCGGCCTGCCCCTGCCCGGCAGCACCTTTCGGATCGTCGATCCTCAGACGCTGCAGGACCTCCCACCCGATGAAGCAGGATTGATCCTCATCGGTGGCACCCAGATTATGCAGGGCTACCTGGGCGACGAGGAGCGGACCAAGGAAGCCATCGTCGAACAAAACGGCATTCGCTGGTATAAAAGTGGCGACAAGGGGATGTTGGACGAGGACGGATTTTTGACGATCCTCGGCCGTTATTCGCGGTTTGCCAAGATTGGGGGGGAGATGGTCAGTCTGGCGGCTGTGGAGGACGCGATCCTCAAAGTAACTCCGGAAGGTTCCGAGGTTGTCGCAGTGGCAGTGCCGGATGCCAAAAAAGGCGAGCGTATCGTAGCCCTTGTGCAATCCGAACTATCGGGTGACGAAATCAAGAAAAGCCTGCTCGGCCAAATCATCCCCATTATGGTCCCTGCTATGTTCGTGGCGGTGGACCAAATCCCTCGTTTAGGTACCGGAAAAACCGACCTCGGAAGTGCCAGGCGTATAGCCATGGCGGCTATTGCATAGTAAAAACCGGCCTGTTCCCATCCGGAATTTTCGGATGAGAACAGGCCGGAAGATCATGTTCATTGGGCAAACTTAAAAGCCCGGTTTGGCTGGATTTTATTGACAAACTAGCCCCTATCGCAAAAATGCGACCGGCACCAAGCCTAATACCTAAATCAGCTGCCGATCTTTAATCAAAGTCTGGCAGCTACGATGAGCCGCAAGATATCGGGCATCCTCACCATAATTCGTCGGATAAACCAGCGGCACCGACTGTTGTTTCAACTCGCTATCGACATTCACAAAGGTGAACAAACAGGAGTTGGACATGGCCTTGGTAGTCCGGTCACGGCTGATACGTTCGATGTTTGCTTCCACACAGATAAAACTGCCGCTGGTATACACCACGCGGGAGGTGTAATGAAGTGTGTCGCCCATGCGCACCGGATGGAAGAAATTGATCCGGTTAACCGCTGCTGCAATGGGGCGGTTAGGTGCCACCTGCTCGGAGCAGATGGAAGAAAGTTCGTAGGCGCGGCGAATCAGATATCCCCCGAAAATCTTCTTGGGCACGTTTTCCTGCTCCGGATACATCCTCTCCCAGGCATCCGCGGTGAGGTTAGCGGTCAGCAGACCGTTGAATCCAGGCTCATCCTGCGCGGCATGTAAGCCGGTCAGCATTTCAAACTCTTCCCGACTGGGAGGTTCGCGCAGCAACGCCTGTTGCTGTTTGTACTCCTCGCGCCGGTGCAAGGCTTTGGCGGCACGTTGTTTCTCTATTTCTTCGGTATATTCCAACCCGGGCAGTACGACACTGGTGGCGCCCTCCCCTACACCGGAACGGGCTACCATGGTGAAATAACAGGAAGCAATATGCCGTACCGGCCCACCGGGTTGCTCGACCCGAATGCCGATTTCAAGCGAGGAACGCCCTACATGGTTGATGCGTGCTTTGAAATGTACGTCTTTCGACATATCTGTGACATGCCGCACAACGATATTGTCAATCGCGGCCGTGACCACCCGGGCATCGGGAAAGAAGCGGTTGACATAGCTGAGGGCGGCTTCTTCCGCAACCTTGTCCAGAACCTCCAGCAGCAATCCGAAACGCATATTGGCCTGGATCGGTTCATCAAGGATCATGAAGCGCCGCTTTAACGCCTCATCGCTGGACAGGGAAAGAATCTTTGTAAAGGATGTCTCAATGGGCCTCATCATGTTGGTTGCCTCCTAGGTTCGCATGTTCTCAAATAAATCGTATACAGCACATCGTATACAAAACCGATGACCAGGTCAGTTGTTTTTTTTCCAGACAAAACGACTATCATGGTATTTTTGACTACTTGCCTGTTTTCTTATCCCTGCGAAAAATATCCGCCAGATCGAAACCGAAATATTTAAGGCACATGAGCAATAAACCGACAGCAGCCGCTTCATCCAGGTTGCCGATAAACGGCAGATTGTCCGGTAGCAATTCAAAAAGACCCGCGCCGGGGTTAAGCAGATAGATCACCGCTATAACTCCGAGTAAAAACACCAGAATTCTTTTCATAAAGCCCCCTTTTAAAATCGATTCGCTGTTCAGATAACCTGAACAGTATAACTCATTAAAAGTTAAACAACCCGTAAAACAGTGCACTCCCGCCTACCTGCCAAAGAAATCAATTTATGGGATGACGTGTTATGGTTACGAAGGTAAGATGGTTACAGTTCACTGGTGCAGTGTAATCAACATCGGCTGCATGGCCTCTAACCATGGCGAGGACTCCCCTTGGAAGAGCTGATCCTTCATGAAATTCGCCAATTTGTCCTTAAAAGCCCGGCGAACCGCTTTCCAGACACAGATATGCCGTTTTTCGAGGAGCCAATTATTGGTTTTGCCCGCGCCGATGACCCCCTTTTTAACGACTATAAGCGCGTCATCGGGGACTTTCACCTCACCCCTGGTGAGATCATGCAACAAAGCTTTGGAACCGACCACGCTTTCACTGGATCAGTTATCTGCTGGGTGCTGCCCATCAGCGAAGCCACCAGGCTAAGCAACCAACGACAAACAAGGATACCTTCTCTGGAGTGGGCGCTTACAAGGGACCATGGCGAAACCTTCAACAATCTGTTGCGCCGCCACCTTACCAGCTATCTTATATCCCGAGGCGGTCGAGCTATCTCGCCAATTCTTTCCGAAGGCTGGCACGTGGTCGAAGACCCTGTTGCAGGCCTGGCTTCCACTTGGTCGGAGCGTCATGCAGCCTATGCATCCGGCTTAGGCACCTTCAGCCTCAATGGTGGCCTGATCACGGCAAAAGGCATGGCGCATCGCTGCGGCAGCATCATTACCGATCTCGATCTGACGCCTACCCCGCGTCCGTATGACACACCTTGGAGTTACTGCTTGTTTTTCCGGGAAGACCATTGCGAAAAATGCGTTGCCCGATGTCCCGTGGGCGCATTTTCACCCCAGGGCCACGACAAGAATATATGCCTGAACTACGCCTACAAAACCATTAACGAAGCTTTTGTTAAGCAGTATGGCATCAAAGCGCCGGGCTGCGGTCTCTGCCAGACGGGCACCCCCTGTGAAGTGGGCATACCCAAACAGAGTGACTATTGAACATCACTATTCAGCGTAAATCATCTTGCGGGTCATGCCACCATCAACGATGAAATTCTGGCCGGTAATAAACTCGGCGCGGGCAGAAATCAAAAATACCACCATTTCAGCAATATCTCCGGGGTGCCCGACGCGGCCTGCCGGATGCTGGGCGTGATCTTCGGGGCGCAACGCCGGCGTTTTGCACTTGTCGGACTTTTGCCAATCGTCGACGACAATCCAACCCGGGCTGATGCAATTCACACGAATCTCCGGCCCCAGGCTGTTGGCCATGGCGTGGGTCAAGGCAACAACGCCCCCCTTGCTGGCAGCATAGGCTTCACCGTTTGGCTCGGATTGCAGGGCGCGGGTCGAAGCGATATTGACAATGGCGCCCCCGCTGCGGCGTAAAGCCGTGACTGCATGCTTGCTGCAAAGAAAGGTGCCGGTAAGGTTGGTCCCAAGCACACGGTTCCAATCCTCCAGAGACAATCTCTCCAGAGGTGTCGGGCACGGCAGACCATGCCCGGCATTGTTGATCAAAGCGTCCAGTCGACCAAAGTGCTCCGTAATCTTGATAATCATGGCGGCAACCGCCGCTTCATCGGCCACATCGATGGAAAAAACGCTGATACAATTGCTGTCAGCATGTTCCTGCATCATCTGCTGACAAGCTTCAGCATCCCGATCGGCAACGGCCACCTTCATGCCCGCCGCCAGTAAGGCGCATGTAATCCCTTTGCCGATACCTTGCGCACCGCCGGTAACCAGAGCCACACGGCCGTCAAAACGCTCTTCCATGAAAAACCTCCTGACAAGTTTTCTTGAGTATTTACTACTGATATAGTAGTCCTTAAAAGAACATCGCGATAGGTTCGATCTTTCGTTAACAGCGATGGCAGTCTGGAGTGCTATCCACGGCCAGGCCAAAAGGGATGAGGATGACTTTAAATGTGCCGCAGGACATTGATGTTTTTGAAAAGTTAAGCACCTTGCTTGATCAGGTGACGGCTCCGGACGATATTTGCCTGCATAAAGAGAGGATCTCTCCGGAGACCTGGCAGATAGCCCTGGCAACGACCGATAAGGAAGGCCTGCTATCAGTGGTTGCGGGGCTGCTTACCGCCTATGGCGCCAACATCATGAGCGCGGACATATGGGCCGCACCTGAATCGTTGCTCCAAAACGGGTTACCGACTGCGAAACCTAAACTGTCCAGAATCATGGATATCTTCACCGTAAACCTGGCCGATTCCAAAGACCCGGAAGTCAACCTTGCCGCGCTGTTTGATGAATTGACAGCGATCAACCGGGAGATGGCCAAAAACGGTATCGATGCGGTCCGCGACCAGCTTATCGATATGGTGGCCAAGGCCATCGAAACCACAGTGCCATCGGGGGAACAATTACTACCGGTGGAGATCACCATCGATAATAATATGTCCGATACGGACACCGTGATACGTATCACCTCACAAGACATCCCGGGGTTTCTGTTCGCCTTTGCCAATGCTCTGGCCCTGCTGGAGATCAATATCCAACAGGCCAGAATAAGGACCGAAGGCGGCGAGGTTCACGACACTTTCTGGATCCGGGATTTGCATGGCCGCAAAATCGTCGATAAGGATAAATTGCAGGAACTGCGTTTTGCCTGTGCCCTGATCAAGCAATTCGCCTATCTGTTGCCCCACTGTCCAAACCCGGGTCAGGCCATCAGGCAATTTCGGGATCTTGCATCGCGCCTCTTGGAAGATCCGCAGCGCGCAGCGGATTTCACCAGTATCCAGTCGACCCAGACCATGCAAACTCTTGCCAGCCTGATGGGGGTCAGCCGTTTTCTCTGGGAGGATTTTCTGCGCATGCAGCATGAAAACCTGTTCCCCTTAATACGCAACCGTGCCGAAATCGAAAGGAATCTCGATCGCCATCAATGGACCGTCATGTTGCGCAAGGAACTGGAATCTGCCGAAAACCACGAACAAAAGGTAAAAATTCTCAATGATTTCAAAGACCGGGAGATGTTTCGCATCGATTTACGCCATATCACCCGCACTATCGGCGATGTGGCCTTTGCCCGCGAATTAACCGCCCTGACCGACGTTATCGTGACACAAACTGCCGAAATCTGTCATGCGGAAGCCTCCTTTCGCTTCGGTCAGCCAAAGATAAACGAACAGCCATGCACATGGGGCATCCTTGCGGCGGGCAAGTACGGCGGGTCGGAAATGGGCTTTGCCTCGGACCTTGAACTGCTCTTCATCTACCAGGGGCAAGGAGCTACGGACGGACGGCGCTCCGTCGAAAACAGCCGCTATTTCGAAGAGTTCGTCCGAATTTTCCTCAAGGCTCTTAAATCCCGCAAGGAAGGGATTTTTGAAATCGACCTGCGCCTGCGACCGTATGGCAACAAAGGTACATTGGCCAGCTCGCTGACAGCCTTTGAAAACTATTATGCGGTCGACAGCCAGGCGGAACAATTTGAACGGCTGGCCATGGTTAAACTGCGCCCCGTAGCCGGTGATGCCACCCTACTGGCTCAGATCATGGAAGCCCGCGATGCGTTCGTGTTTTCCGGGCGCCCTATCGACTACGCCAACCTGTTGCATTTGCGCAAACGGCAGGATGCGGAACTGGTCGACAGCGGCATGGTCAATCTCAAACTCAGTGAAGGCGGGCTGGTGGATATCGAATATTTCCTGCAAGCCCAGCTCATAGAACACGGTGCCGACGATCCGGATTTGCGGGTTCCCAACGCCATGCAGGGACTCAAGCGCCTCGAATCCGCCGGTTGGATAACCCCGGAGCGCGCCAACGACCTGCGCCGTGCGTACCGTTGTTTTCGCCGCACCATCGACGCTTTGCGCGCGGTACGCGGCAATGCCAAGGATCTCACTCTGCCCTCCCCTGAGTCGCCCGACTATCTCTATCTTTCCCGGCGTCTGGGCTTTGCAAGTCCTGAGGAGCTAAGTGCTGAAATTGCCTGGAGCCGCGAACTAAGCCGTAACCTCTGGCCTTGAAGAAAACTCTCACCATATCAATCCGTCATGCCTTGGGGGTAATCCCTGGTGTCACCTTGCATAGCCACCCATGACAATTTGCTGTCGCAATAAATATTGACAGTCGGCCGCATTTGACCAACCTCGTCCAGAGCACCAAGGGGGACAATGATCAATCCTGGGTATTTCCGATTCTTGTTATAAATGGGTGTACCGCATACCCGGCAAAAGTGTTTATCCACATTTTCCGTTACCACATATCGAGTCAGTACATCTTGACCTTCGTGCAATTTAAAATTATCGTCTGCTACCGCAATATAGGATGAAAACGCCCCGCCGTTGAGTTTTCTACAAGTATGGCAATGGCAGTTGATAATATTGCGTTTGGCATCCACCAATACGAATTTTACCAGGCCACAGGCACAGGAACCGTTTAACGTATCGGACATGACATGACCTCCATAGATTATTTCTTCTCGGTTGCGAACAAAGGAAAAACCGCCAGATCATACCCCTATCATATCCCTTATGCGTAGTGTATCCACCCCAAGAGGTTCTTCAAGAAGCTTGTACCGCTAACTTCCATGTTTCATTTTTGTGTTGAAATTTAGATGGTTCTCGACCTATTCTCTCAAAAAAACAAGGCCGTGCTGCGGCCAGTAAACTTAAGCCACCTGTCCATCGAGGGAGGAAACTATGAAAAAACTGGTTGCACTGTTGTTACTGACCATGGCACTGAGCGCCTGCAATACATTTTCGGGCTTGGGCAAGGACATCGAAAAAGCCGGCGAAGCTATTCAAAGAACCGCCGATTAGATTTATCGCACCTCAGTGTGAAGGCATGGTTTTACATCATCTCCCTGGCATCCTGAAATCGCGGCACCCATCCTGCACTGATGGCGCCGCAACAGTACCTGAGATTTCACAGCGACCATCAGGACCTACCGCTGATCACCCTTTAAACACCAAAGCTGGCTATCGGACGGCGGAATGAAACTACGGCATAAGCGGCAAATCGTTTCTCGATTTACCATTTATCTTCGTAAGCATCCCTAACATTCGCCCCCCCTGGCAGGAGAATTTTTCATGAGCGACGACGGCCGTAAGGTCATCTATTCGATGATACGGGTAAGTAAACACCACAACAAAAAACCGATACTCAAGGATATTTCCCTATCCTATTTCTACGGCGCCAAGATCGGCGTACTCGGCCTGAATGGCTCGGGTAAGAGCTCCCTGCTGCGTATTCTGGCCGGTGTCGACAAAGATTTCCAGGGCGAAACCATTCTCTCCGCCGGATATACGGTCGGGTTCCTTGAGCAGGAACCGGAACTGGAAGCGGGCAAAACCGTTCGTCAGATCGTCGAGGAGGGCGTGCAGGAAACCGTCGACCTGGTCAATGAATTCAATGACATCAATATGAAGTTCGCCGAACCGATGTCGGATGACGAAATGAACGACCTTATTGCACGTCAGGGCGAAGTGCAGGAAAAACTAGATCATCTCGATGCCTGGGACCTCGACAGCCGTCTCGAACAGGCCATGGACGCATTGCGCTGCCCTCCCGGGGAGACCCTGGTCGACGTCCTGTCCGGTGGTGAGCGGCGCCGCGTTGCAATGTGCCGTCTGCTGCTTAAAAAACCTGACATCCTGCTGCTGGACGAACCGACCA
>DKEW01000014.1 GCA_002452265.1 Pelobacter sp. UBA6812 | reverse complement strand
CCAACCACCTCGATGCCGAAACCGTGGCCTGGTTGGAGCATCACCTCCAGCGTTATGAAGGCACCGTCATCGCCGTGACCCATGACCGTTATTTCCTGGACAACGTAGCCGGTTGGATTCTGGAACTCGACCGTGGGCACGGCATCCCCTGGAAGGGCAACTACTCATCCTGGCTGGAACAAAAGCAGGAACGCCTGCGCCAGGACGAGAAGCAGGAAAGTGCCCGCCAGAAAACCCTGCAGCGCGAACTGGAGTGGATTCGCATGTCACCCAAGGGCCGCCATGCCAAAGGCCAGGCGCGTATCACCTCATACGAAAAGCTGCTGGGACAGCAGGCCCAGGAAAAAGAGCGGGAGATGGAACTGTTCATTCCGCCTGGACCGCGCCTTGGCGATATCGTTATCGAAGCCGATAACGTCGCAAAGGGCTACGGTGATCGTCTGCTGGTCGACGGCATGAGTTTCCGCCTGCCGCCGGGTGGTATCGTCGGTATCATCGGCCCCAACGGTGCCGGTAAAACAACTCTGTTCCGCATGATCACGGGTCAGGAACAACCCGACAGCGGTACTATCCGCCTGGGCGACACTGTCAAGCTGGCCTATGTCGACCAGAGCCGCGAATCCCTCGATCCGGAAAAAAACATCTGGGAAGAGATCACTGGCGGCCAGGAAATCATCGAATTGGGCAACCGCACCATGAACAGCCGCGCGTATGTGTCGCGCTTCAATTTCAACGGCGACCAGCAACAGAAAAAAGTCGGGGTGCTTTCGGGCGGTGAACGCAACCGGGTGCATCTGGCCAAAATGTTGCGCAGCGAATCCAACGTGCTGCTGCTTGACGAACCGACCAACGACCTGGACGTGAACACCATGCGCGCCCTGGAAGAAGCCCTGGAAAACTATGCCGGCTGCGCTGTGGTCATCAGCCATGATCGCTGGTTCCTCGACCGCATCGCGACTCATATTCTCGCTTTCGAGGGAGACAGCCAGGTAGTCTGGTTCGAAGGCAACTGGTCCGAGTACGAAGAGGACCGCCGCAAGCGCCTCGGCGCCGCGGCCGACCAACCACACCGCATCAAGTATCGCCAGCTGACCCGGGCCTGATAAACAACTGTCCTTAAAAACCAAGGGGGCACCGGCTATATACCGGAGCCCCCTTTCTTGTTAATATGTACATCGGTTAAACACCAAGAATCATCCACCACAGAAGCTGCTGAGACCACAGAGAAATACAAAAACGGTGGCGTCAAGTGATACATTACTTTTCGGTGGTAACCATCTCCGGGTTTTCTCAGCGCTCTTTGCGGCCTCTGCGGTAAACAACATGCTTTTCCATACTCAACCGGCGAAGCGTGTCTTTCGTATGGTCGGTTCTACATTTCCCCCTTACGCGTCACACTCGGGAACAATATTGAAGTTACCCCGCCACATGTTATCCGGATCGTAGCGTTTCTTGATTTCCTGAAGCTTTGCAAAGTTACCATCGTAGGAACCCTTCACAAGGCTCTGTAACCCGGCAGCGGCACCGGGGAAATTCAGGTAGACTCCGGGTCGCGATACAGGTCGCAAAGCATCGACCAAATCAATCGCCCAAGCCATATTGGCCGGGGCACCTTCGGATCCCTCCCAGTTGGCTTCCACCGCCACCATAAACTTGCAGTCACGTTTACCGAATGCGGTTGCAGATGGTGCTACATGGTTCATAGCACCGCCCAAGGCCCAGACATTTACCGAAGACAAAGGCGAAACGCAATGTTCGGCATGCTCGGCAATTATTTTAATGGTCCTAGTATCAAGGTCATTAAAAAACAGGGAGTCCCAGTAATAACAACGCCCTTCCGGATAATCCTTATCAAAAAGCCGCTGTACCTGAAGATGGTAATCCTTGGGACCGGAAAAATCGGCGATCGGCGTCGACCATTCCCTCAGGGGACGGATCGCCTCCTCTCCCCTATCAAACGGCCCTGAATAACAAGCCAGAAAAGCCACCACGGGTTGCCGCGGTATTTTATGCCCGGCGGCCTGCATGGGCCGTCCGCGCAACACACAAAAGGAACTCAGTTCCTCGGGCGCGGTTGTCATGAAATCCCGCCAGAAAGCAATAGCCTTTTGTGCTTGAGCGTAGGGATAAAGCACAGCGGCAAACCAGACCTTTGATTCGATAGGGCGCAATCGATATTCGAAAGAGGTCACCACCCCGAAGTTGCCGCCGCCACCACGCAAAGCCCAGAATAGGTCGGCATGCTCCCTGGCATTGACCACGATCCGTTTACCTTCAGCTGTCACAACCTCGAGAGCAAGCAGGTTATCGACTGTCAATCCATCACGACGGAGCAACCATCCAAGACCACCATGCAAGGTAAGGCCGGCGACGCCGGTCCTGCTGACCACTCCCACGGGAACGGCTAAGCCCAACGAACTGGTTTTCTCATCGACGTCTGCCAAACGTGCTCCAGCCTGCACACGAACCGAAGGGACCTGATGATCGACCCAAACACTATTCATGAGACCAAGATCAATAACCATTCCCTGGTCGCATACGGCCTTGCCCGCAACGTTATGCCCCCCGCCCCGTACCGAAACACGCAAATTATGGGCACGGGCGAACTTTACCACAGCCATGACATCCGATGTCCCTGCGCAGCGCACGATCATGGCTGGATAACAATCAATCATACCGTTCCAGACCCGTCGGCTCTTTTCATATTCAGGGTCGTCCTCGCGAAGGACAACACCGCGTAGCTGTCGAATGAAATCTTCCAGAACCTGATCGGAAAGAGTCGTGCAATCATTATCCAATGTGGCAACTTTCAAAGGCATCCGTCTTCTCTCCCACGTAACAGCTGGAAAGATTCCAACTGCAAAACCTGCGGTACGCAACTAAATTTTTAGCATACAAACCCACGTCGGCGCTTGAAGCCAAGGCTGCCTCATCGCAAACAAGATCTGAACCAACGGTATAACTAATCATCCACTGTTCTGGCGCGATGTCTGCAGTAACTATACGACAAACGGCATGCCAGAGATACCGCATCGCGAAAACATGACTAATCCCACACACGGCATGAATGAAAACACAACCCACAAAGGAGCCACCCCATGTGCGAACAATCTTCTGAAAAAGACCTTTTGAGTGCCAAGGAAGTAGCTCAAGAACTTGGCACAACCCCTCTGAATATCTTGCTTTATATCAAACGCGGACAACTGGCCGGTCAGGAAATCAAGGGCAAGTGGTACGTTGAGGCGACTAGCCTCGCGGCTCTTAAATCCCAAGCGGCCAGTGTTGGATCGGCACCCTGTAAACCGGCCTGCGGTCATGGTGGCCATGACGGCGGATGCGGCGGATGCCACTAACCTGCCCAATATTTAGGCAACACAACCAGGGAGACCGCTATGAGCATAAGCATAAAACCTTCCGATTTATGGTACAAGTATGCACGCAAAAAAGAAACCCGGGAACTGCCACAATTTAGCGGCACCCCGGATGCGCATCCTTTCGACGCCAATAATCTCTACGAAGTTCTACCCATGTTCGAGGTCGTGATGAATACCCTGGGTGCCGACGATGAACACGTCCTGCGTGAACTTGAGGAGATTCTTAATCGCGGTTTACCCGGGTTTTTAATCCGTCGCGACGAAGTCTATGATTTTCTGCTCGGATCGATACGCGAAGTGCTGCGCGAGGACTGGTAACCATGCAGGAAATTTTCGGAGACCTGTGGTTCTGGCATGGTGAAGCCAAAATCGTCATCACAACCAGTGGCCAGGTGAACTCCAAAGGATACTGTTCCATGCCACGGGGCTGCGCCAGCCAGGCCAGACAGCGTTTCCCGGACCTGCCTGCCCGGTTGGGAGAGCTGATCCGCTGCCACGGGAATCAGGTTTTCGATCTCGGCAACGGCATCCTATCTTTTCCTGTGGAAAACACCCCTTTTGAGGTACCTGACCTGCGCCTTATCGAAAGATCATGCCTTCAGCTTAAGGAATTGACCGACCGTAAAAAATGGCCGTTGGTAATCTTGCCGCGGCCCGGCTGTGGTGGTGGCGGTCTTTGCTGGAAGGAGGTCCGCCCCCTGCTGGAGCGGCATCTGGATGACCGCTTCAAAGTCATTACAATGCCCGGATAATCCGTAATATTTGAGGAGAAAAAGCATTCAATTCACCAACAAAACCACAAAGAAAACCCATGGTAAAAACAATAAAACCCTTAACATAAAACTCTCAACAAACAGGGATAATAAGGATGTGCAGGATAAGGTCACGAATCTCTGGTTATTGGTTTTATCCTGTATATCCCTGTTAATAATCCCTTTATAAAGACCAACAAACAAACTATAAGATGACACACGATGGTTTTCGGTGCAGTTCCAGGTCCAGCACCACTGACATCGTAAAAATCACTCCTGCTGCAGGTTCACCAGTATCCTGCCTTTTGACTTACCCGCCAGCATCCTCGTCATACAGTCATCGAGCTCTTCCAAAGTTTTCTCGACATAAAGTTCTTCGAGCATTTCCGGCTTCCATTTATTGGCAAGTTTTTGCCATAAGTCTATTCTGGATGGCATCGGGTAATTTTGCGAGTCGATGCCAACCAGCGATACTCCACGAAGAATAAACGGGTAGACCGTCAAATTCAAATCAGCTGAAGCGACATTGCCGCAACAGGTGACAACCCCCAAAGGGCTGGTCGATTTAATGATGTTTTCAAGGATCGGTCCGCCCACCGTGTCTATGCCTCCGGCCCATTGCGCTTTCAACAGAGGCCTTCTGCCTGAATCCTGAAGCGCCTCTCGAGGCAGGATACGAAGAGCGCCGAGTTGCCTTAAAAAAGGATAGTCCGCAGGCTTGCCCGTTACAGCCACCACGCGATACCCAAGTTTGGCAAGTATTGCGATACTCATTGAGCCAACACCGCCAGTGGCGCCGGAGACAACGATTTCACCGGCATCGGGCGATACACGTTCACAAAGCTTTGCCACACTGATTCCCGCCGTAAACCCTGCAGTTCCATAAATCATGGCCTCTTTAAGGGTTAGTTCCGTGGGTAGTTTAACCGCCCATGCCGAAGGGACGCGAATATACTGCCCAAAACCGCCATTAGTATTCATGCCCAGATCGTAACCAGTTACGATAACAGTATCACCTTTGTTAAACTCCGAATCATCGGAATGCACAACAGTGCCAGCAGCGTCAATCCCGGGTGTATGGGGATATTTTTGCGTCACCCCCTTGTTCCCGATAGCCGACAGGACATCTTTGTAATTCAACGAGGAATAGGCAACCCGAATCAACAAGTCCCCGTCTGGCAACTGGTCCATGGTCCGGTTTTTAATAGCGCGCACGTACACCTGATCTTTTTCTTCCACTACCAGAGCTTTGAAAACCTTGGTGTGCATGTCAATCCTCCTTTGCTAATTTTCATTATACCTATATCGACGCAATCTCGTGGAACCGGCCGGTACAAATTAGCGACTGGACCGAAAATACATGGCTTTTTTCGCCGAAAAAATGCCCAACCCAAACTTCTCCCAACGATGCCAATCCTGTCAAAAAATTGTTCGATGGCACCAAATTCTCGAGAGCTTTGTCGGCATAGAGCCCCGGCTAAAAATATCCTTATCTATTTCACATCGCAAGTAACTGAAAACTCGATAGAATATCATTCTAATTTTAAAAACATATAAAACAAACATCACGGCTTGATTTATGCGTTTGGCTCGATATGTAAAAATATAAACAACGTAAGCACCTTTTCTATAATGGGATTTTCAAAAAAAGCTCCAATTTCGAATTTCACCATAAAGATAAAACAGCATTGGGTCGAACTAAGAACCTATGGGATATTTCGATCCGATCACCGTAGAGAAACGTATCACCCTGACATCTCTTTGGAGGAGAAAGTCATGACCTGGAAAAACATCAGTTTAACCGGTAAATTCGCGCTCGGATTCGGCGTCATCTTGCTATTGCTATCCGTCATTGCTTGCTGGGCGATCCTGGGAGTGTCTCACATTGTCTCCAATGCCGATGAGGTTATCGACGGCAACGCCCTGAGGGCGGAGATGATCCAGCGCGAAGTCGATCACCTGAACTGGGCGGCTAATGTCAACGCCCTGCTAACGGATGACAAGGTTACCGAATTAGCCGTCGAAACGGATCCCCATAAGTGCGCATTCGGTAAATGGTACTATGGGGAAGGCCGCAAAAAGGCCGAGGAACTGGTCCCGGCTCTACAGGGGGTGTTGACACGCCTCGAAGAGCCTCATCGCAAACTGCATGAATCGGCGGTCAACATCGAGAAGGTCTTTCGTCAGGCCGATATCACTCTGCCGAAGTTTCTTGCTGAAAAAGAGACCGACCACCTTGCCTGGGCTAATCAGGTCATGGCCGTATTTGCAGAAAACCGCAGCAAAATCGACGTCCAGACCGACCACCACCAATGTGGCTTGGGGAAATTCCTGGACGGACCGAAAGCCCAACAGGCAGCCGCCTCCGACCCTGAACTGGCTCGTCTTTTCAAAGAGATTGCTCAGCCTCACGAGCAACTGCACCAGTCCGCTCTTGAAATAGGTCAGCAATTGAAAAACAGAGCGCATGCTTATGCAATCTTCCGCAATAAGACCCTTCCAGCTCTGGACGCAACCCAGGCTGTGTTAAAGCAGTTGAAGCAACGAGCGGATGAGATGGTTACCGGCATGAACCAGGCCAATGCCATTTACGCGTCGCAAACAATCCCTAACCTGCACCAGGTACAAGAACTTATCAAAGAAACGGTCGATACCAGCAGCAAAAACATCATGACCGATAAGGAAATGATCACCGCAGCCAATTCGATGAAATGGGGTACCATCACGCTGGCGATAGTGGCTTTGCCCTTAGGGATCTTCTTTGCCATTCTCATCGCACGAGGCATTATCCATCCCCTTAAAAAAAGCTGCCAGATGATCGAGGAAATGGAAAAAGGGCATATCGATATGCGCCTTCATCTGGATCGCGGCGATGAAATCGGTCAAATGGGTCGGACCATGGATGCCTTTGCCGACAGTCTGCAAAAAGAGATGGTCGGCTCCCTGCAAAAGCTTGCAGCCGGCGACCTCACCTTTAAGGTTACCCCCAGGGACGAAAGAGACAGCGTACGCGGTGCGCTTAAAAAACTGGGCAGCGATCTAAGCAGCCTCATTATGGAAATCCAAACAGCCGGCGAACAGATCGCCAGCGGCTCTCTGCAGGTAGCCGATGCCAGCCAGAGCCTGTCGCAGGGTTCAACCGAATCCGCCGCCTCTCTGGAGCAGATTTCCGCCTCCATGGTCGAAATGGCAAACCAGACAAAACTTAACGCCGAGAATGCCGAACAAGCCAACGCACTGGTGAATCAGTCACGCAACGCGGCTGAAAAAGGCAATGAGCGCATGCAGGAAATGGTTGCAGCGATGGCGGAGATCAACGCTTCCAGCATAAATATCTCCAAAATCATCAAGGTCATCGACGAGATCGCATTTCAGACCAATCTTTTGGCACTGAATGCCGCTGTCGAAGCTGCCAGAGCCGGTCAACACGGCAAAGGCTTTGCCGTGGTTGCCGAAGAGGTCCGCAATCTTGCTGCCCGCAGTGCTCAGGCCGCCAAAGAAACGGCTGAGCTGATCGAAGGCTCCGTAGACAAAGTCGAAAACGGTTCCCAAATTGCGGCCGAAACCGAAAAGGCCCTTCAAGAAATCGTTGAGGGGGTTATCAAGGCAAACAGTCTGGTCAGCGAAATCGCTGCGGCCAGCAACGAACAATCCCATGGCATCGGACAAGTCAATCAGGGGCTGGGCCAGATCGACCAGGTGACCCAGCAAAACACGGCCAGCGCAGAGGAAAGCGCTGCCGCCGCCGAAGAACTCTCCGGTCAGTCTGAGCAACTCAGACAGATGCTTACCAGATTCAAACTTAGCGGTGAGAGTGGCAAGGCAAAGCAGGCATCCCTGGCAAACTCGGAAACCCAAGTATTCGCAGCGGCCAGAAGCACCAACCACTCAAAACAACCGGCCCGCCCGGCCCTGTCTGGCGGATTTGCCATGGGAGGATCGCAACAATCCCTTGGTGATGAACCCTGCCCGCAGGAAATGCAAGACCCCAGTGCCATCATCGCCCTCGACGATGGCGAATTCGGGAAGTACTGATCTACAAAAAGCGAAGCCGTAAAGATTCAACATCTTTGCGGCTTCGCTTTTTTCATTGACACATCTCGCATTCGAGTTGCCACTCCCACGCCCCCAATCGCTATGGTTCTGCAAAGCCCCCCCCAGCTCAATTCATGTCAAAACCTCTTACATACTATTTTATTTCAGCAAGTTACCCACCAAAAAAAATAAACATAATGAATCACTACTGTCCGGTTAAAAAATCGCACAACAACGTAAGCTGTTGAGAATAAAAGCTCTTTGACATAACTGATCTGTTTTCGATTTGAATTCGTCCCGCCAAAGCGGGGTGATACCTTCCAGTATCGGAGGAGGGCATCTATGAATTCAGGTCAAACCGTTTTCCGGCAACTGTTGCAGTTTCTGCCACGGCATGAGTTCAATCTGTGTGTTCGTCGCTATCGCGGCAACTACCGGGCCAGAAGCTTTTCCACGTTCGATCAGTTTCTGTGCCTTGCATATGCCCAGATGGCTGGTCGTGAAAGCCTGCGGGATATCGAAACCTGCTTGAACTCCCACCGGGAGAAGCTTTACCACATCGGCTTTCGAGGTGCCGTCTCCCGATCGACTCTGGCCGATGCTAACGAACGCCGAGATTGGCGCATTTTTCAGGATTTCGGCCATGTCCTGATCCGGATGGCGCAACAGCTTTACTGTGGCGAACCTTTCGCCCTGGAACTCAATCAACCGTTGTACGCCTTTGATTCAACGACTATCGATCTGTGCTTGACACTGTTTCCTTGGGCCGAGTTCCGGACGACAAAGGCCGCGGTGAAAATGCATACCCTGCTCGACTTGCGGGGAACCATCCCAACGTATGTGGCTGTTACGACCGGTAAGGTTCACGATGTCCGGATGCTCGATGTTCTGCCGGTAACCGAAGATGCCATCTACACGATGGACAAAGCCTATACCGACTTCTCGCGGCTATATGCGCTACACCGGCAAGGAGCCTTCTTTGTCATCAGGGCCAAAGACAACTTACGATTCCAGCGCCTGTATTCTGCTCCGAAAGACAAAGCGGCCGGCATCAAGGCGGATCAAACGATCACGCTGGTGACCTACAAATCGAAAAAGGATTACCCGGAAAAGCTACGCCGGGTCAGTTATGTTGACAAAGAGCGCAACAAGCACTTGGTGTTTTTGACCAACAATTTCACGATTTCTGCCAGCACCGTTGCCGAAATCTACAAGCAGCGCTGGCAGGTGGAACTATTTTTTAAATGGGTCAAGGGCCATTTGCGGATCAAGTCGTTTTACGGAACATCGATCAACGCCGTGAAGAGCCAGATCTGGGTAGCATTGACCGTTTATCTGCTAGCGGTGATCGCCAAGAAGAAGCTCGACGTTCCATGTCCGCTCTACACTTTCCTAAAGATTCTGGAGGTCAATTTGTTCGAGAAAAAGCCCATTTCTTCATTGGTTACGGACTCTCTCAAACAAAGCCAAGACCTCCCAGTTGATAACCAGCTGAATTTATTCAGTTATTAACCGGACAGTAGTGTGCGCCGCAAATAAATGGAGAGTTGTCGCCCCCATATAGCTCACGTGAGTCCCAAAAATTCGGAAGTCCATAGAAAGGAGAAATCATGAATAAAGCTATTTGCTTTTGTAGTTTTTCCATCTATCTGTGGCTATGCGTTTTGAGCTCCCCGGTGTTTGCAGCGGATTTAGGTTCGCTGGTCACCGAAGTTCCAATTTATCACACATATCTTCCCAATCGAGCCGGCAAAACACTGATGACGCCTACGGGATGGGGGGCATCAAATAATGTCATTTTCTTTGGTGCAGGCGGAACCTCCCCTCAAGCCTACAGTTCTTCGGCGGATGGAGCCATCAGCCTTGGTCTAGGCCTGTTGGATCCGGTAAAAATTGTGGGATTGCAGGCAAGCATGACCGTTAACGATCTGTCGGAAATGGACAATTTCTCGTTCGGCTTCAAGCTTCATCGCTACCTTGGTTATGGAATATCTGTCGCCGTAGGAGGGGAAAATCTGTTTCATAGCAACGAATCCGATGCGGATGAAAGTTTTTATTTTGTGCTGAGCCGAGCTTCACAAAATCATATCAACCCCACAAATGGCATTTCCAGACTACATATCAATCTTGGCGCCGGATCGGGGCGTTTCGGGAAAAAAAGCGAACTCGACAAGGAACATTCCAAAGGCGAGCACGGTAGTTACGTATTTGCCGCCGCCGCTTATGAATTTTTGCCTTCGACGAATGCCATCCTTGAATGGAGCGGTGTCAATCTCAATGCCGGTTTTTCCACCGCCCCCTTTAAAAAAATCCCCATGGTCCTCACCTTGGGCGCAGCGGACTTGACTTCGTATTCCGGAAATAAAGTCCGGCTTATAGGCACCATAGGCTTTTCCTACCAATTCTGAGAGGAAACCATGAAAAAACAACTCCTGACCATATTTCTTCTTTTATTGTGCCTAAATACAACCAACCCTGCTGTTATTTATGGGCAGAGTGGAAATGCATCGAACCAGAACATTCCGGTCACAACGGAGCCACCGACGCCAAGTGCTGGAGATATTTATCGACAGGCAGACGAAAACAATCCGGAAGGACAGGGCGACCAATCCTCAGAACAAGCCATGAATTTCATTGAAAAGGTTGGCGGCTACATTAATAGTTTCTTTGACTGGTTTGGCCTGTAAACCATTCAAAAGTCACCATTTAATGTATAACTTCCGCCAAGCGGTAAAGTAAAATTTCAAGGTCGATAGGAGGCGGGGAGGGACGCTGGTGCCTTTTCCACTTCGGCGACCCAGCCCGGACCGGGTTATCCCAAGGGCGTTGACGGCAGCCTCACCAATGTGTCCCATTCTTCTGCAAAGAAGGGCCTCGTTGACTGTTTTGGAGCGGCTTGTTCCCCGAATTTCCCTAATCTCCTCTACAGGAACGTCTTACGTCTTCGCCACCGACTTGCGAAAGTGTCCAACCGGCGAACATTTCCTATCGACGGCAAGTCCTACCGTTCACCGACTAGTTGTTGCAAAAAGCCACCCTAGCCGAGCCCAATTAACAACCTTCAAAAGACCTCGGGCGAATCAAACACGGGCCTCTCATTGGAATCTTGAAGTTTAAATCAGGAATACTGATGCGACTGTGCTTCCGTATCGAACAGGGAATGACGGATATCAGCATGATTCCTCCGATATGATCGTTGAATCAGACGCTTGCCTTCCCTTCCCCGAGTACAGTTTCCCTGAAACTCAGTCCCGTGTCGGCATGAAACATGAAAACAACATTTTGCCCGAGTAGATTTCGATCTAAGGATCTAAATACAAGAGTTCCCACTTAAGATACTTGGGCAAGATATTTACACCTGTTGCAAATTTAAACGATATCTAACTGGCAAAACTTACTTCTTACCTTTTTGGTAAAAATCTGCGCCAGGAACACCATGACCGATCTTGCTTTTTCCCAAATTATGTCGGTTAGCCAGCTGCAACAACTGCTGGAAACCCAGTTCCGGTTGACCGGAGTGCCCGGCGCGATTCTCGACGGCGATGAACGGGTGCTCGCTTCCGTTGGATGGCAAGAGATCTGTGCGCGCTTTCATCGCTGCCATCCTCAGACCGTCGTCCGTTGCCGGGAAAGTGATACCTACATCAAAGCCCACCTCGATAACTGCCCGGCAGGATATGTCGACTACCGCTGTCAAAACGGTCTATGGGATGTCGCCATGCCGATTTACATCGAAGGCCGGCATCTGGCCACCTTTTTCACCGGTCAGTTTTTCTACGACGATGAGCCACTCGACCGCGAATTTTTCCGTACCCAGGCCGCCCGTTTCGGTTTCGACGAGAAGGAGTATCTGGCAGCCCTGGACCAGGTGCCGATCCTGAGTCGCAGCCATATCCGCGATGTCATGACCTACCTTCGTTCGCTGGTGGAGATGATCGCCGAGATGGGGCTGAAAAACCTGCGTCTCGATCGGGAAGTGCGGCAACGCAGAAAGTCCGAAGAAGAGGCCTCCCTTTTCCGCTATCTGGTGGAAAACACCCGCAACCCCATTTACGTGCTCGACCCAACCGACGGTTATCGCATGTTTTATGTCAACGCCGCAGCCTGTGCCCATTTCGGTTGGGATCAGAAAACTATTTTGCAGATGCGCGTTCCCGATTGGGATCCCGAGTTTGACATGGCTCGTTTGTCCAACCTGCATCAGCAACTGAAACAGGGTGACCAGGCCCGTTTCGAGACACTGCATCGGGTCGCTTCGGGAGCGCTGATCCCGGTAGAAGTGATGGCCAGCTACCTTGAATACGAGGGGCGGCCGCTCATAGCCGGCAATTTCCACGACATCAGCGAGCGCAAGGCGATGGCAGCCGAGCTCAGAGAACGTGAGCATAATCTGGTGGAAGCCCAGCGCATCGCCCGCATCGGCAACTGGACTTGGGACCTTTCAGGTCGGCTGCAGTCGGCCTCAGTGGAATGCTGGCGCCTATTGGGGATTCCGGCACGGGATTTTGCCGGCAGCGAAGAAGCACTGTTGGGGATGGTCCGCGATGAAGACCGCGAGCGGCTGCAAACCGCGCTCGTCGATCTGTTGCGTGATCGTCAGCCTTGCGCAGTGGAATACCGCTTGCGACAAGCCGGCGGCAATGAATTGGTTATTCATGATCAGCGAGAACTGGTTTTCGGCGAAGACGGTCAGCCAAGGTACATGGTCGGCACCATTCAGGACATCACCGAGCAGGTTCAGTTGACTGAGGAACTGCGGGAAAAAGATTTACTGTTGTTACAGCAAAGCCGCATGGCAGCCATGGGAGAGATGATCAGCTATATCGCCCACCAGTGGCGACAGCCGCTGAATTTACTCAACCTGTTGGTAAACAACCTGGCGCTCTCAGAGGATGGCGGGCAACTCGACGAGCAACGGCAGCAGATGGTGGTTCAGATCGACGACCTTCTCCTGCACATGGCCTCGACTATAGACGATTTCCGGGACTTTTTCCGCACAGACCAAGGGCAGATGCCCTTTGACCTGCAGCAGTCGGTCCGCAAAATTCTTGACCTTGTCGCAACGGACCTTGACATCCATGGGATCGACACTGTTTTCGATGCCGAGGAGGAACTGTACGTCACCGGCTACGGCAACGAATTTTCCCATGTGCTGCTCAACCTTCTGAACAATGCAAAAGAAGCGTTGCTCCACAAGGACGTTGCCGCACCGCGCATCCATATTCACTTGTATCGGGATGGGGAGAAGAAGATCGTCACCGTCCGGGACAATGCCGGAGGCGTTTCGGATTCGATTCGCGAACAGCTGTTCGAATCCTATTTCACCACCAAGGAAACCGGCACCGGGATCGGTCTCTATATCTCAAAAATCATCATAGAAAAACGCATGCAGGGCTCCATCCTCGCACGCAATACAAACGATGGGCTTGAATTCCGTATCGAGCTCTGACTCCTACCCTCCATCCTGGACTGGAGAAACGCCCCCTTTCTGTTCCTTGGAAAGAAGAGGCGACAGCCTCCGGCAGCTGCCGGGATATCTGTCGCTTCTTCTTTTTTCGGGGTAATCTGTAGCCGTTTGTTTTGCTTCCCCAAGATATATAGGAGCTCCAAAATGCCACTGGTGCACTGCTCTTCTAAAGGAGAAAATAATTATTCAGGAAGCTGCCCGTCCGGCATATCAGAGGGAGCCGGCTCACTCATGTTCGCCCCGCTCTCTACGCACTCCCAGCCCCAACCCCTTTGTTTCTCAACGAATTCAGCGGCCCTAGCTTCACAATAGCCTTCTTCCGCCTGGGCGCTCCACAAAACTTCGGTATTGCCGTTCTTGGTATAACGAACTTCACAGGGGACCGCTGCCGTGCTTAACTGAACCACCTCAATCCGGCGTTCCATATCTCCATGGGTACAGACATAGGTAGTCCCTGCAAGCGCAACTTGACTGAAACAGAGAACGAACAGTAACCCAATAAAAATCCTCATGATTATCTCCTTCCGTTGATTAGGATTGACGGCATCATCGGGCAAAATATCCTGTCTATCGATCCCCCTCATCATAACGTGCAGAAGGATACCCAGGCACTCAATTCGACCAGATCGTGGCATAGGTGACAGTCTAGCGTTAAAGAAGACTAAGTCAATAATTCACCAGCGCCTTCTTTTCCACCCCGTACAATTGTTGCAGCTTCAACGCGCAATGCCTTACGCCTTATCTCAACAGAAATACTCTCATGAGTAAGCAGTCCCCCAAAACACCACCAAAAACACAGAATCCCCGCCCGGGGGCGAGGATTCTGTCAACTGCCAGAGCCACTCAAGTTTATTGGATGGCTGCGGCAATGGTATCTTCGATGGCGTCGGGTGCGCCGGAGATTTTCATGAAAGTCCCCATGCCCAGGTCAGGGAAGCTTTGCGCGATGCGGAATTTGCCGTGCAGCATATAAGCTTTGTTGCCGGAGACCAGCAGTTCGTAAGGCAAATGCGCGGTATGACGCAAATCGCCGGTATCGGTCGCCGCCATCACGGTCTTGTCAGCGCCCTTGCCTTCGATGATCGCTACGCCGAACACGCTCTCTTTTTTGCCGGGAATATCGATGCGATAAACTTTATTCACCGCCTTGCTGGCGGCGAGGCCCTTTTCCACTTGGGTGAGAGCGCTTTGATGGTCGGCGTAGGCGGCCAGTTCGATATGGTCATCGAAATACGGCATGCCTAACATATAATGATATTCACTCAGCTTCTTGGCGGTCATGCCCTCTTTCTTCCCGAAATCCTTCTGCTTGCCGAAGACCTTTTTCAAGGCGGCGGCCACTCCGGACAGATCACCTTTCATACGATAGATATGCTGCATGTAGAGAGGATTGACATATGCGGTTTGCACCTGGTCGTTCACCTGGGTCAAAGCTACCCGTATCCCCGCGCCATAACCGCCGAAATCGGAAGCGGCGGCGACCTTTTTCAGACCCGCGTTGGTGACAACAAGAATATGCGCGCCCGCATAAGGGGAATATTCGCCGACGATCTGAAAGCCGCCACCTATCAGGGCTTGTTTCGCACCGTCCACGTTGTCGGCGACTTTGACGGTTTCCTGGGTTGCCAGCACATAAGGATAATAACGGTCTTCGGCATGCACTGCAGTGACCGCGAGAAGACTGAACAAAAACCAATAAGGCAAGCTGGTGAGGATCTTTCGCATAAGTCGGTAACTCCACAAAGTAAGTAGTTTGCAGGGATAAGATGATGATAAAAATTGCGGCCCGGTTTACAGAAGCGGTTAGGAAGGTGCTTCTAATGGAGGCATAGAGGCTGAAGACTCTATTTATTACTTTCGCATATCTGGAAAGCTCTCAAGGGAGGAAGAGCTCCGCTACTGCTTATCGGGCCGCCAGGGAAACAAAGACTGATTTATTGAGAAGGAGATCCCTCCGATTCTGGTTGAATTCCGTATCGATGATAAACAAGCGGCCATGGGCCGGGCAAACGCCCCAACCTGCGGTTCACACATGCTTATATGAAAAACAATATAATATGATTAACATATGTATATAGATTGAACAAGTACTTTTTTCAGTTAGAAGAAAAAGACAAAGCCAAGGCCGTGATAAAGACAAAAAGGGTCAGTCGCCCAGCGTCTTTACGGAGGGTTTGATGGACTTGTGGCTGCTGCGTGGCGCAGTGGCGGAAAGAAAAAAAGATAGCGTCCTGAATTATCACACAACATTCAATAGCAAGGGAAATTGCCAGGAGCGTTGTTTATTTGTCAATTGCCCCAAGCAATGACCTTCCCCCGAGATTGGGCAGACTTCCCCGGTGTATCCCGGAGCCGAGTTGAACGGTACGAGATTGATAATGGGATAGAGGCGTTAGCAGGATGCAAGCGGGAGGATGCCGAGTCTTTCACGGACCGCTGCCGGCGTGGCAGGGACAAGTTCGAGCAGATCGGCTGCCGTTCGAACCCGTTTAACCAGATCGACGTTTCTGGCCATTGTTTGCCGATTGCTGTCGTACCAGGGATTATCCTCCAGACCGACGCGGGCGCCATCACAAAATAACAGACCGAGCATATTGGCCTGCGTTTGCTGCTGGCCGATCCCGGCAACGCAACAGATCGCGTCCGGCGGCAATTCGCTGAGCAGGGCGGCCAGATGTGCGGGGGTTGCCTGGGCACCGGCAATATTCCCCAGCAAAAGGTTGAAATAATAAGGCGGCTGAAAGACACCCTTGTCGATAAGGTACCTGGCATAATTAAGCATGCCGAGATCGAATATCTCCAGCTCTGGCTTGATCCCCTTTTCAATCATCAACTCCGCCATGCGGCGGATATCATCCGGTGCGTTGACACTGACCTGACCATTGAAATTGAGGGAACTGAGGGTGAGACTGCCCATATCCGGACGCAGATCCCCGGTCAGCATCAAAGGATCGGTGCGCAGATCGAATTCCGGATGCCAGCGGCCGCTAAGGGATACGCACAGGGTCAGATCGGGATGCAGCTCGCGGATGCCGCCGATGATACGGGCGTAGATATCCCTGGAATAGTGGGGATGGCCCTGCCCGTCGCGGGCATGAAGGTGGATCAGGTTGGCACCGTGGACCACGCAGCGGTCGACATCCGCGACGATCTCCGCCGGGGTGAGCGGCACGTGCGGCGATTGCGCGCGGGAAAGCATGATACCGGTCGGGCAGAGGTTGAGAATAAAGCCTGAAGATTGGCTACGGCTATCGAAGGACATAAATAAACCTCGTACAGCAAAGAAGATAATGCTGAGCAGAGTCGTTCGGTTACGGTTAACGGGCAAGCAATCTGGTCTGTTCGACAAGGATATCGGCCGCCTTGCGTATGCCGTCGAATTGGGATTCGAAGTCGAGATTAAAGTCCTTTTGTATGCCACGTCCCAGTTCGGAACTGAAATGCCACACCTGACCACAGGAGTTGACCTCGATGACATAGAGCTTCCCGGTCGTTTCTTCCCGCACGACATCTATCCCCAGAAGGGGATGCCTGGGGAAAGCCCGATGGGCCAGCTCGCCGAAGGAGATGATCTCACTGTCGTGACACATCTCAACATGGCAACCGCGGCCACTGGAACAGATGGAGAGCCCAGCGCCGTCGTTTCCCCCGGCAAAACGATCCGGCCCGGGTAATGGTCGGCGGCTTCGATCCGCTTCGATCCGAAAGGCAAAGAGCACCTTGCCGAACAGAGTTGTCACCCGGTAACTGACCGGCCATTTGCCGGTATAGACGAACTGCTGAGCGATAAGGCCAAAGCGATTCTCCGCCTGTGCCCGTTCGTTAATCGGCGGTTTCCAGCGGACCCGTGAAGATCGCCTGATCCTTACTTCGGCTCCCCGGCCACCGCAGTCGGGTTTGACCACGACATATTCCCCCAGCGGGCCAAGATCCGGCGAATGGTGTTCGGTCAGCAATTGCCAGCGCGGAACAGGGATGTCTTCCCTTTCCAGGGCGAGGTATTCCTCGCTTTTCGTCATGAACGAGCCGGTGCAAAGAGAACCGCGCGGAATCCGTATCTTTTGCGTGGCAACGGTGGAAAAATAGAAGCTTGGGCGCAGCAGCAAGCCTGCCTTCATCGCCGCTGAGCGATGGTCATTAACCACATAGGCACGCAGGTCGGGTGCCTTGGCGCGAACATGTTCGGCAATCCGATCAAAATCGGCCTTCAGTCCCCTCAGACTTTTTCTGCGCGGCACCACCAGCACCAGGTTGCGGACCCGCCGCCGGCTGAAGAGAGAGGCCTTTCTTTTATGCGACTGTTCTAAGGGGGTTGCCGGAGTCATCAGCCTTTATCCCGGCTACGCGCCCACGCGACCAGATCAAGCTCCAGTACCGTCCAGCAATCGACATCCGGCAGGCTGAAAGCGTGTTTTTTGGGATTGCTGCCGACGATACGATAGCCGAATTTACGCAGATACCAGTCGATGGTCTCCGGACGGTCGGTTTCTGTGCGAACCCGGCGAATGCCCCGCTCCAGCATCTCCTGCAGACGGGCTACCTGCAGGCGGGCCCCGATGCCGAGCCCCTTTACCTCCGGAGAGACGGCCAGGCTGGCCGTCTCTGCCAACTCCTCGCTGTGCAGCAAATAACTGCCCACCCCTACCAGACGCCCCCGGTCATCCACGGCAACGAAAGCATGATCGATTTCGATACCGCTACGTTCGGCATTGGCGATGTCCGGGGTCGGGGCCATCGACCAGCGGTCGAGCAACCCCATTGCCTCGGGCAGATCCCCGGGAAGCATCTTGCGAATGTGGCATGTCATACAGGACTCCTTTCTGCAACGACGTCCGGGGCTTCATCGAGAGCCAGCAGTGCAGCGCGAAACGGACCGGCGAAGGTCTCGGCGACGACACGGCGGAGATCGATCTGCAGACTGTCTCCGGTAAGAACGGAAGGGTTGGTATTGATTTCCCAGACCTGGATGCGGCCGTTGTAAAGCCCGTAATCGATACGTCCGTATTCGATCCGGGCCAGGTCAAAAATGGCCCTCAACTCTTTCTCATGGGGGTTGCAATGGAGGTAGTCGAGTTCCTCGGCCAACAACCGGTCGTCACATACATCGGCATTTTTTATCATCCAATGTTTGCTGAAGAAGATATGCCGCGGCAGAATGCTCTCGCCAATACGCATGGCCGAGTATTTCCGGTACAGACCGTCCTCGCCGCGGGTATCGCAGAACTCGGTGATCAGGGCCTTACGATGACGGCACTGGGCCCGGAAAAGCTCCCGGGGCGTTGAAATGAGGTCACTCATGGTACCTCTGTGATCGTTTTCGCCGCGCAAAAAAACCGGGTAATGGAGCCTGTTCCACAAACGCTCCCAGGGCCGGAACACATTGAAGGTGTTGATCCCTTGTCGATGCAGGGATTTCAGCAGACGGTAGCGCCGCATTGACCGGCGAGGATGATTCAGAAGCCGATGTCCGGCCCGCTCCAGGGAATGCCACAAACGGGAGGCGCGGAGAGCCTCTTTAACCTTCAGCCGTTCCACGTCGGCAAAGATGTAGGTGCCAGGGGGTGTTTGGCAAATCTCCTGATAGGAAACAGGTCGAATGCGGTCTGCCAGGTCGGGGGCAAAGGTTTCGAGATAGCACCCCATGGTGTAGGCGTGTTTTTTATGCGTCAGATAAAATATCATAGATGGCCCAAAGGGATGGTAACGAAAAGGAAGAGGATGCCCCATACAGGGTTCAATAAGGAGGACTAAATGTTAGTGGAGGCAGAAATAAAACTCAATATTTTTCTATGAATAGAAAGTCTTGTAACGAATGCATAACCGTTAGGGGGGAAGGTTTGCGACCTCCATATGGGAAGCGTACCTGATGCCCCCGAGAGAAGATGTCCCATGAAATCCTCTCAGGCCATATGACTCAGCCGGATGCCTTGATTGAAGGCCTTTTTCTTACCGAAAGGGATGGACCCGGTCAGGGAAATCTGTAGCGGCGGTCTATTTTGTCGGCGATCAGTTCTGCTGCCGAGCCGACCGTCGTTACGTTTATCCACTCCTCATCGGAGATCTCGATATCAAAGTCTTCTTCAAGCGCCATGATCAATTCCATGACATCAAGGTAATCCGCGCCAAAATCGCTTTTAAGCAGACTTTTACCCGAAACCTTTTCCTGGTCGACTCCCCACTGATCCTGCAGAATAAAGGCAATTCTTTTTGCTATCCGTTGATGATTCTCCGTGGCTTGGTCAGTATCCTTGGCAAAGGATATTGTGGACATCAAAACCAACAGGATGATGAGCCCGGGTCGGGGACGTTGTTTATTTGTCAATTAACTCAAGGAACGACTGATCGGCCGCCACCAGCCTTGCCCCTCTGTTGGCCGCAACGCTGACTCCGGCACGACCTAAATTTACGTGCCTGCCGACTGCGGCCCCACTGTGTCCAACTTGGCGGACGGCAAGATAGCAGATGACGCTCCGAGCATCCACGACATTTGCCACACGGCTTTTCAGCCGCAGTAATTCTGCCTCGATCTCAAAATGTCGGCAAACTGATGCGACAATGTCTTTGATTTCCCTAAGGGGCGCAAACTTTGTTTCAAACTCATCCCGCCTGCGTAATTCCTCAACGAATTCTCCACTGCCAAGGATTCTCTGGTCATACGGCTCGTCGCCTTGCTCCTTCAGTAGCGTCTTTGCCATCCTCCGATCGCCGCCGAACTCTTCGCATCTCCCCAACTGGACACCGTCCGCAACAAATAGACGATAGCGCCCCCGTGCCTCTCGTTTCCCCTTGGAAAACAGGGAAAGAACCTGATCGGCGGATTGCCCCTCCAAAAGCCTTTTTCCCATAATGACCGCATGACCGGACCAGGCGTAGGTATCAAGAGCCGCGAGATCCTCCACAAGTCCTGCTCGCAGAGGATTCAAATGAATGTAACGGACCAGCTCCAACTGATAGGCGTCCTCTTCACAAACGAAGGATTTGTACCGGTTCTGGAACAGATGCCCCGAACGCTTATGGCGCAGATTGAAGTAAATGGCATAACCGGTGAGAAGCCTGCGCATAAGAGGCGCCAGGCAGGAATTGCGAGGACGAAGCAGAAGATGGCAATGATTGAACAACAATGACCAGGCGAGGCAGTCCGTGCCGGTCTGGACCAGAAGGCTCGAAAACCTCTGGAGGAATCGCTGCCGGTCAGCATCGTCGCGAAATATGTCGCATCGGTTCACCCCACGGATGATGACATGCTGTAAAAGACCTGGAATATCAAGACGCGCAGTTCGTGGCATGCGGCGAGGATACCAACAGCAAACATTTATTTCAACTAATAATCTGTACTTCAGCGATCCGTCAGGGTCCGTAATTGACTAATAAACAACGTCCCTGCAGCCCCTCCAAAATCCTAACCATCGCCAAAGTATCCAACCGGCAATACTTCAACATCGCCCGCCGCAACTCAGCAAGCGCCATTGGGTCATCCAACGCACACATATCCCGATAAGCCTCCATCGCGGCCATGCCGTTGGCGATCTCCAGCCCATCATAAGAGAGCTCTGGCACCATTGCCGGCAGTACTTCTTTGATGGAATAGGAACCGCGCATCGGCCAGCGATACACGTCGCGCCGCTTGAAGGGAACCATCAAGTCGCGCACGTTGGCCACCCGTACCTCGATGGCCTCGGCCAGATCGGGGAACAGTGCGGCGAGTTCGCGCAAAACACTCTTCTCGAAAGCCTGGTTGTAGGTCAACACGCAAGCATCGGCAGGAATAACGGCAAGCAATTGTTCGATCAGCTCGCGGCGGGGATCGACATTCGGGGGAGCAAGATATTCGAAATGCTGCGGCTCGGCGCCTGCTTCCGTTTGGATATGCAGCGAATACTGAAAAGGGACCTTCTGATAAGGGCGAACGCCGTTGAAGGGCGGTATGGGTGTGTCGAAGGTTTCAAAATCGAGATGGCACAGCGGGTACCAGAGAGTGTCGAGGAACGCTTTGACCTGCTGCGGGTTGATCGCATCCTGCCGGTTGAGGGTCGCCTCGGCCTGCTGGCGCTGGGCCGGGTTGAGTTCATCGAGCGGCACATCGGCGAGGCGGATGATGCCGCGCTTGTACAAAGCGAACTTGTCGACGCCGAGGCCGCGCAGGTCGAAGATCGAATCTTCGGGGATATGCCGCCAACAGTAGGGGATGTAATCGCATTCGTAGGGGTCGTTGCAGTGCGGGCCGATGTCGATGGCGGGCTCGCCCCCACCCCGCAGAGTGGCACGCAGCTCCGCGACGATCTGCGGCATGCTCTGCAGACGCGCCAGTACTTTTAGGGTGATGTCCTCGCTGGCGAACAGCTTGCCGACTTCGATGGCGCCCTGACGCACATAGCTGTTGTCGATATGCACCAGAAAGCACTTGGAAACGGACAGGCCGCATCCGTTGAGCACGTAGTGCTGCACGGCGACGTCGTCGAGATTGACATCCTTGACGCTGGTGCCCATCTTGACCTCGTGGATCTGCCAGGCAGCGCCGTCGCGCACCAGGATATCGACCTTGACGAAGATGGCGGAGAAGGAAAAGGTCGCCTCGTAGATAACCTGCGCGCCGTTGTCGATGAGTTGCCGGGTGCGGGTCAGCTGATCGGAAAAGGAAAGCCCCTCGAAGGGCACCTCGGTGCCGCCGGGAAAGAGCTGTTGGGCGAGGATGCCGACCTCGGTGCCGAGATCGAATTTGGCCTGCAGTTCGGGCTTTTCGGGCAGGGGAAAGTCGGGAGGATTTTTGGCCAGCCACAGCGCCTTTTGACACTGCAAACCTTTGAGGATCAATGACTTGCTGAGCCCTGAACCACCCTGACGTGCACCCATCCTGCCCCTCCCGCTGCATCCCCATAGTTAGAATCAATGAATGGATTGTTATGATGGCACAGACAGGGGCGATTCGCCACTATTTTTAGCGGATTCACACATTAGAACGTGAAGATCCTGCCTTTGCCAGCAATATAGAAGAAAACCCAGGGGCCGCAGCCCCGATCGGAAAATTTCGACCTGCCTGGATTACAATAGAAAGATCGGGAAATCGTCTTTCGCCAACCTCAGGCACAAAGGAGATGAACCATGGATCTGAAACTTACCGGAAAACTGGCGGTCATTACCGGCTCCACCGCGGGCATCGGTCGAGCCATCGCCGAGACCCTGGCGGCACAAGGCGCAAAGGTCGTTATAAACGGGCGCACTCAGGACAAAGTGGAACGTGTGGCGCAGGAGATTTCGGCGCAGGGACAGGCGTTCGGCGTGGCAGCGGATCTCTCCAGCGCCGAGGGAGTAAGGCAGCTTATCGAGGGGGCGCAAAAGATTGGTCCGATCGATATTCTGGTGAATAACTACGGCATTTTCGAACCGAAGTCTTTCGAGGAAGTGACCGATGACGATTGGCTGCGATTTTTCAACCTCAATGTTTTGTCGGCTATTCGTTGTTCCCGCGCGGTTATGGGCGGGATGCGTACGCGGGGTTGGGGCCGCATCCTGTTCGTTTCCAGCGAATCCGGGATCAACATCCCTGCAGAGATGGTCCACTATGGCATGACCAAGACCGCGTTGCTGTCGGTAAGCCGCGGCCTTGCGAAGGTGCTCGCCGGCAGCAGCGTCACGGTCAACGCGCTGTTGCCCGGACCGACATGGACCGAAGGGGTGAGTGAATTCATCGGCAAGCTGGCACGGGAACGCAACCAGACGATGGAGGCATACCAGGAAGCGTTTTTCGAAACCGCGCGACCGGGTTCGCTCATCAAGCGTTTCGCCAGTCCGGAAGAAGTGGCGTTTCTCGCCGCCTGCCTGTGTTCACCGCGCGCTGGCGCGATCACCGGATCCGCCCACCGGGTCGACGGGGGCATCGTGGATACCTGTTTTTAAAGAGGGATAGTGGCGGCAAAGGGGGAATGTCATGCCGTGGGGCGGTTCATGCCGCCCGTTTATCGGATCTGGAGGATCTTTGCGATGTGATGAGCCGTTTTTGAATGTAATAAGCGCCCAGGCCAACGAACAGCAGCAAGAGATCCTGGAGCTGGTGCGACGCGAATCAAATAGCGCCTGAGCATCCGCCGAGGTTGGGCGGTTGTCGCCGCCATCCTTGAAGAAGCATCCGTTTGTGATAGCCTTCACAAAGACCAGCCAGAAAGAGAAACATGCCAGGCAACCTGCCCGGAGAATGCCGCTGCATCTACCTGCCGGCTTGGCGCATCCGGGCCAAAAACCAAGGAGATGGACCATGGGTAAAAAAGGGGAAGTCTACAAGTGTGAAATCTGCGGTCAAGTGGTCGAGGTGAAAGAGGGCGGCGACGGTGAGCTCGTCTGTTGCGGGGAACCCATGGAAAAAGAATAGCATCCAAGTTATTCAAATTAAATCCTTGAGGGGGAGTGAGATGCGAACCGCCTCCCCTTTGTTTTTTCCCAATGCTAACCGACAATGTTGCCTGCCTAGCCGATCCCCTCCTGCAACACCTGTTTTCCCTTCCCTTGACAGTCGCCTGTGGCCGGCTATGTTGAACCAAGCGCACCAGGCTCTTTTCCTTTTTTTGCTTGAGGGGGAGATGCGACATCGCGATAAAAGACCACGACGATTTCCGGAAATTGCAGGTACAACAACCACCCCAGCATCAGAAGCGAGCATAGGCTGGCTGTAATTTCAACAGATATATTGGTACTTGAAAGGACTAGAATCATAATCAATCTGTTGGCGCGAACTGGCCTGCTTTCCTTGTTTTGAGGGTTTGGAGTAAAATAGGGATATAGAACCAACGGGCGAAGCGTGCCCATTACAAAGCCCATACTTACTCCTAGGAGGCAAAGTTATGAAATATATGGCCCATTTTTCTTTTGACGAATTAGATCATTCGAAGCACGGTTATTTCACGATGCTCTTGTCCGCCCCCAGCACCGAGGATGCGGTAAGGCAATTGCGCGACAAAATCATGTCGATTCGCAACGGTACCCATGCTTTTGACGAAATGGATGAGATTTTTCTGGATGATATCATTGAAATCGACCGTTTCCCTGAGAAGCCGGTACTGATGCGCTATGAATCTCGAGATCTGGCCGATCAGAGCACCTTGTCATCCAACCCGATCGAGGGGGAAGGACTGCATGTCTTTCACTGGTGGCCCAAAGGCAAGGAACAGGAATACCAGAAGGAAAAATACAATATAGAACCCTTCGTACGTTGGCATTGATCACCGGAAATCCCAGAAATGTAGCAGGTGAGCGGGTCGCAATCAGTTTTTTGCGGCCCTTTTTGTTTGCAACGCGTGGGAGAAAATATGGGGAGCGGCTTGCGGTACAGGCAGGGGAGTCTGGGGCATGGGTAGAGAGCAACTACCCGCGCGGGACACTGGAAGACGGCGTGCGCTTTCACATTTGCGTGAATTACAGCTTACAGCTGATTTCCCGCGCTATTTCGCTCAAGGCCGTGGCGATGGCGCCGGGCAGCTCGGGGGTGGGATCGAGGTCGATGATGCGGGTCGGATTGCGTTTGGAAATGCCGAACAGGTAGGTTTTGTCGTAGTAATCGAGGATGGCGTGGGTGGCGGTGGCGTAGTCGCCGGTGGCGATGGCTTGCAGGGCGACCCTGGTTTTTTCCCCGCCGAGGCGCTTGCTGATGTTGTTGACCGCGTCGGCGAGTTTTTCCGGCGCGACGTTGCCGTAGTCGCTGCAAAGGCGCTGGACCCGGATTTCGCGGGATACATGCACGCGTACCAGGGGCGCGCTGCGCATCTGCTTGAACAGGGCTTCGGGGATGGTGACGCGGCCGATCTTGCGGCTCTCGTCTTCAACCCAGATCGGCTGGTCGGCTTGCAGGCCCTGCAGCGCTGCATGGAGATCGTTTTCAAATTGTTCGGTCGAGGGTTGTTCGACGGCGTCCATGGCACCGAAGGCGGATCCCCGGTGACAGGCCAGCCCTTCCAGATCGAGGACCTGCTGCCCCCGACGCTGCAGGTTGTGCAGCATTTCGGTCTTGCCGCTGCCGGTCATGCCGCCCAGCACCAGCAGATGCAAAGGGGTTTCAAAACCGGCCAACACGCACTGCCGATACGCCTTGTAGCCGCCTTTGAGCAGGCCGACACGGTAACCGACCTTGCCCAGCAGCCAGGCCAGCGATTCGCTGCGCATGCCGCCGCGCCAGCAATGCACCAGGATGGTTTTGGCGTCGGTAAGCTTTTTGACCTGGGCGATATATTCCGTCAGGCGCGGTCCGACGATCTCCAGCCCGCGCGTAACGGCCTGCTCGCGCCCCTGCTGTTTATACAGGATGCCTATCTCGTGCCTTTCCGCGTCGGAAAACAGCGGCAGGTTATGAGCACCCGGGATATGTCCCTTGTCGTATTCGGAGGGGGAGCGGGCATCGAATACCGGGGATTGGGCGGCCTGCTGCAGAAATTTCTCGGGCGTTAAAGGCTGTCGGCTCATGGGCGGTTATTTATCCCCCCCGGTGAGCAGGGCTTTGATCTCGTCAGGACTGAAGGTGTAACACTCTTTGCAGAATTCGCAGGTGACGCTGGTTTCTTCGTTTTTGTCGGCCATGTCCTGCAGTTCCTCGGCACCAAGGGTTTTGAGCATTTTCAGCACCTGGGGGCGGCTGCAGGTACAGCGGAACACCAGCGGCGTCTCTTCGGCCTGGCCGAGGGGGATGCCGTCGAACAGGGACTCGATCATCTGCCGGGGGCCTATGCCATCGCGCAGCAGGGTGGAGATCGACGGCAGCGAGATCAGCCGCTGTTCGAGCAGGGAGATCAGGGCTTCTTCACCTTCGGGCAGGGCCTGCACCAGCAGCCCTCCGGCGGCGGAGATATGACCGTCTTTTTCCAGGTAGACGCCCAGCGCAACGGTGGAGGGCACCTGCTCGGAGGTGGTCAGGTAATAAGCAATATCCTCAGCGATCTCGCTGCTGTAGAGCATGACCATGCCGCGATAAGGTTCCTTGAGGCCGAGATCCTTGACCACATGCAGAAAACCCGCGAGGCCGACAGCGGCCGGCACGTCGAAACCTGTTTCGGTAGGGGGTATGCCGGACACCGGCTGCTTAACCGAACCGCGTACCTGTCCCAGCGCGTCGGTCTCGGCGTGCAGCTTTTTAAGCGGTCCGTTAGCCTCGATCATCAACGCCAGGCGCTGGTCCCCTTTGAGCAGGCTGCCCATCAGGGCGGTGCCGGTGACCAGCCGCGCCAGCGCGACGCTGGCGGTGGGGTCGGTGCCCTGGCGCTGACAGATGGCATCGACCAGCTCGGTGGTAACGGCGGCGGTGGCACGCAAGGTGCCGTCCTTGGTGGCTACGCGAAAAAGATGATCCTTCATGATGTTTCCTTTATGGTGTTTCCTTTATGGGTATGCATCCCGACGGCGCGCGTCAGTGGTGTCAAGAGGTTACGTGACAATGCGTAACGCGAAAACTTGCCCGGACGGGACATTGCGGTTATAGTCTGTTCGACAGCGGGCCCATGCTACCGGAAACGGCCCGGTTCTGACAAGACTTCATATTCACGGAGGATGGCATGAAAATCATTCTGCCGGTAGCGGGCAAAGGCACGCGACTGCGCCCCCATACCCACACACGCGCCAAATCGCTTGTGCAGGTGGCTGGCAAGACGGTACTGGAACATATCATTGAGCGTCTCAAGGTGTTGGACGCCGAGGAACTGATCTTTATCACCGACGAAAACGGGCATCAGATCGAGTCGTTCATGAGGCGCTGCTTCCCCGATCTGCACTGCAGCTATATCGTGCAGACCGACCGCCTCGGCCCGGCGCATGCCGTGTCGCTGGCGGCGCCCCGCATCGCGCCGGGTGACGACGTGCTGGTGGTGTTCAACGACACCATCTTCGTCACCGACCTTACCCGCATCCCCGAATTGTGCGCCGATTGCGACGGCCTGATATATTCGAAGGAAGTCGAGGATTACCAGCGCTTCGGGGTCAACGTGATCCGCGACGGCATCATCGTCGACATGGTGGAAAAACCCGACACGCCAGTTTCACGCCTGGCCCAGGTCGGTCTCTACTACCTCAAGGATGCCGGCGGCTTCATGCAGTATCTGGCTCGGACGATCCAGGCCGGCGACACGGTCAAGGGCGAATTTTACCTGCCGGCGGTTTTCATGCGCATGGTCAGGGACGGCAAACGCTTCCGTGCGCCGGAGATCGACGCCTGGCTCGATTGCGGCAAGCCGGAGACCCTGCTGGAGACCAACAGCTATCTGCTCAAAGAGCGTCATAGCTGCCAGGGCGACCTTATCGACACGGTGGTGATCCCGCCGGTGTTCATCGCCGACGGCGTTACGGTGCGCGGCAGCATCATCGGGCCTTGCGTGTCGCTGGCGACGGGCACGGTCATCGAAGCCAGCATCGTGCGCGATTCCATCATCAATGCCGACTGCCAGGTCAAGGACGCCAACCTGCGTTTCAGCATCCTCGGCAACGGTGTGCGACTGGCCGGTTCGCCCCGCCGCATGAATATCGGCGACGATTCCCTGATCGAAATCGACAGCTGATTTCCCCTTGCAACAACGCCCTCCCCGTTCAAGGGAGGGCGTATCCACACTTTCCCCACCCCATCAATCAGTCAATGACCTGCTCCAGGCCTGCTTCACCCGAGGGACTTTCTTTCTCCACAGGTAAACGCGTTTCCCGCGGCCCCGGTGCAGCGAGGCACAAACCCAGGTAAATGGCGGCAGCCAGATCGACTTCCTCCAACTGCACCTGTTCGTCCCAGGTGTGAGCGGTTTCCAACGAGCCGGGACCCAGCAGCAAGGGCCGACTGCCTTTTTCATGAAACAGGTTGCCGTCGGAATGGGAGCGAAAGGCGGTAAACGCCAGCGGTCGCTGCAAACGCGGATACAGCTCTGCCAGGACATGTCCCGGCCAGTGATCGCTCCCCAGATCATAGCTGCGGCTGGCCCAGGGGAATTCCACCTCCAGCTCCAGGCCGGAGATTGTACGACTGGCCGTGGTCAAGCGGCGGCGCAGGGCGGCAATGGTCTTATCCAGGTCGAGGCTCGGCGGCAGGTGCAGATCGATCCAGGTTTCGCAGCGGTCAGGCACCACGAAGCCGGCCCGGGATGAGTTCATTTCGCGGATCGAATAGACCAGGCCGCTGTCGGGTTTGCGCAGCAACGGCGCACGCCCCAGGTACAAAAGCACGCGCAGCATCGACTCCACCGCATTGTGGCCGTGCTCCGGCAGACAGGAGTGACTGCGACGTCCGGTGGTGGTCAAGGTGACCTCCAGATAACCGTAATGCCCACAGCAGACCTGCAAACCGGTCGGCTCGCCGATCACCACCCAGGCAGGGCGGCGTTCGCCAAGAAACAGCAGGCTGCCGGCGCCGTCTTCCTCTTCCCCCACCACCAACAACAACCCCACGCAGGGACGCTGTTCGGGGGGCAGGTTTTCGGCCAGAGTCAAAAAGGCTTCGACCATGGCGGCGCAGCCGGCTTTCATGTCGGCGGTGCCGAGACCATACAGGATACCGCCCTGCTGGCGCGGACCCTCACCCTGCAGATCCCAATCGGCGACGGTATCGACATGTCCCACCAGGTAAAAATCGGGCTCCCCTTCTCCCATGGTGCAGCGCAGGTTGAAGCGGGTCTCGTCAAGGATCTCCCGATGCACTGTCAATCCGGCTTGCTGCAGGGTTTCTTCGAGAAACAGCTGGATATCCTCTTCTTTGCCGGATGGCGAATAGATCTCCACCATCTCCCATAGCAGGCGATGCAGCCGGTCGCGACGCAAGCGAGTACGCAATGTTTCCCAGAGTGTCAACATGGCCATCCTATTTTTTGTGCGGGCGCGTCAGGTTGAGGCTCAGATAGACGTGCTCCCGCGGGTTGCTGAAGCCTTGCTTACGAAAAAATGAGAGCGCCGCCTCGTTATCGGCGGCGGTATCAACAATGATCATGCGCACCCCCTGGTCTTGCATGCGGCGGCGCAACTCCCGGAACAGCGCCTTGCCAATGCTGGCTTTTTGGATCATTGGACGGACGCCAAGCCACACCAGGTAGCCGTACTTCCAGGGACCCCGTTGTTTTTCCACCGTCGTGCCAAGAGCAAAGCCGACGATCTTATCCTCCACTTCGGCCACCAGACACAGTTCGGTATCGGAATTGAACATGGTGGTGATTTCGTATTCATCCCAGGTACGATAAAGAGTGGGCGAAAATTCCGCGGTAAATACTTCTTCGCCGATATGAAAAACCTCGGAAAGATCATCGATGGTCATTTCACGGATGCAGAGTTTGGTTTCCACGGGTGAATCCTTTGATGTCATAGTGTGCGTTCCTTGTTCGTTGGCGGTCGCTTGCTGTCCTTTCCCCCTTGTACATCGAACCTGTTCCACATGCTATCTAAAAGTTTAACAAATCGAGCGGTTTGTGGTGCTTGCACGCCCGTTATATTATCGTTATGATAACCGGCGGCCGGGCCACAAGCAGCCGACCCCCTTATACTATTCCCGCGAGGTACTCATGTCCGAAGCGATTATCCAAACTCTGCCCTATCTGGCGCCACCCTTGTTAGGGGCGGTGATCGGTTACGTTACCAATTATATCGCCATCCGCATGCTTTTCCGACCGCTGCGAGCCTGGCGTATTTTCGGCATCCGCGTGCCGTTGACCCCCGGCATCATCCCGTCCAAGCGCGAGGAACTGGCGCACCGCATCGGCGACATGGTCGGCAGCCACCTGGTAACACCCGATGAGGTGGCCGGAGCGTTGCAACGAGAGAGCTTTCAGATCGAATTACGCCAGGCGGTGGCCGGCAAGCTCGGTGGGCTGCTCGACCGGGATCTCGGACCGCTGGTGGAACTGGTGCCGGACAAATTCAAAGAACGGTTTCGCGAGCTGACCGAAACTTTGCGCTGGAAGGCGGTGCGGACGCTGTTCGATTACCTGGAAAGTCCGGCCTTCAAAACCCGACTGAGCGGCTGGCTGCAGGAAAAAGGTGACGCGCTGCTGGCGCGCGAACCGGCCAGCATGCTCGGTGCGCTGCAGCGGGCAGCGGTGGAACGCCATCTGCGCCGCAAGGCGGTCGCATGGCTGCAATCCGACAAGGTCGGCAGGGAAGCCGGTCGCATGGTGGATGAGCAGTTGCAGAAACTGCTGGAATCGGATCAGCCTTTGCGGGAGTTTGTGCCGAACGACCTGATCGAGGGCGTACAGAGCTGGATCGAGCAGGAACTGCCGGAGCTGATGGAGCGCTTGCTGACTCTGCTGCAGGATCCGGACGTGCGCCAGCGCTTGGCGGAGCGGGCCCAGGAAGCAATTGCCGGATTTACCGAGTCGCTGGGCATGATGGGCGGCCTGGTAGCGGGTTTCCTCACTCCTGAAAAAATTGCGCAGTACCTGCCCGGCCTGCTCGATCGGGCCAGCGATGAACTCAGCCGCGCTCTGGCCGAGGAGAAGACCCGGCGCAAGGTGGCCGAGGTGATCCGGGAACGGTTCGATCTGCTGCTGGAAAAATCCCCTGCAGAGCTGCTGGCAAGCATGCCCTACGGCCGCATCGCCCGTGTACGGCGGTTCGTGCGGGCCAGGGTGGTGGTGACCCTGCGCGGTCCGGCAGCCGGAAAGGCCCTGGAGACCCTGGTCGACCGCATGCTCGACCCTTTGCGCCAGCAGACCCTGGGCGAATTGTTGAGCGGCCTGTTACCCCCTGGCGGCATGCCGCGGGCGCGTCAGGCCGTGACCGATCGTTTGCTGGCGACGCTGCGCTCCCCCGCAGCCCAGGCCTTGGTCGATGCGGAACTGGCATCCCTGGTCGAAAACTGGTTATTCAAACTCCCCTTGGGCCGCTTATCGTCACGCATGTCGAGCGAAATACGCCTGGAACTGGAGGACGGCCTCAACGCCCAGTTAATGCAGCTGCTCTGCCGTGAAGTGCCGCAACTGGTTGACTCCCTCGATGTCAGCCGCATGGTCGAAGAAAAGGTCAACAGCCTCGATATCCTGGCCGTGGAAAACCTGCTGCTCGGCATCATGCAGGAGCAGTTCAAGTACATCAACCTGTTCGGGGCATTGCTCGGCGGCATTATCGGCGCGGTCAATCTGCTGGTGATCGGCATGTTTTAGAAAACAGTCCTCCGACCTGAGGCGGGAACAGGCTCCCGGGATTCAAAAAGTCCGATTTACCGCAGAGCACGCGAAGGTCGCAGAGAGCATTCAATTATTTTTCAATGATCTGAAAACTGACATAAAAGGATTTCCCATGTTTGTTGTACGCGGTCTGCTTGGCTTGCTGGCCCTGGTCGGGATAGCCTGGCTGTGCAGTGAAAATCGTCGCCGCTTGCCGGCCAAGACTGTGGTGGTGGGGATATCGTTGCAGCTCCTGCTGGCGATGCTGTTGCTCAAACTGCCGGCCTGCCGCGGTTTTTTCCTTTCTCTCAATCAGCTGTTTCTGGCCCTCGACCGATCCAGTGCCGCCGGGACAGCGATGGTCTTCGGCTACCTGGGCGGGGCACCGCTGCCTTTTGTGGAAACCGTCCCGGGCAGCTCCTTCATCCTGGCCATGCGCGCCCTGCCCCTGGTCCTTGTCATGAGTGCCCTGTCCGCGCTGTTGTTTTACTGGCGGGTACTGCCACTGGTGGTCCGGGGGTTGTCGGACCTGCTACGTCGGGTACTGCCCATCGGCGGCGCCGTGGCCATCGGTGCTGCGGCCAATATCTTTGTCGGCATGGTGGAAGCGCCGCTGCTGATCCGCCCCTATCTCAAAACCCTCAGCCGCAGCGAGCTGTTTACCGTCATGACCTGCGGCATGAGCACCATTGCCGGCACCATGCTGGTGCTGTACGCCGGTTTTCTGCAAAACGTCATTCCCGATGCTCTCGGACATATCCTGATCGCTTCGCTGATCAGCGCACCGGCCGCAATAGTCATCGCCCAACTTATGGTGCCCCCCGTGGGGCCACCGACCAACGGCGACCTGGTCATGCTTGAATCGGCAGACAGCACCATGGACGCCATCACCCGCGGCACCTCCGAGGGGCTGAAACTATGGCTGAATATTTTGGCCATGCTGATCGTGCTGGTGGCGCTGGTGCACTTGTGCAATGAACTGCTGAGCCTGCTTCCGGCGCTACAGGGACAGGCCTTGACTCTGCAGCGACTGCTCGGCTGGCTACTGGCGCCGATAGCCTGGGTGATCGGCGTCCCCTGGAGCGAGGCGGTGACGGCCGGCGGCCTGCTCGGCACCAAGGTTATACTCAATGAGTTGCTGGCTTATCTCGACATGTCGCAGTTGCCTGCCGCGGCGCTATCCGAGCGCAGTCGCCTGATCCTTGCTTACGCCCTGTGCGGATTTGCCAATTTTGGCTCGCTGGGGATCATGATCGGCGGCATGGGTACCATGGCGCCCGAGCGCCGCAGCGAAATTGTGAGCCTGGGATTGAAATCGATCGTCGCCGGCACCCTGGCGACCTGCATGACCGGCGCAGTAATCGGTATGCTGTAGCCTGACCTGCATGCAGCGACTAATCGGGTATGCTTGATAAAACATGATGACATATTCAAAATCCAATGCCGTACGCAGATAAAGGCGGAGGCACGCAGATGAAATTATAGGGATAATCCGTAAAACTATGCACAAAAAATCATTGAACAAGGATACACAGGATATTCAGGATTAGAATCGCCTCCTCCTTTTGAAGGTTTTTATCCTGCCTATCCTGATCATCCTTGTTATGGGTATTTTGGGTTTCATATCCGCTTTTATAAAAATAATCGGCGTTCAAAATTGCTTTTAATGTCCCCGGTGAAGTCACCTGTGGGTAACCCGCAAAGGCCATCAGGCGATCGCGCATTTCTGGCAAAAAGGGTAGTGATGAAAACCTCCAATGGCAAATACCGGTTTCCCTGGCGCAAAGGGAATCAATTTCGGCTGCTGGTGGATGGGGATCGTTTTTTCCCGGCCATGGAGGCGAGTATCGCATCGGCACGCCGATATGTGCTGCTGGAAATGTATCTGTGCGAATCAGGACAAGTGGTCGGGCGTTTCTTCACGCACCTGTGCGCGGCCGCGGCCCGAGGGGTGCGGGTCTGCGTGCTGTTGGATGATTACGGCGCATTGGGATTGCGGCGCAGCGACAGAAAGCGCCTTACCGATGCCGGCGTGGAATTGACCTTTTACAATCCCCTCAAGTTTTTTCGGTTGCGCACCAATCTGCTGCGCGATCACCGCAAGTTGCTGCTCATCGATGGGGATGTGGCCTTTACCGGTGGCGCCGGACTGACCGATGCTTTCGATCCGCGGGTCGAGCCGGACCGATGGTGGCATGAAGCCATGATCGAGGTGCGCGGCCCCTGTCTGGCCGACTGGCAGGCACTTTTCGCCAAACTCTGGAACCGCTGGGCGGACAACGCACTGTCCGAGGTGCCCGGTGGCGCCTGGCCCCAGGGTGACGACGGTCGCGGCCGGGTCACCGTACAGAGAGGTATCCGGGGGCGTTCCGAAATCATGCGCTCCTACGTCCGCCAAACCAGGAGCGCACGCCGCAGGGTATGGCTGGCGACTGCCTATTTTGTGCCCTCCTGGAAGTTACGCCAAAGCCTGCGGCGTAGCGCGCGCAGCGGGAGGGACGTACGCCTGCTGCTGCCGGGCGCATGGAGCGACCATCCGGCGGTCATGTATATGGGGCGACGCTATTACCATCGGTTGCTGAAAGCCGGCGTACGGATCTTTGAATACCAGCCGCGCTTTACCCATTACAAGTTGTTGTTGTGCGATGAGTGGCTGAGCCTCGGCTCCTGCAACGCGGACGCCTGGAATTACCGTTGGAATCTGGAGGCCAATCAGGAAGTGCAGGATGCGGACATCAGCAAGCAGGCGGCAATATTGCTGGAAACCGATTTTGCCCATAGCATCGAAATCCGGCTGGAAGACTGGTTGGTACGCTCCTGGCACAAGCGCCTCAGGGAATGGTTCTGGGGAAAAGCGCAAGCCTTGCTGGGGTGGTTCAGCGACCGGGAACGTCCCCCAGGCGGCGACGAACCTTTTTAGGAAATCCTGTCGCTGATAAAAAAAGCCCCGGAGGTAAACCTCGGAGGCTTTTAGAACGTCTATTGACAATTGGGATCCTGAAGGAACCGGGCGGATATCGTTACCAGTTCCAGTTGACTCCGGCGCTAGCCATATGCAGGTTGCGGGTGTCGCCGCTTTGCATGGCGAAGTCCCTCCCAGTCAAAGGATAATCGAATCGCAAAGTTCGGGTTTGCTAATATAATTGGCAGCAAAAAGCAAACTAAAGACCACCCTCCCTGCGCTCCACAGGGGAGCTCGTGCTCTGTTATCCTATTGAAATTACGAGTGCATATAGCGGTTCTGGCTTCGGCCACAGGAAGGAATCTTCGATGAAAAGGTTTTTATTTTTCGCGCTGCTCGGCGCGGCACTGGTCACCGGCTTGACTGTCTGGCAAACACGGCGCGATAACGCTCCGGTACAGGTATTGGAAACAGCCCAGATAGACCGGGGCAGCGTGCGCCAGGTGCTGGAACAGACCGGCATCGTCAAGTCTCAGGTCGGTGCTATCGTCAAAATCGGCGCCAGGGCCACCGGCACCATCGATAAGATGCTGGTGCAGGTTGGCGATACGGTGACGCAGGGACAGTTGGTAGCCCGCATCGACAGCCGCGAGATCCAATCCCAGGTGGCCGAAGCCCAGGCCAAGCTCAAAAGCGACGAAGCGACCCTGCAACGGGTACGCAAAGTTGATCCCCTGCTCATCGAGGAAGCACAGGCCGAGCTGGAACTGACCCGCGCACAGGCCGACTATCTGCGCAACAATGCCAAAAGGATCCAAACATTGGCAGCGGAAGGGGTCGTGTCGCAGGATGAGTTGGAAAACGCCCTGCAACAAGCTGAAGTCGAGACACGCCGTCAGAACTCGCGGCAGGCGGCACTGCAACGCCAGCAACGTGAATTCGAGGAAAACCTGCGCCAGGCCGAACTGGCGGTGAGTGCGACCCGGGCCAATCTGGACGCCCTGCGCGTACGGCTGTCCTACACCAGCATTCACAGCCCCATCGACGGCGTGGTCAGTCAGGTTACCGCCCAGGAGGGTGAAACCATCGTCGCCGGACTGCAAGTCGCCAACCTGATAACGGTGCTCGACACCTCACGGCTGGAAATGTGGATTTATGTTGACGAGACGGACATCGGCCAGGTACAGGCCGGACAACTGGCTGAATTCAGGGTCGATGCGTACCCGGACAAAGTGTTTCGCGGCACCATTCAGACGGTCTACCCAGAACCGGAAATCCGTGAAAACATCGTTTATTACAAGGCGCTGGTGGCTGTCCCCAAAGCGGAAGCCGCCTGGCTGCGACCGGAAATGACGACCCAGGTGCAGATTGTGGTCGCCGAAAAAGACAATGTGTTGCGCCTGCCCAATGCCGCCCTGAAGTGGGTTGACGGACGCCAGGTGGTTTATAAGGTGAATAAGGAAGGACAGGTGCGTGAAGTGCTGGCGAAGCTGGGACTTACCGGGCTTCTGGATAGCGAAATTCTGGAAGGCTTAAAGCAAGGGGACACGGTGGCAACCCAGGTGGTACTCGGCGAAAAAGCCAAGCGCAAAGGCTCTAGCTCTAGCCCTAACTCCAGCAGTGGTAGTGGCAATGGCCAAGGTCAAGGCAAAAACGGAAAGTCCAAACCATGAGTGGCAGCCAACCGATCATCCAGCTGCAGAATATCGAAAAGACCTTTCTGCTCGGAGACCTGAATATCGAGGTTCTCAAGGGGGTCAGCATCGACATTGACCAGGGAGAGTTCGTGGCGCTGCGAGGCGCCTCCGGCTCAGGCAAATCGACCCTGATGCACATCCTCGGTTTACTCGATCGCCCCACCGGAGGCCGTTACCTGTTGCAGGGAGAAGATGTTGCCAATTTACCCGATGATCGCCTCAGTGCGCTGCGCAACCAGCTGTTCGGCTTTATCTTTCAGACTTTCTACCTGATCCCCTACATCTCTGCCCTGGAGAACGTCATGTTACCCGGCCTGTACGGCGCCACCCCGGCGCGACAGCTGAAGCACCGCGCAGAGGAGTTGCTGACCCAGGTAGGGCTGGCGGATCGTTTTCATTTTCGCCCCGGACAACTGTCCGGCGGTCAGCAGCAAAGGGTGGCCATGGCCCGGGCCCTGCTCAACGACCCCCAGGTGTTGCTGGCCGACGAACCGACCGGACAGCTCGATTCGGCCACCAGCGCGGAAATCATGGCCTTGCTGCAGAGTATTCACGGCCAGGGACGCACGGTCATTCTCGTTACTCACGACGCCGCCACGGCCGATTTTGCCGAGCGGGAGGTATTGCTGCATGACGGCCTGGTCCAGGATCGCTGAAATTGGGCTCATTGCCTGGCGCTGTGCCGGCATGGCGCGCCACGCGCTGTGGGCCGCCAAAACCCGCAGCCTGTTTGTGGTGGCGGGGATAGCGCTGGGGATCGCCTCGCTGACCATCATTGTTGCGGCGGTGGATGGCGCCGAACGCAAGGCCAACGAAATGGTAGCGATCTTCGGACCCGATGCGGCGTTGGTACTGGGCGGCAACATCGAAAGTCGGGCCGTGGGCCAGCGTACCCTTACCTTGTCTTATGAAGATGCGGCCGTTTTGCGCCGTTCTCTGCCGGGAGCTTACCTGGTTGTCCCCATGCGCGCCAAATCGAATGTGCAGGTACGCTATGCCGGACGGGTGACACAGGTGCCGCTGGTGGTCGGAACCACGGCCGGTTACGCGCGGGCCTGGGATTGGCCGCTGAGCGAAGGACGGGACCTGTCGGAGGAGGATTTGACGCGCAGTGCGAGGGTTGGCCTGATCGGCGACACCATTGCCCAGGAGTTGTTCGGCAAGCAGTCTCCCATCGGCCGCACGGTGCTGATGGATCGTTTTCCGGTACAGATCGTCGGTCGACTCAGCTATCGCGGCGTCTCGGGCGGCGGCGGTGCGGTTGACGACCGGATTATCATGCCGATCACCACCTTGACCAAAAGATTTCACCTGGAACGAAACTATTTTCGTGCCTTGCGGGTTAAATTCCATGATCCGGAATATATGTCGGCGCATGTGGAAAACATGCGTAGCCTGCTTCGCCATCTGCACAATCTGCGCCCCGAAGAAGAGGATGATTTCAGCATCCTTACGGCAGACGAGATCCTGCAGTTCCTATCGACCTTCAAGGGGGGGCTGATACTGTTCCTCGGTGTAACTGCTCTGGTGGCGATGGTGGTGGGAGGCTTTGTGCTGGCCAATCTGTTTTATCTGGGGGTCGATGAACGGCGCTCCGAAATTGGCTTAAAAATGGCGCTTGGCGCTCCACGATGGGCGATTCTCACCCAGATCCTGCTGGAGGCCGTGGGACTGACCCTGATCGGGGCCATCCTCGGCATGTTCCTCGGCATGGCCATGGGACAGCTGCTGGCGCGCCTGGAGGTGTTGGAAATCCTCTTTTCATGGAAGGTGTTTGGCTTTGCCCTGTTCGCCTCTCTCGCCATCGGCCTGATATTCGGTCTCAAACCGGCACGCCGGGCAGCCTCCATGACGCCTATCGAGGCGCTTAAGGGCAATTGATTTTCACGGTTATTGCGGAGTATCGCTCATGCTGTTCAGTATCAAAATAGCCCTGGCTTCTTTGCGAGCCCACCGGATGCGCACCTTGCTGGCCATGCTGGGGGTTTTGCTGGGAGCCATGGCCCTGACCGGGGTACAGCATATATCGCGCGCCATGCTGCTCAAAGCCGAACAGGAAACCGCCAAGCTCGGCAGCAACCTGTTCATGGCTCGTACCGGCCGACTGGCGTTTCGGCCGGGGCGCGGGGGCATGGTGCGGCAAGAGGCGACCAACTTTACTTTGCAGGATGCCCGGGCATTGGAACAGGCTCTGCCGGCGGTACGCCTGGCGGCGCCGTTTGTCAGCACCACCATGCCGATACGCGCCGGCAATACCAAAATCAACTGCCAACTGGTGGCGACCAGCCCGCAATATGCCGAGGTCCGCAATGCTTTACCGGAGATCGGGCGTTTCATTTCGGCCATCGATGAGCATCAAAGGGCCAAAGTCTGCATATTGGGTGCGAAAATTTCCGAGCGCCTGTTCGAACGGCCCGAAGCGGCACTGGGCAAGCAAGTCTATTTTTACCGTACCGCCTTGCGCGTGGTGGGGGTGATGGCGGTCAAGGGCGCGGATATCGCCGGCGCCGATCAGGATGAACAGGTCTTCGTGCCGATGTCGACCTACCTGCGACGCATGGCCAACCAGGACTGGATAACCGGTGTTTACCTGCAACTCGGCAACGAGGCCGATGTAGAAGCCGCCAAGGATACGGCCAACGCCATTTTGCGCCAACGCCATCGTATCGATACGGGCGAAGACGACGATTTTTCGGTATTGACCGCCAAGGATACCATGGAGGTACAGGAACAGGCCCTGAACCTGGTCGGCACTCTGGGTCTGATCAGTTCATCGGTATCTTTCGCCGTAGGTGGCTTGGGAATCCTGTCGATCATGATATTGCTGGTGCGATCCCGGCGGTTGGAAATCGGCGTGCGACGCGCGGTGGGCGCCAGGCGGCACGATATCGTGCGTCAGTTTCTCCTGGAGTCCGCCATAATGGCAGGGATGGGTGGATTGCTGGGGGTGGTGAGCGCCCTCGGCCTGGTGGCGGTGGTCTGCCGTATCGGGCAGATGCCGATGGTGTTTGAGCCCTGGCTGGTGCTCATGGCGTTGGCCGGTTCGGCCTTGCTGGGACTGACAGCCGGGGCCTATCCGGCCTGGCAGGCTGCACAGGTCGAGATCCTCGACGTGTTGAAGAGTGAATGACGCAACTCTCTTGTCCTTTGTCCCTTGTGATTTGTCATCGCCCTTTTTTTAACCAATCTGGAGTGGAGCGGCCGACAGGCGAAAGACTGAACGGTGTGAACCCGCCACAATCGGACAAAAAACGGGGACGCCGCGGGGAATAACTCCCGAATACGCCCCCGCGATCTTGAAATTAAAAAATCAAAGAGCCTTCAAAGAACGATGCGCCGCCTCGATGGTACGATCGAGATCCTGCCGGGAGTGCGCCAGGCTGACGAATCCGGCTTCGAACTGGGACGGTGCCAGATGCACTCCATTCTCCAGCATCAGACCGAAGAACTTTGCAAACGCCTCGGTATCGCTGGTTTTGGCGTCCTCAAAAGAAGTAACAGGGCCTGCCTGAAAATAGTTGCAGAACATACTGCCGACCCGTTGCAGGCAGGCGGGCACTCCGGCGGCCAAAGCAGCCTGGCGCAGACCTTCAGTCAGGTAGACGCTGCGATCCTCAAGCTGCTGGTAGACACCCTCTTCGCGCAGCAGCTTCAAGGTTGCCAGCCCCGCACTCATGGCCAGGGGATTGCCCGACAGGGTACCCGCCTGATAGACATCGCCGTCCGGTGCCAACCGCTGCATAATGTCGCGTCGGCCGCCAAAAGCGCCGACCGGCAACCCGCCGCCGATGATCTTGCCCAGGCAAACAAGGTCGCCATGAACGCCATAGAGTTGCTGGGCGCCGCCGTATGCAACGCGAAAGCCGGTCATGACCTCGTCGATGATCAGCAGTACACCGTGTGCGTCGCACAACTGTCGCAAACCTTTCAGAAAACCCGGTTGCGGCGGGATACATCCCATGTTGCCGGCGATCGGCTCGAGGATGATCGCCGCCAGATCCGCTTTGTGTTCGTCGACCAGCGCCTTAACCGTGGCCAGATCGTTATAGGGTGCCGTCAAGGTATGTTTGGCCAAGTCCGCCGGCACTCCGGGGGAGGCAGGAATCCCGAAGGTGGCGACGCCACTACCGGCGGCAACCAGCAGGCTGTCGGCATGGCCATGGTAGCAACCCTCGAATTTGAGGATCTTGTCGCGACCGGTAAAGCCGCGCGCCAAGCGGATGGCACTCATGGTCGCTTCGGTACCGGAGGATACCATGCGTACGCTTTCGATATTCGCAAAGGCGGCGCAGACCTGCTCGGCCAGGTCGATTTCCAGTGCGGTGGGGGCACCGTAAGAAGTCCCTCGGCCGGCGGCCGCCCTAATGGCTTCAACCACCTTGGGGTGGCTGTGGCCGACGATCATCGGCCCCCAGGAACCGACATAGTCGATATAACGATTGCCGTCGGCATCAAAAAGGGCGCTGCCTTCGGCTCTTTCGATAAACAAGGGGTGGAGGCCGACAGCCTTGAAAGCGCGAACCGGGCTGTTGACGCCGCCAGGGATAACTTTGCGGGCGCGTTCGAAAAGCAGGGCGGATTGCGAATAGGGCATGGGAAATCTTTCCTGATGGTGGGGTTAAAAACGATTGGACTGGTATTCAAGGTTTTTGACTATCACGCGACCTGATCACTGTCAAGAAAGGAAATGCCCAAACCTGTCATGCTCTGGAATAAATTAGAAATTGCTTCGTCATTTCGACTGCGATAAGCTAACGGTCGGTTGATCGAGCGTATTGCCGGTCTGGGAGATTTCATGAAAAGCCTGCTGTTAATCATGGTCGGAGCAGTCTTCGTCAACAACTTCGTGTTGGCAAGGTTTCTCGGTTTATGCCCTTTTCTGGGCGTCTCCAAAAAGGTGGAAACAGCCCTCGGTATGGGCATGGCCGTGACCTTTGTGATGGTGGTTGCGAGCGCCTGTACCTGGTTGCTGCAGTATCTGGTGCTGACCCCTTTCAACCTCGATTACCTGCAAACCATTGCTTTTATTCTGGTCATCGCCACGCTGGTGCAGATGGTGGAAATGATCGTGCGTAAATCCTCACCGGTTCTGTATCAATCCCTGGGCATTTTCCTGCCTCTGATTACCACGAATTGCGCGGTTCTGGGGCTTGCGGTACTGAATATCCAGCGAAACTACAGTTTTGTGCAGAGCCTGGTCTTCGCGTTTGGCGCCGCGCTTGGCTTTACCCTTGCCATGGTACTGTATGCCGGCCTGCGCGAACGGTTGACCCTTTGCCCCGTGCCCAGGATTTTTCGCGGCACCCCTATCGAATTGATCACCGCCGGGTTGCTGGCCCTGGCCTTTATGGGGTTCGCCGGCCTGGTGCCGAATTGAAAGCGATACGACCATGATGGCTGCGGTGATCTGTCTGGGAAGTCTGGGTTTCGTGGCGGCTCTGTTGTTGGGGATGGCGGCACGCCGTTTTGCTGTCACCGTCGATCCCCGGCAGGTAGCGCTGATGGACATACTGGCGGGGGCCAACTGCGGGGCCTGCGGCTTTCCCGGCTGCGATGCTTACGCGCGTGCGCTGGTGGCCGGCACAGCCAAGCCTGACTTGTGCAGACCGGGCGGGGCGGAAACATTGAAGCGCATCGCCACGATTCTTGGTGTGGCGGTAACCGAACGACCACCCCAGATTGCCGTGGTGCGCTGCCAGGGCGATCTGCAGCATGCCCGGCTCAAGTACGCATATCAGGGACTGCAGGATTGTCGGGCCGCGCAAAAGCTGGCCCGCGGGCCCAAGCTCTGTCCTGCGGGTTGTCTGGGTTTGGGCAGTTGCGTACAGCATTGCCCCTTTGACGCTCTGGCCATCGATAGCCGTGGCCTGGCCATGGTGAATCGCAGCCGTTGCACCGGCTGTGGCCTGTGCGTAACGATCTGTCCACGCCAAGTGCTGGCGTTGGCCCCGGCAAACGAGACCATTCACGTTTTGTGCAACAACCGTGAAAGCTCCGCCAGGGTAAAAAGCTACTGCAACGCAGGCTGCCTCGGTTGCCGTCTCTGCGTGCGAACTGCTCCGGAGAGTTTTGTCATGGACAGTTTTCTGGCGAAAGTCCGCTACGGCTACGGCGAACCATCAACCATGGCCGAAGCGATAGCGCGCTGCCCCCATCACTGCATTCTAAATCTTGACGAACAAGGCAACAATCAGACCTTGCCCACGCCGCATTCAGTCAGGGAGCGTTCGACACCATGATCCAACCCAGCTTTCCCGGGGGCACACACCCGCCGGGACATAAAACCGCTACAGCTGATGCACGTAGCGAGATTTGCCCCCTGCCTGCCGAACTGGTCATCCCGCTAGCCCAACATGTCGGTGCGCCGGCACTGCCTTGCGTCACCGCCGGCCAGTGGGTAGCGCGGGGACAGCTGGTGGGACGGGCAAATGGATTTGTCTCGGTGCCGGTGCATGCTTCGACCTCCGGACTGGTTACCGCCGTGGAGCCGCGTCCCCATCCTTGCGGCGCAGATCTGCCGGCTGTGGTATTGCAACCGGATGGAGCCGACACGTGGGCCGATGAATATCAAAAACAGAGTTTTCACGTTTTAAGCGTCGAGGCCATGTTGGAGCGCATCCGCGAGGCGGGGGTGGTCGGCATGGGCGGCGCCGCATTCCCGACCCATGTCAAACTCGATCCACCGCAGGGCAAGGTCATCGATACGGTGATCGTCAACGCGGTCGAGTGCGAACCCTGGCTGACAGCCGATCGCCGGGTGCTGCTGGAACAGACGGAGAAGGTTCTGACCGGGCTGGAGATTTTACAGGAAATATCCGGTGCCGATCACGCCTATATCGGCCTCGAAGACAACCAGCCCGATGTGGCCAGGCTACTGGCACCGCACTGCCAGAAACGGGGTATCGGGTTGGCGGTACTGCCTACCAAGTATCCCCAGGGCGCCGAACGGCAGCTTATCTACGCCGTGACCGGAAGGCGGGTACCTGCGCGCGGCTTGCCTATGGACGTGGGGGTGCTGGTACAAAATGTCGGCACCATCGCCGCCCTCACCGATGCCGTGACGCGGGGGCGTCCGCTCATCGAACGGATGGTAACGATCAGCGGTCCCGCGGTTGTGCGCCCCCAGAACCTGCGGGTTCGCATCGGTACTCCGGTGGCCCATCTGCTGGAACATTGCGGAGTCACTGAAGAGCCGGCCATGGTCATCCTCGGTGGGCCGATGATGGGCTCCGCGCAACATACCCCCGCAGTACCGGTGGTGCGTGGAACCAGCGGGGTACTGGCATTCCGTCGGCAGGATTTACCCACCACCACGGCTGGCCCTTGCGTGCGATGCGGCCGCTGCGTGAACGCCTGCCCTATGAACCTGCAACCGACCTTCATTGCCGACTTTGCCCGCCGTGACGAGCTGGAACTGGCGGAACGCTTCGCGGCGCGCAACTGCATCGAGTGTGGCAGCTGTTCCTTTATCTGTCCGGCTAACATCCCGCTGGTCCAATCGATCCGTTATGCCAAAGGTGCCATTCTGGCCCGACGCAGGAGAATCTGACATGGAGCCCCGGACACCATTGCTGATCGTCTCTCCATCTCCCCATCTGCATGCAGGTCTGACCACCCGAGGCATGATGGGCGCGGTGTTGCTGGCCCTGCTGCCGGCAGCGGCTACGTCCATCTACCTGTTCGGCTTGCCGGCCCTGCGCGTGTTACTGATATGTGTGGTGGGCTCGGTGGCCATGGAAGCTTTGTGGCAAAAAGTGGCCGATCAACCGATAACCGTTCGGGACGGCAGTGCAGCGTTGACCGGTCTGCTGGTCGCCTTCAACCTGCCCGCTTCGAGCCCCTGGTGGCTGTCGTTGCTGGGCGCAGCGCTTGCCATTGTGGTCGGAAAACAGGTATTCGGAGGACTGGGGCATAATCCTTTCAACCCGGCACTGGTTGCCCGCATTGTCCTGCTGATTTCGTTCCCCTCTGCCATGACGCACTGGACCGCCCCGCAACCTGGACGGTTTCTGGCCGATGCGATATCCGCTGCCACCCCCCTGAGCGAAAGTCAGAGCGCCGTGATGCTTACCGGTCATCTGCCACAGCATATCATCGGATTTTCCAGTCGTTATCTGCTGGGCAACATGCCCGGCTGCCTGGGCGAGGTTTCCGCACTTGCTCTGTTGCTCGGTGCCCTGTTTCTGCTCTGGTGGGGTGTTATCAGCTGGCATATCCCGATCAGCTATCTCGGTACGGTGACATTATTGTCCGGAGCATTCTGGCTTATCGATCCCAGCCGCTACCCCCATCCCGCGTTTCATCTGGTTTCCGGGGGACTGATGCTGGGAGCCTGCTATATGGCAACCGACCTGGTTACCTCGCCGCTGACCTCCAGGGGCATGCTGTTGTTCGGGTGCGGTTGCGGACTGTTTACCGTGTTGATCCGCCTGTTCGGCAGCTATCCTGAGGGGGTCGCATTTTCCATTCTGCTCATGAACGCCGTGACCCCGCTGATTGACCGTTACGTGGTACCGCGACCTTTTGGCATGGATCGTTCCAGGGAGCTGGCATGAATGATCGATTGCGGTATGTACTGGTGCTGACGTTGATAACCGCTTTATCCGGCCTGGTATTGGGGACCACGGAGCACTGTACCCGCCAGCCGATAAAGGAACAATATCGACATCAGCAACTTCAAGCCTTGCGGACAGTGCTGCCCGAGGTTGACAACGCGCCGGACCGGGATACCGTCACCCCGGCTATGCAATCATCAACCGGTGCCCCCTCGACACCGACCACCTACTATCGGGGGCGCCGACGGGGTGAGATTGTTGCGATCGCTTTTCAAGTTGAGGCAGCTCATGGGTATGGTGGCCCGATCCGCATGATGGTAGGGGTCGCACCGAGCGGGGAACTTCTCGGTTTGGCAATTCTGCAACAGAATGAAACGCCCGGACTGGGAAACCGCATTGAAGAAGAGGGTTTTCGCGCCCAATTCCTGGGCAAGGGACTGACTGCTTCACGCTGGAAGGTAACCAAAGACGGTGGCGATTTCGATCAAATCAGCGGCGCCACCATCTCCTCGCGGGCGGTGGTAGAAGGCCTGTCCGCCGGGTTGGAAGGTTATCTCCGCCACAAGACGATAATCCTCACCGCCCCCACGGTGCAACCATGAGACCGGCCGATATTTTCATTCGGGGATTATGGAGCAACAACGCTATTTTCAGGCTGGTGCTCGGCATGTGCCCAACCCTGGCGGTGACCACCAGTGCCAAGAACGGCCTGGGCATGGGCTTGGCTACCACTTTTGTACTGCTGTGCTCCAATATGGCGATATCGGCCATGCGGCGCATTATACCGGGAAAAGTACGCATCCCTGCGTTTATCGTGATCATCGCCACCTTTGTCACCGTGGTGCAACTGGTGATGGAAGCCTATGCTTTCTCGTTGTATCAGGCTCTGGGAATTTTCATCCCCTTGATCGTGGTCAATTGCCTTATTTTAGGCCGGGCAGAAGCCTTTGCATCGCGACAGCCGATGCTGGCTTCGATAGCCGATGGCGCAGGCATGGGGCTCGGCTTCACCCTGGCGCTGGTGTCACTCGGAGCTGTCAGGGAACTGCTTGGCGCAGGCCAAGTGTTTGGCCTTCCACTGCCTTACTCCAGCTTTCACCCCATGCTGCTGATGGTACTTCCACCCGGTGCGTTTCTAGCGCTGGGATTCCTGCTGGCCGCCATCAACAGTCGGCCAAAGCGCAAGCCTCCCGCAACCAGAAACTGACACGATCCCCCTTAAACACGAAAACCCCCGACATCATCGGGGGTTTTCGTGTTTAAGAATTGGCTAACAGCCAAAATCCTTACTGGTTCTGCAAACCGTATTTTTTGATCTTACGATGCAGGGTATTGCGTGCGATACCCAAAGCGCGGGCCGTCTCGGTGATGTTCCAGCGGTGCTGCAACAAGGTACGCTGGATGGAGGCCGCTTCCGAATCCCGCAACGCCTCACTGCCTTCCGAAGACAACCCCTTTTTACGCATCACCGCATGAAGATTCGATTCGAGCCCCCGAAGTGAGTGCAGCAGTTGAGCAAGCTCACCATCTGAAAGCTGGGACAAGGCTTCCGGAGTTCCATAATGTTCCCAAAACCTTTCCAGAGGCGGCGGAGAACAATCGGTCGCGGCAGCGACTACCGGGGCAGCCATAACGCCTTGACCATTATACAGGGGCCGGGGTTTGCTGGCGGTCAGCTTACCGGAAAAGTGTTCCGGCAGAATGACTTTGCCATCGCACAGCGCAACCGCCTGCCGGAGGGTATTGGACAGCTCTCGGATATTGCCCGGCCAGTCATACTGACAAAGCAGTTCCAGTATTTCCTCCGACAGGGTCAAGGTCGGATTGAACTGCTTGACGAAATATTTGGCCAGCATCGGTATATCTTCCGTGCGGGAACGAAGCGGAGGGATTACGAGTTTAACAACATTCAAGCGATAGAAAAGGTCCTCGCGAAAGTCCCGCTGCAGCATGGCGTCTTCCAAGTCAACGTTGGAAGCCGAGATCACGCGCACATCGCAGTGAATCTGCTTTTCCCCACCCAAGCGCATGAATTCTCCGGTTTCCAGCACGCGCAGTAACTTGACCTGAATGGACAGGCTGGCTTCGCCGATCTCATCCAGAAACAAGGTACCCTTGTTAGCCATCTCGAAGATACCTCGACGCATGTTTCCGGCGCCGGTAAAAGAACCGCGTTCATGACCGAAAAGTTCGCTTTCGAGCAGATTATCGGATAGGGCTCCGCAGTTGATAGGGATGAACATCTGCTCGGCACGGGCTGAGGCCGTGTGAATGAAGCGCGCCAGGACTTCCTTGCCAGTACCGGTTTCGCCCTGAATAAGGACGCTGATATCCTTGGGGGCGATTTTGTAGGCCAGAGAAACCAGGTGCCGCATCTCCGGACAGGAGCCTACCAGGAATCCGATCGATTTGGCCAAATCGCCCCATTCTTCCTCTTCTTCCTTGCGTCCCTGGCAACTTACGGTCGAGGCTTTTTCTATAAGC
>DKEW01000060.1 GCA_002452265.1 Pelobacter sp. UBA6812 | reverse complement strand
TGTCTCACGCAAAGCCGCAAAGTCGCCAAGAAGGTCGAAACCCAAAGCTTTGTTGTGCTTTTCTTTGCGCCTTTGCGCCTTTGCGGCTTTAGCGAGCAACGCGAACGGGCGTGACAATGCTTTTTAGTTCCACCGTTGCGGTTTGCAGGCTCACCGACATCCTATTATGGTCCACGAGTTTCCAGATGATGCAGATAAGGCACGAACAGTATCAATCTCTCTTGCTGCCCCTATCCAAAACACCCCTGTTTCTGATATGGTGTCAGGCATGATAACTTTACAAGGCTTCCATGCCACCATACGCATCAAGGAGAAACGTAACGTGCTCGCAGAAGAAATGCTGATCCTCGACTGCCCCTATTGCGGCGCAGCGATTTACCAGCCTTTGAGCTGGTTCAAAAAAACCTACTCTACCTGCCCCGCCTGCGATCAGGGCCTGGCGGCCAGCCAGTTCGAGAACACTATTGCCGACCTGGAACAGGCTCTGGACGAAAGCATCGACGAAATGGTGTATGGAAAACCGCACAGCGGCTGTTGCGGCAACCACGACCATAGCTGAAGCCACGCGACATCATAACAAAAGCCGAACCCTGTAACGGGGTTCGGCTTTTTAATTGGTCCGATCCTTCCTGGCCTGCTCACACATTACCTGCAACCACTTTCATCCTCAGACCTCCGGCGATGCCGACCCGTCAGTCAAATGGCTGTTCGCTCTGACAACCACTTATGCCCTCTGAAGCCCCCTTCAGGCGACCCGTTCCAGGACGGGCTAGCACACCAGGGGCTTACTCTGGGCATCATCTTCAATTGTTGGCGAACGACATTTGCCGGTATCGGCACCCCAGAGGCATCGTTGATCGTTCTTCCACATTTATTTTAGCATAGTTAAGGGGTTGTCCGCCTTCTTTAGATCCGTCGTGCAGACCTGATTCTATCCTACAAAATTGCACTGTCAGCAGTTTCCTTTTCGCCTTTGCGGAACACCAACGGCCGACCTAAAACAAAAACCCTTATCTCACGCAAAGCCGCAAAGTCGCCAAGCAAGGCAAATCGATGGTGTGATTCACCTTTGCGTCTTTGCGGCTTAAGTGAGCGAAGCGAACGAGCGTGACATCAGGTTTCAACCGACTTCAAAACCAAACCCTTTGTCTCACGCAAAGTCGCTAAGAAGCTCTAAACCCCCATGTTTGTTTTGCTTTCCTTTACGGCTTGAGTGAGCAACGCGAACGGGCGTGTGGGGCATGTAATGCTACGCAAAATCCTTGCGTAATGTCTCAAGACATGCGCTATAAATCTCGTAATGCTCCGCCGAATAGACCACCAGATACACTTTGTCGATTGTTTGATCTTGGGTCAGAAAATCTGTAATGGTATCGAGGGCAATGCGACAGGCTTTTTGAACGGGAAATCGATAGGCCCCGCAACTAATAGCCGGAAAGGCGATAGTGCGGATACCATGGTCCACGGCAAGTTGAAGACAATTGCGATAACAGGCGGCAAGCAATCGCTCCGGTTCGGGATCCAGTCCATACACCGGGCCGACAGTGTGTATCACATAACGGGCAGGCAACTTGTAACCGCCGGTAATACGGGCCTCCCCTGTCGGGCAACCCCCAAGGTGCCGGCATTCGTCGGTCAAACGGGAACCTGCCGCCCAGTGGATGTCACCGTCGACTCCGGCGCCCCCAAGCAGCGAGCTGTTGGCTGCATTAACGATGGCATCGACTTTGAGCCGGGTGATGTCCTCCCAAAGCAGCTGAATCCTCTTACATACGCGCATCGACACACGCTCCGACCAAAAGGCATCACAATTCACCCAGGCCGCCTCGGCCACTTTGACCATCATTCAAAAAACAGGGGCCGTACGAAAGGTACCCTATCTGCATTGTTTCAGGATTTCCGCTATTTCATGGTCCGTTAACTCCGGCATGTAATAGCTGCCATCCCGTGTTTTTTGCAACAGCATGTCGTTGGAAGTAGATTGCTTGATACCCTCAAGGGCAAGATGCTGGGTGCGAACCAAGGCCATCATGTGACGAAGTTTCGTTTCCATATCGTATTTTTCAATTGCCGAGCGAATCGCGAGAGCAAGATCGAGATCACTCCAGGGCTTGGTGAAGAAGCGCCATATTTCGCCCTCATTCACCGCTTTCATGGCGTTTTCCAGAGTGGCATATCCCGTAAGAAGGATGCGCACGATTTGCGGATGCTTTTTGCTGGCGATGGAAAGCAGTTCCGCCCCGGACATGCCGGGCATCCTTTCATCGCAAACGATTACTTTAACCGCATGTTTGGACAAAAGCTCCAGAGCTTCTTCTCCACCATAGGCGGCAATAATATCGTAGTCTTCATCCATAAGAGCCCGCCGCAATGCATTAACCACATGAACTTCATCGTCCACCAGCAAAATGCAGTTTGTTGCTTTTTCCATAGTCTACCGCCTTCCGACGCAAGGCCGCCATTGAAGCGACCGGGTAAGGATTTCAGCTCCTGCAGATCCAAACGAAGAAAACCTATCGTTTATTTCCGCATGATGCACAGTTGATCCAATCGTCTTCTAAAGGCATTTTGCATTTTTCACAAATATCCCTCCTGAATTGGCCACAAAACGGACAAAAAAGAAATTTGGCATCGATCACTTTGTGACATTTTTCACAAGTTCTTTCATGCCGTATCTGTGGACCAAGCACCCTTAATATTTCACTCAGAGTCGTCTCTCCACGTTTGACCTTGGCCAGTCCGTCATCGAGCAAGCTTTTCATGCCGATGGACTTCGCCATATTCAGCAGATCTGCCCCTTTGGAATTTTCCGAAATAACATGGCGGAAATCATCGTTCATCATGAACAGCTCGTAAATTCCGATCCTTCCCAGATAACCGGTGTTGTTACAACGTGGGCAGCCCTTACCGCGTACCACATGCTCGCCGATGACCTCGGGCGAGACACGCAGGAGTTCCAGTATCTCGCTATCCGGCGACTCTTCGACCCTGCAGTATTTACAACACCGTCTAACCAGACGCTGGGCAACAATCCCTTCCAGAGCAGATGCAATCAGATACGGTTTTATACCGATATCGATAAGACGGGTAATGGAGGCAATGGAACTGTTTGTATGCAGGGTCGTGAGTACCATGTGCCCGGTCAATGCCGCCTTGAAGGCAACATCGGCGGTATCGAAATCGCGGATTTCTCCAACCAGGATGACATCCGGGTCCTGACGCAGGGTGGCACGCAGCACAGAGGCGAAGGAAAGACCTATCTTGTCGCGTACATAGATTTGATTGGCCTCTTCGACAAAATATTCCACCGGATCCTCGATGGTCTCGAAATTTTTAGACCGCTCAAGCATTTCCCCCAGGATCGAGTAAAGCATGGTGGTCTTGCCGCTACCGGTGGGACCGGTGGCAATGAGTATCCCTTGCGGCTTTTTGATCAGACTGTAGATATTTTTCAGATCATCGGGGAGCAGACCGAGCTCGTCGATATTGCGGACGGAAGCGCTTTTATCGAGGATCCGCATGACCACCTTTTCGCCATTGATGGACGGCATGGTGGAAACCCGCAGATCCACCATCCGGGTAGCGGATTTCACCGTGATGCGGCCATCCTGGGGTTTGCGTCGATCGGAGATGTCGAGCTTTCCCAGAATCTTGATGCGTGAAACTGTTGCCGGATGCAGTTCCGAAGGGATGCGGATCTTGTCATGCAACATGCCGTCGATGCGAAATCTTACCACGGTGTATTTGGTCTTGGGTTCGATGTGAATGTCGCTGGCCCGATAACGGATGCCTTCGGATATGATGGAATTCACAATCCGTATAATAGGCGGGACTTCTGAAGAGCTGAGCAGTTCCTGGATACTGATGTCGGCCTCTTCGTCCTCGATGACAATATCCACCTCATCCATGGGATCGAGATCCTGGATATCTTCGAAATTCACCTTGCCTATTTGGGACTCGGGCTCATGAAAGGCGTGGAGTCTTTCCAGAATATCCGAGCTGCGGGCAATCACCGGACTGATTCTGAACCCGGTTATCATGGCAAGATTGTCGCACTGATACATGTCGGATGGGTCGGCCATGGCCAAGGTCAAATGCCGATCATCGAGCCGGATCGGAATCATGCGGTGCTTTATGCAAGGTTCCTTGGGCAGGATGCGAACGACTTCGCCATTCAGATTCATCTCTTTGAGATCCACATATTCCAGATGCAGTTTGTCCTGGAGCAGTTTGAGAATTTCCGTTTCACTGGCCGTGCCCAGGCGTACCAGGGTATCGATGATGAATTCCTCCCCCAGGCGTTCGCCCAGAGCACGATGAAAATCCTCCAGTTTCACCAGGCCGGCCTTGGCCAGAAGGCTCCCCAGAACCCCGTTGTTCTTCTCAATCAAGGTAGAGTAGTTTTTAAGTTTTTCCCTTTGCTGCCTGCTGACTTCCTTGAGTTTACGGTTTTCCTGCATCAAGGCATATTGCTGCAGTGCCAGGCTGATGGTGAGCCGCAAGTCTTCGTCATTCCATGGTTTTGTAATAAATTTATAGACAGAGCCTTCGTTAACCGCGCCCATGATAGACTGGACATCGGCATATCCGGTGAGCATGATGCGGATGGTTTCCGGCCAGCGCCCCTTGATTTGTTTAAGCAGTTGAGCTCCGGTCATACCGGGCATCCGATGGTCGGATACGATCAAGTGGACGGTGTGCTTTTCCAAAATCATCAGGGCATCCGAGGCGTTGCAGGCGGTCAGGATCTGGTAATTTTCGTCCTGAAAAATCCTTCTCAGAGCCTTGAGAACACCGTCCTCGTCATCAACAAACAAAAGGGTATAGGCGCATTGTCCAGGGATGATTTTATCCGAATCATCCTCAACGGATGCCTCGGTGCCCTGGTTGCCCAGCACGTTACGGAATAGTTCAGCGTACCTGGCCATCGGTTCTCCCTGTTGCGGGCAGTTGAATCAGAAATACTGCCCCGCCTTTTTTACTGTTTTCCACCTCAATAGTACCGCCATAGCCATTGACGATATCATAAGCGATAGTCAACCCCAGACCCGTGCCATGGCCTACATCGCGCGTCGTGAAAAACGGCTCGAAAATTCTGCCGTGGATCTCATCCGGCACTCCGGGGCCGTTGTCGGAGAAACGTATCCGCAACGTGTCGTCTTCATGCTCTGTAGTGATAATCAGCTGCAATCCCTCGGACCTGGCCTGGAAGGCGTTGCGAAACAGATTCAAAAACACTTGGCACAACAGGGCTCCGTTTCCCTCAAACGCCGGGAGAACGCCAAATTCCTTGATGATCCTGGTATCCCCGGGCATCTCCCCGGAAAGAACTCCCAGGGTACGGTCGATTTCGTGATTTATGTCTACGGCGCTTACCCCCATATCATCCACGTGGGAAAACCCCTTGAAGGCGGAAACGATCTGCTTGACTTTTTGTGCCCCGGAAACACTCTGATCCAAAAGTTCGTCGACATCTCCGAGCACCACATCAAGCTTTAACTCCCGCCATTTTTCAGACCCGGCAGCCTCATGCAAGCCACGATAATACTCCAGCATGCTCGTCATTCTTCCGACATACTTTCGCAACGTATTGAGATTACTTAGAATATAGCCGTTCGGATTGTTAATTTCATGAGCCACCCCGGCGGCAAGCTGTCCGACAGAGACCATTTTTTCCTGCTGGAGGAGCCGGGCATAGGCGCGCTTGAGTTCCTCGGTCCGCTCTTGCACCCGCAGCTCGAGATTTTCGGCCAGATCCCGGTATTTCTTCTCCGATTCGATCAACTGCCGATGGCTCTCGCGCAATTCGTCATAAGACTGGTTTACCACTCTGGTATGAATTTCCGTGGTCAGCATCCGTTTCAGGTTGTTGGCCATGATGCTATTCAAGGCATCGCCGATCAGATGAGCCATCATCTCGCATCCATGGGGATTGACCTGCCCCCGTCTGAGGCAAACGGCTCCCACCGGTTCACCTTCCAACAGGAGCTTGCAGCGAGCATCCCAGTTTTCCTCCCCGACAACCGACGCCGGGGGGCACGGTCCCAGAGTCCACAATGGTACGTTTTTATCATCGACGACAGCGGCAAATTCAATCCCTGCTTTTACGGCGCTTTTAAACAATGGCAGAATTTGCGCTTCATCGAGAACGTCGATAAGACGTTTCTCCGCGCCCACCAGAAATTTGATCTCACCGATAAAATTCATGCCAGCTCCCCGCTGTCATCGTACTCCGGCCTTCACGCATGATCCGTCTTTCTCCGGACAAGTTGAGCCAGGAACATCTGTTTATCAAGACCATGATTTTCGGCCAGACCGTATCGGGAGTCGACATACGCGTAGGTTCGATCCGCCAGATGGACAAAGGTCTCAAGCACACCGGTACCGTACAGGGCGGAACTCATAAAAACCGGGATACCGGAGGGATCCCACACCCGGCGGATCTCTTCTTCGGCGACGATCCTGTCCAGATCCCGCTTATTGAATTGCACCACCAGGGGTACTTGTTCAATATCCAAACCAACAAAGCCCAGATTCTTTTCAAGATTTTGGAAGCTGTTAAAGTTATTGGATGTTTCCGATACTTGTGAATCCGCAATGAATGCCACGCCGTCGGCCCTCTGCAGAACTGCCTTGCGGGTGGCATCGTGCTTGACTTGTCCGGGCACGGTGTAAACCTTGAGCTTGATTCGCAAACCGCTGGGAGCCACCAGGAAAAACGGCAGCAGGTCGAAATAAATGGTCCGGTCATCTTTGGTGTCCAAAACCATGAGATCGCCACGTCCTTCCTGCTGAAGAAGATCGTGTAGCATCAGCAAATTTGTGGTCTTGCCAGACATGGCGGGACCATAATAGACCAGCTTAAGGACCATCCGTTTTTCCCATTCGTCGAACTCGATCACAGGCCCATCCTTTGGCAAAAAGCTAACGAAATGACTACATCATTCCGTTTGATTACCGAATAAATCAAGGAACAGGTCGACCATGTCAGGATCCAAAACGCTCCCCTTGAGATTTCGGAGTATCTGTAAAGCTTCGTCCCTGGGGAGGGCATCCCGATAGGGTCGGTCGGTGGTCAGAGAATCGTAGACATCGGCCACGCTGATAATCCGGGCTTCCAGGGGCACATCATGCCCCTTTAGCTGAAGGGGATATCCTGTCCCGTCGAAACGTTCATGATGATGCAGGATAATATTAATCACCCTTTTCGAAAGCCCGCCTTGTCTTGCCACCTCAGCTCCCCAGGCTGGATGTTTTTTGACAGTGGCATACTGGTTTGCGTCCAAAGGGCCCCTGAAGTTCAGGATTTTCTCGGGTACCCCAATTTTTCCGCAGTCGTGCAGCCAGCATCCGTGTCGGATTTCATGACATGCGGATTCCGCTAACCCGAGCCGGCGCGCCATGGCCACGGCATATTCTCCTACCCGTTCACAGTGTCCGCGTGTATAGGGATCCTTCAACTCAATCGTTTGCGCCAGACTCAGCAAGGTTGACTCGGTTCCCCTGGAAAGTGCCTGAATGATACGGTAGCGCGCCAGACTTTCCTCGACAATCCATTCCAACTCGTTGTTGTCCCAGGGCTTGACAACAAAGCGGAAAATTTCGCTTTTATTAATGGCCTCAACCGCGGTACCAAGATTCGCATAGGCCGTCATCAACACCTTGACGGTGGAGGGAGAAATATCCCGGACCTGGTAAAGCAGATCGAGTCCCGACATACCCGGCATCATATTGTCGGAAACGATAACCGCCACATCCTCTTGCTGCAGGACGGACAAGGCACTTTTGGCGTTCGTAACGCTGCGTAAGGTCAAATCCTTGTCCATGAAAAGACGCTCAATGGAACGGAGGATATTCTCCTCATCGTCAACGAACAGTACCGTTTCAGACATCCATGTCACCGCACATTGCTTCCGCATCGACGGGCAGGCGCACCGTGAAAGTTGTTCCTTTACCAGGCGCGCTCTCTACGAAGATCTCGCCCTTATGTTTTTTCACGATTTGGTAAGAAACGCTCAATCCCAGACCGGTGCCTATACCGATTTCCTTGGTCGTAAAAAACGGCTCAAAAATTCGAGATAAATTTGCCTCGGGAATACCGCAGCCGGTATCGGCAACCGAGAACAGCACCTCATCACCGTCCGGCCAGGTTTTCACGGTAATCGTTCCTTCCTTATCAATGGCCTGTACGGCATTGATAAGCAAATTCATGAAGACCTGATTCAACTGATGCGGATAGCACCGCACAGGGGGGAGTTCGGAAAAATCCCGAACCAGGGTCGCTTTATACTTGATCTCATTCCAGACAATGTTAATGGTACTTTCAAGGCACTCCACAAGATCGATGGTACGCCATTCCGATTCGTCCACCCGGGAAATCCCTTTTAAATCCTGGACGATTTTTTTTACCCGCTCCGCGCCATCGAGAGATTCATCGATCAGGTCAACAACATCTTCGACAATAAAATCCGGTTTAAGCTGTTGTCGGGCTTTTGCAACAGATTCATGGGCCTGTGGACTTGCGGGATCCTTTAATGCCTCCTCCTGGACATGGATATATTCAATCAGCCTGGCGAGATATTTATGCAGAGTGCGGAGATTGCTCGCTATAAAACCGATGGGATTATTGATCTCATGGGCCACCCCCGCAGCCAGTTGCCCGATAGTAGCCATTTTTTCCTGGTTAAAAACCTTGACTTGGGTGGTCTTCAACTCTGCATAGGCTGATTCCAACTGGCGGCTTTTGATTTCCAGATTACGGTTGGAATCGACCAGTTGCGAGGTCAGCTGTTTCAGGCTGGTATAATCGTAGAGCGTGACAACGGCTCCGCCACCCTCCCGACAATCGTCCAACCGGTAACTGTTTGCAAGAAACCACCGCCCGCCGAGTTCGTGACAGACTTCCCCGTGTTGCCGTTTAAGCACATCGTCGGCAAAGCTGTCCTGACTGAAAATCTCCCGTAGTTCCTTGCCAATGAGGTCGGCGTACCCCCTCCCGGTTAATTTTCCGAGGGCCTTGTTACAACGGCGAACCCTGCCATTTTCATCCACCAGGACCACCACTTCCTTGAGACAATCGATGGTCCCTTCCCATTCTCTTTTGGCACGATGCACCTGTCGAAATAACTGATTTAATGCTTCTTGTTGTTTAGGAGAACTTGGTACCAGATCGGGAAGGGTCTCCTCGAACTTGCCACCAGCAGCACTTTCATTCTTCCCGGCCGTATCGGTATGCCGCAGGTCCGGAATTGACGGGGCCCCATTTCCTTCCAACTCATCAAGGATTACCTTGTGTGGGCTTTCGAACACGGGAGGTCCGGACAGATCGACACAGACACCGATATAGCCGGCAAACGTTCCATCCAAACCGAATCGGGGCGACCCGGTTTCCAATACGCGCCCGTAACTGCCGTCCGACCGCCGCAAACGGTATTCCAAACGAAATTCGACGCGGTTTCGGATGGCTTCGTTACACGTCGCCAAGCGTTGCGGAAGGTCCTCTGGATGAACGTTATCCGTCCAGCCTGCTCCGAGTTCCTGAGAGATGCTGCGCCCGGTATAATCCACCCAGGCTTTATTGAAATACGCACCATCATTTTGAGGATTGGACAGCCAGACCATACAGGGAGCCACATCTGCAAGGTGTCTGAAACACGATTCATTCCTGGGAAAAAAATCCCCATATCCATGCTGGGGACACCGCTGATCAAATGCCAGAAGAAAGCCGGAAACAGCCCCGTTTTCTGCCAAACTCGGAAACGCAAAAGCGCTTAAGCCCGGGTTATTACCAACGATAAAATCCTTTTCCGGCGATTGAAAAGCTGACGCTCGGTTATCCATAGCTTGCCTGCCGATACATCCTGAACAAACGCCCTTTCTGCCACGGAAAACTTCATAGCAATAACATCCGATCAGATCGGCAGCAGGCATGCCGCACAACTCCCCCACCCTGGCATTATGCAATACCACCCGGAAATCCTGGTCGATCCACACGAGACCGAGCGCCGTATCATCAATAAGAGATTGAAAGTTCTTATCACTTGCCAGCATGTTCATGGAGACTCCGGAAAATTTTTCGGATATGCCAAGCTGTCTATCCATGGTCATTCCTGATCCATACTTTATGTGGGAACCAGTGATATGTTTCCGATTCCGCTTACCATCCTGAAAACACGAGCGTTTAAACCTTCCACGACAAATGATTGCCAGCTCACCAATACCTTTTCCCGTTAAATATTAACGTCTTTATCATCATTTTCCACAGGCTTGCCCTGCTTTAATTATTTTATACCTACACAGATATCGGCAACATGCATCCCTACAGTTAAGATCTGCTTCCCATAAGCAAAAGATACCGGGGCCATGCCTGGCATTAATGCGGGATATATTTGCTGCCAACGCCGTGAACCGAAAGATGTCAACAAAAAAACCCGACCTCTTCAGGTCGGGCTTTTTGTTGACAATAACGGATGCATAGGACATGGAGCACCCGGCACATAATGAGCAGCGCTTCTTTTTCCGTATGCATGCCCCTTACGACCAATGCCAACGTTGACATTGCTCAAAAAAACTATCATTCTCATCAGGCGCGGGATTCTGTAAAAAAATTCAGTCTGCGACCTGGATGTCGCTAAATGATCCATCTAGGAGTCTGTCGGGCTATCCATGAGCCGGCTGCAAATTCGTCTGTTTGGCCCAGATTTCAGGTCCTTTTTGGCCTATAGTTACAACTATGAACCTTCAAACGACCTGAAATCTGTTCTCAAACATCCAAATTTTCGCTTCGCCTCGTATAGTCCGACAGGCTCCTAGAGAGAACAGAGTTGGAGAAATCTATGAAAAAAATTCTTGTGCTTAACGGCATCAATTTGAACATGTTCGGGAAGCGGGATCCCGTTCATTACGGCACCATCACCCTCAAGCAAATCGAGGAACAAGTTGCTACATGGGCTGCAGAACTTGGGTTTGAGGTCGAATGTTTTCAGACCAATCACGAAGGCGAAATGGCCGTCCGCATTCATCGTGCCCATGAGGAAAACATCGATGCCGTCATCATTAATGCCGGAGCCTGGACCCATTACAGTTATGGCATTGCGGATGCCCTGGCGATATTGAACGCACCGATTATTGAAGTGCATATGTCAAATATTCATGCCCGCGAAGAATTCCGGCACCATTCCGTCATTGCCAGCCTCGCCAAGGGTCAGATATGCGGATTTGGCGTCAAAAGTTATCATATGGGATTGATCGCAGCCGCAGACCTGCTTGGTAACCAAAAATAATCGGCCGAGAATCTGGCGGAGCTTACGCAGCTTATAAACACCAAACAACCCAGGGAACCATGACGAATCATCCCTGACTCTCGATGGCAAATTTCGGGATACAATCCTCTTGCAACTTAGGCAAAAGCGCCGCCATGACCATAGCGACACCGGTGACGCACGCCGCCAGCAGGTAACTGCTGCTGAAATTGCCACTAGCCTGAGCCAGGGTACCGGCCAGGCTTGGCCCCGCAATCTGACCAAGGCTGGCAAAAAAGCTCACCTGACCCAAGGCGCCGGTGACTTTGTGCCGGGGAAGATAGTCGCTTAGGGTGGCGACAACGATGGAAGGTATACTAAATGCCGAGAGTCCGTAGAGCGTAGCTGAAAGATACATCCAATAACCGTCAAGATGGCTGGCGGTCAGCAGGTAGGCACAGGTCTGTACGGCAAAAACGCACATCATCCCCGCCCCTCGTCCAATCCGGTCGGACAGAGTACCAAACAAAGGGCCGGAGAACAGCGCGCAGAAACCGATCCATATCCAAAGATGGCTGGCCTTCGCTTCGCTGAATCCCATCTCCTCGACCAAAGTGGTCACGATGAAGGTGGCATAGATCACATAGGTGAAACAGAAAAAGAAGAACAGGGCTCCGACATGCGCCAACAGCCAGCGCGGCGTTTTCATCGAGGGTTGCATTGCCCGGATAGAGGGTTTTTGTTCTACCCTGCCAATCTCGTTGCCGATCGGTGCCAATCCCATCCTTTCCGGGTTGTCGCGTAAGAACAGTGCCGAGAGCAGCGTTATCAGCATAACGACAAGTCCCAGCATCAACCAGCCATCGCGCCATCCTGCGACGCCCTGACTGGCGGTCAGCATAGGTATCATGGTGCCACTGAGAATAATGCCCAGGCCATTACCCGCCATCAGCAGTCCGCCGGCACGCCCCCGACTGCGGGCTTTGAACCAATGCGCCACCAGCCCCATGACCGGCATATTGGCCGCGCCGCTGCCGATTCCGGTAAGCACATAAAGCACCAGCACGGTCGGATAATGGTTGGTGCGACTGATCAACATCATCGAGGCCCCCACCGTCAACAGCCCCAAGGCAATGACCTTGCAGGATCCGAGACGGTTCACCATCCATCCGCACAACAACACCGCCGCCAGATAACCGACAAAGTTACCGGCGCTGATCGTCCCCATCTGAGCGTAATTCAACCCCAGATCCGACCCCATGGAGGGGAGCAGCATGCCCAGGGCCAAACGTCCGAGGCCGATGCAGGCAAACACGGCCAGCATCGCGACGGCCACAACGACCCAGCCATAGTGAAAAGGAAGCTTCAAGAATTTATTTTCCATGCGTACACAACTCCATACTGTATTAAAAGGATGAAGACTGCACTATAAAGGATGGGACGCTCAAACAGGTATGATGTTTAGCGATAACCGGCATTCTCATCAGGCATGACGGCCTATCAATGGGCAAAAACCGACCGGCGCAGTTCAGCCATCAACACCTGCCGTAACCAGCGGTGACCGGCCTGATGGTGCTGACGTTCATGCCAGATCAGCGAGTATTCAAAATGCGGGCTTTCAAACGGCAGAGGAAACTGCACCAGGCCGAAGGGCTCGGCGGTATGACGGGCGATATGTTCGGGCAACGTGAGCAGCATGTCGGTGCCGGCGATGATATGCAAAGCGGAGCGGTAGTACGGAACTTCCAGACCGACGCGACGGGAAAAACCCAACGCTGCCAAGGCCTTGTCCACCCGCCGATGCTTATCGCCGCCACTGGTGATCACGGCATGCGAATAGGCAAGATAGCCCTCCATAGACAAACCTTCGCAGGCCAGCGGATGCCCCGGAGCCATGACGCAAACCAGGAAATCCTCATCGATCTTTTGGGCATAAAAATTGTCCGAGGCATGCTCGAGGCTACCGGTGCCCAGATCGATACGCCCCTCGGTCAAGCCGTTCAGGGAATGCTGATTCCAATCGATGAGCCGGATGCCGATATGCGGAGCTTGCTGATATATATGTTGAAGGACATCGGGAAGGATGAACTGTGCCACGTAATCGGTAACAGCAATGGTAAAGGTGGTATCGCAGCGAGCCGGATCGAACTCCTCAGCCTCAAGCAGCACCGCCGCGTTATGCAGCAACTGCTTCAGGCTGCCTCTGATCTGCCCCGCCCTGGTCGTTGGCACAAAACGATTGCCGACCCGCACCAGCAAAGGATCCTGGAACATACCCCGCAACTGTGCCAAGGCTTTGCTCATAGCGGATTGACTGATATGCAGCTGTTCCGCGGCCCGCGTAACGTTGCAGGTATCCAGCAAGGCATCCAGACTGACCAGCAGATTGAGATTGATATTGGCAAGGTTCATTTGAAATCACGGCTCCAGCCTGCTCGCGGCCCAAGGTTTAACTGCACGGATCTTGATGGGGTCAATGTCTCTCTCCCGACACGCTCCAACTTACGCCACAGACCCGTCGCACAGCAACCCTGTCAAAGGTTCATGGTGATAAATCGCCAACCGGTTGCTGGCCCGGGTGATGGCCACATACAGCAGATTCTTGCCGATTTCCGTATCCGGATAAGCCTTGCGGGTGGGATTCCACAAAATCACCCCGCCGAATTCCAGACCTTTGACCTGGTGCGCGTTGGTGATCAGTACGCCGGGCTCGAAGGTCAGCGAACCGGTCTGCAGGCGCACTCCGGGGAGATCCTTCATGGCAGCATAGATAAACTGGGCATCGCCCTTATAGCGGCAAATGATGGCCGTCAAGCTCTTGGGTTCCTTCGCCAGCAGTACCCGCAATGACCGCTTAAGATGCGCCACAGACTCGTCCCGGGTAGGCCACCGGTGAAAGCGGGGATCAGGGCCTTCGTTGACCACCTCGATGATCGGACGACCCGACACGCGGGATGCCAGCGCCATGATTTGGGCTGTAGAGCGATAACTTACACAGAGCTCGCCCGACGATAAGCCCTGATCTTTCAGGTCCATCTGAAAAGCGGAAATACCTTTGGAATCGACGAAATCGAGGATCTTTTGCTTTTCATCCGCACACACCGTCAGGCTCCGGTGTTTGGTGGTGGCCAGGGTCAGGGCTTTCAATTCGATCAGCGAAAGATCCTGCGCTTCATCGATCAGAATATGGTCATACCAGCCATGCGCTTCAGGGAAAACGTCCTCCTTGTGGCACCGAAGCTGGACAAGGTGCAGCAGGATCCCGCTATCGTCAAACGAAAGCTCCGGTACCTGCTCCCCGGCCATCTTCGCACCGCTTTGCGCCAGACGCTCTATCTGCCGCCGGTCGGATAGATGTTCGGCCAGCATGTCCGTTTGGGTGTAAAACTCCGCCAGGTCGGCAAAGGGGTTATCCTGGGCTTGCGTCGCATGTACATAGGCGACCAGAGCATGATACATCCCGGCCTGTTTTTTCAGCGATCCCAGACCTTGTCCCTGGCTGGCAGAGAACCTGGCGGCCACCCCAAAAGAGCGCAAGGCTTTCGCCGACCAGGAATGAAAGGTCTCCACCGGCAAGCGATCGGTCAGCAGATCGGTCGAGGTCTGACGGATATAATCACACAGGGAGCGGTTAAACATGACCACCAAACAGCGGTGCGGGCGGAACAGCTCCGGCTGGTTGAACAGCAAATAAGACAGCCGGTGCAGCGCCACCGTGGTCTTGCCGCAGCCGGCGCCACCGGTTAGATACAAACAGCCATCGTGCTGTTTGGTAATCAGGCCGAACTGCTCACGGGAGATCAGGGAAACGATATCCACCATGCGGTGATCGCCCACCGACTCTTTCCGGACGGCACTGGCGTTTTGCCTGCCTTGCTCCACCCAGCCGTCATCGGTCTTTACCAGCGTACCCGCGCCGGTCTGAATGGTCCGTAATGCGCGTCTCTGAATACCGTAGGAGATCTTCTTTTCGATGATCCCGCAGCGTTCCCGGCCGCCGATATCGTCCTCGTATTCCTCCCCCTCTTCCCAATCGTAATACAGTTTGGAGATCTCGGCCTTGCGCCAATCGACAACCATAACCTTCGACCCGACGATGAGGCTCTGCTTGCCAAACAACAGGTGCTTGCGGCCGATGCGCGGATCTTCATCCTGGATGAGCACCCCGGCAAGATAGGGCGACTGCCCCTGCTCAAAGGGCACCAGATACTTAGCAGGGTCATACTGAGACAGGCGGCGCATTTCGGCGGTCAGGCGATCCTTTTCCCGCGGATCGACCGACTCCAGACGTTGAACCTCAAGGTCCTTTATGATGCGGTCATGTTCGGACAGTTGCCTCTTGCGATCGGCTTGAAAGCTGTCAACAGCTTTACAGACCTCCGAAAGCCGCTGTTCTTCTTGCAGGATAAATGTGTGGGGCATTAACGGGAACCTGTATGGGGAGCGTTACGGTTGGAGTTACTCAGAGACTATGAATCTCTTGCAGGATACACCCTTTGCCGTGAACCGTAAAAATTGATGGAAGCCTGTCGGGCACGATTTGTAGCGTTTGCCGAAACAAAGCGGAGTGATGTTATACGCAAAAAAAGCGAATAAGGCTAGCCCATCCGCTCCATCATGATCCATATCGGCCAACTCGTGTGTTTCGTGTTCCTGAACAAGATGTTTCTGATGGAATTTGCTTTGCTCTCCGGCGGGCATCGACCTGCGTGCGGCACTACAAACCCAATCCTGACCCAACTTGGTATCTTGGATGCCTGAACATCATGCCCATGGAAATCATTATCTTGCGGGGCGAGTCGCCAGAGGTCATGCCGCTGACTGGATTTCCGGGGACAGTGTATTAATTTCTAAAAATTGAGTATACTGTCCCCCGAAATCGACCCATAGAAAGGAAAGAGAATGAAGCCCCGAGAATTATAAAGACCAAGGATTCTCCGGCAATCATAGACGTTCGGAGCG
>DKEW01000079.1 GCA_002452265.1 Pelobacter sp. UBA6812 | reverse complement strand
TGAGTGCAACCATTTCCGCATCCGACAGGCTGGATAATCTTCTCATTTCTGCCCCCGCTGGTAATGGTACATAACCGACCACACTTCTGAACAGGCATCGTGGTACTCGTGGTCAGGGATTGCGTTCTTGAAATTGTCGTATTCCACAGCGGCCAGTGCTTGGGTGATTACTTCGACGGCTTCACTCTTTGGAATCCGCGCCCGCCACTTATAGTCGCTGCCAGCCTCAGTGTACACGTCGGCATCTGGGAATAGGTCAATGAGGTGTTGGCGCTTACGCGCCCGGACCATAAACCCGTCAGGGACATCTCGGTCCTGTACGATAGAAATGAAGCTTTTCGTCGTAAAAACCCACATATCTCTCCCTCCTGCCTACCAAGTCTAACCGTCTAAACCGTCTAAAGGGTGGCTATAGACGGTTTAGACGGCGGACTATCGCTCTATAAAAGTTTCGGGTTCAGCCGGATGACATCTGAAGGCCGTCCACCGGTATCAGCCCTTTCAATTACAACCCAGTCATAATCTGACAGAATTCTTAAACCGGCTTTGACTTCTTCGGGAGTAGTGAGTTTTGCCCATCCATGGCGATAGACCTCCTTAATGGAGTCCCCATCTTTAATGGCTCCTCGCTGAATGTGCTTTATCAACTCCTGTGCTGATTGCATATCCGGAGATAGTGTCCCTCTGTATATTCTGACTGCGTGGCTTTCAAGATATTCACACCACCCCACAGCCATTAATGCGGCATTTTCCGACACCGGAACCGATTCACATATGCCAGAAACAACATCAATAAGATGGAAAATCAATGCCAGAGACGGCATAAGGGACCGATATTTACCCAGATGGCTCTCGAGGGCGGCTGGCAAATTGTGGTCGCCTCTTAGTCGGTTTTCAAGCTTAAATCGCCATTCGTCAAAAACCACCTGCCCAGCCTGTGAAAATCGAAGGTACGGAATGCCCTCTTCTTCATCTGCAGTTACGCCAGGAATCTCGCCAGTCAACTGTTTGAAGATCTCGTGAGCCAGGTTCTTGTGCTTGGTGTCAGGCCATCTGTCGATGTTCTGCCAAGTTTTTGGTGCATCAGGCCATACGAGCAGCTGGAACCTTTGCAGCAACCCATCGTCTCCGGACCCTCCTTTGCTAGCCGAATAAACATAGTCAGCTAACGGCCCCGGCGTTATGGCGCCATAAACGGTGATAGTTAAGGCTTCTATATCTACGGTTCCCCTACTGACGGTGTCATAGCTGTAGCGTCCGGTTCCGTTCCATCCTTCAAGGAACAAAGCTCGAGAACCCTTCCTGCCTTCTTTGTCAAGGTTGCTTAGCCATCCGATCAGTTCATCCCGCTTTATCATCAGCCCTCGCGGGTTTTGGTTCAGCAACTCAATAACTTTTTCAGGGGTTGCGTCAGCCGTGTAAAACCTTTTTCTCGTTGGAACAACAACTTCGCTTTCAGATAGAGCAGAGCGCGCCATGTCGGCAGAGTAGTCACACCCTTTTGTAGCAGCGTCCCTGATTTGCTTTTCAAGTGCATCACGTTTGGCCTTAGCAATCATTTCCGCTATCTTAAAATCGGCGTTTTTGGACTCAAATTGCTTTTTTGCCTCAACTTCAAGGCGGTCAAGAGGCTTCATTGCCTCAGTTGATGCAGGTGTCTTAAGGAAGGATGGCGGCCCCACGATTGCTCCCCAAAGATTGGGGGCAACCAGCCAATCATCTTTTTGTTTTGGCCGAATGCCACACCCCCGACCGATCACGCTTGAAGCGGCTGTTATCGCTGCCACCGTCGGATAATCTAACGGAATTGCCATTCTTTCCGCAATGTCACACAACCATGGCCTGAAGCCCTCTGGTAGCAGTTCAGGAGTAAGTTGTTTTACCTGGGGTAGTCCATCGGGAAGAGGCAGTGGATCGGGCCAGTCCCTTGAATTTTTACCGTCGAAACCGTCTAAAGGTATATCTTTGCCGTACCCCTCGCTGGCAAGTTGCTTTGTAGCAGCCTTGTAATCTGATTTGTGATTCAGAATGGTGTAGGCAGCAAACTTGGAGTAGGACTTTTGCGGCTCAAATTCGGTTGACGAGGTAAACATATGTAACAAATCGTTTTCTTGGTAGTTGATGGTGGCAGAAATCCCCGCATCTTTCCCTGGACGGCGTAGAAAAATCACTCCACTGCGCTCAAATAGAAATTTCCAGCCGTGTGGTTCAAGAATATCCCGCCATTCCGCTTTTGCGTTAAATTCATCACCGGGATACCCGCCCTGCCGTTGCGTGTCCTTCTTATGGTGTTTCCGCTCAGCCTCACAGAGTTCCGGCGGGTCAATATGTAAGGATGTGGCGATACGGAATAGTTCCTGCCGCTCCGCTGGCGATATAGTTGGAATTTTCGCAATACTGCCGGAGACAAGAGTGTAGTCGCCCGATGGATTAACACCTCCATGGGAGGGAGCGCATATAATATAACCTCCCTCTCCCTTTGTCTCGATAAGGGTTTTGGTCTTGTCACCGACGCTCTTTTTCTCTTCATCCCGTTTTGGGCGGGTTGCCAGCTTTGTACTGCCACCGATATCCGAGCAGCGATAAAGAAGATGCACCCCATTAGGTGAGTACTCCATGTATCCCATCTCCATACGTTCGAGAAGGTCGGCAAGTCCTGAAGCAACAACATGCTGTCGCCAGACATCGTAGATAGCGCGCTCATCAAAATCCAAGGCTTCCAAATTGCCGGAAACTTTTCCGCAAACATACCCGATGTTGGTTAAGCCCGCCTTCACGTACCACTCCCGTATCTTTGCCTCAGTAGGCAGCTCCTTTTGAAAATGGGTCCAACGCCTGTCCGTAACGGAATTGCCGAATGGTTGCTTGGTGCCGTCTTCTATGGCAGGCATGACGCATAACCCCGATTTGAGTGCAAGAAGGGCATAATCAAGACACTGGATCATATCCTGCTGCCCAGGTTTCAACGGGACGATATTTCCATTTGATTCCTGTATCCGTGCTTGACGCTCTTTGCTACGCCTCTGCGCGACCACCTCTTTAAGTCGTGCAATTTCTGGATCATAAGCATTTAGTTCATCAGGTAGGTTATTTGCCAACATGGTGCACCCCCTTTGTGGTTCCCGGAGCTACCTTCCGCTGCAGTTCACGGGTGAGAATTTGGCGCGATTCAATCCAACCATCGACCTCATCCTGAAACCACGCAATAGAACCGGTGTCAGTCAGTTGAACCGGTTTCGGGAACGTACCCTTATCAACCAATCTCCTGATGGTGGACTCACTCAAAGCCGTTCTCCTGACGACCTCCGCTTTCCGTATTAATGTTCTGCTCATGTCAGACTCCTTTCGTGTGCAATAAAATGTTTGCCGGCATCGAGTACCGACCGTGGCTAATAGAGGTCATGTCCCCAGTCGTGGGCGTATGCCAGTGTCTCGTAACTATCAGTTACAACTTCAAATTTCCTGCAACAAGCACAAAAGAAAAAACCCGCTTCCAGCATGTTTCCACCGTGATTTTTCAGAACCGATCCGATGATCACGGCCACCTCAACCACAAAATTTTACTCTGCACATGGCGTCCTCCTTTCCGGTTGTCCCATTACAAAAAGTGAAGGGGCAAAAGAGCGGATTTAAGCCCTCATGCCCCCCAACCGGTGGTCCCTTCACCATGCTCCCGATCAAGGGGTGAAATGCTCTTTCCCCTATATAAGAAGACTGGTTTTCGGCACCCAGAATTGTTAGCCGACCACAAAAATCGCAGAATCGGCCACAACGCTACGTAATCACTTCACATTATTTTTTATTAATGTTGCCTGAAATTTTACTCGCACTCCGCTGG
>DKEW01000080.1:127364-127804 GCA_002452265.1 Pelobacter sp. UBA6812 | reverse complement strand
AATACCCCTGCAAAGCCTCAATCAACGCCTCCACCGTGGGCACCGCAGCCTCGACAGCTACTTCCAGACCATACCGCCGGATGGTGGCGCTGGTCAAAGGCCCGAGGCTGGCGATGGTCACGCCGGACAGCAGTTGCGCGGCATCATCCCCGAGCATCTCCAGGCAATGTTCCACCGCCGAGGAGGATGCGAAGGTCACGGNNGTTTCGGCGCCGGCGGCCACGCGGGTCTGGTAGGCCACCGGGGCGCAAACCTCGGCTCCGGCGGCGGACAGTTCGGTGACCAGCAGATCGCGAGCCAGCTGGCTGCGCGGATAAAGGATGCGCTTACCGACCACGCCCCGGGCAAGCAGCTCCTCCAGTACTCCTTCGGCGCATTGCTGATCGGGCACAAGGTCGGCGTGCAGGCCACGTTGCTTGAGGGCAGCGGCGGTTTTGGGC
>DKEW01000080.1:92905-127323 GCA_002452265.1 Pelobacter sp. UBA6812 | reverse complement strand
ACCGAGGTCAACACCAGGCAATTGGTGGCCGGCAGCTGTCGCAGGGCCTCGTCCAGTTCCTGCCAGTCGGGCGGCGGCACGATTTCCAGGGTCGGGCAGCAGATGGCTTCGGCCCCGGCGGCCTGCAAGCCGTCGGTCAGCACGCCGGCCTGACCGGCGGCGCGCGTCACCAGGATGCGCCGACCGAACAGCGGCCGGTTGTCGAACCAGCGCAGTTGCTTGCGCAGTTCTACCACTTCGCCCACCACGATGATAGCCGGCGGCCCCAAACGGGCCTGTTTCACCTTGTCGGCGATGTCGGCCAAGCTGCCGATAACGGTCTGCTGGCGGGGTGTGGTGCCCCAGCGGATGACGGCGACCGGCGTTTCGGGGGAACGACCGTGGGCCATCAACTGGCGTGTAATGGTGACCAGGTTACCCATCCCCATGTAAAACAGCAGAGTGCCAACGCCGGTGGCCAGTTTCGACCAGTCGAGGCTGGATACCTTTTTGGTCGGATCCTCATGGCCGGTGATCAGCCCCAGGCTGGTGGTGTAGTCGCGGTGGGTGAGGGGGATGCCGGCGTAAATAGCGGCCCCGAAACCGGCCGTCACTCCCGGCACGATCTCGAAGGGCATGCCCGCCTCGGCCAGCTCGCAGGCCTCTTCACCGCCACGCCCGAAAAGACAGGGATCTCCGCCCTTGAGCCGCACCACCACCTTGCCTTGCCGGGCTTTTTCGATCAGCAGGGCGTTGATCTGCTCCTGGGGCAGGTGATGGTGACCGGCGGTTTTACCGACATAGATGCGCTCGGCGGCGCTCGGCGCTTCGGCGAGCAGTTGCGGATTGGCCAGATAGTCGTAGACCACCACTTCGGCGCGGCGCAGGCACTGCAGCCCGCGCACGGTCAGCAGGCCGGGATCGCCGGGGCCGGCACCGACCAGATAGACGATACCCTTGGGGGTGTTGGCTGGAAATGTCATGAGCAGAATGCCGATGGGTCCGGAGTGATATCGAGGGCCGCAAGGATACTATCCGCCCCCTGCGACAACAACGATTCGGCCAGTTGCCGCCCGGCGGCTTCGGCCTCAGGTACCGAAGCGACAAGGGTGTCCTTGAGCAGGTGGCTGCCATCGACCTCGGCCACCAGGCCGATCAGGTTCACCCGGTCGCCCACCACCGTGGCGTGGGCCGCCAGAGGCACCTGGCAACCACCATTGAGGCGACGCAGGAAGGCGCGCTCGGCGGTCACCGCCACCGCCGTATCGGCATGATGCAACGGCGCAATCAGGGCCAGAGTGCGCTCATCGCCCTGACGGCATTCCAGGCCCAGGGCACCTTGCCCGATAGCCGGCAGACTCAGGTCGATCGGCAGATACTCGCTGATGCGCTCCGCGAGCTCCAGGCGCTTAAGACCGGCGGCGGCCAGTACGATGCCGTCGAGCTGCTCCTCATCCATCTTGCGCAGACGGGTTTCGACATTGCCGCGCAATGATACGATAGTCAAATCGGGGCGCTGGTGCAGCAACTGGGCCTGGCGACGCAGGGCAGAGGTGCCGATACGCGCCCCTTGGGGCAACTGCGCAAAACCGCGGCCATCCGGCGTAATCAGCGCATCACGGGGATCCTCGCGTAGCGGAATACAGGGCAGGATCAATCCCGTCGGCAGCACCGAGGGGACATCTTTCATGGAATGCACCGCCAGATCGACGCTGCCGTCGTACAACGCTTCTTCGAGTTCCTTGACGAACAGGCCCTTACCGCCGACCTTGGCCAGCGGGACATCGAGGATCTTATCCCCTTTGGTGGTAATCGGCACCAGGGAGACGGTCAATCCCGGATGCAGCTGTTCCAGTTGTTGTTGCACCCACTCGGCCTGCCAGAGCGCCAAGCGGCTGGCGCGGGTGCCGATGCGCAAGGTATTTGCGGTCATGAAGATATATCCTGTTTCTTATCGCTCACCTCCTCGAGGGGAGCGGGCTGAGTCGGTTGCTGCGGGTCGGTAGGCAGATCGAACAGCCTCCGGACAGCTTCCAGGTAAATTTCCCCGGTAATGTCGTCGCCGATACGCTTGAGAGCGGTAACGGGCGGATGCAGCATCTTGTTGACGATGGAGCGGGTCAGCGCCTCGATGGCACGACGATCTGACGGGTCGAGATGTTGAAGACCGCCGAGGGTTTTAGCTGTTTCCTGTAGACGAATGTCTTCCGCCTGCTGGCGCAGCGCAACGATCATGGGGGTGGCTTCCAGACTGCGCAGCCAGCTGTAAAAACGGATGATTTCCTGATCGATGATGTCTTCGGCCTTTTTGGCGGCCTTGCGCCGTTCGCGCAGATTGGTCTCGATGACGCCGTTGAGATCGTCGATATCGTAAAGGTAGACGTTGTCGATATTGTTGGCTTCCGGATCGATATTGCGCGGCACAGCGATATCGATGAGGAACATGGGGCGATTTTTGCGCTGGCGAATGATTTGCTCGAGCTGGGCACGGGTCAATAGCACGCCGCCGGCCGCGGTGGAGGTCAGTACGATATCGGCCTGATGCAGAAACAATGGAAATTCGGCAAACGGCACCGATCGTCCACCGAACTGCTCGGCCAACGCCTGGGCGCGGGACAGGGTCCGATTGGTCACCAGCACCTCGCCGATTTTCTGGCCCGTCAGGTGCCGCGCCGCAAGTTCGCACATCTTGCCGGCACCGACGATCATCACGGTCTTACCGGCCAGGTCCCCGAAAATCTTGCGCGCCAGTTCCACCGCGGCGTAGGACACCGATACCGCGTGCTGGGCAATGGCGGTTTCGTTGCGGACCCGTTTGGCTGCCGCGAAGGCGCGTGGCAACAGGCGGTTTAAAACCGGTCCGGCGGTACAGCTGGACTCGGCCTGGGTATAGGCCTCTTTGAGCTGACCGAGAACCTGGGGTTCACCGAGAATCATGGAATCAAGGCTGGAAGCCACCCGAAACAGGTGCCGGATGGCATCCCGGCCGCTGTGAATGTACAGATGCGGTTTGAGTTGGGCCTCATCGAGCTGGTGATGCTCGGCCAGAAAACGTTGCAGGCGGGCACAGCCGAGCGCCGGATTCTGAGCGGCGGCGTACACCTCGACCCGGTTGCAGGTCGACAGGATCATTCCCTCGGTAATCCCTGACAGGGCGGTAATGGCGCGCAATACGGTACCCGGGTCGCCAGAGGTGAAACTCAGGCGCTCACGCAGTTCTACCGGAGCGGTTTTGTAGCTGAGGCCAATGACCAGAAAATTCATGAAACGGCAGGGTTCCTTGTAAGCATGTCAGGGTGTTCCGAACGTGGCGTAACTGTGCAGGCCGGAGAGCAACAGGTTAACCCCGAAAAAGGTGAACAGCAGGCAAGCAAAGCCGAGGATGGCGAGCATCGCGGCCTTGCGCCCCCGCCAGCCGATAGCCAGGCGGCCATGCAGCAGCGCTGCGTACAAAAACCAGGTGATCAGCGCCCAGGTTTCCTTGGGATCCCAACTCCAATAGGCACCCCAGGCCCGGTCGGCCCAGATCGCCCCGGTGATAATGCCGAGGGTCATCAGGGGGAAACCGATGCTCAGACAGCGGTGATTGAGATTGTCCAGGGTCTGCAGGGACGGAAGTCGATAAAACAGGGACGACACCTTTTTTTTCTTGAGCATGCGCTCCTGAAGCAGATACAACCCGCCGGCCACCGCCGCCAGCGCAAATACCGCGTCACCGAGAAAAGCAAGGCCCACATGCACCGGTAGCCACACGCTCTGCAAGGAAGGGTTCAAAGGTGTGCTGGACATCGGCACGGTGCTGCCGAAAATCATCAACACCAGCGCCAGCGGGGTGACGAAGGCTCCGAGTACCGCCAACCGGTAGCGCATGTGAAACAGCAGGTAAGTACCGATAATCGCCCAGGCGAAAAACGACAGCGATTCATGCAGGCTCGACAAAGGTAGAAACCCCGTCGCCAGGTAGCGGTTGATCAGGGTCAGGCAATGCAGCCCGAAGCCGCTCCACAGCAGAACACGGCTGTGACGACCAATGGCGGGACGACGCCATAAAATATCGGTCAAAGCCAGCCCCGTGGCCACAGCGTAAATTGCCAGAGTTGTCCGAAACAGCAGCAGATCGATGATCATGGATTCCTTTCCGGCAGACTGATCCCCAGAGACGCCAGACTCCAGGACGGAGCGAAGACATGTTGCAGCCATCGATCAACCGCTCCCACATCGCGGGCGGCCAGTAGTTCAAGTAACGATCCGCTCAACAGGTGACGCAGCTTTTCAGCGTTGTAATCGACGCTGTCCGGATCAGAAAGCGCGCGCTGACGCACTGCAGCAGCGATCTCCAGAACGATAGCCCAGGTATCCGGCAGAAGCGCTTCCAATTGATCCCGCACCAAAGTAGCCAGGGCGGGACTGCGGCCGGCGGTGGTAACCGCCACGGTCAGATCTCCCCGGCGCAACACCGCCGGCAGGCTGAAATCACCTTCCTCCGGCAAGCCGGCCAGACACACGGGAATCCCCAGTCTTCGGGCTTCCGTAGCCACCGCCCGATCGCTGTCGTTATCGCCGGTAGCAGCAAACACCAGACAGGCCCCGTCAAGGTCACCGGAACAAAAGACGCGGGGGATGATTTCAACGTTTTCCAGGTCGGCTTGTTGCAATCCGGTGGGACTTACCAGGCGCACCCGCGCACCGGCGGATAGCAGGCCACGAACCTTGCGCATGCCAACGGGTCCGCTCCCCACGACCACACAATCCTTTCCGGCCAGTTGCAGCATAATCGGATATTCAGACATGAGCTCACTCCTTGCTGCGGACATCAGATGCCGAACAGTTCCCCTTCGACAAGTTCGCACAGCAGGTGGCCGAAAAACAGTCCCGTTTCCGCCGCACGACCAACGGAATCGGTGGACAGTCGAAACAGGAAGTGTGGACCGTCGCCATTAATTTCTTCTTTTTCCGGCAGTAGTGCGGCGGTAATGCAACCGCGCTCACGGGCTTCGGCCAGACCATCCAGAATCGCCTCGTTATGCGAAACATCCCCCAGCGCCAGAACCGCATCGCCTTCGTTGGCGATAAGCTGCAGCTGCTGGGCGAAAAACGCGCCGCTGCGGCCGTCCTTGGCCAAAGAAGCAGCCAGAGGCATATCCTGGCACAGGGACAAGGCCGGCAGTGCCGGGCGCTCGATGTTGAGCCGGTAACGGAACAGGTTCGCGACCAGATTGGCGATAGAACAAAGCGGACCACTGCCGACGACCATCAGCCGGCCACCACGGTTGAAAATCTCCGCAACCTGGCTGGCAAAGGTTACCAGCTCATTAGCCTGCATGAGAAAAGTTTCTTCCAGAACGGCGGTGTGATCCCGCAGCGATTTACTGATTTTATCCTGTAGCATCATAGAATGCGCCCTTGCCTGCAAATGTGGAAGAATGATAAATTGGGCCATCCGGCGTGTCAAGGGCAAGCTGTAAACGGCCAGAGCGGAATAAGAACTTGCTTTTTTTTTAGGCTCTTTTATGATGGAATGAACTTACCGAACATCTAAAGGGTGACACGTTAACTTTTTATTTACAAGGAGAAGATATCGATGGCAAGCGACAACATTGTGCATCTTTCCGATAGCAATTTCGAAGCCGATGTTCTGAAATCCGGTGAACCTGTACTGGTAGACTTCTGGGCTTCCTGGTGCGGCCCCTGCAAAGCCATTGCACCGACCCTCGAAGAATTGGCCGACCAGTTTGCCGGCCAGGTCAAAATCGCCAAGATCAATGTCGATGAAAACCCCGCTACTCCCAGCAACTACGGCGTGCGCGGCATTCCGACCCTGATCCTGTTCAAAGACGGCGTCATCGTCGACCAGGTTGTCGGTGCCGTACCCAAGGGGCAGCTCGAAACCCTGATCAAAAAGGCCCTCTAAGCTTAAACTGGCCAAAGACTGAATAAAGGAGGACCGATGTGTAAGCATCGGTCCTTTTATTTTTGTTATTCGCAGGTTCCACATCACCCATTGTGAAGCAGGTCATGGGCAACGGCACTTACTATTCATTTACCACGAAGGACACCAAATAACGACAAATCCCACCGAACAGGGATGGTCAGGATATTCAAGATAAAAGTACAAACCCAAGGCCTATGGTTTTAATCCTGTGCATCCTGTATATCCCTGTAAAAACAACTTAAAGAGCCTTACTGGAAGCCTGTCGGCCTATATGGGCAACAAACCGCCTGTTTTTTTGAATCTGTTTCTCTTCGTGGCCTTCGCGCTCTTCGTGGTGAAATAATTCTACGTCCCCTATGCAGAATCTTCAGTGTTCTCCAGAGTCGGCGGCTTTCAGAATCCTGAACAGCTCCCGGAAGGCACGCCGGTCGTTGTGGAGCCTGGCGCTTTCGGCCAGGCGCTGAATTTTGGCCAGATTCACCCCGGGCATGTTCTGACGCACCTCTTCCAATGCGGCATCGAACTGCTCCGCATCGCAGAGCCGCTCACGCAAGGCCTCGATGTGATGGAAATCGGCAGCCTCTTTGTTCCGGCCAGTCTGAATCTCCGCGAGAAACTCTTCTGCTACCTGTACCGCGTCTGCATCGCTTCGCAGCAATCCGGCCAGATGTTTGAGTTGGCGTTTGCGGGCGCTGTTATGCGACTTGAAGCGCCGTGTTTCTTCGATCTCTTCGCGGATCTCCCCGGTCAGGGGCAATCGTTTGAAATCGCCATCGCCCAAATCGGCCAGTCGGGCGGCCATCTCTTCCACGGCCTTTGCGGCACGTTTCAATGCGCTACGGCTCGGGGGCCTTTCTTGGTCAAAATCTTCCATCAAAATACCTTATGGCTGTCGAGCAGAAAAGTTACCGGGCCATCGTTGACCAGGTGCACCTGCATCATGGCCTGGAACCGGCCGGTGGCCACGCTCAGACCGCGCTGACGCAGTTGTTCGATATAATCCAGATACAGGGTTTCGGCGATTTCAGGAGGCGCGGCACGTGAAAACCCGGGGCGGCGCCCCTTGCGGCAATCGGCCGCCAGGGTGAATTGAGAAACTACCAGCAACTGCCCGCCAATATCCTCCACCGAAAGGTTCATCTTGCCGTCGGCGTCCTCGAACAAGCGCAGTTCGGCGGTCTTTTTAGCCAGTTGCACGGCATCCTGTTGTCCATCCCCCTGCTCCACACCTAGCAGCACCATCAGCCCCTGATCGATAGCGCCGATGATTTCGCCCTCGACGCTGACGTGGGCCTGCGTTACCCGCTGCAGCACCGCTCTCATGACTTCGGCTCCGCCAATTGACGCAGCAGAGCCAACTCTTCCAGATGATGGCAGTTGTTCTCACCCGGAGCGGTTTCAAGAATCTTGGGTACGGCGACGAAACGCGTATCCTGCATCAGCGCGGCAAACGCATCCAGGGCGATATGTCCCTTACCGATATGGGCGTGCCGGTCGACCCGCGACCCCTGGGCTTTTTGGGAATCATTGATATGAAAGGCAGCGATGCGTTCGATGCCGATGAGGCGTTCGCATTCCTCCATCAGCTTTTGATAGCCTTGCGCCGAACCCAGATCGTAGCCGGCGGCGAAGGCATGGCAGGTATCAAGACAGACGCCGAAGCGTCCCTGCGGCACCTGGTCCATGATAGCCGCCAGGTGTTCGAAACGATGACCGAGATAGCTGCCCTGGCCGGCGGTGTTTTCCAACAGGATCGTCACCTGCGGCGGCGCGGCGGCGAAGATGCTGCGCAGAGCTTCGGCGATGCGTTGCAGACCGATCTCTTCGCCGGCGTCGAGATGGGCTCCCGGATGCATGACCAATCCGCCGATGCCGAGTTGGGCGCAGCGTTCCATTTCATCGATAAAGGCTGCCATCGAGCGGGTACGGTTCTCCCCCTCGGGTGCCGCCAGATTGATGAGATAGCTGTCGTGGGCGATGACCGACACCACATCGCTGGCCTGCCAGGCGGCTGCGAATGCTTTGATCTCTTTGGCGGGCAGGGGACTGGCCTGCCACCGGTTGGCGTTTTTGGTGAAAACCTGCATGGCGGTGGCACCGATGTCGGCTGCGCGCTGAAATGCACGGCTGACTCCGCCGGCTATCGATACGTGAGCTCCCAGCAACATGCTCATTCCCCCGCAACCGCAGGCTGGCCGGCTACGCGGCTGCCGGCGACCGTCCAGTCGGCCAGGGCGGCAGGCAATTGCACGACTTCGTCCAGTTGCCGGTCGACAAAAGATCCGGGAGTGGCGTTGCCAACCAGAATGGTTGTCATACCGAGATCCTTGGCCGGCTTGAGGTTGGCAACACTGTCTTCCACCATAATGCACTGACTGCCTGTCAGCCCGAGATTCTCAAGCACCCGGTGATATGGCTGGACATAAGGCTTGGGCATATAATCAGCGACCCGGATATCGAACACCTGCTCGAACAGGTCGGCCACTCCCAGCGCCTCCAGCACCCGGTCGGTATGGGAACGACAGCTGTTTGTGAAAACAACCTTGGCCTGGGGCAGCGAAATCAGCGCCTGTCGTAATTCGGGTTCGACCTGCAGACGGCTGGCCACATCCACGTCATGCACATAGTACAGATAGTCCTCGGGATCGACCTGGTGATGCCGCATGAGGCCCTGCATGGTGACACCATAGGTTTGCCAGTACCGTCGGCGCAGGGTGTCAACATCCTCCAGCGGGATTCCCACCACTTCGTGCATGTAGCTGTTGATGCGTTTGTCGATAAGCCCGAACAGGTCGCAGTGCGGCGAATAAAGGGTGTTATCGAGGTCGAACAGGATGCATTCCATATGCCTGATTTTTATCCTTTGTGGTTAGCGTCCAACCGGAAACTCTGGATGGACACGACGCAGTTTTTTAGGGGGAACGGCTCTTTCCCGGATGGAAACCAGTTAGTCCATCAGCCCGAGGGCGCTACGGATGCTGCGAATCACCTGACGATAACCGTCCTCGGACAGCAGGACCTCTTCATGGGGTTCGCTCCAGATGGGGCGAGGCCACAACGCATCGGTGGTCTGCCGCGGCACCAGATGCCAGTGCATATGGGGCACCATGTTGCCGAGCAGTTCGTAATTCATCTTGGCCGGTTGATAGACCTCCGCCAGCGCTGCCGCCATGCGGCTGACCTCTTCCATGACCGCCTGGCGAACCGCCGGCTGCAGATGGAAGAGTTCGGTGACATGGGCCTTGGTAAACAGCAACGTATAACCGGCAAAGAACTGGTCGCCATTAAGCATGGCATAGCAGTTCTCGAACTCGGCGATCCGCAGCTGCGGCTGATCCTGCCAGCGTGTGCACATGGGACAGTTCATTGGGGGTCGAATACCCCCTCGAATACCTGGACCGCCGGGCCGGTCATGTAAACGCTGCCGTCTTCGGCCCATTCCATTTCCAGGTCGCCACCCAGAAGATGATTAAGCAGCCGGCGCTCGGTACGGTTGTTGAGAACGCAAGCGACGGTGACAGCAGAGGATCCGGTCCCGCAGGCCAGGGTTTCACCGGCGCCGCGCTCCCAGGTACGCTGTTTGATCTCGGTGGGGGAGATGATCTCGATAAATTCAACGTTGGTGCGATTGGGGAACATGGGGTTGGTCTCGATGAGAGGCCCGTATTTGGCAACCGGAAATTCATCGACATTGTCCACAAAGATGATGCAATGGGGATTACCCATGGAGGCGCAGGTGATGTGGAAGGTACGGTCGAGAACTTTCAACTCCTGGTTGACCACCTGCTCTTCAGGACTGCCGGTCATGGGGATTTCACCGCGCTTCAGGCGCGGCTTGCCCATGTTGACACGAACCCGCTCAACCTTGTCACGGTCGTTGGTAAACAGCTGCAGGGTAAGGATACCGGCACCGGTTTCCGCGGTGATTTCTTTTTTGCTCACCAACTTGTGATCGTAGGCATATTTGGCAACGCAACGGATACCGTTGCCACACATCTCCGATTCGCTGCCGTCAGAATTGAACATGCGCATACGCACATCGGCCACTTCGGAGGGAAGGATCAGGATCAGGCCGTCCGAACCGATACCGAAGTTGCGGTTGCTGACCTTGCGAGCCATTTCGGCGGGCTCGTCAATAGTTTCCTCGAAGCAATTGACATAGACATAGTCGTTGCCGGCTCCGTGCATTTTGGCAAATTTCATGGCAAAGGCCTTTCTATCTGTGTATTGTCGTTTGGATGCAATCTGCGATTATAGAAAAATCCTGCATTTATCACAAGGGTACAGATCCTCAGAATTGACCGTAAGGGGCTCCTGACGTATGATGAACTGACTTTTTTTGCACAGGAGATCCGTTTTTATGGCATATAATCTGAAAACCAAGATCTGGCAGACCGGTGCCCTGGATTGGTGGGGAATGATCGATGGCGAAGATGTCTTCCTGGGCAGACGGGAGTTTCCACTGCCGCCGGAAGAGGGGGACCGCTGGGTGGCGCGCGCCACCGGGGATTCTTTTTGCATCATCGATGGAGAGATCCAGCGGACATCGGGAACACCGATGGCGGAGGACTGGCAATGAGGGTAGGCGCGCTTGAGATTATACAGATTCCTGCTGGCGAAATGGCCAATTTCTCCTACCTGCTGTTTTGTCCCGAAACGCGCCAGGGAATAGCTGTCGATCCGTCGCTGGAACCGCAGCATCTGCTTGATGTTATCAATCAGCATCAGGTCAAACTTACCTGGCTGGTCAATACCCACGGTCACCGTGATCACATCTTTGGCAACGCCTTGATATTGAAGGCTACGGGGGCAAAACTCGCTGCCCACCCGCTGGCAGGCATCCACGTCGACAAGGCGCTTGTCGATGGCGATGTGTTGATGATCGGCGCGAATCCGGTAAAGATTTTGCATACCCCCGGCCATACCCCGGCCGACATTGCCCTGAATCCGCCGGGCGCGCTGATAACCGGAGATACGCTATTTGTTACCAAAGTCGGCCGCGCCGACATGCCCGGCAGCGATCCGGCGGTCATGTATGCCAGCTTACTGCGACTGGCCGCTTTCCCCGGCGAAACACTGGTATTTCCCGGTCATGATTACGGTCCCCGGCCGTATTCCACCATTGAGTTTGAGCGGCAGCACAATCCCTATCTGCGCTGCCCGGACCTGGAGAGTTTTTTGACTCTGCGCATGGGTTGATGGCTTCGGAACATCTGTGCCGATCCCATACCGAGTCTTCTAAAATTTGATTTCATCGGGATCGAGTCCGGTAATACCAACGGACATTTTCGTCTCCAAGCGACACGGTCTTCGCGTTCGATAGCGATTTATTTGGATTATTTATCCCAGCATGGGCATTTTTTGAGGGGAATAAGGCAGACCGGAGCGTTTACGTCTGCCATGGTGTCGTCATGGCGAGCACTTTGCTGAAGCTGCTGGTTCGTACCGGCATGCTGTCCCAACAACTGAGCGATGAAATACTGCGGCACGCCGGTAACGGCGACATGGCTGTCAGCACCAGCACGCTTATTCTGACCGGCATCGGCCAGGATCGTCTGGCGCATCTACTGAGCCGCCAGCTCAAACGACCTTATTTTGAGCCGGAGCATATGCAGGAGCTGTCTCCGGTGATGCGGGAATTTCTGTCCATGGAGCAGGCCCTCAAGCATCGGGCTCTGCCGCTGCGCCTTAGTCAACAAGGCCTGGTAATCGCCATGGCTGACCCTAGTGATCAGGAGAGGTTAAACACTCTGAGTGAGCTGGTGGGGTATCCGCTGGCACCCCAGGTAGCGCCCGAATGCCGCTTGTTGCTGGCGATTGGTCGCTGCTACCGCAAAGACCTGCCGGAGCGAGAACGGTTACTGATTGAGCAGATACGCCCGGAAGCAGACATCTCGGTTCCGCCGTTAGACGCCGAGATAGACGAATCACTGCTGGAAGAGGCCGAGATCGTTGAGGACGAGCCGATGCCAACTCCGGCGATGGCGGCTACTGTACGAAATACCGACCTGTCTGCGGCCCGCAACCGCGAAGACGTGGCGGACGCACTGGTTGCGCAACTGGTTGGACAATTCGAACGCATGGGACTGTTTTTGTTACGGGATGAGGTATTATGCGGCTGGCGGGGATTGACCGGCGATCGATTGTTGCCTGACTTCTCCGAGATAAAAATACCGGTTGCAGGCAGCGCGATACTAAGGTCGGTGCTGTCTGGCAAAAGACCATTTCTGGGCCGAATCTCCGAACCGCCCCTTATCCAACACCTGAAAACATCTCTGGAGGCGGCAACCGAAAGGGCTGCCCTGTTACCACTGATACTGGCCGGTCGAACGGTGGGGGTCCTGTACGTGGAGGATAACCGGCAAGCCCTCAACGAACGCATGGGCGATCTACAGAAACTGTTAGGTAAAACAGCCTGCGCTCTGGAAATCCTTATCCTGCAAAACAAACTTGCCCAACACTGATTTTCTGATCAGAAGTCCGGACCTTCCTTCCATCCTCGTATAACGAGACGGCCCCAGCAGCGCATACCCCAAATCTCAGCTTTCGCTCCCGCCGTTATTTGCAGAAACGACCACGGTGCCTGCCAAACGGTCGTTCCAACCCCGCCCTTCGTGATTGAGAAGCGCCGAAAAAAAGCCCAGCCCTACCGGCAACAGACATATCAACCCGCCCACACTGCGTAAAAAGGCTTGCGACAATTGCAAAGGTTCACCGTTAAGGTCGACAACCAGCAACTTGCTCGCCATTTTACCCGGTGTTTGCCCGCCCAGATAATGAAACAGGGTGAAATAACCAAAGGCCAGACCGAAAAACACCAGAAAATAGGGGCCGGCTTGCGCAGTTAAATCCTGAGGATGCGGCCAGGCCAGAACGCCTTGCTCCCGACGAAGATATTCTCCCGCCAACACAAACAGCGCGAGAGTGGCGGCCAACAACCCCGTGTCGAGAAGGACAGCCAACAAGCGACCGGGCAAGGAAGCCCGTTGCCCTGATGTCATCGGAGCCTCTTCAAAGGGCAGTTCCGCCTGTTCCTGGACAAAAAACGCCCCCTGATGCTCAGTAACGTCTGAGACGTCAACATCGCCGAGACTGAAATCATCCACATCCACACTTGAACAAGAGGTTGTCTCTACCGTGGAGATAGCTGCGGCGGTACGGCGCCAGGCGGGCTCATCCCCATCAAGCAACCAATCATCGAGCCCCTCATCTTCATCTTCCAACAGAAAATCATCATCCGAAAGAAACTTTGTAGTTTCAAAACTTTCGGGTTCTTCTACGATTCCCTCTTCGGATAATCGGGTCACTGCCGGAGACGGCACTGTTTCTGGTAGCGGATCTACATCCATGGAAAGATCCTCTGACGTCGGGGTGACGTCAGCAACCGGTTCTTCTTGAGATAAAACGGGTTCGGCAGGTTCACCAGCTTCGAGACCAAAGGTGTCCAGGGTCAAAGCATTTTCGGCCCAGTCAGTGTCCGGATCGAGGGTTGCCGCAAGCTCAGGATCGATTCCGTTTATTTCGTCGAAGTAATCTGCCAGATCCGCGTCGACCTCATCATCCGGCAGGGAAGCCAGATTGGCCTTACTGGAAATATCCTTTTCCTCCGGCAGAGTCGTTTCGAAGGGATCGTCAACAATGGGTGGAACAATACCCGCCACTTGGTGTTGTGGCAGAACAGGATCACCAAGGCGGTATTTGTCACGCATCTCAGAAAGATCCCGGCCACATTTTTTACAGTTGGGCAGGTAATTAAAGCTCTGAAAACCGCACTTGGGACATTTCATGACATTTCCTCCAAAACTACGTGCTCTAACTTCAAATCTGTTTCACACCGCTGAGTGTGATGAACGTGAGAAAAAATACGTCCCTAACTGCGACACGCTCCCAGGTCGCCATAACGGTATTGCAAAATGGTCGCAGCGGCAAAGCCTGCCGTTTCACTCCGTAAAATACGCGGTCCGAATAACACCGGAATGAAACCATGACGCCGGGCAATCTCCGCCTCTTGTTCCGAAAACCCGCCCTCCGGACCAATAAGCACCGTTGCTCCCGAGGGGGCCTTTGGCGGCAGAGTGGTTTCCAGTGGTTGACAGCCCTCTTCCCAAAGCATAAGGCGCAGTTCACTATGGCAGTTTGCCAGCGCCTCGTCCAGCGTGCATATTTCGCCGAGTTCCGGCAACAGCGGACGGCGACATTGGCGCGCCGCTTCGCGAATGATGCGTAACCAGCGCTGACGGCGTTGTTCCTCGCGCTGACTCGCCAACCGGGGGACGCTGCGGCTGGTTTGCACAGGAGTAAAGCGATTGATGCCCAATTCGGTACCCTTTTGCAGAACCAGATCCATTTTATCGGCCTTGGGCAAGGCCTGCATAAGCTCGATGGAAAAGACCTTCTCGCACTCCGCATATCGGCTCAGAACCACGACGGAGCCGCGCTTACGATCCAGGTGATCGATACGGCAAAGACACAGGTTACCCATGCCATCCAAAAGAAGGATTTCTTCCCCCTTGGCAAGGCGAAGCACCGCTATATGCCGCAGGACCTCCTCCGGAAGGTCGATGTTATCGTTCCGCAACGCCTCCGCATCGACAAAAAAACGATGCATTCACAGTTCCTTAAGATAACACAGGCAGGACCATTCATCCTGCCGGCTGATGTCGGGGCCCTTAAGGCCGCGATCGGCGAAGGCATCGATGACCAGTTGTTCTTTTTCCTGCAAAATACCGGAAAGGATCAATACCCCGCCGGGCGCCAGCCGCTGAATCAATTCAGGGGCCAAGCGCGCATTTTCCTCTGCCAGAATATTCGCCAACACCACTTCAAAAGAACCATCCAAAGATTCCAGAGGATCAAGGGTGACTGCAATCCGCTCCTCGACGCCATTTTGTCGGGCGTTGTCAACGGCGACCTGACAGGCCGTCTCATCGATGTCGCAGCCCAAGACCTCCCGGGCTCCCAGCACTGCGGCCGCCACTGCGAGAATCCCGGAGCCGGTGCCGACATCAAGGACACGTTGCGGTCCGGGCGGGTTTTCATACAGCTCCGCCAGAGCTTCCAGACACAGACGGGTGGTGGCATGGCTACCTGTGCCAAAAGCCATGCCGGGATCGAGGGTCAGTACGGCATCCATTGGACCAGGAGTAAACTCTTCCCAGCTGGGGCGGATCACCAGTCGCGAACCGATGCGCAGAATTCCGAAATGCTGCTTCCAGTTTTCCGCCCAATCTTCGGCGCGTACCTGACAGACCTCCGGCAGACAAGGCTCAAGTCCGGGGATTAAGGGGGCCAACCAGGTCAGGCGCTCGAAAACCTGCTGTGCAAGTCCGGTCTTCGGGATTCCCGGTGGGAAATAGGCTTTGATGGTCAAGGTTTCCGGGATATCAGCATCTGGATCGGGAATGATAAATGTATCCAGGGGCCGTTCTTCCACGGTAATGCCTTCAGATCCAAGTTCGGTCAATTCATGACAAACCAGATCGATGCCGGCGGCGGGTACGCGGATATTAATTTGCAACCAGATTTCATTCATTCGCACTGTTTATCAAAGGACTCGGATGAAGGCAATAAAATACTTGACAAAAACCTTGCAGATCGAGTGTAATCCGCAAGTGTAATTTAATGAGGGATATACCCTGACTGGTAAATATGTGCCCGATTATACCTCGAGAAATGGGTAAATTCAACCTGGATTCCCTCATCCGTGCAGGTTACAGGGCATGTTTCAAGGTCTTATGTATTTTACGATGGAAAGCTTGCGGGATCGTTTTTTATTGCTAATCTTTTAATGTAAAATTCATGAAATAAGTGCTGTCAGATTTTCCAGCAACGCGCTTGGTTTTTAAAATGGCTCAGATATCGCCAAAACAGATTGCCGTCTGACAGAATATTTCGTCAAGTAACAACTGAATCTTTTTTGTGGTACTTGCAGCAACAACCGGTCCGGGCCGATGGACCCGGGACGGAGGCAGGCCAATGGCCTGCGAAGAATAGAGTTCGTTAAAGTGATACCGAGATTTTTATACTTTTAACCGGAAACAGTGCAACCCTAAAACCTGACCGTTTCCATCATTGAAAGAAAGGAAGCGACTATGCGCGTACTCGTTGTAGAAGATGAAAAAAAAGTAGCAAGCTTCATTAAGCGGGGACTGGAAGAGGAAGCTTTCACCGTGGATGTGGCTTTTGACGGCGAGGAAGGTCTCTATCTGGCCGAAAACAACCCTTACGACATCATCCTGATGGACCTCATGCTGCCCAAAAAGGATGGTCTGGAAGTCATCAAGGAACTGCGTGCCAAAGATGTGGCAACGCCGGTACTGTGCCTGACCGCCAAAGACTCGGTTGAGGACATCGTTTCCGGGCTGGACTCCGGTAGCGACGACTATCTGACCAAGCCGTTCGCATTCAGTGAATTGCTGGCGCGCGTCAAGGCCTTGCTGCGTCGGAGTGCCAAAGATCGCGGTGCCGAAATTAATTTTGCCGATCTGCGCCTTGACCCCGTCACGCACAAAGTCTGGCGGTCCGACCAGGAAATCGATCTGACGGCGAAAGAATACGCCCTGCTCGAATATTTCATCCGTAATCCCAATCAGGTCCTTACCCGGGCCATGATCGCCGAACATGTGTGGGACTATACCTTCGATTCGTTTACCAATATTATCGACGTATATGTCAACTACCTGCGCAAGAAAGTCGATCGGGATTTCGATAAGAAACTGATTCACACCGTGCGCGGCGTGGGGTACGTCCTCAAGGAGGGCTGATTGTTCTTCCACTCCCTGCGATTCCGGCTTACCGCCTGGTACACCCTGACCATCGTCGTGGTACTGGCGTTAAGCGGCTGTGTCTGGTACCAGCAGCTGTCAAGTAGCCTGCTAAGGCAGACTGACCAGAGACTGATCAAACTGACCGATGAAAGCCCTGTCTTGGCGCAGGGCTTTTCCGGTCAGGATCGATGCCGTGTTTTCTGCGAATTCGTCCGGCGCCATCGACAAGGGCATTTTTATCGGCTGGTGGATGCTGCCGGCCAATCGCTGTGCGATGCGTGCAGCAGCATCGGCAATGCACCATCCGTTAACCTTCAGGTTCTGAAGACAGCCGCCCAGCAAAGGATGGTGCTGGAGACCGCCAGAGACAAAGCCGGCCCCTATCCGATGCGCCTTCTGACGCTGGCTGTAACACTCGACACGGACGAGGTAATATTCCTGCAGGTCGGAACCGGCATGGGCATGGTCCAGGAACCTCTGCAGGAACTTCGTACGCTGCTGCTGATATTCAGCCCCATGGCATTACTGGCAGTGGCCATTCTGGGCTGGTTTCTGGCCGGAAGAGCCCTGGCTCCGGTTGAAAACCTCACCCGGGCCATGCGTCGCATCAATGTAGACAGCCTCTCACACCGATTACCGGTTCGCTCCTCCGGCGATGAACTCTCCCTCCTTGCCGGAACATTCAATGCCATGCTAGGGCGACTGGAGGAATCTTTCCGCAAAATCAAACAGTTTTCCGGCGATGCATCTCATGAATTGCGCACCCCTCTGACGATCCTTAAAGGGGAAACGGAAGTGGCTCTGCGTTGGGCCAAGACCCCCGAGGAGTTTCGCAAGATACTCGGTTCGAGTATGGAAGAAATCGACCGGATGAACCGGATCATTGAGGATCTTCTGCTACTGGCCAAGAGTGAAGCAGGTCAGAAACCCCTGACCATCAAGGAGATGAGTCTCAGTGACCTGCTGCAGGAACTCTACATGCAGGGTCGCACGTTGGCTCAGCCGAAGTCTATCGAGCTGGTGCTCAATCCCAACGTAACCGAAGAGATCCGCATCCTTGGTGACGAGATGCGTCTACGCCAGGTTTTTCTCAACCTGATCGCCAATGCCGTCAACTATACACCGGAAAACGGCCGGGTTGATATTTCCCTTTCGGTGTCCGAAGAAGAGGCGATTGTCAAGGTCGCCGATACCGGTATAGGGATTCCGGCCGAACATCTGCCGTACATTTTCGATCGTTTTTACCGGGTCGACAAAGCACGCAATCGCGAAGATGGTGGCACTGGTCTCGGCCTGGCTATCGTTGATTCGTTTGTAAAGGCTCACGGCGGGCGTGTCGAGGTCGCCTCGACCCCCGACGTTGGCAGTGCCTTTACCGTATATCTGCCAATCCGCGGACCTAAAAATTCCTCCGACAACTCCACTGCCTCCTGAAGCGGGAAAAGCAAACCAAACCGCACCACTCCAGACATATACCTCCACGACCGGACCGACTGCATCCCGTTTAGCCCCCTCTGAGTTGACACATAAACCCTGAATGATTACATTTTCATCTATACCACGTTTTGCAACGCGGTATCCCGACCGGTCAAATTCACCCCTGTGGAGGATACTCATGAACATCAAATCATGTCGCATTCTATTTGGTTGCGTGGCGTTGCTGCTGCTGGCCATCCCGGCGTTTGCGGTTCCCGACTTTGCCGAACTGGCAGGAAAACTTAAGCCGTCGGTCGTCAACATAAGCACATCCAAAACCGTGCGCCCCCAAAGGCCGGTTTTCCCTGGACAACCATCTCCTTACAACGATTTTTTCGAGGAATTCTTCAATCGATTTTTTCAGGGACAGCAGACGCCGCATGAAGAACGCTCTCTGGGGTCCGGTTTCATCATTTCGGCCGATGGTTATATCCTGACCAACGACCACGTGGTGGATGATGCCGATACCATCAAGGTGCGTCTGTCCGACGGCCGCGAATTCACTGGTGCCGTTCAGGGTCTCGACCCCAAACTCGACCTCGCGCTGGTCAAGATAGATGTAGGCCGGGAGCAGTTACCGGTCGCCGATCTGGGCGACAGTGACAAGCTCAAGGTTGGTGAGTGGGTCATGGCCATCGGCAATCCTTTTGGATTGGAGCAGACCGTAACCGTCGGTATCGTGTCGGCCAAGGGACGCGTGATCGGTGCTGGCCCTTATGACGATTTTATCCAGACCGATGCCTCCATCAATCCCGGCAATTCCGGCGGCCCGTTGTTTAACGAGGGGGGTCAGGTGATCGGGATCAATACCGCCATCGTGGCCGGCGGACAGGGTATCGGCTTTGCCATCCCGGTCAATGCGGCCAAATCCATTATTCCGCAACTTCGGGAAACCGGCCATGTGGTTCGCGGCTGGATCGGTGTGGCCGTGCAGGAAGTTACGCAAGACCTGGCGGATTCCTTTGGCCTGAAAAAAGCCCAAGGTGCCCTGATTACCGATGTACAAGAGGGATCCCCCGCCCAGAAGGCCGGTTTGCATAGGGGTGATATAATCCTTGAGGTTAATGGTGAAACGCTCAGAACCCTCGCCGATCTTCCCAAGAAAGTGGCCGATTTGCCGGTTGGCGGTAAGGCACGGCTGACTTTGTTCCGTGACGGACACCAGAAACAGATCAACGTGACCATCGGTTCCCAGGAAAAGCAACCGGCACAGGCCAAAGAAAGTAAAGCCGAGATGGCGTTGGGCTTGTCGTTAACCGACATCACTCCCGACGTAGCCAGCCGCTATCGCCTGAATGTTGAGAAAGGCGTTCTGGTTACTGGCGTCGAACCGGACGGACCCGCCATGGATAAAGTGCTCGCCGGCGACGTGATCCTGGAAGTTAACGGCACTCCCGTTACCTCAACCTCCGCGTTACGCGGATTGCTGAAAAATATAGCAAGCGGAAAGATCGTGCGACTGTTGGTGCAACGCCGCGACCAAACCATTTATACCACCGTAAAAACCAAATAAACTGCCGGCATCGCCGGTCGTTGTCCTATTGGACAACAACCGGCAGCATGGCGGACCTGCACCAGGAAGGCCTAACCGATGCGATCGGTTTTTTTCCCCCGGCTTGTCAACGGCCCATTCGGTGATCCGGCCCTGTATGTGCGGCTCGCCTATCGGGGCGAGGCACTGCTGTTCGACTGCGGCGACCTTCATGCCCTTGCGCCCGGGGACCTGCTCAAAACCCGTCTATTGTTTCTTTCCCACGCCCATATCGATCACCTGGTCGGATTTGACCTGCTGCTGCGCACCTTTCTCGCCAGGGACCTGACCTTTCTGATGTACGGACCGGCCGGACTGGCCGAACAAATAGCCGCACGACTTCAGGGTTATACCTGGAACCTGGTCGATGGCTATCCGTTCGTGTTAACGGTCCGCGAATGGCGGACCGAAGGGATCCGGGAGGTGACTTTCCCTGCCAGCCAGGCATTTCGGCCTCTCTCAGAGCGCCTGTTGCCTTGCCACAACGATGTTCTGCATGAAACTCCCTGGTACCGGATACGGGCCTCACGCCTGATGCATGGGGATATCGTGTCGCTGGCCTTCTCCCTGGAAGAACCGCTGCACATAGCCATTCACAAAGATGCGCTGGAACGCCATGGTTATGTGCCCGGCTCCTGGCTGGTCCGCTTCAAGGATCTGATTCTGCGAAACGCCGCCCCCGATACGCAAGTCATGGTGCCTTTATCGCAAGGCGACCTGCGTTCGGTTCCCCTTGGTATGCTGCGCGAAACGATCGCGTCTACCGAAGAAGGGATGAAGTTGGTTTATGTCACCGATTGTTCGCCGGTATACAGAAATTTCCGGCGCATCCTGGATCTGGCCGAAAACGCGCATATATTGAATATCGAAGCGATGTTTGCACACCGTGACCTGGAACGGGCACAACAGCGAAATCATTTAACTGCCTGGCAAGCAGGACGCCTGGCATACCTGGCCAAAGTGGCCCGCCTGCAGGTCTTTCACCATTCGCCCCGCTACCAGCGCAGCCCTGAAGATCTGGAGCAGGAAGCCCGGACCGCATTTGCCGGGGAGGATAGCCCTCCGTGCGCTTGAAATTACGGTGTCAAGCTGTGCTGAAGCACAGTGCATCGCCATAAAAATTATGTTATCTTGCCCGTCATGCGACTGACTCTCAAACATCAGATATTGATTGCGCCTGCGGCAGTGTTGCTATTGATGACCCTGTTGCTTATTTTTTTGCAATATACCTATATGGATCTGTCCCGAAAGCGCGAACAGGCCGAAGGGGTCGGTGCGATCCTGATGGGCATAACCGAAGCCAACATCGCAGCGCGGGTAATGGACGACTCCGTCCACCAGTATCAGGCGCTGGTGAAGAGCGGGGAGGCCAGCTACGAAAATCTGGATGCCCTGCTCCGCGATCTTGACCAGGCCTATGCCCACCTGGCCAGCGGCCTTGATCGTCTGCAGAAATACATGGTTCTACCCGAGGAACAGGCGCAGGAGCTGGCCCGTGCGGTCGAGGCGGTTTATCCCAAACAGGATGAGTTCAACATCTGGGTTTTTACGGAAGGGCTGGAGCAGCTGCGCCCCAACCTGTTGAAACTCAACGAGCAGACCAAGCAGATGCGCAAGGATTCGCCCCCTCCCAACAGCAAAGATCTCGACGATCTGACCGACCGGGCGGCAGTGGTATCCGTTTTCGTGCTGGGTGCAGCTATTCCCATTGGTATCCTGCTGTCGCTCTTCTTCGCCCGTGGTATTCTGCGGCGGGTACAGACCCTCAGCGACAGTGCCGGTCGCATCGTGCGGGGCGATCTGGCACCGCCTCCCGCCCCCAACCCGGTACGCGACGAACTGGATGATCTGGCCTTGTCGATCAACCACATGACCGATCAGCTTATCCGGGTGGTCGGGACCGAAAAACTGTTGGAAGGGGCCGAAGAAGAGCGCCGACGCATCGCCATGGATATCCACGATCAGACCCTGTGCGACCTGTCGGGGATCCTGCGTGGCTTGCAAAGTCTGGCCCCCGAAGGCGAACTGCGGGACGAGGTCTGCACTCTGGAAGAGGATTTATTGCGGGCGATTGCCAACCTGCGCCAGTTAATGGACAACCTGCATCCGCAGACCCTCGATATTCTGGGGCTGGGTGCGGCGCTGGAATCCCACCTCGAACGCCACCTCGGCAAAGGGGACATGCCGGAATATCATCTCTATATTTCGCCACAGATCGATGAAGTCGGCTTGACGCGCCTGCAGAAACTCACCCTTTACCGTATTGCGGTGGAAGCCATCCACAACGTTATCAAGCATGCCCGGTCATCGCGTTATGAGGTGAATCTGGATGTCTGCGGCGATCATGTGGTGCTTTCCATTGAAGATAATGGCATCGGCTTCGATCTTGAACAGGTGGCCATGCGCGCCGGTCGCGGATTGAACAATATCCGTGAACGCGCGCGGACCATCGGTGCTCAGGTGCGATGGAGCAGCTCGCGGTTTTCCAGCGGCACCCGCTTTGAACTGACCCTGCCGGTACCTGCCGGCGGCAGAAAGGAGGACTGACACGGATGCCCGATATACGCATTGTTATAGCGGAAGACAATCCGCGTGATTTTGAATTTCTGGAACTGCTTATCAAGGGTTGGGAGGAAACCTGCCAGATCGACCGGGCCCCCAATGGCATGGCGGCCCTGGAACTGGCCCTGCAGCTGGAGCAGCCGCTGTTGATCAGCGATATCCAGATGCCCGAAATGAACGGCATCGAGCTGGCGCGCAATCTCTGGAAACGCAAACCCCAGGCGCGCATCGTTTTCTGGAGCCAGTTCAAGGACGAAATGTATGTGCGCACCCTGTCGCGCATCGTCCCCCCGGAAACTGTTTACGGTTACATTCTCAAGTCCAACCCGCGCGATCGCATCGTATCCGCCATACGCACCGTGCTGCTCGAGGAACAATGCTGGATCGACCCTGAAGTGCGCAAAGTACAGGGACGCACCGGACATAGCCAGACCGCCCTTTCCGATATCGAATTCGAGGCGCTGCTTGATATTTCCCTGGGGCTGACCGACAACCTCATTGCCCAGCGGCGTTATCTCTCGCGACGGGGGGTGCAGAGCCGCCTCAACTCCCTCTACAATAAACTCGGCGTCGATCAGGAGCAATTTCACGGTGAAAAAGTGGGGGATGCTTTCAACCTGCGCAACCGTTCCGTCGCCGTGGCCCTGCGCCGCGGCTTGATCAACGCCTTCGAATTGGAACACGAGGAAAAGGAGTTCCAGCTCTGGCTCAAGCGCTTTAAATCCGGGCGCGGTGCCTGATCGACCTTCGGGAGCACTGCCTTTGATAAAAACTCCAGAAGCTCTCCTTGAACAATTCTGCCAGGCGGCCAGTCGGGTCGGCGCACGGACGGTGCGTTGCCTGTCGGCCAAGGCAGCTGTCGATTATATCGTCCGGCATGCCGGAGGCACCATCATTTTGCCCGACTTTCCTGCAGCCCGGCAGCTCAACCTGGCCGAACTGCTGCGAACGCAGGGTGCCGAGGTGATCTGCGGCGACCTGTTTCAGGCGGCAACTACCGCTGCGGCCGGAATTACAGGGGCCAACTTCGGCCTGGCCGACACCGGTACGGTTGTCATTGAATCCACCGCGCAGGCCATACGCCTGGCCAGTACATTGCCCGAACGCCACTTCGTGTTGCTCAATCCGCATAAAATCCTGCCCGACCACATGGCGGCGGTGCCCATTCTAAGGCGTCTGCACAGCCGACAAAGCCCCGACTTTATCGCATTCATTACCGGCCCGAGCCGCACAGCCGACATCGAACGGGTCCTCACCATCGGTGCTCACGGACCGCGGGAGCTGCATATCCTGCTGCTCGATGGGTTATCCGACGATTTTCTCGAAACCTGAAGGAATTGGACATGAGCCGTCGTGCCCGCCAATATCGCCACCTTATCGATCAAGCCCTGTCTGATGTGCGCCGGCAGGATGCCTTGCATCGCTTTGGGGACGCCTATCTGGCAGCCCGGGCCGAAGCTTTTGCCGACCTCGATTTTGAGAGTCTGCGCCATGACATCGCCGTTATGAAGGATACGGTCCGCGATGACTGGCCGCACCAGCTGGAAAAATTCATGCAGCAGGCCGCAGCAACGGGGGCCAAGGTCTTTCTGGCTCCGGATGCACAGGCCGCCAATACGTATATAACTGATCTGGCGCAACGCCACGACGCCCGCCTGGCGGTCAAAAGCAAAAGCATGGCCGGCGAAGAGATCGCCCTCAATCATGCCCTGGAAGGCATTGGCATACGGGTGGTGGAAACCGACCTTGGCGAATGGATCGTGCAACTGGCCGGTCAACGCCCGAGCCACATGGTCATGCCGGCCATTCATATGTTTCGGGATCAGGTGGCTGAACTCTTCGGCAAGCTGACAGGAGAACATGAAGCTGAAGATATCGCCCACCTGGTCGAGCTGGCCCGCCAGACCCTGCGTAAGGAATTTCTCCATGCCGATCTGGGTATCAGCGGTGCCAACCTCGCGGTGGTTGAGGATGGCAGTCTGGCTCTGGTCACCAACGAAGGCAATGCCCGACTGGTAGCCACCATACCACCGGTGCATGTTGTGCTGGTCGGCATCGACAAATTGGTACCCTGCCTCGAAGATGCCGTCAAGGTATTGCAGGTACTGCCGCGCAACGCCACCGCCCAGGCAGCCAGTTCCTATGTGACCTGGCTGCGCGGCCCGTCGCCCGGCCGTGATCAACAGCCCCGTGAATTGCACATCGTGCTGCTCGATAACGGTCGCAGCAAGCTGGCCTCGTCGAAGGAGTCACGCGACGCTTGGCGATGCCTGCGCTGCGGCGCCTGCGCCAATGTCTGCCCGGTCTACCAGACGATCGGCGGGCACGTTTTCGGGCATGTCTATGTCGGCGCCATCGGTATTGTACTGACCGCCTTCCTGCACGGCCTGGACGATGCCGCCGAACTGATCCAGGCCTGCATCGGTTGCCGCGCCTGTGTCAACGTCTGCCCGGCGCATATCGATCTTGAGCATATCATCCTTGGTTTGCGACGACGCCTGGCTGAAACAGAAGGGGTTGGTCTTATCAAGGATCTGCTTTTCAAACGAGTCCTGCGCAATCGACGGCTGTTCCACGGACTGCTGCGAACCGCCTCACGCATGCAAAAACCACTGACCGGCAGCACCTCCAGCGTTCGACATCTTCCGCTGTTTTTTTCTTCCCTTACCGAATGGCGCACCTTGCCGGCCATAGCACCGCGGCCGTTACGCGATCTGTTAGCCGAACAGCCGCTGGTTGCCGAACCGCGCCTGCGGGTCGCCCTGTTCGGCGGATGCGCCGCCGAATTTGTCCTGCCGGACATCGGTCTGGCGCTGGCGCGTGTGTTTCGGCATTTCAATATCGAACTGGTCTACCCCGAAGACCAAAGCTGCTGCGGTATTCCGGCCCTCTATTCCGGGGACGCCGCAACTGCCACCGAACTGGCGCGCCAGAGTGTTCTAGCGCTGACAAAGACCCAGGCCGATGCGGTGGTTACCGTCTGCCCCACCTGCACCACCGCACTTACCAAACACTTTCCTGAGCTGCTGGCCGAGGACCCGGCCCTTGCCGACTGTGCCGCAGGGCTGGCAGCGATCACACGGGATGCGGCCGTGCTGCTGGCCGAACAGTTGGCAGATGCTTCACCGGTTGGCCCAGCGAACACCGCCGGAACTGTCACCTACCACGATTCCTGCCATTTGCGTCGCGGCTCCGACGTTTATCTGCAACCGCGCCGGTTACTTGCTACCGCTGGCTGGCAACTGACGGAAATGGCTCACCCTGATCGCTGCTGCGGATTCGGCGGCTCCTATTCGGTACTGGGGCAACCAACCATCGCCCGCGCCATTGCCAAAGATAAACTCGCTGATATCCTCGCCACCAGTGCCGAAGTTGTGGCGGCAGATTGCCCGGGATGCCTGATCATGTTGCGCGGCCTGCTGGAGAAGAGCAACGCACCGACCAGGGTAGCCCACTCCGTCCAACTGCTGGCCGACACCCTGCCTGACAAGTAATATCTCTATCTTTTTCGTTCACCAAAAATTCTTTAGCAAAAACCATTAAAGCATGCTATTAACAAATCCTTATGTTCCATTAACTGTCAACCAGGCACGGAATCAAGGGGTACGACTCTTGAAGACAGCAAAGCATGAAGCATTCGCAAAAACTCATAAGATGGCTAAGTAAAAATTTCGGCCTGCAAGGCCTGATGTTTTTTCAGGGGCGAAGGCATACATCGCGTATGTCGAGATCCTGAAAAAACGCCGTAACGCCGGAGGGCGGACTTTTTACGACGCCATCAAAGCATCAGGTTCTGCAAAAGACGGTGTTATTTCAAGGGGGAATACATGAAAGGTGCTTGTTTCAAGGTGGTATTTACGGGCCGCCTGACACCGGGGATGACGCGCCACCAGGTACGATCCAATCTGGAAAAACTTTGTCAATTCAGTCACCAGACGCTGGATCGTATCTTTTCCGGAAACACCGCCATACGTTCCGGAATCGACCGCAAGGCCGCATGGCGGTGTTGGGAGCTTTTTCGGCGAGCCGGGGCTTTATGCACGGTCGAACCGATGGAACCGATTCCTTTGGAAAACCTGGCCTCACAACTTTGTGAATCACACAAATCAACTATGGAGCTTTGCCCTTGTTGCTTGACCCCGCAGGAAAACCCGACCACCTGTCTGGTTTGCGGAGTAGACATCGCGATATACAACCTGACCTCCAGTGTTCCGAGTATATAATCGGATCAGAGCATTCCGGATTTTCCGGTTCAGACATCGCAAGCCCGACAGGATTTTCGGTCAAATTGGCGCAAGCAGATTTTATGATGCATCCTGAATGAAAGCCTTTACCTGCACAGAACTCTGGGACATCCTGCCTATCCATGCCAATAAAAATTGGTAAGTCGGTTAAATAACCGACCTCTGCAGCAAAAAAAAGCTTCATCGTTGCACATACGTCAATATCTCTCGCCGGTATGCGACATTGAGCTTCAGGCTTTCATCCATTTCTGACGTTTGTGCAGAACACTTCCTACCCACTTCTTCTCAATGGCTTACAGCCTTCATTCCGCCAATCTCCCTGACAATTCAAAGCATTCAAGATCCGCCTGCCCCTACGTTATCGCCAAGATGCTAAGCAGATAAAATTCCATTGTCTTTAATTATTCAAACCAGTCCCCCGCAAAACCCCACCAAAGTCTTAACAAATTCGGCATGTTCCATGCATACTTAGAACGAAATAATTATATTGCCAAAAGGAAACTTTCATGAATATTCAGGATTTATTGTCATTTCCCCTGTTTTCTGAAGAACTTGGCATCGATCTGCCAGGTTGCTCCGATGAAGAACTTTTCAAATGGCTGTTGGCTACCGTGTTACTTAGCGGCCCGGTATCTCAGGATATTGCCCGTAAGACCTATCGTACATTTCAAAAATATCAACTGCTTGACCCATTGAGTATCTCGCAGGCTGGCTGGAGCCACCTGGTTCATCCCATTATGCAGGAAGGTGGCTATCTCCGACACGATGGAGTAACCGCAAGCAATGTGCTGGAAATTTGCAATACATTACAGGAGTATTACCAGGGCAGCCTTAGCCAACTTCATGAATCGGCGGAAAATGCCCAGGACCTCGAGTTTCGGCTGACCTCACTCCGGGGAATCGACCCGGATGCCGCCAATATCTTTTTGCGGGAATTACGTCCAGTGTGGTCCAAAGCCGACCCCGAGCCCTTGCCAGTCGTCATGGAAATGGCTAAAAAGTACAAACTTGACCTTACGGGTATGGACCGCAAGCATCCCGATTTTACCCGGATTGAAGCGGCGCTGATCCGCTTGAAACGCACACGCAGCAAGCGCACCACTCGCTGAGCCCGCAGTCTTCCCCTCCCGGATACCCCCTCCCGGCAACAGAAGGCATCTCTTCTGTCTCTGGAGTTTGGCTTTAGCGTTCCGCTACCAATATACAATCTCATTCTCATTGTTGCCAGGTCACGACAAACAACATCTCCCCACCGCACCCTGCGGCATTGCGATTTTCTGTCGGAAAGACTATTATTTTATTCGTTTTCCTCTCGGGTAACCGGCTTTTAGATCCCACAGTGCATGCTCGACTCCTTTTCCACACGTTGTCTACAGATTTACATTTTCGGGGGTAACCATGTCCAACCGCAGCATGAGCGTCGCCCAGGTACTGATCGTTCTGGCCTCACTGGTCATCGTCGCGGCCGGGCTAAGTGCCGGCAAGGTCATCCTGGTCCCTTTTTTATTGGCTGGATTTATCGCCATTTTAAGCGCTTCTCCCATGTTTTGGCTGCAACGCCGCGGTCTGCCCACCTGGTTGGCGTTACTGCTGGTCATCTTGACAGTATTTGTTGCGGGATTGCTTCTCGCCGGCCTGGTGGGATCTTCCGTCAGTGACTTCTCCGACAATCTGCCTCATTACGAGGCCAGATTCCGACAGCAGGCCGACACACTGATCGCATGGTTGGCCCAGAAGCACATCAGCATCTCAGGGCAGGCCCTGACCGACATTTTCGATCCGGGCGCCGCCATGAAACTGGTGGCAGCGTTATTCAATGCCCTAACCAACGTTTTGGCAAACGGTTTTCTGGTCCTCATGACGGTCATCTTTATGCTGCTTGAGGCCTCGGGCATGCCGGATAAACTGCGCGCCATTCTCGGCGACTCGGGCAACCTGTCGGGTTTTGACAACTTCGTGCACAATGTTCAGCACTACATGGCGATAAAAACCATCATCAGCCTTATCACTGGTGTGCTGGTTACCCTGTTGCTGATCATCCTCGGCGTCGACTACCCTTTACTGTGGGGGGTGCTGGCCTTTTTGCTGAACTACGTCCCCAACATTGGATCGATCATTGCCGCAGGACCTGCCGTACTGCTGGCGGCCGTCCAGCTTGGATTACTGCGGGCACTTCTGGTTGGGGTCGGGTTCCTGATCATTAACCTGGCGATGGGCAGTGTCATTGAACCGCGCTTTATGGGCCGGGGCCTGGGCCTGTCTCCGCTGGTGGTTTTCCTGTCTCTGCTGTTCTGGGGATGGTTGCTGGGACCTGTCGGCATGCTGTTATCCGTACCCCTGACCATGACGGCCAAAATTGCTCTTGATAGCCGAGAGGACACCCGCTGGGTATCGGTTCTGCTGGGGCCGGCGAAGGTTCCCGTCGCAACTGGAGAGGCCAAAGACGACTGATTCGTCCATTTCCCCTTTGCATGGCCGCGAGCCGCACAACACCGGTAGAAATCGACGTCTACAGTAAATTATTACTGAAAAAGTCAGTTACGTTTGCTATATGTAATGTCGGGCTTACCGATCACCGCCCAGATCGGGAACCCTTTCAACATTGAACACCATGATGTTTCAACAAGAAAAATTCGTTTTTTTACCTGTGCAATTGCGGTCCAACATTGCCGTTATTTTCGCTTCAGGGGGTTGTCGACAACCTCCCCCGGCGCACCGCCCGTAACCTTAAATGGGCTATCGAAAGGAGGGGTTGATCGATGGATGTGGTTACCTTAAGTCGGCTTCAGTTTGCCATCACCACCTTGTTTCACTTCATGTTTGTACCTTTGACCCTGGGGCTTTCCATCCTGGTCGCATGGATGGAGACCCGTTATGTGCGGACCGGCGATGAACTATACCTGCGCATGACCCGCTTCTGGGGTAAGCTGTTTCTTGTCAACTTTGCCCTGGGTATCGTCACCGGCATCACCCTTGAGTTCCAGTTCGGCATGAACTGGGCGGAATACTCCCGCTATGTCGGCGACATTTTCGGAGCCCCGCTGGCCATCGAAGCGACTGCGGCGTTTTTCCTGGAGTCGGTCTTCATCGGCTTGTGGATCTTCGGTTGGGGCAAGGTCTCTAAAAAGGTCCATTGTTTTGCCATCTGGATGGTGGTATTGGGCTCCAACATGTCGGCCTTGTGGATTCTGCTGGCCAATGGCTGGATGCAAAATCCGGTCGGATACGTACTGCGCAACAACCGCGCCGAGATGATTGATTTTGGCGCCCTGCTGACCAATCCTTACGGCCTGATCAAATTTTTTCATACGGTTATCTCCGCGCACCTGCTGGCCGCCTTTTTTGTCATGGGAGTCTCGGCCTGGCACCTGCTGCGCAATTCCCACCCCGAGTTTTTCCGCCGCTCATTCCGCATGGCCGCTCCCTTTGCCCTGGTTGCCGCCTGCCTTGTGATGTTCAGCGGCGACATGCAGGCCAGCGTGGTGGCCCACTTCCAACCAACCAAGTTTGCGGCCCTGGAATCAACCTGGGAGACCCGCAGCGGCGCTCCTTTGAACCTGATCGTGTGGCCCGATGCGGCCAACGAGCGCAATGCGGTGCAGGCCTTGCCGATCCCCAAGATGCTGAGCTATCTGGCGCATAAGAATCTCAACTCCGAGGTAAAAGGACTCAAAGAATTCCCCCCCGAGGAGCGGCCGCCGGTTTTACCCGTCTTCCTCAGCTTTCGGGTCATGGTCGGCCTGGGGGTGTTTTTCGTGGTGGCAAGCATTGCGGCGCTACTGTTGTCGCGGCGGACGACATGGGACCGCCATCGCTGGTTTCTACGCCTGATGTTCTATGCCATCCCGCTGCCGTACCTGGCCAACCAGCTCGGCTGGATTGCCGCCGAAGTCGGCCGGCAGCCCTGGATCGTTTACGGTCTCATGAAAACCAGTGCCGGGGTGTCCTCCAACCTCGCTCCGGGACATGTGATCGGCTCGCTGCTTGGCTTCACCCTGCTGTACGGTGGATTGGGAGTCCTTGATTTCTATCTGTTGACCAAAATCGCGGCCAAAGGTCCGGAAGCCGCCGTTACCCGGAAACAGGAGGCATAACGATGACGCTTCAAGTGCTCTGGTTTGCCCTTTGGGGGCTTTTATGGGCCCTGTACTTCATGCTCGACGGCTTCACCCTCGGCGCAGGCATGCTGCATAAATTCATTGCCCGCAATGACCTTGAGCGCCAGCAGGTCATCCGCACCTTTGGTCCGGTTTGGGACGGCAACGAAGTCTGGTTGATTACCGCCGGCGGGGCCACTTTTGCCGCCTTTCCCACTACCTACGCCCTGATGTTCAGCTACCTGTATGCTCCGTTGCTGCTGTTGCTGTTCGGGCTCATTATTCGGGGGGTATCCTTTGAATTTCGCGGCCTGAATGCAACCTCCTCCTGGAGACGCTGCTGGGATTGGGCCATCGTGCTCTCCAGCCTGGTTATCACCCTGCTGTTCGGTGTGGCCTTCGGCAATATCTTTCAGGGATTACCCATGGACGCGACCGGGTACCACGGCTCCCTTCTGGCTTTACTCAACCCTTACGGGCTCTTGACCGGCGTGCTGTTTATCGCCTTGTTTTTACAGCACGGCGCACTGTACCTGGCCATCAAGACCAGCGGTGAGCTGCAGGAACGGGCGCGGCGCACAGCCCGCATCCTGTGGCCTTTCATGCTCGCGGTGGCCGTAGCATTCCTGGCGTTTACCTCCCCGGCAACCGCCCTGTACAATAACTTCCAGACAACTCCGACTCTCTGGGTGGTACCTCTGATGGCCGCCCTGGAACTGGTAGCGGTGCGCCTGCTGCTGGCGCAGAACAAGTGGCTGCAAGCTTTCGCGGCATCCTGCGCCGCTATCGTGCTGGTGGTGGCGACCGGCATCATCGGCCTGTTCCCGAACCTCATCCCGTCCAGCCTCGATCCGGCCTACAGCCTGAGTCTGTTCAACTCCTCGTCCAGTCCTTACACTCTGGGCATCATGACGGTAGTGGTGGCGATCTTCGTTCCTATTGTCATTGCCTACAAAGTGTGGATCTACCGTATCTTCCGTGGCCCGGTGAGTGACGCTACCGAGGAAGGTATCGGCGGTAACTACTGACGTTCACACTGCCTGCAGAGCAAGCTATTTCAACAAAAAGGCCCGACATAACTGTCGGGCCTTTTTGTTGGAACCATACCCCGAACAACGGTTAACGCTTGCGCAATTTTTTTATTTGCTGAATTAAATACATTCGTGTATGTTTGTTTTTGAAATCAACGAAAACGCTCGTTTCATTACCTCTTTCAGGAGGGTTAATCAACGCCAAAGACCTCCACCATTTCTCACGCAAAGCCTGCTTTAAAAGGACAAATCCTACCGCAATAACCAGGATTGCCTTGTTCGATACCGCTACTTTCCGCTCGATTGCCGGCTCTCGGCAAAAGGCCAATTTAAAATCAGAGGATCCTATGAAAACCAGAACAAGAGTCGGATTAGCTGCAGTCGGGGCACTCACCCTGCTGTTTGTCTTGAATGGCTGCAACAAAAACAGCGAAGCAACAGCTGTCTCGCCAGGCAAGCCACCCGAAGTTTCTGTGGTGGTGGTTGCACCACAGCCTCTATCCTTAACCACGGAACTGTCAGGGCGAACCTCCGCCTTTCGCATTGCGGAAGTTCGCCCCCAGGTGGGTGGTATTATCCAGGAGCGTCTGTTTACCGAAGGATCCGACGTGAAAAAGGGTGAGGTTCTTTACCAGATCGATCCCGCAATCTACCAATCTGCTTACAGCAGCGCCAAGGCTACACTTGCCAAGGCCGAAGCCAATCTGTTTCCGGCCCGTCTCAAACTGCAACGTTTCAAAGACCTGGTACAGATCAATGCCGTAAGCAAGCAGGATTACGACGATGTCGAGGCAGCGCTGAAACAGGCCGAAGCAGAGGTCGAAGGGGCCAAAGCCGCCGTGGAAACCGCACGCATCAACCTGGCTTATACGTGTGTCACCGCACCGATCTCGGGGCGCATAGGAAGATCGACGGTCACCACCGGAGCGCTGGTGACCGCCAGTCAATCCGAGCCGCTGGCCACCATTCAGCTGCTCGATCCCGTCTATGTCGATGTCACCCAATCGACAGCCGAACTGCTGCGTTGGAAGCGTAATATTGCAAACGGCCTGCTCAATACACAGGGTGTTCAGCAAGCCGAAGTCAATTTGCTGCTGGAAGACGGTACCCCTTACGACTGTCAGGGAACGTTGAAATTTTCGGATGTCACCGTCAATCAGAGTACCGGTTCGGTTACCCTGCGCAGTGTGTTCCCCAACCCCGAACAACTGCTGCTGCCAGGCATGTTCGTTCGTGCAGTCATCAACGAAGGCGTCAATGAACAGGCCATTCTGGTACCCCAGCAGGGAGTCACGCGTAACCAAACGGGCGCGGCAACCGCTCTGGTGGTCGGCGCCGAGGAAAAAGTTGAAATGAGGATTTTGAAGGTCGCCCGCGCCATCGGAGACAAATGGTTGGTAACCGAAGGGCTGGAACCGGGCGACCGTGTGATTGTGGAGGGGCTGCAAAAGGCACAACCCGGCACACAGGTCACCGCCATGGCATTCGGCAGTACTCCTGCCAAAACCCCTAAAGCTGCGGACGGTTTGCCAACCGTTGCCAAAAGGTAGAGGAGACCTCCATCATGTCCAGGTTTTTCATCGATCGCCCCATCTTCGCATGGGTGATTGCCATCATCATGATGTTGGCCGGCCTGCTGGCGATTAAAACCCTGCCGATAGCCCAATATCCGGCTATCGCACCACCGGAAATTTCGATCACTGCGACCTATCCGGGTGCCTCGGCGCAGACCGTGCAGGACACGGTCACCCAGATCATCGAGCAAAAGATGAATGGCATCGATAATCTGGCCTACATCGCATCAAGCAGCAACTCAACGGGAGGCGTTAGCATTACTCTGACGTTTACAGCGGGGACCGATCCGAACATGGCCCAGGTGCAGGTGCAGAACAAGTTGCAACTGGCGACTCCGCTGCTCCCTGAGGTTGTTCAGCGGCAAGGCATTGCCGTCACCAAATCGACCACAAATTTTTTGCTCATCGTTGGTCTGGTTTCCGACGATGGCGCGATGAACCGGCACGACCTGACAGACTATGCGGTATCCAATGTCCAGGACAACATAAGCCGCATGCAAGGCGTCGGAGAAATCCAGGTGTTCGGCTCCCAAAACGCCATGCGGATCTGGGTCAATCCGGACAAGCTGCATAACTACAAGCTGACCACCAACGATGTCATCACGGCGCTGGAGGCCCAAAACGCACAGGTATCGGCCGGACAGTTTGGCGGGCAACCTGCGGCCCTGGGGCAACAACTTAATGCGACCGTCACAGCGCGCTCCCTGCTCCAGACTCCGGAGCAGTTTGAGGCCATCATTTTGCGTACCAACAGTGACGGCTCCAGCGTCTATCTGCGGGATGTGGCCCGCTGTAGGGTCGGCACAGAAGATTACGCGCAGCAAACCAACTTCAATGGCAAACCCGCAGCCTGCATGGCGCTCAAGCTGGCAACCGGCGCCAATGCTTTGGATACGGCGGAGCGGGTCAAAGCCAAGATGGCAGAGCTTTCCGAATTTTTTCCAGCAGGCATGAAAGTGGTTTATCCCTACGACACCACCCCTTTTGTCAAGATCTCCATCGAGGAGGTGGTCAGGACCCTGGTGGAGGCCGTATTCCTGGTCTTCATCGTGATGTTTGTCTTTTTGCAGAATATTCGGGCCACTCTGATCCCGACTATTGCGGTGCCGGTTGTCCTGCTCGGCACCTTCGGGGTCCTTGCGGCCTGCGGTTTTTCCATCAATACACTGACCATGTTCGCCATGGTACTGGCTATCGGGCTGCTGGTCGATGATGCCATCGTGGTG
>DKEW01000080.1:0-92844 GCA_002452265.1 Pelobacter sp. UBA6812 | reverse complement strand
GCATCGCCCTGGTGCTGTCGGCGGTTTTTGTTCCGATGGCTTTTTTCGGCGGCGCCACCGGCGTTATTTACCGCCAGTTTTCCATCACCGTTGTATCGGCCATGATTCTCTCGGTGCTGGTGGCGATGATCCTGACCCCGGCCCTTTGCGCCACCTTGCTTAAACCGGTAGCCAAAGGGCATGTGATTGCCGAAGGCGGCTGGTTCAGCGGCTTCTTTCGTTGGTTCAACAAGTGGTTTGACCGGGGCACCCATGGCTATCAGTCCATGGTCGGCCACATGCTTAAAAAAAGCGGCCGTTACCTGGTTATTTACGGAGTCATCGTTGTGGCCATGGGATGGTTTTTCGTAAAAATACCCACGGCTTTTCTACCAGAAGAAGATCAGGGCATTATCTTCTGCCAGGTGCAGTTGCCAACCGGAGCCACCCAGGACAGAACCACGAAAGTCCTTGAACAGCTGGAACACTATTTCCTGGAAGAAGACAACCAGGCGGTAGAGTCGGTTTTAACGGTGTCCGGGTTCAGTTTTGCCGGTAAAGGCCAAAACATGGGCTTTGGCTTTATCAGGCTGAAAGATTGGAAGCTCCGTCAGGCTAAAAACCTGCAGGCGCCGGCTGTCGTCGGTAGAGCCATGGGCAAATTTTCGACCATCAGGGACGCCATGACCTTTGCTTTTGTCCCGCCGGCGGTTATGGAACTGGGCAATGCCACCGGCTTCGATTTCCAGTTGCAGGATCGGGATGGTCTGGGCCATGAACAGCTGCTGGCCGCACGCAATCAGCTGTTGGGCATGGCAGCGAAGAATCCGGCCCTGATCGCCGTGCGTCCCAACGGCATGGATGATACCCCTCAGTTCAATCTTGATATCGATGATGTGCGCGCGGGCGCCCTTGGCGTATCCCTGTCGGACATCAACAGCATCATGTCGACAGCCTGGGGCAGTTCATACGTCAATGACTTTATTCAGAAGGGACGGGTCAAGCGGGTGTATGTCCAGGCCGACGCGCAAGCGCGCATGCTGCCGGAGGATATCGGCAAATGGTATGTCCGCAACAGTTCCGGCGAGATGGTGCCGTTTTCCGCTTTTGCCACCGGCAGATGGAGCTATAGTTCTCCACGTCTGGAACGCTACAATGGCATCCCCTCCATGGAGATCATGGGACAACCGGCACCGGGCAGAAGTTCCGGTGAAGCCATGCGAGAGATGGAGTCGATGGCCGCCAGGCTTCCCGCCGGGATCGGCTTCGAATGGACCGGCCTGTCTTATCAGGAACGCATGGCCGGGGCCCAGACCACCGCGCTCTACAGCATATCGCTACTGGTGGTATTTCTGTGTCTGGCAGCTCTTTATGAAAGCTGGGCGATCCCTTTCTCGGTCATGCTGGTTATACCGCTGGGGGTCATCGGAGCGGTCATAGCGACAACCATGCGTGGGATGTCCAACGACGTCTATTTTCAGATTGCCATCCTCACGACCATCGGACTTTCCGCCAAGAACGCCATCCTGATCGTCGAGTTCGCCAAGGAACAGATGGAACACGGCATGGGGCTTATCGAAGCCACCCTGGAGGGGGCTCGCCTGCGCCTGCGACCGATCCTGATGACCTCGCTGGCGTTTTTCTTCGGCGTGCTGCCGCTGGCCATCAATAAGGGAGCCGGTTCCGGCGCTCAGAATGCCATGGGTACTGCAGTCAACGGCGGTATGGTAACCGCCACGGTACTGGCTGTATTCTTCGTCCCGGTATTTTTCGTGGTGGTGCGCAAACTGTTCCCTGCCAAAAAACCGCGCCTGGTCGAGGATGCTGCAGCTATCGTTCAAATCGAAGGGAACTGAAATCATGTTCAAAAAACTGTACCTGTTCGCAACCATTGTTACCCTGACGGGATGTACGAGCATGGCCCCGGATTATCATCGCCCGGAGGCCCCGATACCGGCCACCTGGCCAAGCGGTCCCTCCTACAAGGAACAGACCGATAAACCCTCGGATGCGGTCGCCGCCAATATCCCCTGGCAGGCATTTACCTCCCAGGCGCCATTGCAAAAACTCATCGCCATGGCCCTTGAGAACAACCGCGATCTGCGCGTAGCCGTCCTCAATATCAAGCGATCCCGGGCCCTGTATCAGATCCGGCGCTCGGATCTGCTGCCCAAAGTGGACGGTTCCGCAAGCATTCTTGCCGAGGGTCAACCGAAAGACCTTACCACCACGGGGCAACATGAGACTATTCACCAGTATAGCGTCGGCCTCGGATTCAGCTCCTACGAACTCGACCTGTTCGGCCGGGTTCAAAGTCTCAGGGATCAGGCCCTGGAAGAGTACCTTGCCACCGAACAAGCGCGGCGTAGCGCGCAGATAAGTCTTATCTCCGAAGTTGTCACCAGTTACTTGAACCTGGCCGCCGACCGTGAACGACTGCAACTGGCCCAGGAAACCCTGGCCAGCCAACGGGCCTCCTACCTGCTTATCAAGAGCCGTTTCGATGCCGGAGTGTCCTCGGCGCTTGATCTGTTCCAGGCCCAGACCAGCGTCGATGCGGCACGCGTCGATATTGCCCGCTATACAAGCCTTGTCGCACAGGATATGAATAGTCTTACGCTACTGATCGGTGCGCCGGTCGCGCCGGAACTGCTGCCTGACAGCCTGACAGCAAATATCGCATGTGTAAAAGAGATCGCGCCGGGACTTTCTTCGGAGACACTGCTCGACCGTCCCGATATCCTGCAGGCAGAGTATCTGCTCAAGGGCGCCCATGCCAACATCGGGGCAGCACGCGCCGCCTTTTTCCCACGGATCACCCTGACCAGTTCCATTGGCACCGGCAGTACCGAATTGTCCGGTCTGTTTTCGGGCGGCTCCCTGGCTTGGCAATTTGCACCGCAGATCAGCCTGCCGATCTTCAATGCCGGCAGCAACCGCGCCAACCTGGAGGTGGCGACGGTCGATCGGGATATCGCCGTGAACCACTATGAGAAAGCGATCCAGACGGCGTTTCGCGAAGTCGCCGATGCCCTTGCGCAACGCGGAACCATTGACGAACAGGTGGCGGCGCAGCAATCCCTGACCGACGCTACCGCCGAGAGCTATCGACTGTCCAAAGCCCGCTATGAAAAAGGCGTTGACAGTTATCTGGTCGTGCTCGATTCCCAACGCTCTCTCTATAATGCCCAGCAGAATTTAATTACTGCACGTCTGTCGCGACTGTCCAATCTGGTAGTTCTCTACAAGGTCCTTGGCGGCGGAGCGTAACACGGCATAAAAAGTCTCTGTCCTGAACATTAAGACTGTTTTTGCCTTTATCTCCCGGGGGACAGCTTGGAGGACCGGCGGCGGGCAAAATGATTGGACAGAGACCGCAATTGACGGTAACCTTGACCCGATCCGGGGGTGCAGCCGCGCCGCCGAGTTTATTCCAGGAGACGATTGAATGGCCCGTAAAACCAAGGCCGATGCCGAGCAGACCCGCCAGGATATTCTGGACGCCGCATTGGAACTGTTCCATGCCAAAGGCTATTCCCGCACCACCTTGGAGGATATCGCCCTCAGCGCCGGAGTCACACGTGGTGCCATCTACTGGCATTTCAAGGATAAGGTCGACCTGTTTTCGGCGATCAAGGAAGAGGTCGAGCGCTCCACCGAAACGCGCCTGGAAGACCTGCTGCTGCTCTCCGTCACCAACCTGTCGGATATGCGCGACAATCTGTTACGATTATTTTTGAATCTGGAAAGAGACGCACGGTTCCGGCGTTATTTCGAACTGGTCTTTTTCCGGGCGGAATTTACCGAAGAACTGCAGCCGATTATGGAGCAGTTCAAGGAAAAATGTTGGTGCATGCAACAAAGGGACGCGAAAGACCTCAAGCGCCTGCAGCAGGAAGGCAAACTTCCGGCACAGCTCGATTGCACACAGGCCGCGCTGGGGTATCGCTGTCTGATACTCGGTATCATCCACTCCTGGTTAATGGATGATGGCCTCTTTTCACTGGCCGAACAAGGAAGTGCCCTGGTGGATGATTATCTGCAAAAGTTGTGTTTATACAAGCCAATGTCCGAGAAAGGGAAAAAATCATGAGCGACCAGCAAACCGAGCAACAACGGATTGCAGCTGTTTTGCAACTCAGCCCCGAAGGGGCAAACCTGCTGGAGATCCTGCTGCAGGAAGAACTGCCCGATGAAGCGGCTCAAAAACTGTGGCGAAAGTTCGATGGACAATTTCAACAGACGTGCATCAAGGAAGCCAATGGCGGCCTCGCCTTGGATGAGGAGGCTTTTGCCAAGCTTATCGAAGACGGTCAGGAGCCGCTGATTCTGCAGGGGGTGGGGATTTACAACGGCTGCGTCAAAGCTTTATCCGCGCGGGAAAGTCACGATTGCCGGGTGTACAAATGCCTGACCCAGATCTACCTGGCGGCAAAAATGGCGTTAAAATTCAGGGATTAACTTGCACCCCAAGTTCGGCACACAGTCAGTTGCGACCTATCCTTCCTGCTGCAAGACCCAGGCATCGATGGCCTGTGCGATATCCTCATCCAGGTCTACAAATCGCATACCCATGCCGGGATCATAGGGCGAGGTGTGGGCAAAGTCGCGTTTCCAGATCACTTCGCAAAGGCAGGTCACACAGCGACCCAGCGGCGGAATGGGAATTTCAAGCTCGAAACGGCTACCCGGCTCACGGGGATTGACCGTGCTGATATACAGCCCGCCGCTACTGATATTGCGAGCGTAGCCGAAAAAAATCTTACAGTCGGAGGGGCCGCTCTGACGTACCACCAGCAAGGGACACGCCAGGTATCTGCGGCGCGTTGAAGTTCGGGAGAGGGTTTCCGTTGACATGACAGCTCTCTCTGCAAAAAGGTCAGCAATCAGGGGGATATCTCCACCCTACAATACCTGGATTTCTCAGGCAACCTGCAAAAAGCACAAGCCGTACCAATCTGCTGACGGCGCAATGCGATCAGCTGTTGTTCGGGATCGTTGGTCGGGGACAACCCAGCCTGCAGAAAAAGATCCGGCAACGCCTGCGCCGCTGTCAGTCGGTGCCAGCCGGCATGGGTCAGATGATGAATCAAACGGGTGGTCTTCAGTCCGTCGAACCAGCCGTGCAGAGCGACAAGGCGCGTTTTGGCGTCACCATGGTTGCGGCACAATCCGGGCCACACTTCCTGAAACTTTTCCTGGACTAAAAATTCCTCCAGTGCAGCACTGATGGCCACAGACCGCGTCAATAACTCGCGAGCGTCGCTGCGCCAGCATTCCGTTACCAATTGCAACCATTGTCCAAGCACATCATAGCAGCGAGGGTCGTAATATAGCCTGGCGGGATGGGGATCCATTGCCAACTGGGCAACGCTGCGGCCGGTGCCGAAGGGAGTGCGCTCGGAGATCCTCGCCGAGGGATACACAACGGTTCCGGCAACCCTGCCAACCCCCGAGATCTTTGCCAACTGCTGCAGAAAATAGAAATCCTCGCCGGCCTGGCGACGGTTCATGCCACCGGCACGCACATAGTCACGCGCACGGCAGGCTATAGTGCTGCCAATGGTGTGAAAGGCATAGGGCGAGCCGGCCAGTTGCAGACCGAGAACATGGCTCCGCAGGTACAACTCGTAGGCAATGATGGCCTGCCGCTCGGCCATATCGCCGGTCAGAGGATGGCAAAACGGCACCACAGCGGCACCCTCGACGCCGGGCGCATAATACTCGTTCAAAGCCGACAGGTAATCGTCGCGAACCAGGGTATCGGCATCGAGGGTCGCCAGAATCTGTGCACCTGACCAGTCGAGACGTTCCAGCGCCAGGTCGAACCCCAGCTTGCGCGCCAGGCCGACACCGCCGGTTTTGAGCGGTAACTCCAGCCCTTCACTGGCCGCGTCAATCCAGGCCAGGTTCGGCAAATCGACAGCCTTTTCCGCCAGTTTCCTCAAAGTCCGATGGTTATCCTGCTTGTCGCCGGCGGCAGCGTCAGGCCGGTGATTGACCACCACAACCAGTAAAAATCGCTCAAGCAATGCCTGGGGATTGGTTTGCAGACTGTCAAGGGTAGAGAACAGGCTGTCGCTTTCGGCCAGGGCCGGGATGATCACCGCGCCCTGATAGTTGCCGCGCGGATCGCCCTGCATGCGCCACGGACCTCCGGGACCTCTTTTTTCCAAATAGCGTTGCACTGAGACAGGCAGGGACATTGTGATAATCTTGTATTAAGTCGTTGAGGGAAGACGTTCTCATTGCGGACGGTTGAGGATAAGCGGAAACCTGCTGCCCTCAGGCTTTTCTGAAAATCTGTAACAAAATCTGCAGGGGCTCCCGATCGCCATCCAACCAGTGGATAGCGACACCCTGCCGTTCCATGCGGCGAAACCAGGTTTCCTGACGCTTGGCGAACTGATGGATGGCACTGTTAAGCTTCTGAAACATGTCGTTGCGGTTCAGGTCGCCCTGCAGATGTTGGGAGACCAGCCGGTATTCCAGACCGTAATGTTCCATCATCGCATGGGGAACCCCGGCATTGAGCAGCTTTTGGACTTCGTCGATAAGCCCTTCGGCAAGACGCTGCTTGAGACGCTCGGTGATGCGTCGCCGCAACACGCTACGCTCCCAGCGCACCCCGAAGACCAGCGGGCACAGCTCTGGCAGCACAGGACCCGTATCAGGCGAGGCGAGTTCCCCCTCGGCGATTTCGATGGCACGCAGCAGCCGTTCGCGATCGGTCAGGTCAGTGGTGTTGTGCTGCTCCGGCTTGAGGGCCTGCAGCCGCAGCGCCAGTTGCTCCATATTCAGCGATGCCAGCGCAGTTCGTAACGCGGGGTTTTCTGGCACCTTGATCAAGCGGTAATTGCGCAATACGCAATCGAGATAGAGCCCGGTACCGCCGACCAGCAGCGGTAACCGACCGCGACTGCGAATGGCGTCATAGGCCTCGCAAAACCGTTGCTGGAAATCGAATACGGAAAATTCGCTGCCCGCGGCGCAGATATCGATAAGATGATAGGGGATGTCGCCATATTCGGACAGATCTTTACCGGTACCGATATCCATGCCGATAAAAACCTGTCGTGAATCGGCAGAAATGATTTCTCCACCCAAAGCACGGGCCGCCTCCACACCCAAGCGGGTTTTGCCGGAAGCGGTCGGGCCAAGGATAACCAGCAGGTTGCATGTCATGACAATCGACCTTAAAACGGGGTGAACAAACGGATTTCGCCGCATAATAGGTGATTTGACGCACCTTTGCAACGCTATGGACACATCGGCGCTTTCCTTTGCGAATAATCTCTGTTAAATTGGACGGCATTTTGAATAAACGTGATTCCATTAAAATTCAAGCAGTTGAGCCGACACCTATGACTGATTCAGACAAGGAAACGGATGCTGGCGAAGGGTGCCCCGTCATTCTGCCCCGATCCCAACATACCATCTCCCGCAAGCACATTAACGAACACACCCTCAAGGTCTTGTACCGATTGCGCAATAACGGTTTCAAGGCCTTCCTGGTCGGTGGCGGAGTGCGAGACCTGCTCCTCAACCGGCGCCCCAAAGATTTTGACGTAGCGACCGATGCCACCCCGGATGAGGTAAGAAAACTGTTCCGCAACTGCTTCCTGGTCGGTCGGCGCTTTCGCCTGGCGCATGTTCGGTTTGCCGACAACTACATCGTCGAAGTTGCGACCTTCCGCCGGCAACCCCGCCCGGAAGAACTGCCAGACGATCCGGCGGAACATTTCTTTTTTACCGAGAATGTTTTCGGTTCACCCCGCGAAGATGCCTTCCGCCGCGACTTTACCATTAACGGCCTGTTCTATAATATCGATGATTTTTCGGTCATCGACCATGTAGGAGGACTTGAAGACCTCGAGGCCCGGCGACTGCGGGTGATCGGCGATCCCCTGGTGCGATTCACCGAGGACCCGGTACGCATGCTGCGAGCCCTTGAGTTTGGCGCGCGATTGGGATTTTCCCTTGATGAAGGGATTCGCGAGGCGATCTATATGCGTGGGCCCCTCATCGCCGAAGCCGCCCCGGCGCGCATTCGTGAAGAGGTTCTGGAGCTTTTCCGCCATGCGGTTGCCGGACCGGTGTTCCGCGAAGCCCAGGCGATGGGACTGTTGTCCCATCTGCTGGCCGGCTACGAGGCCGAGGAGGAGACCTTCGCACTGCTCGACGGTATCGATGAACGCACTCGTAACGGAGCCCCCGTAGAAGAACACCTGGTACTGGCCGCCCTGTTTCTGGCCCGCTTTCGCCATGCCCTGTTATCTGCGGAAGACGCCACAATCAGCGATATCTTGCGCTTGGCCAATCTGCTGCTGACCCCGCTGTGCGCCTATTTCCGCATCTCTCACGGAACCCGCGCGCGGACCCGGGATTTGTTGATCGGCTTTTTCCGGCTCACCAGGGGACGCGGGCGACGCGGCGAAGCGCGCTTTTTACACCATACCAACACGCCAAAAGCCTTGGAATTTTTTGCCCTCTGGTGTGAAGTATCGCAACAGCAACTCGATGTACTGGCAGATTGGCGGCAAGCGATCGAATCCAAGAACAAGCCGGCTTCCGATCTTTCCAAACCCAGCGCTCGCCGCCGTCCACGTCGCCGGCGCGGCGGGCCTCGGCGGTCTCCAAAGACCTCACCCTCGTCGGAATAAGTGGCAAGGGTGCCGATAAGAGACCGGACGCAGATCCAGACCAGGCGGCCGAAAGGGAGATGCCATGCGCTGTCCCCGTTGTCAGGCGGTTGTTTCGAAGCAGGCCCGATTCTGTGAATTATGCGGGGTAAAACTCGAGCGTGATGCCCGATTCCTGCATGATGAAGCCGTCGACCTTTATCACCGCGGACAGGTCGACCAGGCGCTGGCCATCTGGAATGAAGCCCTGCAGCTGGATCCCGACTTCAGTCAGGCGCACTACTACATCGGCCTGGCGCTTTACGATCAGGGCGATCTGCCTGGCGCCATCGAAGCCTTTCGGGCAGCCTTGACGAAAACCAGCGAACCGTTCCGCATTCTGTTCAAACTCGGCCTGGCCCAGTACGGCCTGGGCGATCTGGCGGCCAGCGTGGAAAGCTTCCGTAAGGCCTTGCAGGTCAATCCCGCCAGTGCCGAAACCTGCTACAGGCTGGGACTGTCCTATCTCAGGCAGTCCGATCTGGCACGTGCCCAGGCCGCCCTCGACGACGCCATCCGGCTCAATCCCAAATACACCAGGGCCCTGTTCATTCTGGGCATGATTCATTCCCAGCAGGGCGATAACACCCGGGCCATCGAATTGTTCCGGCAAGTCGAACAAGCCAGCCCCGACTATACCGAGGCCTGCTTCGAACTTGGCATGGCGTTATTACGTCATGGCGATCTGGATGAGGCCGCCATTCAATTCGAAAAAACCGCCGCCAACAGCCCGCGCTACACCCCTGCTTACTTCATGCTGGGCGAGACCTGCCGGCGGGCCGGGCATTTGGAAAAGGCGATCGAGGCTTATCGCCAGGCGCTGGAGCTGAATCCCCGTGATGCCGAAGGCTGGCTGCATCTGGCAAAATGCCAGCTACGCCTCGGCCTGTCCAGCCAGGCCCGCGAGGCCCTGGACAAGGTTTTGGCCCTGCATCCCGGGCACCATCAGGCTGCGGCACTGATGGCCCAACTGGATAATACATCCGATACACCATGAATCTGGCAAAGGACGCGCGCGTGACAAACCAACCGAAGCTGCGACTGCTCGGCGTCGATACCGGCGGCACGTTTACCGATCTGGTACTGGTCGACGGAACCGAGGTACATACCTACAAGCTCCCTTCCACTCCCGATGACCCGTCACGGGCGGTGCTCGAAGGGATCCGGGTTCTGCTTGGCGAGGATCAGGCCCTGGTGTTTCACGGCTCGACGGTGGCCACCAACGCGCTGCTGGAGGGCAAAGGCGCACCGGTGGCGCTGGTCACCACCCAAGGTTTCGGGGATGTTTTGCACATCGGGCGGCAGCACCGCCCGCAGCTCTATGCCTTGCACCCCGCCCCGCGTCCGGCCCTGGTGACACGCGAGCGGGTGGTGGAGGTTTGCGAACGAATCCAGGCCGACGGCACCGTGGCCGAGCCACTGGAAGATGCAGAAATTCAACGGGTAGTCGCTCGGGTATTGGCCAGCGGTTGCCAATCGGTGGCGCTCTGCCTGTTGCATGCCTACGCCAACCCCGTGCATGAACAACGTTTGCAACACGCCCTGCTAAAGGCCGGGCTGCTGGTATCGGCATCCCACCTGGTATTGCCGGAATATCGCGAATTCGAACGGGCCTCCACCACAGCCGTCAACGCCGCCGTGTCGCCGGTGATGGGGCGCTATCTGCAGCGTCTGCAACGGGGTCTGCAGGGACGCGTGTTACGCATCATGCAAAGCAACGGCGGTGCCATCCATGCCGACACAGCGGGCAGTGAAGCGGTGCGCACCATCCTGTCCGGACCGGCCGCGGGAATGGTCGGCGCTTTTGTCTCCGCCCGCAACGCGGGTTACGGACGCATTATCACCTTTGACATGGGGGGCACCAGCACCGATGTCGGACTTTGCGACGGTCAGATACCGGTAACCTCCGAAACCTTACTGGCCGGCTGGCCGGTCAAGGTGCCGATGATCGACATTCATACCGTCGGCGCCGGCGGCGGTTCCATCGCCCGCATCGATGCCGGCGGAGCGCTGCGGGTCGGGCCGCAAAGTGCGGGGGCCGATCCTGGTCCGGTGTGCTACGGCAGGGGCTGCGAGGTGACGGTAACTGACGCCAATCTCTACCTCGGCAGGTTGCTGCCGGACCGTTTTCTCGGCGGGCGCATGCGGCTGGCTGAAGAGCGCTGCCGCCAGGCTGTCGAGCAACTTGCCGAGCAAGTCGGCCTGCCTGCCAGGCGGCTGGCCGAAGGGGTGCTGGAGGTGGCGGAAGCGACCATGGCCGGAGCCTTGCGCGTGGTGTCGGTGGCCAAAGGCTACGATCCGCGAGATTTTACCCTGCTGCCGTTCGGCGGCGCCGGCGGTCTGCACGTCTGTTCGCTGGCCGATACCCTGGGGATTCCGCGAGCCATTATCCCGGCGCATCCGGGGCTGCTATCGGCCGTGGGCCTGGTGCTGGCCGATGTGATCCGCGATTATTCCATCTCGGTGCTGCGCTCCGGGGAGACCTCTTTGGTCACCTTGGAGGCGCTGTTCGCCCCCCTGCAAGAGCGCGCCCGCTGCGACATGGCTGCCGAAGGGGTATCGGGTGATGCCCTGCGCCTGGAACGGGCTCTGGACATGCGCTATCGTGGTCAATCCTTTGAGCTGACCATCCCCCTGCATGGCAATTTCCGCGATGCCTTTCATCAGCGATATCAGAGCCTCTACGGCTTTCGCGAGGAAGGACGCGAGCTTGAGATCGTCACCTTGCGCTTGCGCGCGATCGGCAGCGGCCCTCAGCCGGATCTCACCAACGACAGCGGCAACCCCGGCTTAACGCCTGGCGAGACCATCAACCGCGTGGTGTGGAAAGGGGTCGAAACGCCATGGCCCGTCTACCAGCGCGATACCCTGGCTGTCGGCAGCACCTTGACCGGACCGGCCTTGATCGTCGAAGACACGGCAACCCATGTGCTTGCCCCGGAATGGCGGGCGCGGGTCGACAGTCGCTGCAATCTGATTCTGGAAAGGGCGCAGGCATGAGCACCTCCATCGACCCCATCCGGCTCGAAGTGCTGAAAAACCGCTTCGCCTCCCTTACCGAGGAAATGGGCGCGGTGCTCCAGCGTACCGCCTTCTCCCCAAATATAAAAGAGCGCCGCGATTTTTCTTGCGCCCTGTTCGACAGCGACGGCGAAATGCTGGCCCAGGCGGCCCATATTCCGGTGCATCTGGGTTCGATGCCGCTGTCGGTGGCTGCGGCCATCCGCCACGTCGAGCTGGCGCCGGGGGATATGGTCATGCTCAACGATCCCTACTGCGGCGGCACCCACCTGCCGGATATCACGCTGGTGATGCCGATCTTCTGTGGCAATGGGGCGCCGGCGTTTTATCTCGCCAACCGCGCGCATCACGCCGATATCGGCGGCATCAGTGCCGGTTCTTTGCCGCTATCGACGGAAATCTTCCAGGAAGGCTTGCGCATTCCGCCGGTTCGTATCGTGCGTCAGGGATGTCTGGACAGGGAGTTGCTGCGGATCGTGCTGGCCAACGTGCGCACTCCGGAAGAACGGCAAGGCGATCTGAATGCCCAGATCGCCGCCAACCGGGTCGGCGAACGCCGCCTGCTCGAGATCATCGACCGCTACGGACTGACCGAAACCACCCGTTACGGTCAGGCATTGCTCGATTATGGCGAAAGCATGATGACGGCGGTTATTGCCGCCATCCCCGACGGCTGCTACCGCTTCGAGGACGTGCTGGATGATGACGGTGCCGGCAACGGGCCGATACCGATTCGCTGTCAAATCACGGTGGCCGGCGATCGCGCGCAGCTTGATTTTTCCGCCAGCGCACCGCAGGTTGCGGGCTGCGTCAATGCCGTACGGGCCATCACCCTGTCAGCGGTATTTTACGTGTTCCGCTTGCTTGCACCGGAGGATATGCCCGGCAGCGCGGGATGCATGCGCCCCGTGGCGGTTCGGACCGTACCGGGCACAGTGGTCGATTGCACCTTCCCGGCGGCGGTGGCCGGCGGCAATGTGGAAACCTCCCAGCGCATTGTCGATGTACTGCTTGGCGCCCTGGCCCAGGCCCTGCCCGAGCGCATTCCGGCAGGCAGTTGCGGAACCATGAACAATCTGACCATCGGCGGACGCGATCCCCGCAACCATAACCTGTTCGCCTACTATGAGACCATTGCCGGCGGTGCCGGCGGCGGCCCGCAAGGTCCGGGAGCCAGCGGCCTGCAGACCCATATGACCAATACCCTCAACACCCCGGTGGAAGCGTTGGAGCACGCCTATCCACTGCGAGTGCGACGCTACGCCCTGCGGGACGCCTCAGGAGGCGTCGGCCAACACCCCGGCGGCGACGGCGTCATCAAGGAACTGGAATTGCTCGGCGAAGCCCAAATCACCCTTATCAGCGACCGTCGCAAACAGGGCCCCTTCGGCCTGGCCGGTGGCGCACCGGGCCAAGCAGGGCGCAATACCCTGCTACGCGAAGGCCAACTGCTGGAACTGCCGGGCAAGTGTTCCCTGGCCGGACGGCCTGGCGATGTGCTCATCATCGAAACACCCGGTGGCGGCGCCTGGGGAGCAAAGGCTCCGGCAGACGAAGAGGGCGACCATGAGCGTTCCAACCTCGGTTAGCGATCTGCGCCAGTTTTTAACCCTGCTTGAAGATCGGGGCGAACTGCACCGGGTAACTGCCGAGGTCGATCCAAAGCTGGAAATTGCCGCCATTACCGATCGTGTCTGCAAAAGCGCCGCCGGAGGCCAGGCGCTGTTGTTTGAGCGCGTTCGCGGATACCGGGTAGCGGTGGCCACCAATCTGTTCGGTTCAACGCAGCGTGCCGCCTGGGCGGTCGGCGCCACCCGCGCCGATGAGGCTGCCGAACGCCTGGCGACAGGGCTGGCCGGGGCTTGCGGAGAGAACGCCGAAGAGCGCCTGCGGAGCCTGCTGCAGCGTCCGGAATTCGCCCCCCGCCTGCAGCCGCGCGGAATCTGTCACAGCGTGGTAATGGACCATCCCGATCTCTCCCGACTGCCGGCCTTGCACTGCTGGCCCGGTGATGGCGGTCGCTACCTGACCCTTCCGCAGGTCTTCACCCGCCATCCTGACGGTGGCATCGCAAACTGCGGCATGTATCGCGTGCTACTTTCCGGACCCCGGCAGGCTTCCATCCATTGGCGCAACGGCAGCGATGCAGCGCGCCACTGCCAGGCGTGGCACATGCGCAATCTGCCCATGCCGGTGAGTATCGCCCTCGGCGGCGATCCGGCCATGATATTTGCGGCAGCGTTCCCCCTGCCTCCCGACATCAGCGAAACCGCGCTGGCCGCACTTTTGCGCCGTCATCCCATAGACCTGGCCCCCTCTCAACACAGCGACCTGCCGGTGCCGGCCCATGCCGAATATGTCATCGAAGGCCTGGTGTGGCCGGGGGAAACCGCCATGGAGGGGCCGTTCGGCAATCATACCGGATTTTATCAACCGTCCGCCTACATGCCGCGTCTGCGAGTCATAAGCATCAGCCACCGTCCCGAGCCGGTTTTTTCTACCACGGTGGTCGGCCCGCCCCCCATGGAAAACTGTCACCTTGGCAAAGTCGCTGAACGTCTGATCCTGCGATTACTGCGCATCGAACATCCTGACATTGTCGACATCCACATGCCGGTCGAAGGGATCTTTCACGGCGCCACCCTGATCAGTGTCAGGCCGGGCACCTGCGGTCGATCATTGCTGCAGGCGCTGTGGCGAAGCGGCCCGCTGCACGGCGCACGCCTGCTTGTGGTCACCATCGATGGTGACCAGCGCGATCCCGCAACTTTTTTCTGGCGTGCTCTGAACCGCATGGATCCGGGGAGGGATCTGCTGGTGCAGGACGGTCGCCTCGGCATCGACGCCACGATTGATCCTGCCGGATTGAAAGTTTTGCGGCCGGATGAAGCTATTACCGCCTTGGTGCAGCGCCGCTGGGCCGAGTACGGCTTTGATGTGTGAGAGACGATGTCGGCAATCGGCGAAAGCTGATAGTGCAAAGATGCGTAGAAGCGGGATTTGGTATAAAATAGTTGAAGGGCGCAACATATATAAAACCCCTGACCGGAGGATGTTATGACGCGAGGCACACCACCCGACAAAATCGATCACTTGCAGCCTAAGAAACGTCAGGGGCTGGTGGTGGTACTGACCGGCAACGGCAAAGGCAAGACCAGCTCAGCATTAGGCATGGTGTTGCGGGCCTGTGGACACGGCATGCGCAGTTGCATCATCCAGTTCATGAAGGGCGATCTGTATGCCGGAGAATGGGACGGCATTAAAAAGCTTGGTGACAGCGTAGAGTTGCATCATACCGGTAAAGGATTTTGCGGTATCCAGGGAAACCCCTATCCCTACGAGGAACACCGCGCCAACGCCCAGGACGCCATCGATCTGGTGCACGAAAAAATGGCTTCGGGAGAGTTTGACGTGCTGGTGCTTGATGAAATCAACAACGCCCTGCATCTGAACTTGGTCGACCTGGAGCAGGTGCTGGATCTTCTCGACCGCAAACCGCCACTGTTACACCTGGTGCTGACCGGCCGCGATGCCCACCCCAAGGTCATTGAACGGGCTGACACCGTCAGCGAAGTGCGGGAAATCAAGCATGCCTACCGACGCGACATCGAACCCCAGCCAGGTATCGATTTTTAATCATTGTCGGAATATCGTACCTGCCGACTCGCGACCTGTTGTCAGCTGGCAACATAACGAAAAAGAATTTTTCACCCAAGGAGACGGTCATGAAAAATTCACTATTCTGGTTGCTTCTTCCGGCCCTGCTTATGCTGCTGACCGGTTGCGGCTCGGTTCTTTCCAAAGATGCCCTGTCCGGCGTCAACTACGAAGTGGAATATTCTCGCCTCAAAGCATCGCCGGACAATTACATGGGTAAAACGGTTATTCTGGGCGGGTTGATTCTGGAAAACCAGGTCACCGATGACGGTTCAACCCTTGAGATCCTGAAGTACTCCCTCGACAAGCGCGATGAGCCACAGGATCCCGATGAAGAGGGGGGCCGGTTCCTGGCTCACAGCACGCGACTGCTCGATCCGAGCATCTATAAGGCTGGCAAGCTGGTAACCTTGACCGGTACTTTGCGCGCCATCGAAGTCCGGCCTCTGCAAAAGGCCAATTATCACTATCCGGTTTTCGAAATCGGCGAGCTTTATCTGTGGTCCGAAGATCGGTATCAAAGAGCTTACCCCTATTACCCCTACTACTATGACCCGTTTCCCTATTGGTACCGTTACCCGTACTGGCATCGTTATCCCTACTGGTGGTAAGGAATGCCGCTGGAAACCTATTTTATCGACAGAAGGGTAGAAAGCATGCTTAAACTCACGAATAAGGTCCTGCTGACAATCGCGATGCTGACGGCGCTGGCTCTGTTGGAAAGTGGCGTAGCGACAGCCTCGGATCAGGAAAACACCGTCAACCAAGCCATATCGGTGCTGGACAAAATCATGGAAATCCCTGAATCGGCGATCCCCCCCAGCCTGCTCAGCAATGCCTACGGCATCGCCATCATTCCCGGCGTCATCAAGGGAGCCTTCATCTTTGGCGGCCGCTACGGGGAAGGGGTCTTGATGGTACGCGATAGCGGGGGCGGCTGGAGCAATCCGACCTTCCTATCCATCGGCGGAGGCAGCTTTGGCTGGCAGATCGGGGGGCAATCAACGGATGTTATCCTGGTTTTCAAAAGCCCGCGCAGCATCGAAAACATCAAAAAGGGTAAATTCACCCTCGGTGCCGACGCCGCAGTTGCTGCCGGCCCGGTGGGTCGTCGGGTGGAAGGCGCCACCGACGTAATGCTCAAGGCGGAGATCCTTTCCTATAGCCGGTCACGGGGATTCTTTGCAGGCGTGTCCCTGGAAGGTTCGGTACTGAATATCCTCTGGGAAGACAATACGGCTTATTACGGGAGAGACAGTGTCACGGTCGAGGATATCTTTGCCGGACGGGCAGGGAGTCCGGCCTCTGCCGCGACCCTGCGCAGAACCCTCGAAAAATATGCACCCTGATGGTGTCTTGTTATAAATCACGCAGAAAAAGCCGCGACAGTTATGAGTCGCGGCTTTTTTTATGGGACAAGCCATTAAAGGAACCTGGAGCCCGGAATCGGGGATCACCTGTTTGACTGGTACGCACAATATCCCGGACGCGGCCCGATCCGGGGGTGATTGCGGCAGGTATCGGGACGCTTGGCGTAGATGGTACAGCGACGGGTTTTCTGGTCAAGAAAGATGCAATCGTCGTTAGCCAGCCTGGCCAAGGTAAAAATCGCACTTTTAAAGTTGAAATGCTCGATGACCCCTTGCTTGCGCAATCTTTTGGCGATCTCTTTGGGTGGATCCTGGGCATCGAAAGGATCGACCAACTCCATACGCACCAGATCGGCAATGGTAACTTCCGCGGGCAAACTGCAACAGACCGCCCGGCAGTCGTGACACAACTCTTTTTTATACTTGATCCAGGTCGACGGCATATCGACATGGCAATTCAGTCTGACTTGATGCTTCATCTTCAGAACTTCGTGGATAAAATGATCAGGGTTTTTTGGCGGGATTGGGGAAAGACGCGCTGACCCGGAACTGCCGCAAATTTTACACAACGGGCCGAGACATTAATAAAAAGCGCAGCAATTTGCAAGGACCGATCGGCGGTTATTATTCGAATAAAAAAAGGTCTGCGTCGGTAACGCAGACCTTTTGTATACAAATGGTGCCCAGAGACAGAATCGAACTGCCGACACGAGGATTTTCAGTCCTCTGCTCTACCGACTGAGCTATCTGGGCAATGAGTGTTCCGTTTATAAAGAATTCGACCGCTGCTGTCAAGCAAAAACATGAAGGGCCGATAAACTGAGCCAATAAATTGCCACTACGATGGCTTATGCTATTCTTTCATTGTCCCCTTACTGTAAAGAAATCAAGGCAGACCAGGCCAGACTTCCCTCGTCTGTGTAAATTTTTTAATCGCCGGGAAAAGATGCAAAAATGGGCCGAATAACCGGACCCGCCTGGTCTGGTTCGCAACGGGAGTCCCATGAAAACAGCCCCCTCTGCCATATCACCCTTTGAGGTGCGCGATTGCGCTCTGATCACCCTGTCGACAGGCATCAAGGTGCAAAACCTCAAAGAGTTCCGGGATGCGCTGGAGAAAATCCCTTTGGCCAGTATCGGCCACCATTTCTGGGGAAGGCTGTTGCGCCCCCAGTTTGACGAGCCGGAATACAACAATGATTTTGCTTCCTGGGCCTATCGTGGCCTGCATGATAAAACGCTGGCCGAACGCCTGAGCATGACTCTGCCGACAGACTTCGACAGCCTCGAGCAATTACGCCTGGAACTGGTCGACACGGTGGAGCAACGCCTGGATGAAAGCGAGATGATCCCCTGGGCACGGGCTGATCAGCAATTTTACTTTTTGCATTCCCAGATCGTGGTGTTCGACACGGGCCTGCGGTTTGATGATCCGGTGGATCTGGTATCCTACTTGCCGGCCCTGTCGACAGGTTGCATCTACTATCACTTCATCGACGCCCGCAGCCGCACCAAGCAGCGGTGCGACGATTTTTCCGCCTGGCTAGGCGGATTCGGCGACCTCTACCAGAGACTGATTGACCGTCTGTGCGGCTTCGACCCTTATTTTTCGTCCCTTGAAGAAATCCGGGCCCATGTTACCAGCCTGTTTCAGACATTTTTCGAGGAGCAAAGCTGATGGCTCTCCGCCACAACAAACAGAACCAGGATTTTCTGGCTCAATATGCGCAAGTGACCGGCTCCTCGGTTATCCAGCATCTGGAGCAACTTGCAGCTCCCCTGAAAGGGGCGAAGGTCGTGCATGTCAACTCGACCCGCGAAGGGGGAGGGGTGGCGGAAATCCTGCAGAAGCTGATTCCTTTCAAACAAGCTCTCGGGATCGATGCAAGTTGGGAGGTCATCAACGGTTCGCCGGAGTTTTACGAGTGCACCAAGGGCTTTCACAACGCTTTACAGGGTCTGGACGTACACATCCCGGAACCTTTGCTGAAAGCTTACGAGAAGACCAATGCCCGCTGCGCGGAACAGCTCAGGGCGGTTCTCGAGCAGGCGGATTTCGTTTTTATTCACGATCCCCAGCCTGCGGCCTTGTTGTCTCATTTTCCGGAGCGTCGAGGCAAATGGATCTGGCGGTGCCATATCGATGCCAGTCATCCGTTTCGCCCCGTATGGAAATACCTGCGGCCGTGGCTTGAGGCCTACGATGCCAGCATCTTCTCCCTGCCGGAGTTCGCGCAACCGCTGCCGCATCCGCAATACATCATTGCGCCGAGTATCGACCCGCTGAGCGACAAGAACCGTGATCTGCCCCCGGCCGAAATCGATGCCATTTATCCGCAATTCGGCCTCGATCCGGAGCGACCCATGGTTCTGCAGGTATCCCGCTATGACCGCTTTAAAGATCCGGTGGGTGTGATCCAGGCTTATCGACTGGCCGCCAAGCTGACGCCGCTGCAGCTGGTGCTGGCGGGCGGCGAAGCAAGCGATGACCCGGAAGGAATGGCGGTGCTGCAGGAAGTGCAACAGGCCGCTGCAAATGACCCGGATATCCATGTCTTGCTGCTGCCCCCCGATGCGCACAGAACCATCAACGCGCTTCAGCGGGCCGCGGATATCGTGATCCAGAAATCGATTCGCGAGGGTTTTGGCCTGACGGTTGCGGAGGGGATGTGGAAAGGCAAGCCGGTTATCGGCGGGGACACCGGAGGCATCCGCCTGCAGGTGTTCAATCACTATACCGGTTTTCTGGTGCGCACTCCGGAAGGTGCGGCCTTGCGCATCCGGTATTTGCTGCATCGTGCGCGGTTGCGTCGGCAGATTGGAGAACGGGCCCGACAGTTCGTCCTGGACAATTTTCTCAATACACGGCACCTGCGTGAATATCTGACGCTGCTGGCCGGCCTGCAGGATGGCTGCAGGGAGCGTGTGGTGGTCGGCTGAAAGGCCAGGTAATCTTTTTATCCATTGAATTCCATGCAAAGAAGGAAGGTAGCACCATGTTTCAAAACCACGACAAACGCCTGTTGATCATTTCCAACCGGCTGCCAACGGTCATTGGTCAGACCGAAAATCGATGGACCATGAAGCCTGGCACAGGCGGTCTGGTCACCGCCCTGGCACCGGTGATGCGCGAGAATCACGGAGTCTGGCTCGGCTGGCCCGGTTGCGACGCGGATGCCCCCCTGGACAGTCTGCTGCGCGAGTTTAAAGAGCAGCAGGGTTATCAGCTGGTTCCGGTGCCTCTCAGTGAAGACGAGGTAGAGCGCTATTATCGCGGCTTTTCCAATTCTGCAATCTGGCCACTGTTTCACGACCTGCTTGGGTTCTGCTGTTTTGATCTGCCCCAATGGCAAGCTTATGAGGCCGTCAATCAGAAATTTGCCGCGGTGGTTGCCGCAAATACCGCTGACAATGATTTTATCTGGGTTCACGATTACCAGTTGATGCTGGTCGGATCGCATCTGCGGGAGCTGGGCATGCAGGACCCACTGGCCTTTTTCCTGCACATTCCGTTTCCCTCTCCGGACCTGTATCGGCGACTGCCGTGGAAGACCGAATTGATCAGGGGACTGCTGGCTTACGACCAGATCGGCTTCCAGACCCTCAGGGATCGCCGCAATTTTGTACAAACCGCCAGCATGCTGGTACCGGAACTTGAAATTGTAAGCCGGAAACGTCACCACACACTGCTGAAATTCGGTCAGCGGCTCATCAAGGTCGGACATTACCCTATCAGTATCGATTTCAGCGAATTCGATGAAGGTGCACGCTCTCACGAGGTTGAAGATGCGGCCTGGTATCTGCATGAAAATCTGCGCGGCCGCCAACTGGTGCTGGGCATCGACCGGCTTGATTATACCAAGGGCATTCCGGAGCGGTTTCTGGCCTTTGAACGAGCACTGGAAAAATACCCCGAACTGATCAAACGCATCTCGCTGATGCAAGTTGTCATCCCCAGTCGCACCCTGGTCCCTGATTACGCCAACCTCAAAGAGGAGCTGGATCAGTTGGCGGGTCGCATCAATGCCCGCTTTGGGCAACCGGAATGGGTGCCGATTCACTACGTTTTCCGCTGCCTGGAACGCGAACAGCTGCTGGCGCGCTACCGCACCTCGGAAATCGCCTTGATCACCCCCTTGCGGGACGGCATGAATCTGGTTGCCAAGGAATACTGTGCCAGCTCGGTGGAAAACAATGGCGTGTTGATCCTTAGCGAGTTTGCCGGCGCCGCCGATCAACTCGGCAAATATGCTTTGCTGGTCAACCCCTACGACACCGACGGTACCGCCGATGCCATCTACCAGGCTTTCAGCATGGAGCCGGAAGAACGCAAGCAACGCATGATGCACCTGCGGACCGAAATCCGTCGCAACGATGTTCATCGCTGGCTGCAACGCTTTATCGATTCGTCCGACGAAGAAGAATAATAGCAAGACACAGCAACAGATTGTTTTTACTTGCTTTTAAGAGGGTGATCTGCTAGTGGTAAATACATTCGTCTTAATTGAAGGGATCACCATGCAGGCGCAGACGCTTCTCAACATCAGCTTTTTCTTTTGGTTCGGGTTTTTTGGGTTCTTTATGAACCATCGACCCGCGGCTGGTGTCTGAGGACGTAGCGCCCCACAGCACATTCATACAAAACCACGGGTTGATGCCAACTGGCTCACCCGTGGTTTTTCTTTTGGAAGTTCAGGGGAAAAACGATCGGCAGCCGACCAACCCCCCAGACACCAGAGGAGTTAAAACCATGATTATCGTCATGAAAAAGGGTGCCGGCAAAGAGGCCCTGGCAGAAGTAAAAAAACGCATCCGCGAACTGGGCTACAAGGCGCATGTCATCCACGGCGAAACCCGTGACGTGATCGGCGCCATTGGCGACGAACGCGGCAAAGCCGTACTGCAATCGCTGGAATCGATGCCCTACGTGGAAGCCGTGGTCCCTATCCTCAAGCCCTACAAACTGGCCAGCAGGGAGATCCGTCCCGAACCAAGTGTTTTTGAGCTGGCACCCGGGGTTACCATCGGCGGCCGCGAAGTTCTGGTCATGGCCGGCCCCTGTTCGGTGGAAGGGGAATCGCAGCTGCTGGAAACAGCTCGCGCGGTTAAAGCCGCCGGTGCCAAGGTGCTGCGCGGCGGTGCGTTCAAACCCCGAACCAGCCCCTACGCTTTCCAGGGGTTGGAAGAGGAAGGACTCAAACTACTGGCGACCGCACGCGAGGCTACCGGCCTGCCCATCATCACGGAAGTGGTTAATCCCCGCGATGTCGATCTGGTGGCACGTTATGCCGACATTTTGCAGGTAGGCGCCCGCAACGTGCAGAATTTTCCCCTGCTGCGCCTGCTAGGTCAGCAGGACAAACCGGTCCTGCTCAAACGCGGCATGTCGACCACCATCCAGGAATTTCTGATGAGTGCCGAGTATATCCTTTCGGAAGGTAATCAGCGCGTGGTGTTGTGCGAGCGCGGCATTCGAACCTTCGAAACCGCTACCCGCAACACTCTCGACCTGTCCGCCGTGCCGTTACTAAAAGAGCAGACCCATCTGCCGGTAGTGATCGACCCGTCCCATGCCACCGGCCATGCCAGCCTGGTACCGGCCATGTGTTATGCTGCAGTAGCCGCCGGTTGCGACGGCCTGCTGGTGGAAGTTCACAACGATCCGGAAAAGGCCTCCTGCGACGGCCCTCAGTCCCTGACTCCGGCAGGATTTGCCGTTGTCATGGAAAAACTGCGCCGTTTCGCCGCGGCCGCCGATCGCGACCTTTAAGATCGATACCCGGGAGATACGCTCATGTTTATGATTCCTCTGACCCAGCCCGAAAGCGTTGCCTTGGTTATCCATGCGCTTCGCATTGCCGGAGGTGAGGCAGATTGCAGCACCTGTCCGGTACGACGGGTATGCATGAAACAATGCCTGACCATAGCCGCATCCGTCGACAGGATGCTGCAAGAGGGCACCCTGCCAATCATTGGAGAGGCTGCCATACAAGAACCGCCACCCGATCCACCGGCGCCTTCTCCCGGCTCAGGCCATCTTAAGATCATCAAGTAACTGCTCCAAACTGTCGGCCGGTCTTCTTACTTATTGAAAGACCGGCCGTTTTTTTGTATAGTTGCCTCTTTTTCAAAATTATCGATCCACATCTACTCAAAATCCTATCCGGGGTCAGGATAATCCGTGAGGTTATCTATCGGAAAGGAATAAAGTATTTTCCATAAGATAAAAATCAAGGGTGTGTACGAGCAGCATGAATCCCGAAGGGGGACTTTCATGAGCAACTGCCCGTTGCACAGTCCGTAACAGCAAGGAATCACCATGAAGGTCCTGATTAGCGACGAAATTTCCCAAGAAGGTCTGCAACCACTGCTTGATGATCCGCGCATAGAGCTTGAGGAGCGCCTGGGACTTACTCCTGAAGAACTGCATCGCATTGTCGGCCGTTTCGATGCCATCATCACCCGCAGCGGTACCACGGTTGACGCGGCCTTGCTCGATCACGGCCGCAACCTGAAAATCGTAGCCCGGGCCGGGGTCGGCATCGACAATGTCGATGTCGATGCAGCCAGCAGCCGCGGCATCATCGTGGTCAATGCGCCCTACGGCAACGTCAACTCCGCTGCCGAGCACACCATGGCTCTGATGCTTTCGCTGTGTCGCAACGTGCCCGTTGCCAACTCCTCCCTCAAACAGGGTGAATGGAAGCGCGCTCCCTTTACCGGTTGCGAACTCAAGGACAAAACCCTCGGCATTATCGGTCTGGGTAAAGTCGGAGGCCGGGTGGCACTGCGTGCCAAAGCTTTTGAAATGAACGTCATTGCCTATGACCCCTATATCTCTCCCAAACGGGGTGAGGACCTGGGCGTGAAATTGGTAAGCATGGATGATATCGTACGTTATGCGGACATCCTGACCCTGCACTGCCCCCGCAACCAGGAAACCATCGACATGATCAACGGCCGCCATTTTGAGGCCATGAAAGACGGCGTGATCATCGTCAACTGCGCTCGGGGAGAAATCATCAACGAAGCAGCCATGCTGGCTGCCCTGCAAAGCGGCAAGGTCCGGGGTGCGGCCTTTGACGTTTTCAGCGAGGAGCCCCCCACCTCTGAGACGGTCAAGCAATTGATCGATCATCCGCTCATGGTGGTCACGCCCCATTTGGGAGCCAACACCTTTGAGGCACAAAAAAACGTAGCGGTGGATGTCAGCAAGGAGATCGTTCGTTACCTTGACGGCCAGCCCCTTGAAAGTGCCGTCAACATTCCCAAATTTGATGCCGATCTGATGCAGGTCATGCAACCTTTCTTGTCATTGATTCAGCAGATGGGCGAGTTCATTGTGCAGTTGGCCCCGGCCAATCCCAGCAAGGTGACCTTTACCTATAATGGCAAGCTGGCACGTTACGACTGCTCGCCCTTGACCGTCTGCGGACTTGCGGCCCTGCTCAACCGCTCCACCGAGCAGGATGTCAACATGGTCAACTCGCAACTCATCGCCGAGCAGATGGGGATCACGGTTGAAACGGTATGCTCCACCGAAGCCGAATCTTTCTCGAATCTGATCACCATCTCGCTGATGACCCCCGCGGGCAAGCGAACCGTAGCCGGAACTATTTTTGAGGGTCTTCCCAAAATCGTCAAAATGCGTGATTTCAATACCGACTTTCAGCCTGAAGAACATATGCTGGTGATCAGCTATGCGGATAAGCCGGGCCTGATCGGCAAAATCGGCACCATCCTCGGTGAAGCCGGCATCAATATCGGCTCTATGAATCTTGGCCGCCGAGCCAAATCCGGTGAAGCCATGGTGGTGCTGTCACTCGACACCCCGGCACCCGCCAAGGTTATCGATCAGCTCTCCGCCAGTGTCGATGCGGCATTCATCCGCAGTATTCACATGGAGAACAATATCTGCGGCGACTGACCGCCCCTGTCAGTTCATTAAAAAAGCGGCCTCCCAAAGGGGCCGCTTTTTTGTAGGCTGGGGAAAGCTGCTTATTCCCGCAAACAAAATACGCATTCGATACCGATATCATCCGAACAATCCGACGGGGCAGGGGGGCAGCAATCCTTTGGCCTCGGCGCGGGCAAAAAACTCTTCGACTGCAACTTCACCGTCTTTCCCCAGGTGGCGCGTAAACTCATTCACATACAAACCTATATGGCCATCGAGGACCTCATCATCGGACTCCTGGGCATGACTGCGGATAAAGTCCCGCGCCGCATCTGGCACGGCAAACAATCTATCGATACTGCGCCCTATAGCCTGCTCGACAAGCTCAAGGGTAGGGCGGCCAAGACGCCGCTTTGCGACAATGCCACCGAGTGGCAGAGGCAAACCGGTAAGCGCCTCCCACCAAATGCCGAAATCAAGCACCTTGACCAAGCCTCGGTTTTCACACGTAAAGCGCGCTTCATGAATAAGGACGCCGGCGTCCACCTTCCCCTCGACTACCGCCGTCTCGATGGCATGAAAAGGCATGACCTCCAGGCTTGACGGAGCCACCCCGTACATCTGCAGCAAAAGACTTGCCGTCGTCAAGCGGCCCGGCACTGCGATACGCAGACCTGGCAAGCATTCAGGCGCAAGGGGTTTTCGCGCCACCACTAGAGGACCACAACCGCGCCCAACAGCGGCTCCAGTGCGCAATAATACATAGTCCTGACGCAGATGACCGTAAGCATGCAGGGAAATCTTGGTAATATCCAGGGAACAGATGGCCGCAAGGCGGTTGAGGGTATCAACATCTTCGATGCGCAGACGCAATGAAATACCGGACAGGGGAACGTGGCCGCTGATCAATCCATAAAAAAGGGCCGTGTCGTTGGGGCAAGGAGATATCCCCAGAGAAAGGTACCGCATCAGGCCAATAAAACCGGCGCAAACCAGCCACGCAGCAAAGCCACCAGGGCCTGCTGAGCATTTTCGGCGGCTCCTGCCAGGTCCCAGTTCTGCAAATTCCGGTCTTCGACCATATTGGATACCCCGCGAATTTCCAGAAACGGCACCTTGTACTGCTGGCAGACCTGCGCCACGGCAGCGCCTTCCATGTTCTCGCCAAGCCCATCGGTACGTGCCTGCATATCCAGTCCGGACTGCAATGTGCCCGAACACGTGGAGACCGTCACCAGCGGACCAATTCCAAGGTGCAGCCCTTCTTCCCGGGTAAACCGTTCCAGATGGGTGCGGGCGTTTTCCTGCAGTTTTGGATCAACGACGAAGCGACTCTGCAGACCGATGCTTTTATTGGCCAGCAGGGAAAAACCCAAGGTGGCGAAATCCCGGAACCCCTCGGGAGTCAGCACCCCCTCGTCGGCACAAATCTCTTCAGTGGCGAGCACAAGATCGCCCTTGGTCAGGCCCTGGCCGGCATAGGCACCGCAACAACCGGTAATAATCAACGTCTCGGGGGTGTAATACTCTAGTAACGCGGTAACCGCCGAGGCAGCGTTGATCTTGCCGACCCCGGTATGAAGAACCACGACCTTATGACCGAACATGCTCCCGCAGTATAGATCGCGGCGGCCGCAGCGTCGCACCTCGCAGGGGAACAACCTGCGGCGAAACATCCATGTCTCATCCGGCACTGCGGCTACGATTGCAACCATGAAGACCCCCACCCGGGCGGGTTGTACAGGAAGGCCCGCATCATGGTTGAAACCAGCCCTGCCGTATCAGATCACGGCGCAAAATGACACCTTGCTTGCTCACCATACCGCGATACCAGAAACGATCGTCACGCAGTGGCAGATTCTGGGGTGCGTCCAGGCGTTTTCGACAGTCCACGAGATTATGGCTAAGCCGCCGGTCCGAATCGGACACCACCTCGATAAGCTTTTGCTCCAGCAGTGGCGGAACTCCTTCGATAACATACTGGATCAGATCCCGCAGACGCAGACCATCCTGATAATCCTCAAGATTACCATCAAACCCGGCTTCACACTCCTGCACAAAATCGCTCCAGCTCAGCAACAGGTCGCCAAACTCCTCGTCGGCAAAACCGGAAAATTCCACATGCTGACTCAGACGCAGAGCGATAAGCTGCTGCTCTTTTTGCGAAAGAAAGAAAGACAGGTCATCCTCTACCGGATACATTTCCAGCATTTCAGTAATCTCCCGACAAAAACAAAGGTAATCGAGGTCCTGCTCTTTAAAGGGTGTTAAATCTTGAGGCAAGGTCTGAGGGCGATAACACAGCAGCGACAAATGATCATGCCCAAGGTCAGAAGTAAAAAGCTGCTCTGCATTATAGGGCAGCCCACAGCGACCGAGAATATCCATGACGCGGATATGGTTACAGGTAAAACAGGTTACAACCTTTTCTTCGGAATAAAACAACTCCATGCCTACCTGGTTGTTTGCTAAACCGAAACCGACAAAACCGTCATGCGCCAAACGGGAAAAATAAGGCTGCAAGGCGTCAAGGATTTCCTCTTTAGGCATGTAGGGTGAGTAAAAGAGCAAGGGCTCGGCACTGTCCTCGGACGGCTGATCTTCCTCATCGGCATAGTATTCCAGAATAAAAAAACACTCGTCGGGCATGGCCGCAGCGAAAGCGTGGAACAGTTGTTCGATCTTTCCAACACCGGGCATAATGGTGAAGCGGTAGGAATCACTGGAATTTTCCAGTAGATTAAAGGTATACCCCTCCTGCAGCTGGCGCAGACGACGCCTTTCACTGGGCCACGGGCTGATACCAAGGGGGAAATCAAAGGTAGTGGGAGACAAGTTGGTTGGTTCCTTCCTGAGTGGTAGACAAACGCCCCATGTGTAACATGATGAAAAGCTGGACCAATAGACAAAAGTCAGACCTGGAGCGGATTTGATACCTGCTAAAAGTAGTGGATTACCCTTAGAAAGTCAACGCTTGCGGGGGCATCCAAGAGAAGAAGGATATCTCAGAGTCTGGATGGATGAGCGCAACACCAGAAGAGCTGTAAGCAAGATTTTACCTTGACTAATCCTTCTCAATAACCAAATAATCGATAGCTTTTCTTTTAAGGCAATGTTTCGACTGAGGAGGAAACATGAAAACTGCGTTGAGATATGCCCTACTTTCTTGGCTTTTGATCGCTTGTATCGCCACGTCAGCCCTGTGCCAACTCCCCACTGGAAATGGCGCCCCCGATTTCAAGTTAAAGAATATAGCCGGCAAAACCGTCCGTCTGGCTGATTTCAAGGGCACCCCAGTATTGATGGTCATCGGCACAACCTGGTGTCCGGGATGCAAGGCTCAACTGTCTGAACTGTGTGAAATCAGCCAGTTTCTCAATGACAATCGGATCCCTGTTGTGGATATTTTCATTCAGGAACCGGCTAAAACAGTACGCAACTACCTGAAGAGCAAAAAACTCCCCACATCCTTTGAAGCGCTGCTCGATGATGGGCAGGTGCATCGTGCTTACCGGGTCTACCCCATCCCCAGGCTTTTGATTCTGGACCGTTCTGGACGTATCGTTCAGGATACCCTCGGACTTGAAGCCGCCGAAATCACCGCCATCCTGCAACGACTTATCGACCAGAAACCAGCGCCAGCCCCGCTGGATAAATAATTATCGCATCGTTAGATACTCTGTTGCATAACGATACACACTGTGGCATTAAAGACACAATGACTTGTGTTCTTCACTAAACGAAAGCCTAGTATTTTCCTATATTTTGCAGCGCCCCCGGTGTATACATCAAGATATAGCGTTGGCACAAATGTTGAAAGAGGCCTAGCTGGTTCAAACACAAACACTTCGACTTTTAAAATAAAGTGAATGAAATAAAAAAACAGGTAAAACCCTAATCTTCGGCTAACACTGCAGGGGCATAAGACTAGACACCTAGCCGAACTGGAACCACCCCGGGGTATCAGAGAGCAGATGCTTTCATCCCCATTCAATATTTGTGTCGAGGCATAAGCGCTTCGTACGCATCTTTGGCATTTTTTTTCAGATGGAAGGAGACCAAAACCGTGAAACAGTTCAGAATTGCAATGGCGATCTTGATCGCCCTGGCCATGGCGACTCCCGCCCTGGCCATCAACGTCGAGTGGCATGGCGACTTTAACCACCGTTTTTCCTATAGCACCCAGGCGGATACCTCGGTGCGTACCATCAAAGATAGTGAAAAGTATATTGGTGCCGGCGGTGCTCTTCTTTCCCAGGGTAAAATTAACCTGCCCGACACCAAGAAAAACAAAAACGACAGTGATTTCTTCGGCGAACTGAAATACCGCATGGACATGACCGTGTCCGATGATGAAAAAAAAGTCAAAGGTGTTGTCGGTTTTGAATTTGGTTCCTCCAAATTCGGTGGCAAAGGTGCTGACTTCGGCGGCGACGACAACGTGTTTGAACTGCGCTGGGCCTACACCGAACTCGAACTGCCCTTCGATCCGGCTTCCCGCCTGACCGTCGGTCTGCAGCCCGTCGGTTACAATGCTCTTCTTTGGTCGGACAATGCTGGTGGTGTCAAGTGGACCCGCAAGGAAAACAACTGGGCCTATTCGCTGGGCTGGTTCCGTAACGACTGGAACACAAGCTCCGATTCCAAAGATGCAAACCCCTCCGTAAACAAATCCCAGTATGATGATGCGTATGCTGCTGACCTTACCTATGTCTTTGAGGGCGGCAACAGTTTGAATGCTTTCCTCATTTATATGGACCAGGGCCAGGAGCCTGTTTTCGGCGAAACTTTCACCCTGCAGGATGAGGAAATCTGGCTTGGCTTGGCTGGTAAGGGCAAGTGGAACAACCTCTCCGGGATGTTCACCGGCATATATCTGACTGGCGAAGTCGAGGTTGATGGCGAGTCCCTCGATCGCAATGCTTACCTGTTCCATGGTCAACTCGATTATACCGTTGGCAAAAACACCTTCACCCTGGGTGGCCTGTATGCTTCAGGCGATGACGACGATAGTGATAGCGATGTCGAAAACTTCGAAGTTATCGATATTGCAACCTCGATCCTTGGTTCGGTCATCATCTTCGACAACTACTGCGACGACAACTCTTACAGCCAGGCGCCCTATGTGCTCGACCAGGGCTACCAGCTGATCTACGTTGGCGCTTCGCATAAGTTGAATGCTAAAACCAAACTCTGGGCCAAGTACTTCTGGCACAACACTGCCGAAGATTCTCGTCTCGGTGACAACGAAATCGGTCACGAATTTGTGGTTGGCGCCAGCTACACCATCATGAAAGGTCTCACCGCCGACATCAACGCCGGGTACCTGGTAGCTGGCGATGCCTGGGACGCGATGGCTTCCGATGGCAATGGCGACGACGTGTTCCGCACCGACGCCCGCATTCAGTTCAAGTTCTAATTGTTTCGCAATACCTGTTGTGATACGTTGGGGCCGGGCTTTGCCCGGCCCCTTTTGTTTACCGGTCGGGCAATCGATATGACTATTTCACGCACCGCTTGATAGGAGGTTTTGCCTTGATTTCCAAAGTTAGTGTATGGCTGGTGGCTCTGCTGCTGGTGGCGGCAGGAACCACCTCGGCCGGAACCCTGGAGGATATGGTCGGGGATCTGCAACCGGTACCGGGCTATGTCGTGCTGCCGGTACAAGATGAGTACCTGATCGATCTCGATGCCGCCAAGGGCCTGGTGGTGGGGGACCTTTTCAGCGTGATCCAACCTGGAGAAAAGATCACCCATCCGGTGACCGGCAAGGTCATCGGCACCCTTGACTCCAGCAAAGGGGTATTGCAGGTCACCCAGATCAAGGAAGGCTTTTCCCACACCAAGGCGCTGACCGGCAAAGCGGACATCAAGCGCGGCGACAGCATTCGCCGCTACGATGGTTTGCGTACCGCGTTTTGGGATTATACCGGCAAAGCCGAAGGCTTTTACAGCTCCCTCAAGGCCGCCCTGCCAGCCCTTGACTGGCAGGATTTTGCCGCTGCCCAGGCCGAAAAGCCGGCCAAGCCTGCTTCTGCAGGTGCCGCTTCGGCTGACCTGTTTGTCTTAGCCGGACGCGATGGCATCACAGTGCGTGACGCCAAGTTCAGGGTAGTGCGTGCCTATCCGTTGCCTGCCGAGCTGCTGCCTACCGTTTCGGCACCCCTGCAGACTGCCGCAGCCGCAGCCGCAGCCGCAGCACCTTACCGCCTTGAGACCCCGGTCAAACCGGTAGCTAGCGCCCACGGCGTGCGGTACGATATCGCCATGCCCGGATTCCAGACTCCTGGCGGACTGGGCTTTGCCGCCGTCATGGCTGATTTCGTGCGTTCAGGCAACGACCTGTTGATGGCTGCTACCGACGGCACCGTTATCAAACTTTTCAAGGCCGGAGATACCCTGGTTCCCGTCACGGAATTCCAGCCCGAGACCCTGCCGCAGATTCTGGCTCTGCACTGGTGGCAACCGGCGTCCGGCGAGCTGTATCTGGCCGTTTCGGCCTGGAAAGACAACGGCCTGAATTCCTCGGTTTACCATTTTGCAAACGGGACTTTCTCCGCTGTCGGAAAGTTTCTTCCCTACAGTCTCGGCACCTTTGATCGCGACGGGAATGGTAGCAGGGAACTGCTGCTGGCGCAGAACTTTGACCGGGAAACCTTCTGGGGGACCATCGTACGGGAACTGCAGCTGCAAAACGGCAAGCTTGAGACCCGTGATATTTCCTTTGAACTGCCCCGCCGATTCACCGTCGGCGGCAGCCTGATGGCCGACCTCGATGGTGACCATGACCCCGAAACCGTTTTTGTTCGCGACGGTCTGATGTATGTTTATTCCGGCGACAAACAGCGCTACAAATCGCCTAAAATGATGGGCGGCTCGGTGTCTCGCATCATGTTTGAAGAGCAGCCCAACGCCCGCGAAACCAAGACCCACTTCGCCGCGTTCGAAGTACCGCCCATTGCCGTGGATCTCGACAACGACGGCGGCAGTGAACTGTTGTCCGTGGCCTCCGAATCCTCTTTGATATCAGCTCCGGGCATCTCCGCAAATGTCAGCAAAAGCTGGCTTGCGGTAGTAAAGTTCCGTGATGGCATGTTTGTCAAAGGCACGCTGGGCGAAGAACTCGATCTTCCGCTGCAAGGACTTACCCTGGACCAGAAACGCGTGATGATGGTGGCTACCCAGGCAGGTTCGGTGTTCGGCAAGGACGGCGGCAGCCAGCTGCTGGTCTTCCCCCTGGTCAAGTAAAAATCAGTTTCACCTTCACGTTTCACACGAAGCCCCGGATATCCTCCGGGGCTTTCTTTTTGCTGCATCTATGTTTGATTTCCCCGAACACCATTCAACCCTGCCAAAACATTGTTTTATTTAAATTGACTGATATGGTAATTTCTGCTATATCGGCGTCACAACAAGTGCCTGATGTAATTTAATCCTCCGGAATCGCCGCTTGCCCCTATTCATCTCATACTATTTGCCAGCAGGCCATACCGGATGGATCTTTTTCTTTGACAGGAGGAAAACCCATGCAGCGAAACATCCGCCGTCTGATGCTGGCAGTGTTGGCCCTGACACTGCTTCCAGAAGGGCCCGCAGCGGCTGGTATCGATTTTTTCGGTACCGCCAAAATCAAGCCCACTTTTTACAACAACTTCGATTTTCAAAGTTCAAAAAATGATGCTTTTATCATCAACGAAGGCGGGCTTACCGGTGGACACCACACCCGCGCAGAACTACGCCTGGGTTGGAAAGCTTCGGGTGACGCCTGGTCGGTCAAAATGATCGCCGAAGCGGATGTCATCATGGAAAAGGATTCGGCTGACCGTTCATACTACGTAGGCTCCGTAAACAAGGAAGGCAAACCGAACTCGGGCAGCGAGTTCGGTATCGAGCGGGTGGAGTTGCTGTACCGGTTTTTACCCTGGCTGGAACTGGAAGCGGGTTGGGACATTCGTGCATTGGATATCAAAACCGGTGGTCTGCTCTACGGTGACGATCATCCCTTTCTCGGCTTCCGTGGCGACATCACGTCATCGACTCGCTATGAACTGCTTTATCTGCCCATCCAGAACCGGACCAGCCTGCCCAGTTCGTACGATACCGAAGATGTATTACGCAGTCCTGACGCCGACGACTGGAATGTCTATACCTTCAAGTTAACTCAGGATCTCTCGGCCGGTAACCAGGCACTACCTCAAAACGCTTTTTTCGGTAACAGCGATGGTAAAAACGGCAACCTGAGTATGTCGGTAAGCCCGATTGTGGCCTACAGCGACAACGATTCGAAGGAAGCACAGATCACCTATTACGGCCTCGAAGCTACTGGACAGGCCGGCTGGTTCAAACCCTGCTTCGAAGTAATTGCCGCCGATGGCGAGTTTGACAGCGGTGCGGATATCTCGAGCTGGTCCATGTATGCCGGGGTAGAGATGACCGTAGCCAAAGCGTTTAATCCTTACGTCGCTTTCCGCTATACCCAAGGCGATGACGATGCTTCAGATGACGATGTAGAAGGCTGGGTGGGCATTACCGACATCGGCCGTTTCTCCGGCCTGATGGGGATGGATGGCAATATTCTCGGTGAAGACATCGGTCAGAGTTACGGAGCGACCCTTTATTCCTATGCGCCTGAACGCGCTCTCTCAAGTCATCGTTACGGTGGCATCGGTAACGGCGGCAGTGGCGACAATCCAGGCCAGAAACTCATCGCTATCGGCTCGCGTGGCGATCTCTCTCACTGGCTGCCCAACCTGATGTACAAGACTCAGGCGTTTTTCATCTGGTATGATGCAACGGACAACCTGACCAATGTTCGCAACCCAGGTAAAAAAGTAGATGACTACGCTGGCACCACCGTCGACATGCAGCTGATGTACGCTTTCAGTAAAAACTTTTCCGTCGATTATATTTTTTCGACTTTCCTGCCCGGCGACGGCATCAAGGATCAGTTTGGGGACGACCCGGCTTTCGTCAACTGCCTGACCTTGGCCTGGACCTACTGATCAACCGTTCAATGAATCCTTGGCCGGTGCGAGCATGCACCGGCCGCATTCTTGATAGAGACCCTTCGCGTTGCACCAAGGGATAAAATATGAAATTACCGATCCGATGTCTCATTGTCCTGTTTTGTTTGCTGATATCCAGCCCGGCCTTCGCCACGAATGTTCCCTGGCCAAAAATCGATAACGCTCTGGCGGACTGGCAGGGAGCCAAGGAACTGCTGCTGGTCTCAACGGCTGACTCGCCGCTGGAAACCGTGGCCGTACAGGAAGTGCTGGAGCAGATCCTGCTGCACGGATTTGCGGTGCGGACTGCCAGCGAGTCCACGGCCGGCGAAAGCGGCCTGATTCTGGAACTGCGCGAGAACAAGGACTCAAACATAGCGATTTTGCGCCGGGCCGCCGACACGGCCATTATTGCCTTTGAACGCCACTCCCTGACAACTTTACCGGCTGTCGCGCCACCTGCCGCCCCAAAGGCAGCCATAGCCGCCCCGGTTGTTCAGACAACGACGCCGTTAGTTGCAGCCCCAATCGTGGTAGCCGAACCCCGGAGGGTATCCAATCTGCTTGGCCCCGTGCCCCTGCCGGGGCGTCCACACAGTCTTGCATTCCTGGCAGAAACCGCGGATCAAGGCCTGGAACTGGCGTTGCAAAGCGATTCCGGCGTACAACGATATCACCTGCAAGACAATGTACTGCAGCCTCTCGGCGCCTACACGACCGGCAGCAAAGCCCTACGCGCGCTTTATCTTGAAAGTGGCGATCCAGATGGAGACGGCCACACAGAACTGGCTGCGGTATGGGCGGATGATCTGAAGGGTATCTACGAAGGAACCGACTCTCAGGTAACCAGCACCATTCTCGAGTCAGACCACCTGGGATTTACGGCCAGCAATGGTCCCCATGCTTTTGTACGCCTGATTGGGGACAAGGGTCTGATGCAGACCCGTGGAACCTACACCATATGGAATGGTCCGGTACTCCCGTTATCCCAAAAAGACCAGATTTGGCAAGCCGATAGCGAACCGGTATCATGGGCACACAGCAACCTGTTCGATATCACACCTCTTGACGACACCACCGCTCTGCAATGGACGGCCGACAAACAGCTGCGCCTCGTCGCTCTCGACAGTGGCCTACCACTACCGGGTGGGACCTTGCTTTACGATCTGGGTGAGTTTGTTGGGCCTCGCATCGCCGTGCCATTGGAGACCCCCGAGTACCGCTCAGGCCTCAGCAAGGAAGACATGGTACGTGAAACATGGTGGACCCTGCCGCCGCGCATTTCTGTAGCCTCCGACGGTACCGCCTACACGATTCGCCGGGAACGTTCCATGGGACTGCCCTTGGTCGGCAAGCCTTCGGGGCAGGATCATCTCGTTGCGTTGCACTGGAATGGTCAACGACTCATAGTCACGGACCCTTTCCCGGCCATGGAGGCATTCATTCTGGACTTTGCCCTGGTCGAACACCAAGGGAAGGTGAAAAGCGTCCTGCTGTTGCTCAACAAAAAGCCCGATGGCAGTGGGGATGCCTATCTCCAGCTGGTGTCGATGGCGAACAACGGATTGTAGAACAATCCGTTCCCGCATCCGTTGCTGCTTAAAGAAAAGCGCGTCCCTACCATAAGGAAGGGACGCGCTTTTTTTGGGAGGGCTATAAACGTCAGCTATTATCTTGATCGTATTCCTTTTGCAGCTCTTTATATCGTTTGTGGCGCTGCTCGGGAGGCAACTGTTTAAGTTCCTGCCACTTCTGCCTGAGTTCCTGTTGTTTTTCAGGGGGCAGTTGGCGATAGTGTTGATATCTCTGTTTAATTTCCTGTTTTTTATCCTCCGGCATTTCCTGCCAGCGCTCCATCCGCCGCTTGAGACGCTCTCGCTCCTGGGGGGTGAGGTCGCGATATTTGTCGTACTTCTGACGCAGACGCTCCTGTTCCTCGGGAGTAAGCTCTTTATATTGACGGTACCGGCCTTTAAGTTCCTGACGTTGTTCAGGTGTCAGGTCCTGCCAACGATGTCCGTTGTCGGCAAGTAGCCAGGGTTGCTGGTCCTGGCTTAAAGTTTTTTGGGCCCATGCGCTGGATATCGGAGCCATTAATACCCCCGTCAGCAGCAGAAGCAACCACCATATTCTTTTCATCCGGTCCCCCATCTTCAGCGTGCCTGTTTAAGGACGCTGGTCTTTACCCTATGCGTTCAAGGTCCTGCAACAATTCCATATTTTCCAGCAGGTCGATATTCTGCAGCAATTCCAGATCCTGCAACATGCCGATTTCGGTCTCCGAACGGGGCACCCCGCCGGGAAGACTACCAGAACCCCCGGGGATAATAAACAAGCTGACCGCCAGCACCGCTCCCGCCGCCAGTGCCGATCCCCACATCCAGCGTTTTGGTCGTGCCCTCTGAGACGCACGGTCGGATATAATCGCGGCCATACGATGCTTTTCCACCTCGGACAGATCCAAATCGGGCAGGGGGAGATCGGCCAGCGTCCGCTGCAACCCGGCAAGCCGGGTACGGCAGTCCTGGCAATCCTCGAGATGTTTAAGAAGACGCTGCTTGGCCACAACATCGAGTTCCCCGTAATGGAAAAGAACCAGATCCTTTTCGTTGCAGGTTCCTTGTATGCGACGTTTCATGATGTTACCTCTTCATCGTCGGTAAATTCCTGACGTAAAAACTGCACAGCCCGATGCAAATGAGCCTTGACCGTACCTTCTTTGAGGTGGAGCAGGGTTGCTATTTCTTTCAGGGGCAAGCCTTCCTGGTGTCGCAACACAAAAACGGCGCGTTGCCTCCCTGGGAGTTTTGTCATGGCCTTGAATAATTTTTGGCGGGCTTCCTCACCAATCAATACATCGCTGGGCGTTGCCCCCGGATCGGCACAGTTATCCACGGGATCAGGATCCTCTTCATTTTTGCGAAAAAAGAAGATACGCCTTCGCACCTGCTCACGCCGCAGGTGGTCGATAACCAATCGGGAAACCACTCGGTACAGCCAGGTCTTGATCCGGCAGTCACCACGAAAGGAGGGCAGGGCACGGTGCAGACGAATAAACGCCTCTTGAGCAAGATCTTCGGCTTCCTGTCTATCTCCCAGCATGCGATAGGCAAGATTAACCACTTGCGTCAAATGATCCGAAACCAGCCGTGTAAATGCCGACTCATCACCCTGGCGAATTCTCTCCAGCAAAAGATTCTCGCTGTCAGGTGTCTCTTCTGTAAGCTGTTCCGGCACTTCGTTCACCTCTATAACAGCTGCCGCGCTGCGGTAGTCCATATCCGCTCCCTCACATGGATAATCTTTTGTTATGTAAGACGCACGACCTCGCTTAAGGTTTACTTGTTTGTAAATTTTTTTCGCATCAACTTCGACAACAAAAACAACAAACACTATATCTTCGCGGTGTTTTCCAAAAGAATGCCATAAAATCGCCTACTTCAAACAGAACAACATACAACTCAAGATGGCTCAGCAAAAATTTCGTCCTGCGAGGCTTGGTGTTTTTTCAGGGGCGAAGGCATACATAGAGTATGTCGAGGTCCATAAAAAACGCCGTAACGCCGGAGGGCGGACTTTTTGCGACACTATCATCTTTTATAACAACGGCTTAATGCGTGCCACCAGCTGGTCGGCGGTAAACCCGAATTTTTCCATCAGTGCGTTGCCAGGGGCGCTGGCACCAAATCCGGTCATGCAAACCACCACACCGGAACAGCCGACATAGCGCTCCCAGCCCATGCCGATACCGGCCTCGACAGCAACCCTCACCACCGCGCCAGGGGAAAGCACCTCATCACGATACGCCTGTGGCTGAGCATCGAACAGTTCCCAGCAGGGCAGGGACACCACCCGTACACCGACGCCTTCGGCCTGCAGCATGGAGCGTGCCTCCAGCGCCAAAGAGACCTCCGAACCACTCGCAATAAGAAGAACCTTCAGCAGTCCGTCCTCACGGGCCAACACGTATCCACCGCGCTGCAATCCCTCTGCAGCCCCATACAGGTTACGATCGAGGACTGGCAACCCCTGCCGTGACAGCACCAAGGCACTAGGACCCCGGCGATTTTCAAGGGCCGCCCGCCATGCCTGGGCGGTCTCATTGGCGTCGCATGGACGGATGACTGTCAGGTTGGGGATAGCCCGCAGAGCCGCTAGTTGCTCCACAGGTTGATGGGTGGGGCCATCTTCGCCCAAACCGATAGAGTCATGGGTGAAGACGTAAATCGGTGCCAGCCCCATCATGGCGGCCAAGCGTATGGGCGGCCGCATATAATCGGAAAAGATAAGGAACGTGCCACCAAACGGGATCAGTCCCGGGGTATGCGACAATCCATTGAGGACAGCGCCCATGGCATGTTCGCGCACGCCAAAGTGGATATTTCGGTCTGCCGCACCAGGCCTGAAGGAGCCTTCCTTTTTAAGGGCCGTATTGTTGGATGGAGCAAGGTCCGCGGACCCGCCCAGCATCAGCGGGAGACTCTCTGCCAAGGCGTTGAGAGTCACGCCACTGGCCTGACGGGTAGCAAGCTTCCCGTCGGTGACGCTAAAGCTGGGCAACGCGGCCTGCCACCCTGACGGCAAGCCGCTTTCAGCGGACTGCTGCCAGGTGACCAGGTTCGGATGGTTGGTCGCCAGAGCATCCCCGAGTTGTTGCTGCCAGGCTTGTTCCTGCTCCTGGCCACGCTCCCTGACGGTAAGCATATGGTTCACCACCGCTTCGGGGATATCAAACGTAACATCCGGATCCCGCCCGAAAAACTCTTTGGTCAGACGCAGCTCCTGATCACCCAACGGCGCACCGTGCGCATCGGCGGTGTCCTGCTTATGCGGTGCGCCAAATCCGATGTGGGTGCGGGCAATGATCAGTGAAGGGCGAGTCTCGTACTTGGCGCGCGTCAGGGCGGTATCGATTTCTGCCAGGTTTTCGCCTTCGACATGCTGGACATGCCAGCCATAAGACAAAAACCTGCTGGCCGTTTCGTCACTAAAGGCCAGATCGGTCTGTCCCTCGATCGTGATTCTATTGTCGAGATAAATGTAAATCAGGTTACCTAACTGCAGATGGCCGGCCAGCGACGCCGCCTCCGCCGCGACCCCTTCCATCATGTCCCCGTCGGAGCACAGGGCGTAAATCCGATAATCGAACAGTTCTGCATGGACCTTATCCGCCAGCATGCGTGCCCCCATGGCCATTCCGACACCGACCGCCACCCCTTGACCCAGAGGACCGGTTGTCGTCTCCACGCCGGGGGTATGGCCAAATTCCGGATGTCCGGGGGTACGGCTGTCGAGCTGCCTGAACTGTTTCAGGTCGTCCAGCGACAGATCATAGCCGGTCAGGTGCAGAATGCTGTAAAGAAGCATGGAGGCATGGCCGCAGGACAGAATAAAGCGATCGCGTCCCGGCCAATCGGGATTAGCCGGATTATGACGCAGGTGACGCGTATAGAGGAGGTAGGCGATGGGAGATGCTTCCATGGGGGTACCTGGATGCCCGGAACGAGCCTTTTCAACCCCATCGGCGGATAGCAGGCGAATGGTGTCGATAGATTCCCGAGCCAGCTTCTGATCCAGCATTTCAAGTTCCATGACTGTCCTCCTCGCTATAACCGATGTCCCGCATCCGGCACACCGGCCTTTCAGATGATTGTCAACGGCTCTGCCTCCCCCGAAGAAATGGTCTCGGGATATCCGCAGTGTGCCAGCAATACTGCCAAACGTTGTTCCGGGCTGCCTTTCCAGTCTTGCAGCAACCTTTCAGCCAGAGTAACGCCGCTATGCGCCACTTCTTCCATGCCATCCAGAAAACTGCTTTCATCCATTCCGGTACAGCGCCCTGGTCCTTGCCGGAGCAATGCCTCGCGGGCCAGAATCAGGACCTCGCAAGCGACCTCCCGTAAGGTATGGTTGCCGCAGGGGGTTCGCAATCCCAGTCGCCAGGAATTGCGATAAAGTTCCATGCGTCCGGCGTCATCACCGGGATCGAGCAAACGCCCGGCCTGGTAGCGGGCCTCGGCGTCGTACAACAGGCCTTTGGCCAACGCCGCAACCGCCATGGCCAGATGCGGCGGCAAACTGTCGGCGCTGCGCAATTCGATCTGCGGTCGCAGGCGCACCTCGGGGAACAAAGTGGAAAGATGCAGGTCCCAATCGGCCAAGGTAGGGCGATGACCCTGGAAACCTTCGGCCATAAATTTCCGAAAACTGAAGCGCTTTTGCGTCAGATTAATGAGGAAACCATCGCGCTGGATAAAATACATGGGCACATCGAGGGCATATTCGACATAGGTGGATAAACCGGCGCCGGGCCGAAACATATCCAAAATCAGACCGGAACGGTCCGGATCTGTCCGCGCCCAGATGTCTCCGCGAGTGGACAGAAACCCTGTGGGTTGCCCATTCATCAGGGGTGAGTTGGCAAACAGCGCATAAAACAATGGTGCCAGTAATTGGCCAGTGCGAAATTTATCGATGCAATCCGCTTCGTCGCAAAAATCCAGATTGACCTGCATCCCGGCACTTAGTTTCATCATGTGGTGGCCACGGTCACCGGTGCGCTGCATATATTCGCGCATAATTGCGTATCGCGGCTTGGGCAGCCAATCGATGGTTTGCAGCGGCGTTATCGGCTGTACGCCCAACCCCAGAAAGGAAAGGCCCAGAGGCCGGCCAGCGACAACAATGCTCTGGATATGATGCGACAGGTCCCGTTGACAACAGCACAGGTCGTTACACAACTTACCGGATAACTCCAGTTGACCGCCCGGCTCCAGGGTTACAGACGATGCGTCGCCTATCAGTGCTATCAGGCGATCCGCCTCCCGCTGGCCTTGCCAGTTTCCGGTGCTTTCGAGATGCTGCAACAGCATCTCAACTTTTGAAAAGCCTGCGGCCTCTCCGGTCTGGGTATCGACCACCAGCTTTTCCACTTCGATGCCGATCCCCCACTGTTCAGGGGGTTTTATATTGCGTAACAGATAATTTACCAATTCATCATGGCAACTTATCGGTTGTGCAAGATGGGTTTTAACAAAGGTTGTCATGCTGCTCCTGTTGTATCTCTGGTGGCCACATCCATCTTACTGTTACCGATCCGCCGGCCTATGCGTCAGAATCATAAGCGCATATTTTTTTTCATTCTATAATACTATAAATCCCGCTCTGGCACGAACGCCACGATAAACGCAAAGCCTCCACAGCTTGCCTTTTTAGTGGTTCGCAGCTATGATCCGAAGACCTCTGAATCCGGAGAGCCCATGCATCCTGTCCGCCACTTACGCTTTTCCCTGTTGATTTTAATCCTGGCTGTCGGGCTGGGGACCTCCGGCTACACGCTGATTGAGGGCTGGGGGCTTCTTGACGCTCTTTATATGACGGTTATTACATTAGCTACCGTCGGTTATAAAGAGGTACACGACCTTTCCACGGAAGGCAAGATTTTTACCATTGGCCTGATTGTCTTTGGTGTTGCCACCATCACCTATGCCGCGGGCAGCCTGCTGCAATTGATGGTGGAGGGACAAATCCGACGCATTCTAGGGAGAAGAAAATTGGAAAAGCGCATCAATAAGATGGAAGGTCACTACATTGTCTGTGGTTATGGTCGTATCGGCACACTTATCAGCCAGGAATTCCGCTCTCGCCCGGTGCCCTTTGTCATCGTGGAACGGGATCCTGTAATTTGCGAAAACCTGGCCAGGGAGGGCGTACTATTCGTAAAAGGGGATGCTACCGATGATGACACCCTTATCCAGGCCGGGATTCAGCGCGCTAAAGGGTTGATCACCGCCGTTACCTCTGAATCGGCCAATGTCTATATCACCTTGACTGCCCGAGGTCTAAATCCCGACCTATTCATCCTGGCCCGCAGCGTCGAAGAAGGATCCGAAATCAAGCTCAAACGCGCTGGAGCCACCAAAGTCATTTCACCGTACCGCATCGGGGCTAATCGTATGGCTTGGGCAGTACTTCGACCATCGGTTGTCGATTTTATCGATATTGCAGTGGGCAGCGAAAGCTTTGAGCTGCAACTTGAAGAAATCCGCGTCGCGCCTACCTCTTCTCTGGTTGACAAATCCCTTGTTTCTTCGGACATTCGTCGCGCCTGGGGTATCATGATTATAGCCATCAAAAAAAGCAGTGGTGCGATGCTCTTCAATCCCGAATCCGATACGACCATTCAAGCCGAAGATATCCTTATAACTCTCGGCGAGCCGCCCGCGATTCGCAAACTGGAACAGGTTGCCTGCGGAGGTGTTGCCAATGCCTGAACAACTTCATGTGCATATTCCCTTCAGTCAATTCAACCGACACTTTCCGTTACTGCAGAAACATCGGTTGCAACCGGAAATCGCTTTCAAATGGCCCGACCTTGATCCGTCGCTACGTCCGGCCGTGAAACAGGCAGGACATCAACTGGCCGAAGAAGGCTTGGCTGTAACCGTACATGCCCCGTTCATGGATCTTAACCCCGGCGCCATTGAACCATTGGTGCGCGAAGCAACCTGCCAGAGATGGATGCAAACGCTGGAAGTTGCTGAACTTCTTCAGGCCCGCCTGGTAGTTCTGCATCCCGGTTTTGACCGTTGGCGCTATGGTGGACAAAGCCAGCCTTGGATCGATGCTTGTCTTGAGTTTTTTCCACCCTTGCTGGAACAGGCCGCCCGGCAACAATGCCTGTTAGTTTTAGAAAATATTTTTGAAGAAACACCAGAGACCCTGGTTGCGGTTCTTAAAAAACTCGGCTCGCCTTGGCTGGGTCATTGTTTTGATGTCGGCCATTGGCGTCTGTTCGCCAAACAGTCCATGGAGCAATGGTTTGCCTCGCTGGCACCTTGGATACGGCATCTGCATGTTCATGACAACTTCGGCGACCGCGATGCCCATATGGCCGTAGGGGAGGGTGACATCGATTTTGATACGCTTTTCCGCCTGGTTGCCGAGTTAAAAACTGCCCCATCCATGACCCTGGAGATACACGATTGCGATGCCCTGCTGCGCTGTGTAGATACGGTAAAACCGTTAATCATCCCCTGATTCCCGCTGACGACGCCCGAGCAGTGTTGCACGACTGATACCGTTCTGACCATAGCGCTCGCGCAAACGGTCCACAGCCTGATCGAGTTCCTTTAACCGCTGTCGCCGTTCTCCATCGAACAGCATTCCCTGCCCACTACCTGTTGTGATCAAGTTACTGAGGCTGATGCCAAGGAGGCGTACCGGTTTGCGGCCCGCCTCGGTTTTTTTCAGCAGTTCCTTGGCCAAATCGAACATGTCATTAGCGTGAGCGATGCCGTCTGGAACTGTTCTGGAGCGGGTCACGGTTGAAAAATCGGCATACTTGACCTTGAGCGTTATGGTTGTTCCCATGACACCATGCCGTCGCAAACGTGTTGCAACCCTTTCTGCAAGCTCAAGCAAGACTTCTTGCATAGCATCACATTGCCATAGGTCATTTTCGAATGTATCCTCATGGCCAATGGATTTCAGCTCGCGTTCAGGATTTACTTGTCGTGCATCTTCCCCCCTCGCCAATTTGAACAACTGTACACCAGCCTGTCCAAAACGGGATTCCAGAAAGGTAAGTTCCATTTTTCGGAGATCTGCCACGGTCTGCAAACCCAAGCTTTCCAATTCGCGGTGCGTAACCGGTCCAACGCCCCATAAACGCTTTAAGGGAAGGGGCAGAAGAAAGTCATCGATTCTTTCTGGTACCTGAAATAGCCCATCGGGTTTTGCCTGCTCCGACGCCAGTTTGGCCAAAAATTTGTTATGGGCAATTCCTGCGCTTATCGCCAGTTCCAGTTCCTCACGAACATCCCGACGTATTTTTATTGCAATGTCCCTCCCGGATCCAAACAAGCGCTGGCTGCCCGTAACATCCAGGAATGCCTCATCTACCGATATACCTTCGATTAGGTCGGTATACCTTTCGAAAATAGTAAATACCTGTGCGGATACCTGCTGATAATGCGACATGCGAACCGGCACAACAATGGCCTGGGGGCATTTCCGTAACGCGAGGCTGATCGGCATAGCCGAATGCACCCCAAAAACCCGGGCCTCGTAAGAACAAGCGCAAACGACTCCACGCATTCGGTTTCCGCCTACGATTACGGGACGGCCTCGCAGATCGGAACGATCTCGTTGTTCGACGCTGGCATAAAAAGCATCCATATCGAGATGCAAAATGGTTTTGTCGGTAAAATTTTTACTCATCTCTAAAATTTCGAGCGAATGCAGTTCCCTGCCAGAATCTCTAAATATAGGCAAATATTATAATTAAAGTCGCCATGCAGATTATAATATTTACACAACTACCTGATTTTGTTAGTTTTTTCTTTATGGCTTTTGTGATGGAGAGATGCAAAAGTATTAGACTCTACCAAAACCTACTGAATATGTGCCTGATGATTATGTATTTCCGGAACTACCATTAGGCCATCGGCTCCTACATCACCTCAATTGTCTGCGATATGCTCGCCTGCAACCTTTGTGACCAGGCCATCTGTTTCAGCTATGGTTCCTTATAAAATATGCAGGACGGGAAGAATGGTTACTTTTCAAAGGGATGCAAGGTTTGGTGTGAATCTGTAAGTAACTAAATGGGAGATAGAGCAAAATATCTTTTTATTAAAACACGCCACATTTCATACTGATCCTCAATGCGGTCAGGCTTGAATTCGATAAGAGACCGGATCGAAGCTGTCTTTTTGATTAACTCAGAATCAATATTCAACTTGCCGCGTTGGACAATTGATACCGCGTAAAATATATCTAGTGATAATCTAACAGGTCAACCCGATCGGAACACTAGTCTGAGATTGTAGGAGTGGAGGCAGTCATTGTAATGGAACTGTTTATAACCACTCCCTCTTCCACCACAAGAACCGGGGTCTGTATCGTCCCTTCAACAATGGCTGGCGCCCTTAATTCAACCTTATTTTGGGCTTCAATTGTACCTTTGAACTTACCCGACAAGATCAGCGTGCCAACCCTGATATCGGCCTCAATCTGGGCCGTTTGCCCTGCTATAAGAGTGTCTGTTGAGGTAATGCTTCCCTGGAAATGGCCATCCATGCGAACAATATCATCAAAAACCAAGGTACCTTCAAACTTACTGCCATCCCCCAGAAAAGCTCGGATTTCACCAGACTGAATATTGGAATCTTTGGACAACCCACGTTTCTCTTTTCGACCCATTAATATTCTCTCCACTTTGTCAGCAAGATATTCCGAGACGCTCAAGAAGACGTTCCAGGTCATCCGGTGAAAAATAGCTGATTTCTATTTTGCCACCTTTTTTCTTAGCAACGATTTTAACCTTGGTGCCCAGACTTTGTTTAAGATTGTCTTCCAGAGCCTGCAAGTTTGCATCGGTTTTTTTCGGTGGGGCAGGGGGCGCCAACGCCGCTTTTTTAGCCCTTTTGACCAAAGCTTCGGTTTCCCTTACAGACAAACCCTTGGTTAAAACCTGGTCACGGACGCGCATCAACTGCATAGGTACAGATTCAAGAGACAACAAAGCCCGCGCATGTCCCATAGCCAGAGTACCAACAGAGAGATCCTCGCGGACCGGCTCCGGCAAACGAAGCAGACGAAGTGAATTGGTTACCGTCGATCGATCTTTGCCGACACGTCCCGCGACATCCTCCTGGGTAAGATTGAACGCCTGGATGAGGCTCTGATATGCAGCGGCTTCTTCAATGGGGTTGAGGTTTTCGCGCTGTATATTCTCGATAAGAGCCATTTCGACGGCAGCGTCTTCGGTGGCCTCATGGATTAATACCGGCACCTTTTTCAACCCAGACCGTTGCGCTGCGCGCCAACGTCGCTCACCAGCAATAATCTGATAGTGATCAGCCATTCGACGCACAACCAAAGGCTGGATAATGCCACGGGCTCTGATTGAAGCCTCTAGTTCTGCAAGCTTCTGATCATCGAAAACTTTGCGCGGCTGATTCTTCAGTGGCCGCAATTCTTCGATGGGGCAGAAAAAGAAGCGATGGGATTCTTGTTTGATGGCAGGGTCCAGCAATGCGCCGATCCCCTTGCCGAGAGCAGGTTTTTTGGCCATATCAAGTGCCTGTATGGATTATTTCTCTCGCAAGAGCAAGATAGGCTTCGGCCCCCCGGGAAGAAATATCGTATTGCAAAATGGGGAGACCGTGGCTCGGGGCTTCTGACAAGCGCACATTACGCGGGATAACTGTCTTAAAAACACGATCGGCAAAGTGCCGGCGAATCTCGTCGCTGACCTGATGGGACAGGTTGTTCCGACCATCAAACATTGTCAAAAGAATTCCACACAGAGATAAAGCAGGATTCAATTGTCTCTGGATTAGATCGATGGTACGGGTTAGCTGACTGAGACCCTCCATGGCGTAATATTCACATTGTAGGGGAACCAGCACGGAATTAGCTGCGGTAAGGGCATTAATGGTCAATAGACCGAGAGAAGGAGGACAATCTATAAGGATATAATCGAAGTCATCCTGAATCTGGCGCAGGGCAGATTTCAGGCGGGCTTCCCTGTCAGCCTCGCCGATCAGTTCGATTTCAGCACCAATGAGGTCGGTTGTCGAAGGCAGAATCTTCAGAAATTCAATACCCGTATCCGCGATCACCTCGCTGGTTTCCACCTGTCCAAGAAGCGCTTGATAAGTGGTATAGCGAATATTTTCGGACGCAATTCCCACACCGCTACTGGCATTGGATTGAGGATCCAAGTCTACCAGAAGAGTTCGTTTTTCCGCCACCGCAAGCGATGCCGAAAGATTAATGGAAGTGGTAGTTTTACCGACGCCACCTTTTTGGTTGGCTATGGCGATGATTTGACCCATATACGGATCTCCTTTACCCTGTGTACGGGCAGAGATCCTATCATAAACGCTTCTTTCCTCAAAGGGAAAAGGTCGATTTTCCCCCTATGCAGAACCCAGATTATTCCTTTTCAACGCTATAATAGTTCTTTCTGCTTGTGATAACGGCAATTTAATCCGGGTAATTTCTTCAACTTTGATACCACAAGCCTCCATAATCGACGCCGACTCTTCCAGCTCCTTGTCCCCCTCAGGGCCCTTCATCGCCAGCAATTTTCCTCCGCCTACCAAAAAAGGCTCTGCCATTTCAATCAACTGTGACAGATGGGTCAATGCTCTGGCAGTAACCACATCAAATGCATATTTAAAAACCGGCTCGGCTGCCAACGATTCAATGCGACAGGATTTAGCTTCAAAACCGTGTAAAGCAAGCGACCGTACAACATGTTGCTGAAAAACTATTTTTTTATGAACACTATCCACAGATAAAACCCGCAGAGCAGGCCACGCTATCTTCAATGGAATACCAGGCAAGCCCGCTCCTGAACCCATATCCAGTAACAACTCATTTCCTTGCAGCAAGGGGACCAGGGTCAATGAATCAACCAGATGCTTTTCCAATGCTTCTAGAGGATCCTTTATGGCGGTGAGATTAATACTACGATTCCATCGCAGCATTTCTTCGAGATACCATACCAATTGGCCGCGGACACAAGGGTCAAGCTTCACATTTGTTGCCAGCAACAACTCTTGCAATCTGTTTTCCATAACCAACACTATTTCCTGCGTAAAAGCACGGCCAGTATAGCCACAGCAGCCGGGGTCATGCCTGGAATTCGAGCAGCCTGTCCCAGACTAACCGGTCGCACCTTATTCAATTTCTCTTTGACCTCTGTGGACAAGCCATCAATTCCACTATAGTCCATATCCTCCGGAATACCGACTTGCTCAGATCGCCGAAACCGATCAACAACTTCTTGTTGCCTTGCAATATAACCCTCATACTTTATTTCAATCTGCAATTGTTCTCGCACCGCAGCAGTAAAACTTGCTAATTGCTCATCGGCAAAAACGATATCGTCAAATTGTACTTCTGGCCGCCTCAGTAAATGGGCAAGTGACACACCGTTTTTCAATTCTTTCAACCCTAAACTATGTAGCGCCGCCTGGTTGGAAGGTGATACTCGCAGAGTTTCCAGTAAGTTTCGCCCGGTTGCAATCTGACTCATTTTCCCCGAAAATCGCGACCAACGATCTTCAGTTATTAAACCTAAATGTTGCCCGATCGGGGTTAAGCGTTGATCAGCATTATCTTCACGCAACAATAAGCGATATTCCGCCCGCGAGGTGAACATTCTATACGGCTCGGAGGTTCCGCAGGTAATCAGATCATCAATCATGACACCTATATAAGCCTGGTCCCTACCCAAAACCAATGGAGGTTTATTCCTTATACCCTGAACAGCATTTATTCCCGCGATCAGACCCTGCGCTGCCGCTTCTTCATACCCCGACGTGCCATTAATCTGCCCCGCGAGAAACAGACCCTTTATAACCTTCGTTTCCAGATTAGGCTGTAATTGCACCGGATCAACAAAATCATATTCAATAGCATATCCTGGACGCATGATTTCCACGTTTTCCAAACCTTGGATCGTCCGCAAAAAAGCCAATTGAATATCCGGAGGAAGGGAAGTTGAAACCCCGTTCGGATATACCTCCGACGTCTCCAAACCCTCAGGTTCTAAAAACACGTGGTGGCTTTCCCTATCAGGAAAACGCACAATCTTATCTTCGATAGAAGGGCAATATCTTGGGCCAACACCCTCGATAACCCCTTGATACAAAGGGGATCTGTCCAGACCTGCGCGAATGAGAGCATGTGTTTTAGCATTCGTCGCCGTAATATAACAGGGAACTTGTCTAGCTGTAATTGCCTTGGTATCCGCTGAAAAAGGGGTTGGAGGAAAATCACCAAACTGAGGTTCAAGTCCCTCATAATTTATTGTGTTTCCATCAAGACGGGCTGGGGTACCAGTTTTTAAACGCCCAACGCGTAGACCAAGCTCGGCTAAATGGTCAGACAAACCCATAGATGCTGGCTCTCCGGCCCTACCTCCAGGAAAATGCTGCAAGCCGACGTGGATCAGACCCCGCATAAACGTTCCGGTGGTTAAAACAACCGACTGCCCGTAAAAACAAAGACCATCTGCTGTCTCAACACCACGGACTTTTTCTCCCTGCATCATTAACCTTACAACTGATCCTTGCTTAAGATCCAGATTTGGTTGAGATTCAACCACCTGCTTCATACACACCTGATAAGCGCGTCGATCAGCCTGGGCTCTTGTCGCACGAACAGCGGGTCCTTTTTTAGTATTCAAGATTCTAAATTGAATACCTGTCGCATCAATAACCCTGGCCATTTCTCCACCCAAGGCATCTATTTCTCGAACCAGATGACCTTTGGCCAAACCACCTATTGCTGGATTACATGACATCTGAGCCACGGCATCCAAATGAAGATTAAGCAACAAGGTGCTACACCCCATCCTGGCACTTGCAAGTGCAGCTTCACACCCGGCGTGTCCTGCACCAACCACAATTACTTCATATTCTTTTCCGTAACCAGCCATAACTTAATCCGTATTGTCTTTATAGTGGCACAAAAACAGGACTCGGACATCAGTATGTTTCACGTGGAACATACTATTTACCTATGCAAAATTTTGTAAAAATTCTATCCAGGATATCATCGGGCGTCGTCTCGCCAGTAATTTCACCTACAGCATCAAGCGCCTCATGTAATTCGACGGCACCGAACTCGGGTGAAAGACCCTCGGTAAGAATTTTGCGAAAACGGCTAAGTGCTTCTCTCGCCAGAAGCAGCGCCTGACGGTGCCGCCTGTCAGTAATAACCACTGTTTCTCTGATGTCGGTCGCATTTCCACTACCAGAAAAACGCTCTTTAATAGCCTGGATCAAAACATCAAGGCCAATTCCATCAAGAGCAGAAACCCTTACCAAAGATAAACCTTCTAGAATTTCAGGTATGGGTAAACTCCCAAGGTCCGATTTATTCAGAACAACAAGCACATCCCTCCCCCGACAAAATTCGAGGGCCATTAAATCGTCGTCTGTCAAACCAGAGCTACCATCGATAACCAGTAGAATGAGATCTGCAGAATCGACCTTAATACGAGCCCGCCGAACGCCTTCCTTTTCAACGGGATCATCCGTGTTCCGTATACCAGCGGTATCAACCAAGCGAAGAGGTATTCCAGCTAAAATCAATTCTTCCTCGATGGTATCGCGAGTCGTTCCAGGTATATCCGTTACAATGGCGCGTGCCTCGCCAAGAAGACTATTCATTAATGAACTTTTACCAACATTCGGCCGGCCAAAAATCAGGATATTCAATCCGTCGCGCAGTATGCGCCCGGAATCAAACGTACTGATAATATGGTCCATATCGGCAAGCAGTAACCCGGTATTAGTACCCAAAACCTGTGCGTTGTCCAATTCGATATCTTCCTCAGGGAAATCAATAGCTGCTTCTATTTCCGCGAGAAGATCGGCGATACGCCCCCTGAATTCCTGAATTTTAACTGCAAGACGACCCTGGAGTTGAGTGAAGGCAACATCACTTGCCAGTTGAGAACGAGAACGAATCAGGTCGATAACCGCCTCGGCCTGAGTTAAATCGATACGTCCATTAACAAAAGCACGAAGAGTAAATTCTCCAGGCCTGGCCAAACGGGCACCTGCTGCAAGAAACAAATCCAAAATGCGCCTAAGGACCAAGTTCCCACCATGACAGTGAATTTCAGCCACATCCTCGCGCGTATAAGATCTGGGCTTGCGCATTAGAACAGCCATGACTTCATCTAATGGGCGACCGGAAGAATCTCTCAAAATACCGTGATAAAGATAATGGGAATCTAAGCGCGCCGATACACGGCTGGGGCTGAAAAATCTAAGTAATAGATCTTCAGCCCCAGGTCCGGAAAGTCGTACGATACCGATACCGCCTTCACCAGGCGGCGTAGCAGGCGCTATTATTGTGTCATCCGTAAACATCGGTATTTGATTCATAATTTAAACAATTTTTTAAAAGACATGAAAACAACTTTACCGAAAAATTTGCAAGCACCAAAGAAAAAGCCTGGCATTTTCGATTCCAAAAGCAAACGGAAAATGCCAGGCCAAAAGAAGTGAATTTTAGGCAGCTTGGGTCAGATTTCCCGGTGCACGATTGATAAACCACTGCTGAGTAATGGTCAACACATTATTTACCAACCAATAAATGACTAACCCCGAGGGAAAGTTTAGAAACATGAAAGTAAAAATAACAGGCATAAATAGCATTATTTTTGCTTGCTGAGAATCCATCGTGGTGGGACTCATTTTTTGCTGAATAAACATGGTTACTCCCATAATGATGGGAGTAATATAATAAGGATCCTTAGCGGACAAGTCCTGAATCCAAAAAATAAAAGGTTCATGTCGCAAGGCAATTGACCCGAGCAAGACTTTATAAAGAGCAAAGAAAACCGGAATCTGTGCAAACATAGGTAAACAGCCACCCATTGGATTTACACGATTATTACGGTAGAGCTCCATGATTTCACGATTCATCCGCTCTTTGTCATTTTTATATTTTTCACGCAAACGCTGCATTTCAGGTTGCAATTTCTGCATGTCACGCATCGATTTATAACTCTTATGTGTCAAGGGCCAGAACAGAAGTTTTATAAAGCCGGTAAGCAGAATAATAGCAACACCATAATTTTTAATCACATTGTTATAGCAAAATTTAAGAACGGTAAGAAGAGGCCTGGCCAACATATCAAAAAAACCAAAATCAATGGCTTTGTCCAGACTATGGTTAATTCCTTCAAGAATATCAAGATCTCGGGGTCCAGCATAAAGCAGATATTCAAGAGACAATGATTGTTTTGGCTCTAATTTCAAAGGACCGCTTTCAATGATATTACTGATCGAATCTGCGTTTTTCTGCAAAACAAACGAATGATTGGAACTGTCGAGAGGCACAGCAGCTGTCAGAAAATATTTATCCTCGAATGCCGTCCAAACCGCTGAACTACCGTGTCGAATCGGCTGTTCTTCAAGTTTTTTTACCTTATAGGTATTGAGATCCCCATTGTCATAGACAGCAGGCCCAACAAACGAGTAGCGAGAATCATCACGACCTTCAAACCATGGTTGCATCAAAAGAAAATCAAGACTTCCCTGCAAGGTAGCCTCTGATTGATTATAGACTAGAATGCCAAGATTCAGATCATAACCTGTACCCTTAAAGGTATAATTTTTTTCTACAACAACACCATTATCTAAAATAGCCGTAAAACGAAGAACTCGTTCATCACCATCCCGAAGCACTAACCCTTCAGTCGGAACAGATGTCGTGTAAACATAATCAACCGGTAAGGAAATGTCGGCTTGGCCAGTGGTTGCAAACGTACTGACATCACCGTTATTTCCAATAAGTGCGACTAAAGGTGAATCTTTTTTAATGGTTTCACGATATTTTTTTAGTTCAAAACTTTTGAGACGAGCACCGACGTTAGTAAAAACAGCCCGATAATCCTCGGTTTCCACAACGAAGTCTTGTTCTTTTTCATCCACCTGTTTTACCACAACCGGAACATTAGCAGTCTTAGTAGGTTTAATAGTTTCCCCTTTCATTGTAGGGATAACCTCTTGTTTTTCACTAAGAGTTTGCTCATCGGCAGGTGGAACCACGGTTGTCGGTTTCACAAAAAACATGGTGTAACCTGTCCAAACCGCCAGCATCAACAAAAGAGCTATAAGTACATTTTTATTTTCCATAAGACATGATACTCCGCTAAACCAAAAGATATATATCCGTCATTAAACAGGATCGTATCCTCCGGGATGAAAAGGATGGCAGCGGCTGAGCCTACCACAAATTTTCACCAATCCCTTAAATAATCCGTACTTAACGAGGGATTGGCGGGCATATTCAGAACAAGTAGGATAAAACCGACAGGAGGGTACCATAAGAGGCGAAATAAATCGCTGATATGCAAGGACCAAGAATATCAGGAATTTCCGGATCATGAAGATTTTTCGATGGTTTGGTGTCGCGTAAGAAACATAAGCTCTTCACACACCTGCCAATAGTCGAGTAAGGCGGCACCTGGTTTAGCGACAATAGATATGTCCAGGCCAGGAGCCATCAATGAATGGTGCAGACGGAAAAATTCGCGCAATAAACGCTTAACCCGATTACGCGTAACAGCCCTGCCAACTTTGCGACTGACAGTCAGTCCCAACCTGGCAGGGCCGTTTCCACTGAAATGTGTGTACACGATGAAATTCTGGGTATGTCGCCGTTTACCCTTATTACGTATAAAACGATAATGGGCGGAACAGCGGATTCTATTGGTACGAGGAAGAAACTTTCCCAGATATTCCATTCGTAAACAAATTACTTGACGGGAATTGTAACCACCAAGCGCTTGCGACCTCTGGCCCGACGACGGCGAAGAACAGCCTGACCGTTTTTATTTTGCATACGGGCACGAAAGCCATGAGTTCTCTTGCGACGAATACGACTTGGTTGGTAGGTACGTTTAGACATTTTGAAAAACTCCTGAATCTATGGGGTTGAAGCATATTTTTTCAACATTTAAGCGAATCGAATTATTAACCATGTTGGACGATTTTTGTCAAGCAAGAAAACAATGAAAACTATATACCCACAGCCTGCCAACAGATAAAAAACCCCTTGCCAATCGCCCCTGCCCTCTGTTAGTTTAATTCAACGGTTTTGTGCCAAGACCTTCGCCAAAACCCATAAAAAGCCAAGATAAAGTCAGATATCCACAACTGTTTATAACGATGTGGATTATTTATTTTAATAGACCCACCTAAACAATCCGTTTATTTATTTCTCCTTTTCAAAAAATTAAAAGTCTATGGAAATTATTTGGAAAAAGACTTTGGATAGTCTCAAGCAATCCTTGACTCCTCAACAATTTGAGACATGGATAAAGCCTATTCAATTTATAAAATTGGAGAACAATAAGGTTGACCTTGAAGTTCCCAACCGATTTGTTCTCGACTGGATAAAAAAACATTATCACGATCTGCTTCAAGAATTCATTTCCAATGCTGCCGGCGGAGCGTGTAAAATCAATCTATCTATTGCCAGTAAAATAACCAAAACCCAACCTGTTTCAGAGGAACCGCCTTCACCTTCACCAATACAACCAAAAAACGAGAGTGATAAAACTCCTCAGCGGAGCAATGCTTATAATCTCAACTCTCGATATACCTTCGAAACTTTTGTCCTCGGTTCATCCAATCAGTTCGCCAGTGCTGCGGCTGCGGCTGTAGCCAACAACCCTGCAACCACTTATAACCCTTTATTTATATATGGTGGTGTAGGGTTAGGAAAAACCCATCTTGTTAACGCGGTGGGAAATGCCATTCTGAAAAAAAATCCAGAAATGAAGGTATGTTATTACACTTCTGAAAAATTCATGAATGAACTCATAAATTCACTAAGATACGCAAAGATGGATGAATTTAGAAACAAGTTCAGATCCATGGATGTGTTGCTTATAGATGACGTTCAATTTATTGCCGGGAAAGAACGAACCCAAGAAGAATTTTTTCATACTTTTAACGCACTCTACGATTCACATAAACAGATTGTAGTTACATCAGATAAATTTCCAAAAGAAATACCCGGACTCGAAGAAAGACTCCGATCACGCTTTGAATGGGGGCTAATTGCCGATATTCAAGCTCCAGATCTAGAAACAAAGCAGGCCATTTTAAAGATGAAGGCAGAACACAATGGGATAGACCTTCCCCAAGAAGTAGCCTTTTTTCTAGCGAGTTCGGTAAGTAGCAATATCAGAGAATTGGAAGGATACCTGGTCCGTATAGGAGCATATGCCAGTTTAACATCCACTCCCATAAGTCTGACAATGGCACAGGAAGTTCTCAAAGATATTCTCGTTGAAAAACGTCGAGAACTTACCGTAGAAGAAATACAAAAAATAGTGGCCAATCAATATTCTCTCAAAGTATCCGACCTCAAATCAGCCAAACGGCTTAAAGCTTTGGTTTTACCACGCCAAATAGCTATGTATTTATCCCGGCAACTGACATCCTGCTCCTATCCGGAAATAGGAGAACGCTTTGGTGGAAAAGATCATTCCACTATAATTCACGCGATTAAAAAAATTGAAAAGGCCATGGACGAGGATTACCAGCTTCGCTCTATCATAAATAACCTGAAAAAGGATTTGACTCTCTGATGTCAAAAATTCCAATGGATAAGGTGTGGGTATGAACCACAACAGATCGGGGATAAATCGGACCAAAAGAGGTTATACACAAAATAGCCATTTAAGGGCACTTAATGCCCACGAAGATTTGAACATCTCAAGGCATTGAAATAAAACAGAAAAAACATCCTATACACAAATACACAGGCAACTACTACTACGACTATAAAATCTTTAAAACCATAATAAAAACCGTTTCCTGTTAACGGGGGGCTACATGAATTTTTCTATTGAAAAAGAAGCGTTTCTTAAAGGATTGGCACGAGTTCAGGGAATTGTGGAAAAAAAGAATACTATTCCCATTTTAGCCAACGTGCTCATTGAGGCCAGTGAAGACCACATTTCATTAACTGCTACGGACCTTGAAGTAGGCATGAAATCCGCCTATCCGGCTAAAGTTTCAGCAGCAGGACGAATCACTGTTTCAGCAAAAAAATTATTTGAAATAATCAAGGAACTTCCAGAAAAAGAAATTACTTTTAATGCCAAGGAAAATTGCTGGATTGAAATTCGTTGTGGAAAATCCTTGTTTAACATCGTAGGCTTATCTGCAGATGAATTTCCTTATTTTCCAAAAATAGATAAAGAACAATTTTTTAAAATACCAAGTAATATCCTCAAAAAATTAGTAGAAAAAACAGCCTTTTCTATGTCTACAGACGAAAGTAAATATAACCTCAACGGTATTTACTTACGTGCTTTGGAAGATAAGGGTCGTAATTTACTAAGATTTGTAGCTACAGATGGTCATCGTTTAGCTCTTATGCAAACTCCTCTTGATTGTTCTCACATTGAACCCTTAGTTAAAGGCGTTATATTTCCGCGAAAAGGGGTAGTTGAACTTCGAAAAATATCAGAAGAAGGAGAAGGCGATATTTCTATCGGATTCATGGATAATAACGCTGTAGTAAAAAAAGCTCAAACAATCATAGTTATGCGTTTAGTTGATGGGGAGTTTCCTGACTATAACCGAGTCATACCAGTTAATAATGAAATGAAAGCCTCCATTCCTCGCGAAGAATTTCTTCATGCTTTACGCCGTATGGCTATACTATCAAGTGAAAAATCTAAAGGTGTTAAAATAGATTTCCAAGAAAATCTTCTTACTTTGTCATCATCAAACCCTGAATTTGGGGATGCTCGAGAGGATTTTGAAGTTGAATATGGTGAGAATGATCTTTCAATCGGCTTTAATGCCAAATATCTTATAGATATTCTCTCGACATTAGATTCTGAAAAAATCGACCTGGCATTGCGTGATCAACTATCCCCGGGACTCATTACTCCGACAGGCGACGAGGACTATCTTGCGGTCATCATGCCAATGAGGCTATAGTACGTCGCTGATTATGCCAGGATTCAAAGCAAGACGATCTCCATGATTTTAAAACGGCTTATCCTGCATAACTTCAGGAATATTCCGACTGCAGAAATCTATCCAGAGGAAGGTTTTAACATCCTTTTTGGAGATAATGCTCAAGGGAAAACCAATACCCTTGAAGCCATCTATTTATTAGGACACTATAAAAGTTTTCGGCGAGGGAAAAATATAGAGTTAATAGGATCAGCAGATAAACTCACCCGCATCCAGGGGGATTTTTATAGCGACTGTTTAACGGAAAATGTTTGTCTGGCAGTGTCAAGCGATCAGAAAACTTTGCACATTAATGGTAAACGTCCGCAACATAGCAATGAAATGTTTGGTCGCTTTCCATCTGTTTTATTCGCACCAGAGGAAGTAAGCATAGCAAAAGGTTACCCGGCAGGGAGAAGATCCCTTATCGACAGGGCTCTTTGCCAAACTCAGCCTTCATTTCTTGATTTGGCAAGAGCATACCAGCGTTGCTTACGTCAAAGAAATGCATTGCTCAAAGAGGGGGTGGCGCCAGCTATACTTTTCCCTTGGACTGAAGAATTGATAGCGGTAGGGGCTAAGCTTCGTTTGGCACGAATACAGTATCTTGCACGAATATTGCCTTTACTACGTGAAACCTATAAACAAATTTGTGCAGATAGGGAATATGTGGATTTATTATATCCATCCACATTTCATAATCTTGCAGATTTGAAGGAAGATTTGCGCAACGACCTGGAACGGGAACAGGGGAGAGAAAAAAAATATGGTATGACCATGGCCGGGCCTCATAGGGATGACCCTGTTTTTATGGTGGATAACCGAGTTCTTGGTTTATACGGATCTCAAGGCCAACAGCGATCATTTATTCTGGCTTTTAAGACAGCTCAGATTCTCGATCTTGAAAAAGAGACAGGTTCCGTGCCCCTGCTATTGCTGGACGATATGACCAGCGAACTCGACCGCAAGCGCCTGGATTTTTTCTTTCGCTTTCTCCACGAAAGAAAAGGGCAGGTGTTTATTACCTGTACGGAATTATCCTCTTTGCAAAACGCCGGGTTCGATAATATACGAACTTTTCGAGTGCAGGAGGGATTACTTTGCGATTACTAATACCTGTTATGAGGAAATTATGACGGATACCAACCAAAGGGAATACGGAGCCGATAGTATCAAGGTTCTGGAAGGTCTGTCGGCGGTACGGAAACGCCCTGCCATGTATATAGGCTCTACCAGTGTAACGGGTCTGCATCATCTGGTTTATGAGGTGGTGGATAATTCCATCGACGAAAGTCTAGCCGGGGTGTGCGATGAAATTTCCGTTATTTTACACCTTGACGGTTCGGTAACGGTTGAAGACAACGGTCGCGGCATCCCCGTAGATATGCATTCGACTCAGAAAAAATCAGCTGCGGAAGTCGTTATGACCGTACTCCATGCCGGCGGAAAGTTTGACAGCGATTCCTATAAGGTTTCGGGGGGATTGCACGGTGTAGGGGTGTCGGTAGTTAATGCTCTTTCAAAAAAACTGGAATTGGAGATTCGTCGCAATGGGCGCATCTACCGCCAAAGTTACCAGCGAGGAGTGCCTGAAGCCCCTTTATCCGAGCACGGTGAAACCGCAAAACGTGGTACTCGCATTACTTTTTGGCCTGACCATGAAATTTTTGAAACAACCGAAATGTCCTTTGAAATATTGTCAAAGCGCCTGCGTGAACTGGCATTCCTCAACGCTGGAGTAACCATTCACATTGTGGATGAGCGATCAGACAAAAAGCATGATTTCCATTACGAGGGGGGCATTGTTTCTTTTGTCAGTTATTTGAATCGCGCCAAGACACCTTTGCATGCAGAGCCCATCTTTTTTACAGGTGAACGCGAAGGGGTGCAAATTGAGGTAGCATTCCAATATAACGACGGTTATGACGAAAAGATTTTTTCTTTCGCTAACAATATAAACACACATGAGGGTGGTACTCACCTGGTCGGTTTCAAAGCGGCTTTAACGCGAACTATGAACAGCTATGCGACCGCAAATAATTTACTCAAAAATGTTAAAACCTCTATTTCCGGCGACGATTTGCGCGAAGGCATGGCGGCAGTCATTTCCGTGAAGGTACCCGACCCCCAGTTTGAGGGACAAACCAAAACAAAACTTGGTAATTCGGAAATAAAGGGGTATGTCGAGACCATAATCAACGAAAAACTTGCCACCTTTCTTGAGGAAAACCCTTCGGTGGCGAAGCGTATTCTGGAAAAAGGCATTGAAGCGGCCAGAGCTCGAGAGGCAGCGCGCAAGGCTCGTGATCTTACACGCCGTAAAGGTGTACTGGACGGACTGGCTTTACCAGGAAAGCTGGCCGACTGCCAAGAAAAAGATCCATCCTTATGCGAAATTTACCTGGTCGAAGGTGACAGCGCCGGCGGCAGCGCCAAACAGGGGCGTGACCGGCGTTATCAGGCTATTTTGCCTTTGAAAGGCAAAATTCTCAATGTCGAAAAAGCCCGTTTTGACAAGATGTTGACGTCCAACGAGATTCGTACCTTGATTACAGCCATGGGTACCGGTATCGGTAAAGGGGATTTCGATATCACCAAGATCCGCTACCATCGCATCATTATCATGACCGATGCGGATGTGGATGGTTCCCATATTCGAACCTTGTTGTTGACCTTTTTCTTCCGGCAGATGCCAGAATTAATAGATCGTGGCTACCTGTATATTGCGCAACCGCCACTGTATAAGGCAAAACGCGGAAAGAAAGAACTTTATCTTAAAGATGAAGCGGCCCTAACTGATTACCTGCTGGATGAAGGGGTTGATGGGGTCACTGTTGAAATAGAAAAAAATGGAAAAGTTCTGAGGGGAAAACAGATTATTCCAACCTTGCGTAATATTCTGGAATATAACCATCTTTTTGAAAAAATAGTTCAAAAAGGGGTGAAAAGCGAGGTTCTGCGTATTTTTGTGGAAGGAAGTATCCGTAACGGCTTTGAGGACATGGTAGACCTCACTCCGCTGGTTGAAAATTTAAAAAAGGCCGCTCCGCACGCAGACTTTCAATTGTTTAACGAACCTGATCGCATCCTTTTTACCTTGGGTAATGTTCGAGCACGTATTGATCGCCAGGTATTGGAAGTACTTTCATCCCATGAATATCATCTGCTGTTGCAGGCTTACAACAAAGTTAAGGAAAGCTGCTGCGATGACAGGTGTCGTATTACCACTGAAGGTAAAGAAGAATTAACCGTTCAGGATAGCAAGGAATTGCTTGATTATTTCCAATCCAGGGCGCGCAAGGGACAGTATATCCAGCGCTATAAAGGATTGGGTGAGATGAATCCGGATCAGTTGTGGGAAACCACCATGGATCGGGAAAAACGCGTATTGCTTCAGGTTAAGATTGAAGATGCAGTCGAAGCCAACGAAATATTTACAGTTTTGATGGGTGATCAGGTAGAACCACGGCGTGAATTCATTGAAAAAAATGCCATCAATGTGTCCAATCTTGACATCTGATTTATGGCTGACGCCGAACAATGCTTCATATAGCCACACAATCCGGGTTTCCCGCGGAGGATAAGGCATGCTATCGGAACAAAATAAAATTACAGTCAATATAGAGGACGAACTGCGCAAGTCCTACATGGACTATGCCATGAGCGTTATAGTAGGCCGTGCGCTACCGGATATACGGGATGGATTAAAACCTGTCCATCGGCGGGTTTTGTTCGCCATGCACGAATTGGGTAACGCCTTTAATAAGCCTTACAAAAAGTCGGCACGTGTTGTCGGTGATGTTATCGGTAAATATCATCCGCATGGCGATTCCGCTGTATATGATACGATCGTTCGCATGGCACAGGACTTTGCCATGCGTTATCCGTTGGTGGACGGGCAGGGTAATTTCGGTTCCCTTGATGGTGATAGCGCGGCGGCTATGCGTTATACCGAAGTGCGCATGGATAAGCTGGCCCATGAATTACTGGCTGACCTGGAAAAAGAGACCGTCGATTTTGGTCCCAACTACGACGATTCTTTGCAGGAACCTTTGGTTCTACCATGCAAATTTCCCAACCTGCTGGTCAATGGCTCCGAAGGGATTGCTGTCGGCATGGCGACCAAGATTCCCCCCCATAACCTTGGGGAGGTTATCGATGGTTTGATCGCTATCATGGATGATCCGACATTTGACAACGAAGACCTTTTCCGCCTTATCCCCGGTCCGGATTTTCCTACCGCCGGATTTATTCTCGGTCGCGACGGCATTCGCCAGGCTTATGAAACGGGGCGTGGCATCGTCCATATGCGAGCACGCGCACTGGTCGAAAAAGACCGCCGTACCGGCAGGGAGAAGATTGTTCTGACGGAAGTACCCTACCAGGTAAACAAGGCGCGTTTGATCGAAAAGATCGCCGAGTTGGTGAAAACCCGCAAAATTGAAGGTATATCCGATTTGCGGGACGAATCGGACCGCGAAGGGGTGCGCGTGGTCATTGAGTTGAAAAAGGATGTCATTCCTGAGGTCATTCTTAATCAGCTCTACAAAATGACGGCTATGCAGTCGTCTTTCGGCATCATTATGTTGGCCATTGTTAATGGTCAACCTCGCGTATTGAGCCTGCGGGAGGTGCTGGAACACTTTATAGATCACCGCAAGGAAATTGTAACCCGTCGCTGTATTTTCGAGTTGCGTAAGGCCGAGGAAAAAGCCCATATTCTCGAGGGGTTCAAGATAGCCCTGGAAAACCTCGATGAAGTTATCTCCATCATAAAACAATCGAGTAGTCCCCGAGAGGCAAAAGAACGTCTCATGGAGCGTTTTGCCTTATCGGAGATTCAGTCCCAGGCTATTCTGGATATGCGCCTGCACCGTTTGACAGGGATGGAGCGGGAAAAAATCTTGGCCGAATACAGGGATGTTCTGGCGCAGATTCAACGCCTCAAGGAAATCCTGGCCAGTGATGTTGAAATTTTAAACATTATTAAAATAGAACTACTTGAAATTAAAGAAAAATTTGCAGATCCACGGCGAACCGAAATAGTCGATCGCAGGGGAGATTTGTCCCTGGAGGATTTGATCGTAGATGAGGATATGGTGGTGACCGTATCCCACTCCGGTTATATCAAGCGCAATGCAGTTTCCCTGTATCGTTCCCAGCGTCGAGGTGGCAAAGGTGTGACTGGCATGCGACCTAAGGAAGAGGATTTTGTCGAGCAGTTATTTATTGCTTCGACACATTCTTTCGTGCTCGTGTTTACCGACGCGGGCAAGGTCTATTGGCTTAAGGTCCATGAAATTCCGCAGGGGGGAAGGGCTTCTCGCGGTAAGGCAATTGTCAATCTCCTGCAATTGAGCAGTGGCGAAAATGTCACCAGCATCCTCCCGGTCAAGGAATTTATCGAAGATAGGTATATCATTTTTGCCACGCAAAACGGCATCGTCAAAAAGACCGATCTGATGGCGTATGCAAATCCCCGGGCCGGTGGCATAATAGCTCTCACCGTTGATGAAGGTGATCGTCTGGTTTCGACACGATTGTCTGATGGCGACATGGATGTCCTGTTGGCCAGCAAAACTGGTAAGGCTATTCGTTTTCCTGAAAAGGAAGTCCGTGCTATGGGGCGCACCTCTCGTGGTGTGCGGGGAATGCAGCTCGAAGGGGATGATCGCGTAATAGGAATGGAGGTTGTTTCCGACACCACGGCCGCTACATTGGTGACGGTGACGGAAAAAGGCTTCGGCAAGCGCACCAATCTGGATGAGTATCGTCAGCAGGGGCGTGGCGGCAAGGGGATAATTACCATCAAAACCTCCGAGCGCAACGGGCAGGTTGTTGACATTAAGCTCATCAACGAAGACTTTGATCTGATGTTCATTACCGACGGTGGCAAGGTATTGCGCACGCGGGTGGCCGATCTGTCCATTATCGGGCGCAATACGCAAGGTGTGAGGCTGATGGTTCTCGAGCCTGGTGAGCGCATTGTGGCTGTGGCCAAACTTGCTGAAAAAGATGAGGAAAATGGAACTGAAGAGGTTGAAGAAACAGCTGTTGAAGGAGGAACGGAAGAGATCCCGGAAGACTTCTAATAAATTCCGATTCTGGGTGATATCTGGTATTCTGCTGATTCCGTTGGTGTTCGGACTGTATATCCACCATGTACGTCAGGCCGAAACGCACCAAAAGCTGTTCAGGCGTGCAGAAAAGCTTATTGATAAAGGGTCTTATCGGAGGGCTGTAAGCTTGCTGCGTAGCCTCCATGAGCACTATCCCGACACAGATGATGCCCCTCAGGCGTTAATGCTTGCCGGAGAAGTTTTACTATTGAATCTGCAGAAGGACCAAGAGGCTTTACTGTCCTTTTTGCTGGTTGATCGCGATTATCCGGATACTTCCTGGGGACAGGCTGCGCGGCAAAGAATAGCTGAGATATACAAGTATCGTCTTCAGGATTATGGCAGGGCACTGGTAGCCTACCAAAAAATTCTGGACAGCAAGTCTCCTGATAGTGAACGTACCCAGTACGAAATTGCGGACACCTATTTCCGCATGAATAATTTTGAGCAAACGCGTATAGAATTTGAAAGTTTGCTCAATGATTACCCGGATACCAAGCTTTTTGCGGAGGCACTTTATCGCATAGGTTCCGTTTTTTTCCTTGAAGGAAACCTTAGCGATGCCATGCATGTGCTTCAAAAGCTATGTCGCGATTATCCGGAGAACGCCTTTGCGCTGGAGGGATCGTTTGTTCTGGCGCAAATTCATGAAGAACGCGGAGAATTAAGCAAAGCGCTTCAGGTACTCAAAGAGCTGGAAGGACGGTATGCAAAAGAGTCTATTCTGGAACAGCGCATTGCTCAAATCATGCAACGAATAAAGAAAAAAAACCGTGCCATCTGACAGGAGGCGTGTATGAATATCGGTGTTATTGGAGCGGGCAGTTGGGGTACCACACTGGCTGACCTGTTGGCTAAAAACGGCCATGCGGTCACCCTCTGGGCCTACGAACAGGACCTGGTGGAGCGTATGCGTCAACACCACAAAAACGATCTTTATCTCCCAGATTTCACCCTGGATGATAAACTTGCCTTTACTTCCGAACTGAGTGAGGTCGCCTCCGGCAAAGAAATGCTGGTACTCGTCGCTCCGTCTCAGGTCATGCGTGCGGTTGTGCGACAAGCCGAACCGTATATGGCTGAAAATACGGTATTGGTGTCAGCAGCCAAAGGGATCGAAAACGATACGCTCATGGCCATGTCCGAGGTTCTAAGCGAAGTTTTACCGCAAAAACGCTGCAAGAGTTTGGCTTTTTTATCCGGACCAACCTTTGCGCGGGAAGTGGCAGCGGAAATACCCACGGCGCTCACCGTGGCCGCCGAAGATGAAGAAATAGCCCATGTGGTCCAAAAAACGTTCAGTAACCACTATTTCCGGGTTTATCGCAGCAGCGATATTATCGGTGTGGAACTGGGGGGGGCGCTGAAAAATGTTATTGCCCTTGCTGCCGGTGTTTCCGATGGTCTTGGTTTTGGCTACAACGCTCGCGCAGCGCTGATTACCCGTGGCCTGGTGGAAATGACCAGGATCGGCTTGGCCAAGGGTGCCGAGGAACGTACGTTTATGGGGTTGTCGGGGATGGGAGACCTGGTGCTGACCTGTACGGGCGATCTTTCCCGCAACCGCAGCGTAGGGCTTGAAATCGGTCGCGGCCGTAAGCTGGAAGATATTTTGTCCGGTATGAAAATGGTCGCGGAAGGGGTCAAAACGACCCTATCGGCTTATCAGCTTGCTCAGCGTCTTGGGGTGGAAACTCCGATTATCGAGCAAATGTATCTGATTTTGTTCGAAAACAAAGATCCTCGCGACGCGGTTGCCGATCTCATGCAACGCTCGCTGAAGGCAGAATTGACTTAATTGAAAGATTAGAGAGTATTTGAGGGTAGTATGTACACCATCCGGATCATGACCTACAACATACATCGTTGCCAGGGAACGGATGGTCACATAGATCCTGCCCGCGTCTTGGAGATTATAAGCCGAGCAGGTCCTGATATCGTGGCTTTGCAGGAGGTAGGCGGCCTTCTGGATGGCGATCAGGCTGCCTGGCTGGGAGAGCGCCTGGCCATGAAATATTACGGGCCAACCGTGCCCGATGGCAATGCTTTCCTCTCATATTACCCGTTACGTGCAGTGCGCCATATTGATATTCAAGATGGACGTTGCTTGTGTGCCGATGTTAATATCGCCGGTCGGTCACTCCATCTTTTCAATGTGCGGCTACACGAAAAAATTAAATACCGCCGGTGCCAGATTGCGCGATTACTCGACGAAAATGAAGGTATCCGGATGTATTCCTCTGTGTGTCCGGTACTTTTGCTCGGTGATTTTGGCGATAGCTTCTGGCCTTTAAGCCAGCGTTTGTTATTGAATCCCTTGCGCTTGGCAAGACGTCCCTTCTGGTCGGGAACTTTTCCAGCCTGGCTGCCCCTTTCAGGTCGCGATAGAATTTACCTTGGCGGACAGCTTAGAGTCATGGATGCTCGCATATACAGATCAACATTGGCCAGGCGTGCGTCCAGCCATCTGCCTCTCCTTTTGACGGTCAGGGTTGCTGATCCGCGTAACTATTCACAGGTCAAAGAGGTCAAGCACAGGCGCATGGAAATTGCTCCGGGATGACCTCGTGTTGTGGATAATTCTGTTGATGAAGTTGATAACCTTTTTAAAAGGGGCGGGTGTAAAGACATACGGGCCGTTCGACAATGCATGTCGAACGGCCCGTTCAGGTTGAATTGATGTAAGTTAGGTAATATCACATGATTAGAAAAAAGAAGTTGTCCGAAATTCTGAACGTATTGCAAATACTGGAGAAAATTTATCCTGATGCGTGTTGTGCGTTAGATTATCAAACCCCGTGGCAATTGCTTGCGGCAACCATTTTGTCAGCCCAATGCACGGATCGTCAGGTAAATATTGTGACACGCGGATTGTTTGAGCAATTTCCAGATCCGTATAGTTTGGCCGGGGCAAGCCTTGAAGAGATTGAAAATTTAATTCGCAGCACCGGATTTTTTAGGAATAAAGCTAAAAACCTTATCGGGTGTGCGGCGGCCATTGTCGCTTGTCACGAGGGAAAGGTTCCTCAGGTCATTGAAGACCTGGTTGCCTTACCCGGTGTCGGGAGAAAAACTGCTAATGTCGTATTGGGAAACGCTTTTGGCATCCCCGGATTGGCTGTCGATACCCATGTCAAACGTCTAGTCAGGCGTCTTGGCTGGAGTAAGGAGCAAGATCCGGAACGCATCGAACAAGACCTGTGCCACACCCTGCCGCAATCCTGTTGGACTCAGACCAGCCATCTTCTCATCCATCACGGACGAAATCTGTGCAAGGCGCAGCGGCCTTTGTGCTCCTCTTGTCCCGTACAAACTCTTTGCCCGCGCATAGGTGTAAACAAGGCCCTCTGAAGCGGATCAGTTTACCTCTTCCATATCCATTTCAAAAAAATCCAAGGCGCGAGGTTCCTTATTCTCCAGGGCGTATTGGGTCGGTGCGGTTCCCGGTGCAAAAGCTTCGATGGTTACGTTGGGACTGTCTTCCGGGACCAAAAGCCCGGTAGCCGGATCGATAGGGCGGAATTCGATGCCGTCGGGTACGGGAAACTCCTCGTTCGGCTGGTTTTTGAGAACCTTCTGCATAAAATCAACCCAAGCGGGAGCCGCGGCCTTGGAACCGGTTTCCAGTGGACCGAGGGAGCGTTCCTGATCGTACCCCACCCACGAAACTGCCAACAGTCGCGGGCTATAACCAACAAACCAGGCATCCTTCTGGTCGTTGGTCGTACCTGTCTTGCAGGCCACGGCTCGTTGAAGAGACTTGGCTCTGTAACCGGTGCCGTCCGTAACCACACTTTCGAGCAGGTTGGTGACCAGGTAGGCGGTTTCGGGCGAGATGACCCGTTGCGGAGATTGTTGTATCAACTTCTGGTCCATTCCTGGGCCGGAGGGAAAATCAGCAGGATCCGTCGATTCGAGAATCTTTCCATGCCGGTCGACCACACGCGTAATGTAAACGGGTTTCAGTAGAACTCCACCGTTGGCAAATACGCAATAGGCTCTGGCCAATTCCATCGGCGAGACAGCTGAAGAGCCCAGCGCCAGTGTAAGGTCGCGGTTCAAGGGTGATTCTATGCCAAGTTTTTTGGCATAACTGATAGCGTACCCGACCCCTATGTCCTGCAGCATTTTTACGGTGACCACGTTGTAGGAGTGGGCCAAGGCTTGACGCAGGGTTGTTACGCCAGTGAAACTCTCGTCATAGTTTTTCGGCTTCCATTCGGTTTCGGCACCGTCTTCACCCTGAGATCGGTATATCACCGGTGTGTCAAGCATGATGCTTGCGGGGGTGTAACCTTTATCCAGGGCGGCTGCGTAGATAAGCGGTTTGAAAGCCGATCCCGGCAGACGATGCGCCTGGATCGCGCGATTGAATTGGCTCTGAGTGAAATCGTAACCGCCAACCAGAGCCTTGACTTCGCCGGAATGGGGATTCAGGACGATGAAGGCACCCTGCGCGATTGGTTCCTGGTATAGCGATAAGGTCATGTTTTGAGGGGAATTGTTCTCCACAGTGACTTGCACCACCGAACCGACAGGCAAGGAGAGTGCCCTGTCTTTACTGCGTTTTACCGGTTGGCCGCGCGGAACCACGCGCAGGTTGTTGGCAAGCCCCCCCTTGTTAAGGGGGACGCTGCCGTTAAAGCGGCCGATACGTACCAGGGCGTTATGATCTTTGACTCCGACCAGGACCCCTTCGACGATAGAGTTTTTGGCCGGCGGGTTGGAATATTGTGCTTCCTGGCTGGACAAAAAGGCAGCCTGTTCCTTTACGCCAACGATGCGCAGGGGACCTCGGTAGCCACGGCGTATATCATGTTGAATCAGGTTAGCCTGCACCGACAGTTGTGCTGCCTGCTGCATGTCCACATTCATGGTTGTGTAGACTTTCAGACCACCGGTATTGATGACTTCCGAGCCGTACTGTTCCTCCAGATAGCGACGCACCTGTTCGGTGAAATAGGCGGCACCGGGTATCTGTCGGTCGTTGCGCGGTTGAATGGCTATATTATTGGAAGACGCTTCATCCGCCTGTTTCTGGCTGATATAGCCGTCCTCCACCATGCGGCTGAGAACGTAGATCTGGCGTTTCTTGGCCTTGTCATAGTTACGAAACGGTGAATAACGACTGGGGGCCTGGGGAAGGCCAGCCAGCATGGCGCATTCCTCAAGAGTTAGATTCTGAACGTTTTTGCCGAAATAGTTTTCGGCGGCAGCTTGTACGCCGTAGGCGCCGTGACCGAGATAAATCTGGTTAAGGTACAGGAACAGGATATCTTCCTTGGAAAGTTTTTGTTCCATGCGCCATGCCAGGATAGCTTCCTTGAATTTTCGGGAAAATTTCCTTTCGGGGGTCAGAAGCAGACTTTTGGCGACCTGCTGGGTTATAGTGCTGCCCCCTTGGCGAATCCCTCCGGCCAAAATATTCTTGCCGGCGGCCCGCAAAATAGAGATGAGGTCGATGCCCTTATGCTGGAAAAACTTGGAATCCTCTGCGGAAACAAAGGCTTGCACCAGTTGCCGGGGAATTTGTCCCATAGGTACCAGAATGCGACGTTCTTGTGCAAATTCACTGATAACTTTTCCGTCGTCGCCATAGATGGTGGTTACGATGGGGGGACGATAATCGGCCAGCGTATCGACCTTGGGCAAAGAGGCAGAGACCACCATGTAACCTGCAATAAGGGACAGGATTGCCGCAAGAAAGGTTCCAAAACAAGTCAATAGGGCTATTTTTAACCATCGTTTTACATTCATATAAGTCGTTATCTCCTTGAGAAATAAGGGCTCTTTATACCACGAAACACAAAATTAAACCAACTGCTTTGCACCGCCAGGGGATTGACTTTAATCGTTAGCTGTGCTAACCAACGAAACAGTAATGGGAGGCAAAGCAATGACTTATCACAGGGATACACTGCCGGTTCCGGCAGGGGCGGCACGAGCGATGGGCACCGCGGCCAAAAACCGCAGGGAAGCTCGTTGTCTTGCTGTCTGAACTCCCATTAAGTAAGGGACACCGTGCAGTAAGGTCATGGGCTTAGTAAGCTCATGGCTTTTTTTATTTGATTTTATTTCTTTCAAGTCAACCGAGGTATGGCGAAGGGGATTAAGGTAATACATGAGAAACGATATCGTACATATAGGCGCAGGTGAGTTGACCTATGAGATTCGGGCGATCGTGGAGATAGCCGAAACTCTTCAGCGTATGGGTATCAAGACAAACATGGAAAATATCGGTGATCCGGTGGCGAAGGGAGAAAAAATTCCCAACTGGATGAAAAAACTGGTTGCCGAATTGGTCATGGAGGATTGTACCTACGGCTATTGTCCGACCAAGGGTGTCTTGGAGACGCGCCAATTTCTGGCGGAACGGACCAATAAACGGGGTAAGGCGCAGATTACCGCAGAAGATATTCTTTTTTTCAACGGACTTGGAGACGCTATTCAGAAGGTTTATGGATTTTTGCGACGCGAAGCGCGGGTTATTGGCCCTTCGCCGACCTATTCCACCCATTCATCGGCGGAAGCGGCTCATGCCGGGCAGCGGCCGATTTCCTACCGCCTTGATCCCGACAATAACTGGTACCCGGATCTGGATGATTTGCGGCTGTCGGTAAAATACAATCCGGCTATTTCCGGCATACTGATTATTAATCCCGACAACCCGACGGGATCGGTCTATCCAGAGCGGATTCTGCGGGAAATGATCGCCATCGCCCGCGAATACGATCTGTTTGTGATCTGTGACGAGGTTTACCTGAATATTGTCTATAACGGCCAGTCGACCAAGCCGTTATCGGATCTCATCGGCGATCTGCCGGGGATGGCCTTGCGCGGCATAAGCAAGGAAGTTCCTTGGCCCGGGGCGCGCTGTGGCTGGATCGAAGTCTACAATGCCGACCGTGATCCCGTTTTCAAACGGTATGTGCAGAGTATCCTGAACGCCAAGATGGTCGAGGTTTGTTCCACCACTTTGCCGCAGAAAGCGATACCCCGTATCCTTGAACACCCGGAATATCCGGCGTATCTTGATCAGAGACGTGCACGCTATGAAAACAATTCCAATATCGCTTACGAGGTTCTGAAAGAAGTCCCCGGCATCAAGGTTAATCGCACCAACGGTGCTTTTTATATGAGTGTCGTGATCAAGTCCGAGATGCTTACGCATCAACAGACGCTCCCCATTGATAATGCCAAGGTTCGAACGTTGGTTGAAGGTATGGTCAATCAACCCGGGGTATCTCTGGATAAGCGTTTCGTGTACTATCTACTTGCTTCGACTGGTATATGTGTGGTTCCGTTGTCATCCTTCTGTACAAAGGAACAGGGTTTCCGGATTACATTGTTGGAGCGCGACGAAAAAGAATTCACCTGCATTTTTCAAAAGATCGCCGATAGTATTACAGCATATTTGCAGTCCTGATCTCCCTCTGGGGATTTAACTGTGTAGGCTTTTGGAATAAATCTATTACAGGGGCGAGTATGGACCCGGCCGAAAATATCAGCGGCGAGGAGTTATTTTCCGTAAGTACCGACTCCCTTCATTTTATCCAAAAAGCTCCGTGCGATTTATTTCGTTGTAACCGGAGTGGTCAGTACGTTCTGTTTGTTGCTCAACATGGTATTTTGGGCCGTCCAGCCATTGATCGTCTGCAGTTTTATGGGACCGAAAACCTGTATGTACGCGTCGAAGATGCAGCTTTTTACAGTCAGATGTTGCGCTCCAGGCTGGACGATCTGGTTCAAAATCCGAATGTTGAGGCTTCAGTCAAAGCCAAAGCCGTGCAGGCGGTCTGTCGTGATGTCATGCGACGGGCTTTCGATGACCCCCGCGGTCCCTTTATCAAGCAGGCCTGCGATGTTATTGTGCCGACGGTCGATCTCATCGTAAACAATGAAGAGGCTACCAAATACCTGGTACGATTGACGGCTTTTGATCATGCCACCTATGTTCATTCCACCAATGTCGGTATTTTCGGCGTAGCTCTGGCGCGATTATTTTTCGGCCAGGATAGCTCCCACGATATGCATAACCTTGGCACCGGGTTTTTTCTGCACGATCTGGGCAAATGTCGCATCCCCATTGAAATTCTGAACAAGCCGGGACGATTGACCCCGGAAGAGCGCCTGGTGGTCAATTGCCATGTCGAGGAAGGTTATAACATCCTCGGTGAAAACGGGATCATTACCGATGAAGCGCGTACCATTACCTTACAGCACCATGAGCGGGACAATGGTACAGGCTATCCACACGGTAAACTGGGATCGGATATCCATCCTTATGCGCGAATTTGTCGTATTGCCGATATTTATGAAGCGCTAACCGCCGAACGTCCTTATCACCAACGGCGCACGACTTTTGAAGCCCTGAAGATTATGAAAGAGCAGGAAGTGGCCGATGTCGACCAGGGGATTTTTGCCCACTTCATTCGTTTGTTTATGGGGTGAATTGACGATATTCTCTGGCGAAGTTCCTTGTCTCTTGGATTTTGATAAATATGTCTGAAAACAAACAACAGCTGATCAGGTCTATCGGGTTTCTTTCCGGAGTCGGCATTTCTCTGGTGGCGTCAACCTTTATTGGCCTGTTTATGGGCTATTACCTCGATCGTTGGCTGGGTACTTCCCCTTGGCTGACGTTGCTGTTTCTCGGCTTTGGGATTGCTGCTGGTTTTCGCAATATTTTTATCCTTACCCGCCGCGAATTGCGCCGCCAGGGGGAGGAAGAGCATGACGACAGGGGATGACCAGCTGATAAGGGACATGATCCGGCGCAACTGGTTGATTCTGGGTTTGATGGTTTTGGTCAGCCTGCTATGGAAATCACTTCCGGTTACGGTGGGAGTGATTGGCGGCGGACTGGTGGTCATCGCCAGTTTCCACGCGCTGTATCGGTCCCTCAAGCGACTCCTTTTGTCTCCCCGTCAGAAATCGTGGTTGGCCTTTCAAGGGGGGACACTGGTCAGATTACTATGTTTGGCCGGAGTTATCTTTGTGCTTATAGGGCCGCTTAAAGCCCCGCCGTTGGCCCTGATTGCGGGGCTTTCCGTGGTCGTTGCCAACCTGTTGTGGACTACGGTGTCCCGTACCCTGTCATGGTGATATGTGCGCCTTTATGATCATGTCTACAAATTTCTCGGCTGACAATTCGCTGTTTTCATAAATACCTCATCTATTTTTTACAATTTACTCCTGCAAACCATTCCGTCGCCTCCGATTCCCCCAAATACCATTCCTGATGCTATAATCAATAGTAGAAAGACCCTAAAACTTCCTCGGGAAAGGGGTTCAAGTATGCAAAAAGAAAGCGGAAAGTTCGGCATCAGTGACAAACGTGGACGCTGTGAAACCAGTTCTGATCCCTATATCCAGGCTCAGGGGTTGACGGAACCAACGATTTGCACCGGCTGCAAGGCTATCTATCGCCACAAACGGTGGAGTTTGGATGTGGATGCGTTTGAGCAGCTTTCGCTGGACAAAGGGGTTGCCCGGCAGCTGTGCCCGGCCTGCCGCAAGATCGAGGATAATTATGCGGAAGGTTACGTGACTTTGCGCGGCGCCTACCTGTGGGCGCACGAGGAGGAAATTCGCAATATTTTGCGTAACGAAGAGAGTAAGGCTGTGGCCAAAAACCCGCTGGAACGCATTATGCGAATGGAGCGTGACGGCGACGACCTGTTGATTGAAACAACCGAGGAAAAACTTGCCGAGCATCTCGGTCGCGCCCTCCATAAGTCCCATCAAGGGGAACTCAAAGTGGTATGGACGGATGACCATTCCAGGTGCCGCGTCACTTGGCAGCGTGAGGGGTGACACCATGACTGCGGACCATAATGCCCGGCAATGGCCTGCCGGGATTTCCGGGCCGGTTAAAAAGGAAGGCGGCGTTGCCGCCTTTCGGCTTTTGGAACATACTGCCGATATGGGTATAGAAGCCCAGGCCGCAAGCTGTGAAGAGCTGTTCGTGCAGGCGGCCAAAGGGTTGTTGGCAGTGCTGGCGGGCAGCGCTGAAAGTATAGGGCCGGTTCGCGATATAAGGCTTCAGGTTTCCGCAGGCGATGTTGAGGAGTTGCTGGTCGTCTGGCTTAACGAGTTGCTTTATCTTATTCAGGCAAAAGGCCTGTGGTTGCAGAATATCGAGCTGGTCGGTATGCAGTCCGATCATCTGGAGGCAAAATTGTTGGTGGTGCCGCTGACCGGCCAACCCCAGAGGGAAGTCAAAGCCGCAACTTATCACCATCTTATGGTCAGCTGTCGACAAGGTCTTTGGCGGGCGCGGGTTTATCTCGATCTTTAGTCCACTATAGGGCCATGCGACCAGGGAAGGTAGACGTTATGACCGTCAAGGTGCAACAGATCGATCAATGCCGCTGGCGCATCCCCCGCGAAGGGGACATGCGTACCGAAGGCCTGGTTTTCGCCAGCCGCGCCATGATGGCGGCATTGCTGAAAGAGCAGGCACTGGAACAGGTGCGCAATGTGGCGACCTTGCCCGGCATTGTCGGACCTTCCTTGGCCATGCCGGACATTCATTGGGGTTATGGCTTTCCCATCGGCGGGGTGGCGGCCTTCGATGCCGACGAGGGGGTCGTGTCACCCGGGGGGGTCGGCTACGATATCAACTGCGGAGTGCGGCTGCTGCGCTCCGATCTTGAGGTGCAACAGGTTCGTCCGCATCTGCAGCATTTGGCCGACACCCTGTTTCGCAACGTGCCCTCCGGGGTTGGTTCCCATCGCCGCGATCTTAAATTGAGTGTCGCTGAAGAGCGCAAGGTCCTGCAGCAGGGGGCTCGCTGGGTGGTGAGTCGCGGCATGGGCAGCGAGCAGGATCTGGAGCATATCGAAGCTGGGGGGCGCATCGAAGGCGCCGATCCGGAACTGCTTTCAGATCGCGCTATGGAACGGGGGCGCGACCAGCTCGGGACCCTCGGCTCAGGCAACCACTTTCTGGAAGTGCAAATGGTGGAGGAGGTCCGGGATCCGGAGCTGGCGCAGGTGTTGGGATTGTTCCCGGGGCAGGTGACGGTGACCATCCATACCGGCAGCCGCGGCCTTGGTTACCAGGTGTGCGATGACTATTTGCGAATCATGCTGCGGGCGGCGGCCAAGTACGGTATCAAGCTGCCCGACCGGCAGTTGTGCTGCGCGCCGCTTGGCAGCCCGGAGGGCCGTCAGTATCTTGCCGCCATGGCCTGCGCGGCCAATTTTGCGTTTGCCAACCGACAACTGATAACCGCCTGGGTGCGCGAATCGTTCGAGCAGGTGTTGGGGAAAAGCGCCGAGGCGTTGCGTCTGTCGCTCATTTATGATGTCTGCCACAATATCGCCAAGTGGGAAAACCATGTGGTGGAAGGGGTACGGCGCCGGTTGTGCGTGCATCGCAAGGGCGCCACGCGCGCCTTTCCTCCCGGACATCCAGAGGTCCCGGCGTGTTATCGCGCCATCGGTCAACCGGTGCTGATCCCCGGCGATATGGGGCGCTATTCCTATGTGCTGGTTGGGACCGCCGGCGGATATGAACAGACCTTCGGTTCCACCTGCCACGGTGCGGGCCGCGTACTGTCGCGCCATGCGGCCAAAAAAGTGGCCCGGGGCCGCAATATCGAAGACGAACTCGCCGCACGTGGCATTGTGTTGCGGGCCGCCGAGCGTGGAACCGTGGCCGAGGAAATCTCCGAGGCCTATAAGGATGTCACAGAGGTGGTGCAGGTGGTGCAGCAGGCCGGAATCGGTCGTATCGTCGCACGCTTGCGGCCGTTGGCGGTGGTCAAGGGCTAACTGCGGAGGTTCCATGCAGGTATTCGTCACAGGAGCAACCGGATTTGTCGGCCGTGAGGTCACTCGGCAGTTACTGGCTGCCGGGCATAAACCTGTGTGTCTGGTGCGGTCCGGCTCCGAGGGGAAACTGCTGGCGGGTGTGAGCGAGGTGCGTTTCGGGGATGTGACTCAGCCGGAGACCCTGCGGGGGGTCCTGGCTGGATGCGATGCTGTCCTACATCTGGTCGGGATAATTCGCGAGTATCCACGGCAGGGGGTTACCTTTGACCGTCTGCATCGTCAGGCTACGGCGCACATGGTTGCCGCGGCACAAGCTCAAAAGGTCAAACGTTTTGTGCTGATGAGCAGCAACGGTGCCTGTATCGACGGCCGTACCGCCTATTATCGCAGCAAGGGGCAGGCTGAAGGGCTTGTTAAAAAATCGTCGCTGGAGTGGACTATCTTCCGGCCCTCGGTGATGTACGGTGTCGAAGATAATTTCTGCACCTTACTGGCCGGCATGGTGCGCGTCCTGCCGGTGGTGCCGGTGTTTGGCGACGGGCGTTATCGCCTCGCGCCGGTAGCCGTGGAGGAGGTTGCAGCCAGTATCGTCGCCTGTCTTGGGCGTCCCGGGGCCATTGGTGTAACCTTTCATTGCTGTGGCGAGCAACTCGTGACTTATGATGAACTGCTTGATCTTATCGGCGAAATACTGCACCGTCGTAAGGTCGTCAAGGTTCACCAGCCGATCTGGCTGGTGAAACCGCTGCTTGCAAGCCTGCAAGCGGTGCCGGGTTGCCCCCTGACCGTCGATCAGCTGCAGATGCTGCTGGCCGGCAATGTCTGTGATCCTCATCCCTGGCGAACCTTTTTCAGTCTGAAGGGGTATTCTCTGGCGGATGGTTTGCGTCGTGCCCTCCTCCACTGATGATGGCATCGGGAGGCCGCTCTCCGGCCAGATAGACCCGCAGGGCCGCCTTAAGAGCGCCCACCGCCAAGTTGGAGCAGTGCATTTTTTGCGGCGGAAGCCCGCCCAGAGCCTCAGCTACCTGTTTTTCAGTCAACTCCATGGCCTGCTCAAAGGTGCGACCGATAGTCATTTCACTGGTGATGGACGCGGTGGCGATGGCCGCGGCGCAGCCCATGACCTTGTATTTCATGTCCCGGATAATGCCTTGTTCGATCTTCAAAAACACCAACAGACAGTCGCCGCAGGCCGGGTCGCCATATTGAATCGCCACGCTGGGGTTTTCAATATAACCGACATTGCGTGGCCGGGTGAAGTGGTCCATGACTTGTTTGCTGTACATAGAGCGGTCCTCTGAGGATACCTGTGGCAAAAGCGATGGGTACTGATTCCCGATCTTAAGGGGGCAGGCGGGGCAAGTCAAGCCGGCCATTGTGTATAAAAAAGCCCCACAGCCTTCACAGGCATGCGGGGCTTTTTTATGGGAACTTCTATAGATCAGCGACTCAATAACCGGTCAAGTGAGGCGCGTCCGCCACCCCGTACAATCAGCGCCAGGGCGATACCCATGACCAGCAGATGGTATTCGATGCCTTCGCCGGCCTGGTTTCCTGCCCAGTTCATGAAAAATCCGTTCTGCCAATGTACCAGATAGATGGCGCCCGCCATGACGGCAAATATGCCTAAGGCTGCAAACCGTGTCAGCAGGCCGAGAATCAGAGCGATGGCTCCAAGAAACTCGGCCGCGACGACCAGATAGGCCAGCGGCGCAGGCACGCCAAAAGCCTGGTTAAAAAAGTCCACGGTCGGTGCCAGGCCATGGCCCCCGAACCAGCCAAGGGCTTTTTGTGCGCCATGGGGTAAAAATACCCCGCCCAAAATTACCCGCAAAATCAGGCTGCCAGTATCGTTATCTGTCGCGCACAAGCCTCGAAGCATGGTCATCCTCCTACGTTGGTGTTCAATTGGAAAGTCTGGACAGGAACCAAGTCAGCGGTGACGCCATGCAGCGTACGCCGCGGCAAGTTGTCTAAGCAATGTAGCATTTCGGTGCGATCTGTCAATCTCCACCCCTTTTTGCCCCCTCATCCCCCCTTGTCAGCCTTTCCTTTTAAGACGTGCTTCCCTATAATGACATGTTTGTTCATAGGAATGCTTTTGGCACGTTTTTACGCTGATGTGTTTTTCACCGGAGCCAAAGCAGTTCTGCGATGTACAACCCTTCGTTTCAAACCGGAAAGCTCGACAGATTCCTGGGAGTATGGCATGGAAAAGACCTTCACAACGCCCGTTATAGAAAGCATGCGCCAAGCCATAATTGAGGCTGGTGGGCGGGAGGTCTTTTTTCTCGGGCGCACAGACAGTGACCTGCGGGTTAACCAGGTACGGGTGTTGGCACGGGGTAATGATAGTGCGGTGCCGGCCATTGTGCAGGACTGTCGTTATGGAGAGGTTGTTCTCCACAATCACCCCTCAGCTTGTCTGGAACCATCGATGGCGGATCTTGAGATAGCTTCGCGACTTGGGTCTCAGGGGGTTGGTTTTTTGATTGTGGATAACCCTGTGGAACATGTTTATAAAGTGGTGGAACCTTTTGCTCCCCGTCAGTCTCAACACCTGCCACCGGAAAAAATTGACGCCCTGCTGGGGCCCCTTGGGGTGGTGGCTAAAACCCTGCCCGGCTACGAAGAGCGCCCCGAGCAGCTGCGCATGGCGTTTGCCGTCGGCGAGGCGTTTAATCGCAGCCAGTTGGCGGTCATCGAAGCCGGGACCGGCACCGGCAAGAGTCTGGCCTACCTTGTGCCGGCGCTGCTCTGGGCTTTGGCCAACGAGGAGCGGGTGGTGGTATCGACCAACACCATCAACCTGCAGGAACAGCTGATCCGTAAAGATCTGCCGTTTTTGCAGCGGGTTGCGGGTCTCGAATTTCGCGCGGTGCTGGTCAAGGGGCGCAACAACTATCTGTGCCGACGAAGGGCGGAGACCGCACGCCTGGAGCCAGGGCTGTTCGACGATGAACTAAGTACCGAACTTGGCGCGGTTCTGGAGTGGGCGGCGGCCACCCATGAAGGGTCGCGCGAGGAGTTGACTTTTTTGCCTCGCCTTGAGGTGTGGGAAGAGGTGCGCTGCGAGGCTGACCAGTGTGCGCGGGTACGGTGCAATCATTACGGGGCCTGTTTTTTCCACAAGGCCCGTCGACAGGCCGCTCAAGCCGACCTGCTGGTGGTCAACCATGCCCTGTTGCTGTCGGACCTGGCCTTGCGCCATCAAACCGACAATTACAGCACAGCCGCTGTTTTGCCACCCTTCGATCGTATCGTACTCGATGAAGCACACCATCTCGAGGATGTCGCCACCCATTATTTCGCTTCGCAGGTGACGCGCTATGCCTTTGCCCGGGTGCTGGGCAAGTTGCGCCACCCCCGCAAGCCGGACAAGGGGCTGCTGCCGCGCTACATCAATCTGCTTGCACGGGAACTGCCGGATACCGAGGATGTTCTGTATCGGAGCCATTACGAAGCGATCGAAGCGTTGTCGGCCGGCAGTCACGCGCTCTACGATCAGGCCCTGCAGACCCTCGAAGGAGTAGGGCAGGACCTGGCCGCAGCTTGCGGTACCGGGGTCGGTCAGGACGAGTTGCGGCGGCGGGTTGTTCCGGAACTGACAGCCGGTGAATTCTGGCCCTCGGCTGTTGAGCGTATCCGGGATCTGGCAGCGGCCAGCGCGAAGTTGGCAGGGGATCTGGAAGCGCTGCTTAAGGCCAGCGAAAAGCTGCCGGAGGCAGTGGCGGACAAGTTGGTTTCGCCCCTGATAGATCTGCGCGGGGTTGCCGATAGATTGGCTTGTATCGCCACCGACCTGAGGTTTTTCATTGCCTGCGACGACCGCACCTGTGCCTGGTTCGAGGTGGTGGAGGGCCGCATCGGTCGTGGTCGGGGTGTTATAACCCGCCTGTGCACGGCTCCGCTGGAGGTCGCCGGTCAACTCAAAGAGGGGCTTTACGACAGGTTTCGCAGCGTGGTGCTGACCAGTGCCACGCTGGCGGTTGGAGATTCGTTTCAATATCTGAAAAGCCGCGTGGGCCTTGACCGGGTCGAAGCGGGCCGGGTGCGCGAATTGCTCCTCCACTCGCCCTTCGATTTCACAAGTCAGGCGTTGGTGGTGGTGCCGACCGATGTGCCCGAACCGGGGCGCGCAGGATATCCGGCCATGGTTCGTGATTTGGTGGAGCGCGCCGTGGTGGCAGCCGATGGCCGCACCTTTGCCCTGTTTACCGCATACGGACTGTTGCGTCAGGTGCATGGCGAGTTGTCGCCGGTGCTGCAGGCGCGCGGTTATCGCTGCCTGCGCCAGGGCGAGGCTAACCGCCATCGACTGCTGAAAACTTTTGCCGAGGATGAGACCAGCGTGCTGTTCGCCACCGATTCCTTCTGGGAGGGCGTCGATGTGCCGGGCCGCGCGCTGGAGCAGGTGATTATCACCCGCTTGCCGTTCAAGGTCCCCACGGAACCGGTACTGGAGGCCCGCGCCGAGGCGATAACCGCGGCCGGGGGCGATCCTTTCATGCAATACACCGTGCCGCAAGCCGTCATCAAGTTCAAGCAGGGGTTTGGTCGCCTGATCCGACATCGCGAAGATCGGGGCGTCGTGCTGATTCTCGACAGCCGGGTGGTCAACAAGGGCTATGGGCGTATCTTTTTGCGTTCGCTGCCTGATGTACCCCTGGCCAAAGGACGCACCGAGGAGGTCATGCAGGCCTTGACCGCGTTTCTGACGAAGGATCTGCAGGACGGAGAGCAACCGCTGCAGGAGCCTTGGTAGCAGGCCGCTTTGTGCTTGCGCCACTGTAAGCCACATGCTAGAAGACCAGAAGACCGGTCGGTTGTTTGCCGACCCGAAGTCACAAACAAGGAGAAATTATTTATGCTTATAGTCACCGGCGGGGCCGGTTTTATCGGCAGTAATATTGTTCAAGCCCTTAATGCGCGCGGGCGTCAGGATATCCTGGTCGTCGACGATCTGACCGACGGCACCAAATTTGCCAATATTGCCGATGCGCAATTGTGCGATTATCTGGATAAACACGAATTTCTGGACCGCATCAAGGCTGGCGACACCTTTGGCGGCAAGGTCGAAGCCATCATCCATCAGGGGGCATGTTCGACCACCACCGAGTGGGACGGTCGTTACATGATGGAGACCAACTACGCCTATTCCAAAACCCTTCTGCATTATTGTCTGGATCGGCGTATCCGGTTTCTGTATGCCTCCAGCGCGGCGACCTACGGTGGCGGCCAGGTGTTTCGTGAGGAACCGCAATTCGAGCGGCCGCTTAATGTCTACGGCTATTCCAAGGTATTGTTTGATCAGTATGTGAGGCGCTTGCTGCCGCAGGCCGACAGCCAGGTGGCAGGATTTCGTTACTTCAATGTTTACGGCCCCCGCGAGCAGCATAAGGGCAGCATGGCCAGCGTTGCTTTCCATCTGCGCAATCAGTTGCTCAAGGAAGGCAAGGTCAAACTGTTTGAAGGGTGCGACGGCTATGGTGATGGCGAGCAGCGCCGCGATTTTATCTATGTCGGGGATGTGGTCGATGTCAACCTCTGGTTCCTCGACCATCCGCAGGTGTCGGGCCTTTACAACGTCGGCACCGGTCGCAGCCAGACTTTCAACGATGTGGCGCATGCGGTGCTGAAGGCCCACGGTGAAGGCGACCTGCACTACGTACCGTTTCCCGAGCATCTCAAGGGGCATTACCAGAGTTTCACTGAGGCGGATTTGACCCGTCTGCGCGGTGCCGGTTTCGACGGGCAATTCCTGACCGTGGAAGAGGGCGTGGCCCGCTACATGGCATGGCTTGGGCAGAGCGACAAACTCTGAGGTGTAGGAGTTGCTCCGGGATGACCCTGGATAATTCTGACGGGGAGGAGGGATGGCATGAGGGCGCTGCTTTGCAGGGCGAGCAACAGATTGGTTTTCTGGTTGTTGCTGGACCTGGTCTACTTGGTGGTTTTTTTGCTACTGCCGGGATCTGCTCTGTTACCCCTCGGGAGCTTTTTTATCGCCCATGCCGCCGGAATAGCCGTCGGCACCACGGTCATGTTTACCGGGGTCGGCGCCGGGGTGGTATGGTTTCCGTTTTTCACCCTGGTCGGGTTTCATCCGGCCGAGGCGGCGTCCTTTTCCCTGTTTAACCAGATGGCCGGCAAAGGCAGCGGTTCTCTGAAGTATCTGCGTGAGAAGATGATAGACTGGCCCGTGGCGTTAAGCTGTATTCCCTGGGCAGTCTTGGGGGTGACGGCCGGCTATCTGGCCGGATTCGTAGCTCCCCATCGTTATGATCGCTGGCTGCTGCTGTTGTTTGCCGCCGTGGTCCTTTATCTGCTGGTGGCCATGCTGGTAGGGCGCAAGGGATCTCCGGCTTCTGCTGCCGAAGTTCAGGTACTCCGTCCCAATCGTTTGCTGGTCACCGGTTCGTCTTTCTTTACCGGGGTATTGAGCGTGGGGACCAGCGATTGGCTGATTCCCCACATGGTCAGGCGCTTGCGTATGCCGGTCAGTCAGGCGGTGGCGACGGGTATTTTTGTCATGTTTTCAACGGCGGTTATTTTCTGGCTGCTGATTGTTGTCAGTGTCATGCTGGGATGGCGCGACTGGCCGCAAAATCCACCGATTCTATTTGGTACCGTTCCCGGGGTAATTTTCGGCGGACAGATTGGCTCCCGACTGATTCGCTTTTCCCGCCTCAAACAGTGTCAATCGGCGGTATTTGCAAGCGTGCTGGCCCTATCGGCAGGCCACATGATCTGGGAGTTTTTCCGTCGCGGTTGACCGTTTTGCAGCAAGCTTTTGATTTCGTCTGAAAGAGCCGAAAGGGAAACGCTTCATGGCCGACGATTGGAATAAAATCTGGCATGAGAGAGCAAACAATGACCTGCAGCCCGACCCCTGGCTGATCAAGGTTTTACCGCTGCTGCCGCCCGGCCGCGTTTTGGATCTCGCCTGTGGTCGTGGGCGTAACACGTTGTTTCTGGCCGAACGCGGCTATGCGGTGACGGCGGTCGATGCTTCCGGGGAGGCTCTGGCGCAATTGGCGGCCGAAGCGCAGCGACGGGGTCTTCAGATCAAGCAGATGCAGCAGGATCTGGAACAGCAGCCGCGTCTGGCGCTGCACCCTTTTGATCTGGTTATACAGTTTTTTTACCTGCAGCGTTCCCTGTTGCCCGAATTGCATCGTCTGGTGCGGCCAGGCGGTGTAGCGGTAGTACGAACCTTCAGTCATGCCGGTGATTTTCCCGGCGGGCCGGGCAATCCGGATTTCTCCCTGCAGCCCGGAGAATTACTGCGACTGTTTGCCGGCTGGCAGGTTCTGATCCACGAAGAGGGGCTGGATCAAGCCCACCGTGGCGGCGGCCTGGCCGGCATCGTGGCACGGCGTCCGCTGGATGGAGTTTCCTGACCGTGTGCCTGATCGTGGTGGGATATCGCATGCATCCCGATTATCCCCTGGTGCTCGCCGCCAACCGGGATGAGTACTACCAACGGCCGACGGCCGCTGCAGAATTCTGGGCTCAGGCTCCCGAGGTTCTCGCAGGGCGTGATCTGCAAGGTGGCGGCACCTGGCTGGGGGTAACCCGGCAAGGGCGTTGGGCGGCCCTGACCAATGTGCGCGGAGCGGGTACCGCACCTGCCGGGTACTCCCGGGGTCTTCTGGTGAGCGGCTTTTTACGCAGCACGGACGCGCCGCAGCGATATATGGCAAGAGTTGCCAGATGGGGCCATCGATTCGCCGGTTTCAATCTTTTAGTCGGGGATTGTTCCGGGGTGGCCAGTCTCTCCAATCGCGATGACGGCGTGCGATTGCTCTCCCCCGGTTGTTACGGCCTCAGCAATCACCTTCTGGATAGCCCCTGGCCCAAGGTGGAGCAGGCCAAAGAGCAATTCAAAGCGGTACTGGCAACGCCTGGCTTCAAGCTTGATCATCTATGGCCGGTGTTGTCCGACCGGCATTTGCCAAATGCTAAAAGTTTACCCCAAACCGTTCTGGAGCCTGACCTGGAACGGGCCCTGGGGGCGATCTTCGTGCAGCTTCCCGGTTACGGCACCCGTTGCTCGACTCTGGTGGCGATCGGTCGGGATGGCCATGTCAGTATGGCGGAGCGCCGCTATGCATCGGACGGCAGGATCGAAGGCGAAAGTCGTTTTGCTTTTAACCTTAGTACCCAATAACACATAATCTTTCGTATCTTGCTGGTTATTTCCCGCGCCAGCTGCGTTGTGATGTTCGCTGTTTAGCTATGGCTAGGCAGCAAACATCATGTCTTGCTGACACGCAAAATCTCTGCACAATCTTACGAAATCCTATGCATTACAGGGTACTAGTCTCTTGACAGAAGCAGTGTTGTTACACATGATGCAGAAATACCGATGATTACGGGTTCACAGCGGCTTTTGCTGTTGGAACGACCCCGCAATAAGAGCCATCACAAGGAGCAAGCCTTGCACCAAATTGCCCGAGATTTTGAACTTCCCGACAGTCTACCCCTGCTGCCTGTGCGGGATGCGGTGATTTTTCCGCATATGATTCTGCCTCTGTTTATCGGCCGCAGTCAGTCCCTGGCCGCGGTGGAGCAAGCTCTTGAGGGCGATCGGCTGATCATGCTGGCGTCCCAGAAGGAAATGAGCCAGGAAGACCCCGCTGCCGAAGATATTTACACGGTGGGTTGTGTCGGGATGATTATGCGGTCGCTTAAATTGCCCGATGGTCGCAGTAAGGTCCTGGTGCAGGGACTTACCAAGGCACGGATCGGAGAATACCTGGCCACCAGCCCCTGCCTATGTGTGAGCATCGAACCGGTAGATGAACTACCGCTGGAAGAACTGTCGCTGGAGGACGAAGCGTTGCTGCGCGCCGTGCGCGAGCAGTTAATGGAATTGCAGGGTATGGGGCGCACTTTGTCCAACGATGTCCTGATGGCCGTGGAAAATATCGAGGATCCCGGCAGTCTGGCCGATGTGGTGGCCAGCAATCTTGGACTGAAGGTCGCTATTGCCCAGCAACTGCTGGAAGTGAGCGATCCCATCGAGCGTTTGCACCATGTGAAAAGATTGTTGGCCAAGGAGTTGGAACTGGGGAGTATGCAGCATCGCATCCAGAACCAGGCCCGTGAAGAGATGAGCCGTTCCCAGCGCGAATATTTTCTGCGTGAGCAGTTGCGTGCCATCCAATCCGAATTGGGCGAAGCCGATGCCAAAGCGGAAGATCTGCTGGAGTTGCGGGCCCAGCTCGATAAGGCTCGGCTGCCGGCCGAGGTCGGCAAGGAGGCGCATAAGCAGCTGAGGCGTCTGGATACCATGCCTATCGAGGCGGCGGAATATGCCATGTTGCGCACCTACCTGGAGTGGCTGGCGGAGCTTCCCTGGCAGCGCAGTACGCGCGATAGCATCGATCTGTCCACGGCCCGGGCCATTCTCGATGAAGATCATTACGATCTGGAAAAGGTTAAGGACCGCATTCTGGAATTTTTGGCGGTGTGCAAGCTTAAAAAGAAACTCAAGGGGCCGATTCTGTGTTTTGTCGGTCCTCCGGGGGTTGGTAAGACCAGTCTGGGCAAATCGATAGCACGCGCTCTGGGGCGCAAGTTTGTCCGGGTGTCGCTGGGGGGGTTGCGCGATGAGGCGGAGATTCGCGGCCACCGGCGTACCTATGTCGGCGCTTTGCCCGGGCGTATCATTCAGGGGATGAAACAGGCTGGCAGCAACAACCCGGTATTCATGCTGGACGAGCTGGATAAGGTCGGAGGCGCCGACTTTCGCGGTGATCCTTCATCCGCATTGCTGGAGTTGCTCGATCCGGAGCAGAACCATGCTTTCTCCGACCATTACATCAACCTGCCCTACGACCTTTCCAAGGTCATGTTCGTCGCCACGGCCAATGTCCTTGACAACGTGCCTTCGGCACTCAGGGATCGCCTCGAGGTTATCCGCCTGGCCGGGTACAGTACCGAACAGAAACTGGCGATTGCCAGGCGCTACCTGATCCCCCGTCAGCTTGAGGCGAACGGTTTGCAGGAAGGGGATGTGGCGTTTTCCCGTACCGCGCTGCTCAAGGTGATCAGCGAATACACGGCCGAGGCCGGACTGCGCAACCTGGAGCGCGAACTCGGCAGCATCTGCCGCAAGGTGGCGCGGCGGCGGGCCGAAGACGATTTGCGGGCCGTGCGGGTGACCGGCGGAACGGTACCGGCCTATCTGGGTCCTCCCCGCTACCTGGATGATGAAAAGCTTGGCGAGCATGAGATCGGTGTGGTGACCGGGCTGGCCTGGACCGAGGTCGGCGGGCAGATTTTGCATGTCGAGGCCAGCACCATGCCCGGCAGCGGCCAGCTGCACCTGACCGGGCAGCTCGGATCGGTCATGAAGGAAAGCGCCCAGGCCGCCTTGACCTATGCCCGCTCCCACGCCGGGCAATGGGGCATCGACCCCGATTTTCATAAGACCCTCGATATCCATATCCATGTCCCGGCCGGCGCTATCCCCAAGGATGGCCCCAGTGCCGGTGTCACCATGGTGACGGCGTTGGTATCCATTTTGTCGGGTCGGCCGGTCAACCGCGAGGTTGCCATGACCGGCGAGATCACCCTGCGCGGCCAGGTGCTGGCTATCGGTGGGGTTAAGGAAAAGCTGCTGGCGGCAGTGCGGGCCGGTATGCAAACCGTGGTGTTGCCGCGTCGTAACGAAAAAGACCTGGCCGATGTGCCGCCTTCTCTGCGGCGCAAGCTGCAGCTGGTGTTTGCCGATCGGGTGGAGGATGTGCTGGCTGCTGCCCTGCAGGAGGGTGCATGAAACTGGCGGAATTAGGAGAGTTCGGATTCATTGAAACCATTCGCGCCGCTGCCGCATCCGGTGAAGGGGTTTGTCACGGCATCGGTGACGACTGTGCAGTGCTTGAGCTGCCTGTGGGGCAACGCCTGCTGACCACCAAGGACCTGCTCATCGAAGGGGTCCATTTCCAGCGTGGCTGGACCGACAGTCGGCGTTTGGGGCGCAAAAGTGTGTCGGTCAATGTCAGCGATATCGCGGCCATGGGTGGCCGGCCGCGCCACCTGTACCTGGGCTTGGGCGTACCCGTGGATTTCTCCGTCGAGGAACTGCAGCTTTTCATGGACGGTTTTCTCGAAGCGGTCACCGAGTACGGCGCCTGCCTGGTGGGAGGCGATACATGCCGCTCCCCCGGCCCTCTGCTGATCAGCGTGACTGCGGAAGGTGCGGTGCCGGCCGGGCGGGAGCTGCTGCGTGGCGGAGCCGAGGTGGGGCAAGGGATTTATGTCTCCGGTACTTTGGGTGACAGTGCTTTGGCTTTGCAGCTGTTCACCTCTGGCCTGGCGGTCGATCCCTACCTGGAGGACCGCCATCACGACCCCACCGCGCGGGTTGCGCTGGGGTGCGCCCTGGCCAAGGACGGTCTGGCCACAGCCATGATTGATATTTCCGACGGCGTGACCGCCGATCTGGGGCACATTCTCAAGGCTTCCGGTGTAGGAGCCCTGCTGGAAGAAACATTGTTACCTTTGTCGGAGGCCTTTCAGATGGCCTTGCACAACGATCCGCAGCTCATGCAGCTTGTTTTAAGTGGCGGTGAAGATTACGAATTGCTGTTTACCGCACCGCTGGGTAACGAGAGCGCTTTGCGAGCCCTGTCGGATCGTTTAAATCTGCCTTTGACACGCATCGGCATGGTCACCCCTTCCGATGAGGGGTTGCGCCTGCGCAATGCAGCCGGTGAGGTGCGTAACCTTGACTGCCGGGGATTCAACCATTTTTCCGCGGTTTCAGGCGCTGAAATGGTAAAATGAGCGATCGTGGCAAATAGCTATAAACCAAAGGGCGGTTTGTCACGTCTATAAAGCAGGTCTCCGTTGACAGCCGGCTGTGGAACGATCTTTGCTGTTGCCCTATAGGTAAACCTGAATTTGTCGGCTTGCCCCGGGTTTATAACCCTTGCACGCCCACCCTTCAAAGGAGCTGTCGATGAGAGTTGAAATCACCTACAAGTTCGTTATGGGGTTCATCATAGTGGTCGCTTCCATCGTGGCGCTGAATTACCTGGTTCCCGCTGCCGCATTGGTGCCTCATTATATGGAACAGACCCTGTCGACAGCTTGTGCCCTACTGGTCGGGCTGCTGTTGGGCTGGATTTTTTCCAAAGCTTTTACCGCCAATATCCTGGTACTCAAAAGCGCTGCGGAGCGTATCAGCGATGGCGACCTGTCTCAGACCGTGTATCTTCCCAATAACATGCTCCCCGATGAAACAGCTGAACTGGCTGATTCTCTCAACCGGGTGACGACCAATCTGCGGGAGTTGGTCGGCTATATCCGCACATCCTCTTCCAAGGTCGCTGAAGAGGCCCAGGGGCTATCCGTCATGTCCCAGGAAGTCACGGCCTCGGCCCATGAGGTGACCAGTGCAGTGGAGATGATCAGTCGCGGTGCCGAGACCCAGGCCGCCATGGTGGAAAAAGCCACCGAGCATTTTCGGCAGATGACCCAGTCGGTCGACCAGGTTGCCGAGGCGGCTCGAGCGGCCGCAGGTGCGGCAGATGAAACCGTGCATACGGCGGAACGCGGTGGGCAGGTGGTGACCTTGGCTATGGCCAAGCTGGGTCAAGTGCTGGATGGGGTGGAGCAACATGGTCAGCAGATGCTGTCCTTCAGTTCCCGCGTGCAGAAAATCGGAAAAGTAGCCGATTTTATTACGAATATTTCGCAAAAAACCAATCTTCTGGCGCTTAATGCTTCCATCGAAGCGGCACGGGCCGGTGACCACGGTCGGGGGTTTACCGTGGTGGCCGAAGAAATCTGCAAGCTGGCCGATTCGTCGGAACGGGCCATGGCGGAGATCACCGAAATGATCGTTGCTTTGCAGGAGGAAAGTGCTAATGTGCAGGAGGCTTTGAAGGAAAACGTGTTGGGGATGAGTTCCGGGCGTTCTGCGGTGCTTCGGACCGGCAAAACCTTTGAAGAGATAGTATCCACCGCTAAGGTGGCAGGCGAAAGGGCCGAGGCTATCAGCAGCCTCTCCCGGCAACAGGTAGAAGCGGTTGGCAAGGTGGCCGATACCATCGATGAGATCGCCCGGGTCGTATCGGAAAATGCCGCAGCCAGCGAGGAATCTTCCGCGGCCAGCGAACAACAATCCGCCGCCATGGAACGCATGGCTCTTTCCGCCCAGGACCTTCATGCCCTGGCCGAAGAACTTCAGGAGCGGGTCAGTCGTTTTCACCTTGGATTAAAGCGGAACAACTGATGGCGCGAGCTCTGTTGCTGGCATCGGGCCGAGCGTTGTTCGGGCTGGATATAAAAGAGGTGCGTGAAGTACTCAAAGCACCGCCGTTGCATTATGTGCCCTTGGCACCTGCGCTAGTGTTGGGGGCGATCAACATCCACGATGCGGTGGTACCGGTATTCGATTTTTCCCAGTTGCGTGGTGCGCAAAGCGAAGTGGGTGAGCATATCGTGGTTCTGCAGGGGGCCTGCATGGCTTTGGCGGTTAATGCCGTACACGGTTTGTGCAGCCGGACCATTGCCATGCCGGGTGGGATTATGCACCCCTGGGTGCGCGAGACTTTTATCAGCGTACGCGGATTGGCCGGTTTGATCGATCCCGTTGCCTTGCAGCAGACCCTTGAACAGCGTCTTTCTACGACCAGGAGCCTACCCGCGGAGAGGGTATCGGAGTGGATCGCTCGGTGAATCAGCCGGAATATTTTCATACCTTCCTGGCCGAAACGCAGGAGCATCTGCTCACAATGCAGCGTTGGCTTTCGGTGATGTCCAATCATCCGGAGGACCAGGAAGCGCTGCTTTGTTTGTTTCGGTCGCTGCATTCCATCAAGGGGATGGCGGCCAGCATGGGGTTCAAGGGCCTGGCTAAAGTGGCCCATGGCATGGAAGACGGATTGGATCGCCTGCGGCGTAGCGGCAAGCTGCCCGCTGAGGCTGTCGAACCTTTATACCAGGGCTTGGAACTGCTCGAGGCACGGCTTGCTGATATAGCCTCGGGGAACCCGGAGTCTCAGGAGGGTGCTGGTGTTGGCGATCCGAAGGAGCGTGTTCACACTTTGCGGATCAGCATACCAGGGGGGGACGTTGCCCTTTGGATGTTGGTGGTAAACGAATTAATGCGGCTTGGCACCCTGCGAAGCTGTGAGCCCGCGCCGGAAAAGATTGCCGAAGGCACTTTGCCGGCGGTATTGGAAGTTGATTTGCTCTGTCGCTTCGAAATCGAGGAGATTGAGCAGCGATGTCAAAGGATTTGCGATTCCGTAGCGGTGGAGTTGACCTCACGGGCCGATGCAGAACCGGGGTTGGCCATGCAGCACGGTGTCGGTCAGCCCACGGTGAGGGTTTCCACCAACCTGTTGGATCGGTGCGTAGGCTTGTCCGGCGAGTTGCTCACGGTACGTCACCGGTTGCAGGCGTCGTTAAAGCAAGGGAATCAGGAGGAGATTGAAGGTAGCTGTTTGCAGCTTGACCGATTATTGGCCGATCTGCGCCATCAAGTGCTGGATGCCCGCATGGTGCCGCTGGAGGCAGTCACCGCATCGTTGCCTCGGCTGGTCAAGGACCTGTGTCGAAACACGGGAAAGGCTATCCGCTTGAATCTGGTCGGTAACGAAGTGCGTCTCGACCGGGCCATACTGGAGGCTATGTCCGAACCGCTGGTGCACATGGTGCGTAATGCCGTGGACCACGGTATTGAGGAACAAGGAACCATTACCATTGCCGCGCGGCGCGATCGGGACCGGGTGACTCTGGATGTCATTGATGATGGCCGGGGGTTCGATGTAGAGTGGTTGCTCGAACGGGCCAGGCAGGACGGTTTTCTGGAGGCCGGAGAAAATACCCATTTAAGTGGGTCCGAACTGCTGCAACTTATCTGTCGCCCCGGTTTTAGCACGGCCCGGCGTATAACAGAGACCTCGGGTCGCGGTATAGGCATGGATGTGGTCCGTCATACCATCGATAAGCTAGGCGGGACACTGCAACTTCTCCCGGGCCAGGGACAGGGAGCCTGCTTCCGCTTTATTCTGCCACTGACGGTTTCCATCGTGCCGGTACTGTTGGTGGAGGCCGGCGGTCAAACGGTAGCCTTGCCCCTCATGTGGATCGAGCAAACCCTGGATGTGCCTCGGCAGCAGTTGCGCTGTTTTGATGACAGCCATACAATTGATCTGGGCAATCGCCAGTTGCCTGTGGTGTTTTTATCCCGACACCTGGGTCATTCCCCTTTCTCCGGGAATGGGTCATCCACCATTATCTGTGAACTGCGAGGCGGTCATGCCGGTTTGGTGGTCGATGCCGTAATCGGTCAGAGAGAAGTGTTTGTCAAACCCCTGGACTTTCCCCTGAATCGCATTCAGGGTTTGAGCGGTGCAACAATTTTAGGCGATGGAAGGGTGGTTTTTCTGATCGACCCCTGTTCCTTACTGCCGAGCCCTTCGCTGATACCCTCCAAAGGAGAAGCTTTATGAGAAAAATATTACTGCTGTCGGGCATCTTTATGGTGTTGCTGGCAGGTCTGATGTCTCCCTGCGCCTATGCCGGGTCCGCCAGCCTGGATTCCGTGGTTGCTGCTCTGCAAAAGCCTTTTCAGGCCGCAACAACGCAGAACCGGATTCGCGATTTTCAAGCCAAATTTTCCCAGGAGGCTTATCTCAGCTCACTGGATCAGGTTCAGACTGCCAGCGGTCGGATCACGGTGCGGTTCGCCGACAGCAAAGCTCAAGCCGCCCGGTTCCGTTGGGAATATCTACAGCCTGATCCTCAGTTGATCGTGTCCGATGGCAAGACGGTGTGGGTCTATATGCCGGAAAATCGCCAGGTGATCGAATCACCCATACCGGCTGGCGACCAGACCGGTACCGACAATCCTCTGGCTTTTCTGACCGATCTCGGCAACCTCAGTCGCCAGTTCAGCATCGCCTGGGGTGAACCGCGCCAGAGTCCCGAAGGGCATTACCGCCTGCTCCTGCGTCCGCTGAAGCCTTCTGCGTTTCTCGAACAACTACTGCTCGAGGTTGATAAGGCAGTCGTGGCAGGCAAGTCGGTATATCCGCTACGTGCGGCCACACTTTTTGGTGCTTCCGGTAATCGCACCGTCGTGCGGTTCAGCGAGCCGCGCCTTAATCAGGGGCCGAGTGAAGGCCTCTTCCGGTTCAGGCCACCAGCGGGCACGGAAGTACTGCGCCCCGATCAGGATGCTTTCGGGCAATAATATTCAACTCCGTCAGATTTTTGCTCTGGTCCGTATGATCCGGCAGACTCCCATGGGGCAGGAAAATCTTTCCCTGTTATCGTACCCTGTGGTATAAGCCATTGAACCATCAAGAATTTTCAGTAAGAAAGGGTGATTTATGCCTAGTTTTGATATTGTATCCAAAGTCGATATGCAAGAGATTGATAATGCCGTCAATCAAGCCCTGAAAGAGATCATGCAGCGCTATGATTTCAAAGGCACTCACAACGAGATCAACCTGGAGAACGAGGCCATCGTGTTGCTCGGCGCGGACGATTACAAGCTGGAGGCCGTAATCGATGTCCTCAGAGGGAAACTCGCCAAACGCAATATCTCTCCCAAGTGTCTCGATTTCGGTAAAAAGGAAGCCGCTTCCGGTGGGGCGGTGCGCCAGCGCGTGGCTATCGTGCAGGGCATTTCCAAGGAAAAAGGCAAAGAAATCATCAAAGTCATCAAAGACAGCAAACTCAAGGTCCAGGCGCAGATCATGGACGATCAGGTGAGAGTGTCGGGCAAAAAAATCGATGACTTGCAGGATGTCATCCAGCTCCTCAAGGGGCAGGACCTGGGTATCGAACTGCAGTTTGTCAACATGCGGTCCTGAAGCAGGGTCCTGAAACAGGGTGTGAAGGAATTGAACAACGTGGAAAAACGCAAAGTCAGTATGATCAGCCTCGGCTGTGCCAAAAACCTGGTGGATGCCGAGGTTATGTTGGGGTATTTGCCCCAGCAGCGGTTTGAAATCATTACCGATGAGGCCTTGGCCGATATCATTATCGTCAATACCTGCGGGTTTATCAGCGACGCCAAAGAGGAATCGGTGGAAACCCTGCTGGAGGCCATCGAATATAAGAAATCCGGCAGTTGCAAACTGCTGATAGTCACGGGCTGTCTGTCCCAGCGCTATGCCGAGGATATGGCCAAGGAACTGCCGGAGGTTGATATTCTGCTTGGTACCGGCGACGTGCCGCGCATTCTCGAACTCATCGATGCCCATGACCGTGGCGAAGCGGTCCGCCAGTCGGTGGGACTGCCGCAGTATCTTTACGATGAAACCACCCCACGGGTGACCTCATCGCCCTTTTACTCGACTTATGTCAAAATCGCCGAAGGCTGCAACAACCTGTGCTCCTACTGCATTATTCCGCAGTTGCGCGGTCCGTTGCGGTCGCGCTCCATCGCTTCGGTCGTGGCGGAAGTCGAAAGGCTGGTGGCAGCCGGGGCCCAGGAAATCAACCTGATCGCCCAGGACATCACCGCTTTTGGCGCCGATCGTCACGATGGTGCTTGCCTGGAGAACCTGTTGCGTGAACTGGTCAAGGTACCCGATCTGCGCTGGTTGCGGCTGCTGTACGCCTATCCGGACGGCATCAGCGATGAACTGATCGAACTGGTGGCGACCGAGGAGAAAATCTGCAGCTATTTCGATGTGCCTCTGCAGCATATCGATGACCGGGTTTTGGCGCGCATGAACCGACGGGTCGGTGAAGACACCATTCGTGACCTTGTCGCTCGAATGCGCCAGAGGATCCCCGACCTGACCCTGCGCACTTCCTTCATCGTCGGTTTCCCCGGCGAGACAGAGGCGGAATTCGCCAAGTTACTGGCGTTTGTCGAAGAGGGTCATTTCGACCGCGTCGGAGTCTTTCGCTATTCCCGTGAAGAGGGAACGCCCGCCGCGGCCCTGCCTGAGCAGGTGCTCGAGCGGACCAAAAAGAGCCGTTACAATAAGCTTATGAAGGCACAACAGCGCGTTTCCTTCAGGCGTAACCGGGCCCTTATCGGTCGTATTGAGCCGGTGCTGGTGGAAGGTTACAGCGAAGAAACCGAGTTGCTGCTGAGCGGTCGCAGTGTGCGCCAGGCTCCCGATGTCGATGGGCAGGTTTATATCACGGCCGGTCAGGCCGACATCGGGCAGATCGTACCGTTGCGAATCACCGATTCGTCGGAATACGATCTCATCGGTGAAATCGTGGGCGATGCCGCAGAAAATCCGCTTTAAAATCGGGCTCTAAAGGAGCTACGGAGGTGTGAGGTGTCCCGCTATCGTCTGCTGGCCATAGCCGTTTTATGGCTCGGCGTCGCTGCTGCTTTCTGGTATGTGCTGCAGGGGCGGGGGCAACCGCTGCAACGTACCCGGTTGCTGCTCGGGACCGTGGTAGAGATCACCGTTTACGATCAGCGGCCACAGCGTTTTGCTCAGGCGGTCGAGGCAGCGTTCGATGAGATGTCCCGGCTGGAGGCACTGACCAGTTTTTATCGCCGTGACAGTGATGCGGCACGTCTGTCCGCCAGGCAGGGTATCTTGCCCGTGGCACCGGAAACCCTGGAGATTCTTACTCAGGGGTTAGAGGTGGGCAAAGCCAGCGGTGGCGCTTTTGACATGACGCTTGGACGACTCAAAGTCCTTTGGGGTTTCGGTTCGGCCCATCCCCGCCTGCCAGCTCCGTCCGAAATAGCGGCGGCCCTGGCTGCCAGCGGCCAAGATGTTTTGGCTGTAGAGGATGGCCGGGTGATCAAGCGTACCGACGCCTGGATCGATCTTGGCGGGATCGCCAAGGG
>DKEW01000033.1:30689-37774 GCA_002452265.1 Pelobacter sp. UBA6812 | reverse complement strand
CCAAGACCACCCTGTTCCAGATCCTGGCCGGGGAACTTGAGCCCGACAGCGGCAGTTTCCGCTTCGGGGTTACCATCACTTCGGCGTACTTCCCCAAGGAGAACCGCCGCTATTTTGAAAACGACCTGAACCTCATCGAGTGGCTGCGCCAGTTCGCCCCCACCGAAGGGGAGAGTTTTGCCCGCGGTTTTCTCGGCCGCATGCTGTTCTCCGGCGAAGAAGCGACCAAGCAGTCCAGCGTCCTGTCCGGCGGCGAAAAGGTCCGCTGCATGCTGGCCAAGATGATGCTCACCGCAGCCAACGTGCTGGTGTTCGACGAGCCGACCAACCACCTCGACCTCGAATCGATCACCGCCCTCAACGAAGGGCTGATCGCCTTCTCGGAAGTGATCCTGTTCGCCAGCCACGACCATAAGTTCCTGTCCACGGTCGCCAACCGGATCGTCGAGTTCACCCCCGCCGGCTTCATCGAGCGGACCATGACCTTTGACGAATACCTGGAAAGCACCGAAGTTGCCAAAGTCAGGGAAGAACACTTCCAGGGCGAGGCCAGCCTGACCCTGTAACGACACACGGCCAAAGGCGCCTGGCTACCCGTCGGGCGCCTTTTTACATTGATGCGAGGAAACGGCCATGGCCCTGCCCTGGAAAACGCTCGATCGTTTCACCACCGAAGACGAAGGGATCCTTGAACTGCGCCAGCGCGGCAAGGGGGATTATCTCATCACCGTCGGCCCGCAGGTACTGATGAACAGCAAGGCGCAACGCTCCGAAATCGCCCTCGGTCAACTCGGCTGCGAAGGATTGCAGAAGCATCCCGCCCCCCGTGTATTGGTCGGAGGATTGGGCATGGCCATCACCCTGCGGGCGGTGCTTAACGCCTTGCCCGCAACCGCTCAGGTCGTGGTGGCCGAACTCAACCCCAAAATCCACGAATGGTGCCTCGGGCCATTGGCCGAATTGACCGACGGTGCCGCGGCTGACCCGCGCGTCACGGTGGAGATTGCCGACGTGGCCGAACTGATCCGCCAGACTCCCGGCGAGAGCTTCGACGCCATCATCCTTGATCTCTACCGTGGACCGCACCCCAAGACCGACAAGCGCGGCGATCCGATCTACGGTAGCCGCGCTATCGAACGCACCCGCACCGCCCTCAAACCCGGCGGCACCTTCGCGGTCTGGGGAGAAAACCCCGATGCAGGTTTCGAAGGGCGCCTCGCCGCCGCCGGATTCAGGGTCCGCTGCGAAAGACCCGGCAAGGGCGGCTACCGCCACGCCGTCTGGGTAGCCAAAAAACCGTAAGCTTCCACTATGAAGCTAAGCGACTAAATAAATGGACAAGGCTGGCATCCTGCGGCTTTAACCTGTTCCTTCAAAGGACCTGCCCAGGAGCCCGCCATGATCCGCTCATCCCGCAACCGCCTGAATCATCGACATCTCGCCCATTTCAACGGCGACTCCCTGTTTGACCATATCGCACGTGCCGTCTGCCACGCCGGGTGCCTGCCGCGTAAAGAACTCTACGAAGCTTGGGAGGTGGCCCGCCGGGTGCGGCGTCGGTTTCGCGGCGGACGGGTGGTTGACCTGGCTTGCGGACATGGCCTGCTGGCCTACACCCTGTTGCTACTCGATAACAGTTCCCCGCAAGCACTGGGCGTCGATCTAAACCTTCCGGAAAGTGCCGTCACTCTGGCTGACACCCTGGAGGCGGCATGGCCCCGACTGCGCGACCGAGTGCGTTTTGAACAATGCAGCATCGAACAGATTGCGCTTACTCCGGAAGACCTGGTGGTTTCCGTCCATGCCTGTGGCGGGCTTACCGACCTGGTACTGGACAAGGCGATGGATGCAGGGGCCAGGGTCGCGGTGCTGCCGTGCTGCCACAACCTGGACGATGGGGACATGGGGGATCTGCAGGGATGGATGGACGGTCCGCTGGCAGTGGATGCCACCCGGGTGGCGCGGCTACGCCTGCGTGGCTACAAGGTCATCACGCAAACCATTCCGCACGACATCACGCCGAAAAACCGCTTGTTGCTTGCCGAACCGGCATAAATAAACAGGCCTCTTATCAGGGTCCCTGCGCGATATCCGGATGGGCATAGTGTGCTAGCCTTTGAAAGCGTAAAAGCCTTCCCTCCTGTTAATTTTGCACCTATAACCTAAATCTGGTAATGCACCTGACTCCAGTAAATAGAAAATCGGAACAGTAAGTACCAAGTCAGGAAAAGTATTGCCACCACAGAGCCACTAAGGACACGGAGAAAATTCTAATTTCTTAAAACCCTACAACAAACAGGGATAATCAGGATGTTCAGGATAAAATCTTGGACTCCAATCCTTTGGTTTTAATCCTGCCTATCCTGCATATCCCTGTTAATACATGCCATAAATGGCGCGTTAGGCAACATATAAGATAACAGAGGAAAAACTCTAAATTATGGCCAAAAACCCGGTTGGTACCTGTTATTGGTTCTTTCTGTAAGCTCTGTGGTGAACGCCTGGTTTTCGATCGGAAATCAACTGGAGTGAAGTGGATAACCAGTTAACCAAAATATAGTTCTCTGCAAACCAGGGCATGGTAGAATACAGCGTATTGTGTGTCGGGCCAGCATATTTAACCAGGTAAAAAAAAGGAGAGCATCATGGCCAAAGGCATGGACAGCAAAAAGTCGGAGAAAAAAGAACCGGCTAAAACCATGAAAGAAAAAAAGGCAGAGAAAAAGATCAAAAAAGCGGGGAAAAAATAATCAACGGGGCGGGCTTTGTGTCCGCCCCGTTCCTGGTTTACCGGATGAAAACGGCTACATCTTACCGATCAACCGTGCAAAATCCTCCGGAACACCCGTATCGAAATTCATCTGCTTGCCGTTGAAGGGGTGAATAAAGGCTATCGAACGGGCGTGCAGGGCGAGGCGTTTTGCACCATGGTCGCCGTTGCCGTATTTCCTGTCCCCCACCAGCGGATGACCCTTTTCCGCAAAATGCACGCGGATCTGGTGCTTGCGCCCGGTGAGGAGATGAATGTCCACCAGGCTGAATCCTTTGCTTTCTTTCAATACCTTGTAGGCCGTTTGCGAAAACTTTCCTTTGGTGGCATCGGGGGCCGAGTAGACACGCTGGGCGGCATTCTCGACCAGGTAACTGGAAATCATGCCCTCTTTGGGAATCAACTGACCATGCACGATGGCCAGGTAATGCTTTTCTGTTTGTTCCCAATGCTCCTGTAAAAACTTCTTGGCCTGTTCGCTTTTGGCAAAAACCAGTATCCCGGAAGTATCCTGATCCAGGCGATGGACCACATACACCCGGTTTCGCGATTTGGGATTGCCCTTGCGGACATAATCATTGAGCAGATAGTGGGCGGTTCGCGACTTGTCCCGCTCGGTGCCGACGGTCAGCAGTCCGGCAGGCTTTTCCACCACAATGATATCCTTGTCCTCATGCAGGACAGGTAGCCCTCGCGGCTGGTGCTTCTTGCCCGGGCGGTTGTCTTTTAGCGAATGATCCAATGCCGTCCCTCACCTGCGCGTTGTCTCGAACCCTATCTACTTAAGGTACTATTATAACCTGCAGGTTACGACCTGCGACCCCGTCGGCCGGCCTTGGGAGCGGGGCGCTCGGCTACGGCTTTTTTTCGCCGCTGCTTGGTGGGCTTTGACAGTGCGACAGCTTCCGCATCGAACGGATTCTCCGAGATTTTTTTGCGTGATTTGGACGGTCCGGTAGATTTTTTGGCCGGCTTCGCCTTCACGCCCCGCTTGACCGCAATCTGCGGAAATTCCGCAATCGTCTGCCGGGGGATGGCATACTTGAGCAGCTTTTCAATCGCCTGCAGCTGCGGCTGCTCTGCCGGACAGACCAGCGAGAGGGCCACTCCGTCCTCACCGGCCCGACCGGTGCGACCGATGCGATGCACATAATCTTCGGGAACCTGAGGCAGATCATAATTCACCACATGCGGCAGGCGCTGAATATCCAGACCGCGTGCCGCCACGTCGGTAGCCACCAGCACACGTAACTCCCCCCGTTTGAACTCCGCGAGGGTCCGCGTGCGGACCGACTGGCTCTTGTTGCTGTGAATGGCCGCGGCCTTGATCCCGTCGAAAAGCAATTCCTCGGTCAGCTTATCCGCGCCGTAGCGGGTTCGGGCGAACACCAACACCTGGTTCCACTCTCCTTTGCGGATCAGATGCGAAAGCATTTCCCGTTTGCGACTGCGTTCCACCACATAGACCGCCTGAGTTACCGCATCGGCAGCGATCTGGCGACGTGCAACTTCGATGCGCCGCGGCTGATCGAGCAACTCGTCGGCAAGCTGTTTGATACTCTGCGAATAGGTTGCCGAAAAGAGCATGGTCTGGCGCTGGCCCGGCAGATACTCCGCGACCTTTAGTATGTCGTCGATGAACCCCAGATCGAGCATGCGGTCGGCCTCGTCCAGCACCAGGAACTCTATCCGGGTAAGGTTGATGGTGGCCCGCTCCGCGTGATCGAGCAGTCGCCCCGGTGTCGCTACCACGATATCGACACCGCGGTGCAGGCGCTCGATCTGGGCCCGGATGTTCACTCCGCCATAGATCGTGGTGGAGCGCAGCGACAAGCGCCGTCCATAATTCTGCATCTGTTCGCTGACTTGGGCCGCCAGTTCGCGGGTCGGCACCAAAACCAGCGCGCGCGGGCGGCGGCGTTTTTCCTTGGGAATCACTTCACTGAGCATCTGTACGATCGGCAGAGCAAACGCAGCCGTTTTGCCGGTACCGGTCTGGGCACCCGCCAACAGGTCGCAGCCCTCGAAAATCACCGGAATCGCCTCGGTCTGAATGGGAGTCGGCGTGGTATAACCTTGCGTGGCGATAGCGCTCAGCAATTCGGCGCGCAAACCAAGAGTGTCAAAGGACATTGATCTTAAATCCTTGTGTAAGGCGTTCCGGGGAAACCGGACCGACCAGAAGGGAAGTATCTTCAACTTCCAGGGAAAACGAATGAACAAGGACGAATCCGGCACAGTAGCGGTTTAGCCCGGCAGTGTCAATTGGCGTGAGATTAAAGTTCTTATGCCCAGCATCATCATAAAGGGAAAGGGATCGCCAAAAATGTCCAGACACATTGCCGCCAGATGTGGCATGATAGATGCCCTTGTTAAATTTCATCCGCCTCCCTGGTCACAGCAGAGAGGGGGAAGAGCTTCAGGAACTGGTGGTTATGAATAAGCACGGTTATTGTTTGCACGCGGCGATTGCCAGACAGGTTCTCGATGCGATCGCCAGGGGCGAAAACAGCATCGAAATTTCAGTCGATCTCAACTTGTCCCGCAACACTTTTGCTCTTTGCGGCGACGCACTTGTCCTGGACGAAGGCAACCGACTGGGCATGGAAGAGCTGCGGCAGATAGCAAATAAGGAAAACCGCATTTTCTCTCTGGAAGACGGTCGACTCGATGTCCTCGAGGTCAGGGGCGAGGGCTATTACAAACTTGCCCCCACGGACCAAGCGCCACTGCTGGAGATAAGCGGCGTGAAAATGCACATCTCAAAAGGGATCAATCCGTTTGAGAGCGCTGGTAAGATGGCCGCACAAGTGGTGCGAAAAGGGTTCCGGGTGCTGGATACCTGCAGTGGCCTGGGCTATGCAGCCTCGGCAGCGCTCAAGCTTGGCGCAAGCGAAGTCATTTCGGTCGAAAAGAGTGCTACTGTCATGGAATTGCGCAAAAAAAATCCATGGTCGCAAAGGATTTTTGGTGCCCATATCCAATTGGTGCATGCCGACATTGAGGATTACATCCGGGAACTCGCAACCGGATCCTTTGACGCGGTCATTCATGACCCGCCCCGATTTTCCCTGGCTGGAGAGCTTTACGGAGAACAATTCTACCGGGAGATTTACCGGGTGCTGAAAAGACGCGGGGCATTGTTTCACTATACCGGCAACCCGCAACTGCTCAAACGCGGTGCCAGCTTTATGGATAATGCCGCGAAACGACTCAAGACGGCCGGCTTCACCAAGGTGATAAAAGTTCCCGAGCTCATGGGGATCACGGCTTACAAATAATGGTCGGGGTCCCGTTGCGGGGCGCAGACAAAAGAGAATCGACGGCTTCCTGCGGGAGGCCGTTGGTTTTTGCGCTTTGGCATAGAATGATTAGATGTTATAAATAAAGCCACTATTTCATCAAGCCAAGGTCTACCATTCGGAGCGGAGGAAGACATGTCAGATAAGCCCATGCACAATTGCCTGCAAGAAAACTTCGGCTTTGACTCTTTTCGGCCGGGGCAGGAAGCAGCCATCGACTGCCTGCTGGCCGGGCGTTCGGCTCTGACTATCTTTCCCACAGGAGGCGGCAAAAGCCTCTGCTACCAGCTCCCCGCCTTGCTTCTGGACGGCTTGACCCTGGTCATTTCGCCCCTCATCGCCCTGATGAAAGACCAGGTCGACGCGTTGCGCGAGCGTGGCATCATGGCCGCCCGCCTCGACTCCAGCATCGGACCCGCCGAAGCACAGGGTATCTATCGTCAACTGGCCGATGGCAGCCTGAAACTTCTCTATATAGCTCCCGAGAGGTTGGCCAACGAACGCTTTCTGAATCGCCTGCAGGGACGCCCTATCGCGTTGCTGGCCATCGATGAAGCCCATTGCATTTCAGAGTGGGGCCACAACTTCCGCCCCGAATACATGAAGATCGCAAGGCTGGCCCAAGAGCTGAAAGTCGGCCTGGTGCTGGCCCTGACCGCCACCGCCACACCGGAGGTCGCCGCCGACATCCGACGTGCCTTCAACATAGCCGAAAGCGATCAGATCCGCACCAGCTTTCATCGTCCCAACCTGCATCTCGTCGTGTCGCCGTGCCCCGCACCGGAACGCCGCCAAAAGTTGCTGCATAGCATTCGGCAGCGTCCGCCCGAAGCAGGCATCGTCTACGTCACCTTGCAGAAAACCGCCGAAGAGATTGCGGCCTTTCTTTGCGAGGAAGGGATTACCGCCCGGGCATACCATGCGGGCATGAAAACCGAGGAGCGTACTGCCGTACAAGACGCTTTCATGGCTGGCGACATACAACTGGTGGTCGCCACCATCGCCTTCGGCAT
>DKEW01000033.1:18560-30675 GCA_002452265.1 Pelobacter sp. UBA6812 | reverse complement strand
TGGAAAACTACATGCAGGAGATCGGGCGCGCAGGCCGCGACGGCGAAGATGCACACTGCGAAATTCTCGCCTGCGCCGATGACCTGACGGTGCTGGCCAACTTCAGTTACGGCGACACCCCCATCCCCGAAGCATTGGCTGCCCTGGTGGAGCATCTGCTCAATCAGGAAGAAAATTTCGACGTCTCCCTTTTCGAACTATCCGGGGTTTTCGATATCCGTCCCCTGGTGGTGGCCACGGTCTTCACCTACCTTGAGATGAAGGGTGTGCTGCGCGCCACGGGACCGTTCTACGACAGCTACAAGGTTCACTACAACCGCTCCCTTGACGAGATCTGTGCTGACTTCGATCCCCAGCGCGCCGCGTTTTTGCGGGACCTGTTCGCCACCGCAAAGCCAGGCCGAACCTGGCTTCATCTCAATCCGGATGAAAGCGCTATGGCCTTAGGCCAACCCCGTGGACGGATTACTGCCGCCATCGGCTATCTGGAGGAAAAAGGGGAACTCACGACTCAGGTCACCGGGCTGCGACACGGATACCGCCTGCAGGAACAGACCCGCGATCCCGAAAAACTGATCGCCGACCTGCAGAATACCTTTGCGGAGAAGGAGCGCCAGAACATCTCCCGCTTGCGAGGAGTCCTCGCTTATGCGGAGCAGACCAACTGCCTGACCCGCCATCTGCTCAATTATTTCGGCGAAAGCAACGACTCCGACTGTAACGACTGCAGCCGGTGCCGAAGCGGAGAGGGACAACGTCTTCCGCGCAGCGCCCCCCTCGAGCCAGGCGATGCCGAAGCAAAAATCGCACAGCGGCTTCGGGCCGAAAACCATGCGTCCCTTACCCATCCACGCCAGTTGGCCCGATTCCTTTGCGGGATCAGCAGCCCCGCCGCCACCTGCGCCAAGCTGAGTCGGCATCCGGATTTTGGTGCGCTGGGAGCATTCCCGTTCCTGAAAGTCCTGGGGATGTTGGACGGGTGATCAGATACCGCAACGCACAAAAAAAATATCAGAGGGGGCATTGCATTTCACAACCTGTAGCAGTAATATTTAAGTGTAGGTTCTTCCAGTACAGCAAGGCCGAGTAAAACATATGGCATGCTGATAATACGAGGCAGCGAGGGTAAAATCCTCCATGCCGGAAGGACTTATGCACCCCCGCTCCCACATCGAAATAGCAGCTCCAATATTATTTTGATGCGCATACCTTTAAGGAATAGAAAAAAAGTTCCTTAAGTACCGGGGGAAAGAGCCTGATGAGCGCAGAGACCCTCCTTGAAAAAGAGGGGAAACTCAGCGAAAACGTCAGGCTCTTTTGCATGCAGCGAGAGACCCATTTCATGAATACCCCGTCTGCTATCTTTTGCGAAAAAATCTGGTCCTGTATGCCAGACCATAAAATCATTCATTTTGAGCTTTTGAAGTCTCCTGGTCCCCCTTGAAGAGGATGTCATCGTACCAGGCCACGGCCGCGCCGCCGGTGTTATCCGTGTCGGTCATGATGGCTATGGCACCGGCAAGCGGGGGATCTTCACCGAAGATCTTCCGGTAGTCTTCCCGGACATTCCTGCTCTCGCGTACCCACTCTCCGACATGCTCCTCTCCGCTCTCCACCGCGACCATCATGGCATTGGCGGTAAAGGAATTCGGAAGCGTCGATCCCTGCGGCAGTTTGTTGGCCCAGATGTAATTGATGGTGCGGGTTTTGGGAAAGAACCAGTGAGGGAAGATAACATAAACCCGGGCGGCGTAATCGTCTCCAGCCTTGCTCCTGGCGTCCCCTTTCGGCAAAACATTCGCCACCTTCCAGCGCCAGGATAGAACGGGGAATTCCTGCAGATCGATCTTTTTCTCCAGGATCAGGGCGGAGGCCGCACCATGGGACTGCGCTTTTAAAACGTTACCCGTTGCGTCATGCACCACCTTGTATGCGGTCCGATCCTTGAACACTTTTTCCTGCCAAACCGGGAGCAAACCGTTCTCGAAATCGTCAATAAGCAGAGTTTTCCCCTCGGCCAATACGAGAAGAGGCTGCAACACAAGAAGTATCACTACAATGGCGTATTTCATTGGCAACGCCCCGGAAAAGGATTTACATGGGGCAAGGCTACACTTTTTATAAAGTACAATGCGTGGCCTTGCCCCTTACATGCTCAAAAACTATTTAATAACTAAGTTACCACCCTGCCCCAAGGGCACCTACCCTAATCTATCAATGATTGTTCCATTGCCAGATTACATTTTAACACTTCTTTTTTGCCTTTCTCCTCGCCTACCATTTTGACATTTGCGCCACCGACGAATACCCCCACTTTAATGTATTGCTCTGCAAAATAATTTCTGCCGCCATCGGCTTCAAAAGGCAAAGAATTATCACTGAACTCCGACTCGGTTGATAACGTATGCTCGCCTGGCTCAATTACTTTATAAAAGTAAACTTTATTGGCCGTTTCTCCTATCACCTTACCATCAAGATAAATTGTTTTTTTCAGCGCCTGCCCACCAAACGTATTACGATAAATATACAAACCCGCCTTATCAACCGGAGGTGCAGAAAACTGCTTCAATGCCAGGTCATCTTCTTTAGGTGCCATCGGCACAGTAGCGCATCCAGACATGACCAATGAAAAAACCATAGCTGCCCCAATAACTATATTTTTTAACATCAAAAACTCCTATCTTCCCTATATGGTTGTTTGAAATACCTACTGATTGCAAAGCAGGCGCGGCCGTTTACTCTGCGTGGGAACTACCCCGCAAGACTCATTGTAATTCCGTTACCCCTTAATGTTTCTATTCGAAGCAAATACGTTCAATTTCTGATAAAGATCGCCAATTCCAGAGGCTTGGTTTTGTATTCAAAAGTCGGCTCATAGGCTTTTTGGCAGTCTAATTTGCATTAGTCATCTACCAAACATGAATTTTATTCAAAATATATTTTCTAATTATATAGCGCTGCAAATGTAACTAAAATATTACTTTCGGTCAATAATAAGATCATCTTAAAAGTCGCAACTATGAAGTTTTCCGACAAAACTGACAGGGTCGGACCATACACTACATCCCACGTGCGACAATAAAACCTCCCCCCGTCCAAGAATTGGGCTGTTTTAAACGGAATAGGCCAGACGGAATACAATTCCGACACCTGCCCCATCCGAGTATTGACAGGACCATGCCGGTCTTTTAATGTAGCCGAACCGGCCGCTGGTAAAACCACCCTGCGGCCGGACACACCCAAACAGTAAAGGACCCGTTATGAAATACCTTGTTGGCATAATACTCGCCCTGACATGTATGCCCGCCACCCTCCGGGCACAGGACGCACCAGACCTGCAAACCCCTGAAGCCCGTGCCAGCTATAGCCTTGGCCACAAATTAGGTAGCGATTTCCAGATGCAAGGGATCGTCGTCGATCCCGACTTGCTGCTACAAGGCTTGAAAGACGCACAGGCCGATAAGACTCCGGCCCTGGATGAACAGCAGCGCAAGGAAGCTCTGATGGAACTACAGAAATCCGCCATGGCCCATCAGCAGATGCTGAAAAATGAATTGGCGGAAAAAAACCTTTGGGAGGGCAAAGCCTTCTTAAATAAAAACCGGCAACAACCCGGAGTTATCAGCAGCACCAGCGGCCTGCAATACAAAGTCATCGAAGCCGGAGCCGGCAAGCGCCCTGGACTGCAGGATCGGGTAACCGTCCATTACCGCGGCCGTCTGCTTGATGGAACGGAGTTCGACAGCTCTTACAAGCGCGGGCAACCGGCCACCTTCCCGGTGCAAGGGGTCATTCGCGGCTGGACCGAGGCATTGTTGATGATGAAACCCGGCGCCAAGTGGCAGTTGTTTATCCCGGCCGACCTTGCCTACGGCACCAAAGGTACAAACGGCATCGCACCGAATGCGACGTTGATTTTCGATGTGGAATTGATTGAAGTAAAATGATTGGGTAAACCATCATTGGTCATTGGTCGTTTGGATCTGATGGCACAGGATGGTGGTGCTCTCTCGCAACGTTTTTACCTTTTGCTCAGCTTTTCTAACCAGCAGGGACGGTGTTGTAAACACCGTCCCTGTTTTGCTTTTCAAAACAATATTGCCTTCCCCTGTGACGCCACCGGAGCGGAGCGACCGACGGGCGAAACAGGCGGAGGACTGAGCGCAGCGAATTTTCTCCGCCCGCCCAACGGTTGCGTAGCGCAGGGTACCCGCCGCAGGCGGGCAAGGAAAGGGGCGCGCTTTTCTGCTTACTCTTTTGAGGCGTTTTAAAAGAGTAAGGCGCCGGGCGGGGGCGCGACCCCGCGGTCTTGATGTTGTCTTTGGAGAGTTGAAAATCTTGAAAGCTTAACTTCAACTTCGCCGGTCCCGGCCGGCAGCCGGCTTACTTTCTTTACTCGTCTATAGAAAGTAAGCAAAGAAAGGACGTAAAATCTGGCTTCGCCGTCATGTCTGGCGCCAAGGCGCTTGACTTGACGCACCTTGCCGAGAAAGCAATCGGCGCGTCTGCGTTGGGCTTGATTTGCCGACAAAGGTGGGGCGCGCAACTCGCAGCACAACTGTTGCCTGCACCGGCGCTGCTGAATTTGATAAACGCTTTTGCGGTTGCCGTAAAATCCCCTGTGACGCCGCCGGAGCGGAGCGACCGACGGGCGAAACAGGCGGAGGACTGAGCGCAGCGAATCTTCTCCGCCCGCCCGACGGTTACGTAGCGCAGAGTACCCGCCGCAGGCGGGCAAGGAAAGGGGCGCGCTTTTCTGCTTACTCTTTTGACGCGTTTTAAAAGAGTAAGGCGCCGGGCGGGGGCGCGACCCCGCGGTCTTGATGTTGTCTTTGGAGAGTTGAAAGTCTTGAAACCTTAACTTCAACACCGCCGGTCCCGGCCGGCAGCCGGCTTACTTTCTTTACTCGTCTATAGAAAGTAAGCAAAGAAAGGACGTAAAATCTGGCTTCGCCGTCCTGTCTGTCGCCAAGGCGCTTGACTTGACGCACCTTGCCGAGAAAGCAATCGGCGCGTCTGCGTTGGGCTTGATTTGCCGACAGAGGTGAGGCGCACAACTCGCAGCACAACTGTTGCCTGAAGCGGCGCTGCTGCCTCGGGAACACCAATAGGCAAGTTTTGGCTGTGGTTCTGTTTGAGATTTTAACCAACTGCCCCTTGACGCCCGCCCCGTAATAGACGAACCCCATCGTAACACCCTGCCAACAACCGACAGAGGGGGCGACCGAAGAAACCTTTGACACTGTTCATCGGATCGTCGTTCGTTAACCTCCGCTTCCCGTCGCGATCTGCCCCCCGCAGGGGAGCCATTTTTTGCTTACTTTTTGTNNGTGGGCTTGGACAAAAAGTAAGGCGCCGGGCGGGGGCGCGACCCCACGGTCTTAAAGTCGATGGCCAGGATCGATGCGCTTCGTACCTCAGCGCGTCTTAAAGAGATGTTTTTCTTCGCGTTCTCTGCGCGCTCAGCGGTAAATATCTTTTTCCTTCAAACCTGCAACGCCGGCTCCTGCAAAGCCGCGATCTGCTCGCGTATTTCCAGAATATGATCACCCCAGTAGCGCGGCGTATTGAACCAGGGGAAGCTCGGTGCAAATGCAGGATCTTCCCAGCGCAAAGCCAGCCAGGCGGTGAAATGCAGTATTCGCAGGCTACGCAGCGCTTCAATCAGTTGCAATTCACGGGGATCGAAGTGATTAAACTCCGTGTACCCATCGAGGATTTCGCATAGTTGCTCCGTCTTGCTGGCCCGATCCCCTGACAGCATCATCCACAAATCCTGCACCGCGGGAGCCATACGGGCATCATCGAAATCGACAAAGTGAGGTCCACCGTCGCGCCACAGGATATTGCCGGCGTGGCAATCGCCATGGGTGCGAATATAACGTACATGCCCGACTCGATCCATAACCTCCTCGATTCCCTGCAGCAAATCTCTGGTCAACAGATCGTAATGACTTTTGAACTCAGCAGGCACGAACCGTTCGCTCACCACCGCCACGGCATCATGGCCGAAACTACGGGAGTCAAGTCGCGGACGCTCGATGAAGGGATGCAGGGCGCCGACGCTATGGATACGGCCCATGAGTCGACCGAGGATCAGAAGGTTTTGAAGGTTGTCCAACTCCGGCGCGTGTCCGCCTTTGCGGGGATAGAGCGCAAACCGGAAGCCGCCAAAAGAAAACAGGCTGTCCCCCTGCTCATTGACCAGCGGCGCGACGACCGGAAGTTCATGCTCGACCAGTTCGAAACAAAACCGGTGTTCCTCGAGGATCTGAGCATCGCTCCAGCGTTCGGGGCGGTAGAACTTTGCCACCAGGGGAGCCTCCCCCTCGATACCGACCTGATAGACGCGATTCTCGTAGCTGTTGAGACCCAGGGTGCGGCAATCGCAAAGATACCCCTGGCTCTCCACGGCATCCATAACAAATTCGGGGGTGAGAGTGCGAAAGGGGTGCGAATCACTGGACATGGAGCCTCCATGGAACAAGTCAATTTATAAAACAGCCTACAAAGACTGTCTGCTTAGGCCAATGTAACAGGATTACCTTTAGAGCTCAACGGCATACCATCTTTGTTGAGGGTGTTGGGGGCATCCCCTGAGCCGTAATCCTTCGTCGTGTTTAGCATAAAAAAAGGCGCCTGACCCAACCGTTATCGGGTAGGGCCAGGCACCTCTGGTTTTGATGAAACGCAGTATTGCAGGGAACCCCTGCCTGTAAAATTATTTGATCAGACGAAGGGTATAGGGAACTTTAAAGTCCTTGCCATTGGAGCAAGCCACCGCCCCCATGATACAGAAGACCAAGTTGCCAATCCAGATGGCAAGCACCACCAGGAAGCCGATCAAAATAACCGTTAAAATCCCTCCAATGACCAAACCGATGGCTGCGGTAATCGACCAGTTCAGGGCTTCTTTTGCCTGTCCCATGACATACGGATCGTCTTTTTTGATAAGATAGAACACCAGTCCGGGGATGAACCCAAAAAATATGGTGCCGATCCAGATGAGCAGAGCCATATTTTTCGATTCCTGATTCACGGTCTCAGCTTGTGCATTTTCCATGAGTACTCTCCTTTAAATCCTGTTGGTCGCACGCCACTGTCACTATCGATAAACGTACGAAACTCCCAAGTTCCCCATTTCGATCGGCAATAGCACCAGGTAGCGAGCCGACCAGCAATAAAACAGAGGTTATCTCTATCTGAATAAAAAATACTCATCGAATATAAGCAAATTAACGAAGCAAAACAACTTGTAATTCCAACACCTGAACTTTTTTACATTCAAACAGCATACGTACCTTCGGTTCAGCTACCGAGACAACTAAAATTGGGCATGCACTTACTCCAAGAAAAAGAGACACTTGCCTCAGCATGCGACATTCCCTTCACCATTTCTCCCCACGACTATAAAAAAGTGCTGTCTAATGAAAATCAACCGCGCCAGCCATCGACCTCCTGATTTAGCTGCGGGATTAACTACTTGAAAATGTGTCATTATCCCGACATAGCAGACAAAACCCAGTTTTAATAGCGCATTTTTACCAGTATGGTCCGGCACGCATATTGCCCAATAGAATCGATTGCCATGGTTCGAGGAGGGCTCGTGGCCAACGCGCAATGGATCAATCAAAAAATGTACAGAAGCATGAACTGAACATTGTTTTGCACGACTCAAAATATGAGGGGGGGGAAAACCATGAAATTCAGAGATCTGAGTATAACAGTAAAAATTTTCATCGCGTGTGGGGTACCACTGTTCCTGCTGCTGATACTTGGAGCATTAAGTTACAACGGCATGGAAAAACTGCTGACCACATCGCAACAAGTCGACAATGCCCACCTTGCCGTGGAAGCATCCAAAGACCTTGAAAAGGTTATCCTGCAAATGCAGGTCGGCGAAAAAGGCTATTTGATCTCGGGCAAGAAGGAGATGCTGACTCTTTATCAGGACGGCAAAACCGTAGTGGAAGAACGGATCGCTTACCTCAAACAACTGGTCGAGGACCGCCCCACGCAGGTTAGCCTGTTGGATGAAATCGCAGTGTTGGCCGAGCGCTGGAGGCAGGAGGCGGCCGAACCGGAAATTCTCGCCAGGCAACGCATCGACATGAGCGCGGAAGAACGCCAGCAACTTGCCAAGGCTGAGGGGGATAAAGGCATGGTCAAGGTCGAGGAAGTCCTCGATCCTGCGATCCTGCGCCAGTACCAGAAATCATTCACCGATGTTACCGGGATGAAAAACCTTGTGGCGGAACAGGACGGCACCCCGGTGGCAATGCAAAGCCTTAACGAATTTTCCACCTTCTGTTTCGGCCTGGTACGTCAGAGCAAGGAAGGCGCGGTCCGCTGCCAGGGAGATGATGCCAAAGGGGGTCGCGTCTCCGGAGAAACCGGCAAACCCTATGCTTACGAGTGCCATGCCGGGCTGGTTGACTTTGCCGTACCGATCGTGGTGGACGGGCGACAGATCGGCGCATGGCTGGGTGGCCAGGTTTTAACCAAAAAACCGGATGAAGCGCACTTTCGCAAACTGGCCGGCGAACTCGGTATCGATCCCGGGGCCATGATCAAGGCGATCCGTCAAATCCCGGTGCTATCCAAAGATAAAGTTACCCAGTCTATGGAATTCCTCAGCCTGCTGGCCCAGACCATGTCGAAACTGGGCAACGATCAGAGACTCTGGAAAGTCCTCACCGACCGAGTCGAATCGGGTGTCGGTGATAACATCATGAACGAGATGCGGGGCAAACTCGATCTGTTTATCGAAGGGGAGATCAACCAGGCGAAAACCGTTCAGTCGGGTGCGTCGACACGCACTACCGGCGTCAAACTGGTGATCCTGGCCTGCGCTCTGTTGGCCACCGTTATCGGCGCAGCGGTGTCGTTTTTCATCGTGCGCAGCATCACCGGCCCCATTGCCAAAGCCATGGCCCTGGCCGAAAACCTGAGTCGGGGGGATTTTTCCGACCGGCTGAACCTCGATCAGTCGGATGAAATCGGGCATCTATCCGAATCCCTGGATCGCATGGCGGAGATGCTCGGTAAAAACGACGCAGACATGAAAAAGACCCTGCATAACCTGAACGAGGTTCTCTCGCAAGTTGACCATATCTCCGTCAACATGGACCACAGTTCCCATGCTTTAAGCGATTCGGGACAATCATTGTCCCAGGCCGCCACCGAAGCCGCCAGTTCGCTGGAAGAAATCTCCGCCGCCCTCACCCAGATCGGTGCCCAGACCAAGGGCACCGTAGAAAACGCCGGTGTAGCCAACGATCTCAGTGCCACATCACTGGAGGTCGCCACCGCAGGTAAAGAACAGATGGACGACATGCTCGACGCCATGGGAGCCATCAACGATTCGAGCCAGAATATCGTCAAGATCACCAAGGTCATCGACGAAATCGCTTTCCAGACCAACCTGTTGTCCCTCAATGCTGCAGTGGAAGCCGCCCGTGCCGGGCAGCACGGCAAAGGGTTTGCGGTGGTTGCGGATGAGGTTCGCAACCTGGCAGTGCGTAGCGCTCAGGCTGCTCACGAAATCAGCGACCTTATCCTGAACTCCGTCGGCAAGGTGGAAAATGGCAACAGGCTTGCCAGTGCTACCTCTGAAGCGCTGGTAAAAATCGTCGATGCGACCGCCAAGACAGCGGCTATCGTCAAAGAGATCTCCGATGCCGCCAACGAACAGGCCGCCGGCATCGACCAGATTACCCAGGGGCTGAGCCAGGTCGATGGCGCAACGCAAATGGTCACCGCCACCTCGGAAGAAGCCGCCGCCGCCTCGGAGGAACTGGCCGGCATGGCCACCAAGCTCAGAACAATCATAGAGAGCCAGAGCAAAACAGGTGCCGCAAAGACGCCACCCAAAATAGACGGCAGGCAGGACAACCAACTCATGCTGCCCGGGGCGTAAGCAACCGACTCCAAAACGTAGCCAACCGCACAGCTCCGTCTGTGCGGTTGGCTTGACGTGGTAGATACCAAAGGATATTCAGAATGCCCGTATCGACAGCCCGCCACACATTTCGACGTATCTTCCTGGTAGCCATCTTTTGCGGAATCGGCTACGGGGTCACTCAAGTGCCCGGACTGTTCATGGAATACACGCTGCAGTCTCACACGACACCGAAAGCAGTAACGACCGTCGATGCAACTGGCACAGTCACAGCCATAGCAAATACAGCGGCAGACCGTGGCGTGGAAATGGGTCCCGAAAACCAGCCTGCCATGCAGTCTTTCGTCGGACAAACGCCGACACAGAACGAAGCCCCGCCGATTGCAACCAACCCTGCAAATGCTGAAGTCATCGAGGCGTTGCGGACTGTCATCGACCCCGAACTCGGTATCAACATCGTCGACCTGGGGTTGATTCGCGAGATTACGCAGAATGCCGAAGAGGGATTGAGCATCACCATCATTCCGACTTCGCCATTATGCCCCTACCTTAAACAACTGGTGGCCGGCATCAAAAACAAACTTGCCTACCTGGCGGCACCGGGCGAGGTGGGTGTCACGGTCGACATGGAACGGCGCTGGACCCCTGACGATTTATCCGCAGAAGGTCGCCGTCACTTTTTCGGGAGCAGACCATGATTGCAAGAGCATTGACACTGGGTTTGTCGACAGGGTTTTTCTGCCTGGGGACATGTGCCCCGGTACTCATGGCGTTGTTCGCCAGCGGCGAAGCATCCGGCCTGAAACATCAGATGCGGGGGCTTGGTTTTTTTCTGACGGGGAGGTTGATCGCATACATGCTGTTCGGGGCGGCAAGCTACGCTGCAGGTCAGGCCCTGGGGGAGCAAGGCATGCGTGTGATGGCTTTCCTGCCTTTGGGGGACATGCTGCTGGGAGGGGTGATGCTCATTCATGCAACCGGCTACCGATTGCCGCACCTGGTCTCCTGTCACACCTATGCCAAATGGTTCAAAAAACACGATGTGCTGTTCGCCGCAGGGTTCTTCACCGGCATCAACCTCTGCCCGCCATTTTTGCTGGCCCTGACCCAGGCCATGCGCGGCGAGTCGATGGTGCAGAGTGTGGCCTTTTTCGGGGTATTCTTTTTAACGACATCCATCTACCTGCTGCCGTTATTACTGTCGGGGCTGGCCGCCAGGTTTGCAGAGATGCGTGCCGCCGCGCGGGTAGCCTGCGGCATCGGCGGCATCTGGTTCATAATACGGGGCGCTATGCTGTTTGTCCGATTCAACTAAATATGTAACATCTTCTCAAAAGCCCCACCCCGCCAGCACTAACAGAGCCAGGATCACCGTCTTGCCAACGTTTGATCTGGTCATGACCTCACCTGCCTTCCCTCGGACAGCGACATAACCGGAGCGTTTTTGATAAATAAAATCGCCACCCCATACTTTGCTTTTATCCCTATTCAGGATCAAATCAAGTGCGGCAAGGTGTTTTTTTCATATCTCGATGAAATCTACCGGCGCTCCTCCTGCCGGTTGACAATGCGATCGGCCTCTTTGAGAATCGCCAGTTCGGGGTAATCGTACCGCGAAGGCGAATGATGGTTGCCAACGATGTCGACGACCTTTTGCAGCTTATCTACCGGGAAGCCGATGTCGGTCAACAGCGCGCGCACCACCGGTGGCCCATATTCTTCCTGGGTTTTGCCGTTGTTGTAACCGAGCTCGATCTCCGATGGCTTGATGCCGACATCGTGCAGCAGTGCCGCCGCGATCACCACCTCCGGATCGTGATTATCGGACTTCTCCATGATGTTTTCGGCGTGATGCAATACACTGATAGCATGCTGGATGCGCCGGTAATCATCCTCGAAATAATCGGTCAGCAGTTTTACGATTCGCCCCTTGAGATATGGCATAAACTCTCCATTCGGAATATTGTCAGGTGATCAACTGTCGAGCGATCCACGTTATCGCCGGCCGCCTGGATTTGCAACATATTAACCCCTGCAACCTTCGATCGATCGCACTTATTTCGCCCTCGATTGGACCGAAGTCCTCGTGCAGCGTATAATGGAAAGGATACTTCTCAGCAAACAGGAGGTGACTCCATGAAAATTCACTGGTTCAGGACCCTTCTTTTCACCACGTTGGTATTTCTGGCCGGCGTAGCCATGGCGGCGACGGGG
>DKEW01000033.1:207-18514 GCA_002452265.1 Pelobacter sp. UBA6812 | reverse complement strand
TGTTTCTGGTGCGTAGAATCCGATTTTGAGAAAGTACCCGGCGTCATCAAGGTTATATCGGGCTTTACCGGCGGCAACGTAGCGAATCCGACCTACAAACAGGTATCCGCCGGCGGCACCGGCCATGTTGAAGCGGTGCAGGTTACCTACGACCCTGCAACGGTCAGCTATGAACAATTGCTGGATGTGCTTTGGCGGCATATCGACCCGACGGATGCCGGTGGCCAGTTCGTCGACCGCGGCTCCCAGTACCGTTCTGCCATCTTCTACCATGATCAAGAGCAGCACGATCTGGCAGAGAAATCCAAACAGGCACTGCAACAATCGGGGCGTTTCGACAAACCGATCGTGACGGAGATTTTGCCCTTCAAAGCCTTCTACGTCGCCGAAGATTACCACCAGGACTACTACAAGAAAAATCCGCTCCGCTACAAATACTACCGCTGGAATTCGGGGCGCGACCAGTTTCTGGAAAAGACCTGGAGCAAGGAAATAAAAAAGGCGGCTCTCACGACCAAAACCACTCCCTATCATAAACCGGATGATGCCACGCTGCGCAAAACCCTGACCCCTCTGCAGTACAAGGTCACTCAGAAGGAAGGTACCGAACCCCCCTTTAAAAACGCATACTGGGACAACAAACAGGCCGGTATCTATGTCGACATCGTCTCGGGCGAACCACTGTTCAGTTCACTGGACAAGTACAAATCAGGCACCGGCTGGCCAAGCTTCACCCGACCGCTGGTAAAGGACAATATCGTCGAGCGCGAAGACCGCAAATTCTTTTCGGTGCGCACCGAAATCCGCAGCCGCCACGGTGATTCGCACCTGGGCCACGTGTTTAGCGACGGCCCGCCGCCGACTGGCTTGCGCTATTGCATGAACTCGGCCGCCCTGCGCTTCATCCCCGTTGATCAACTGGAGAAGGAAGGCTACGGAGAATTCCTCGCAAGTTTTAAATAACCGAATCCGACCCCTTCCGTCATACGGAGGGGGTCACTTAACATGTTGATTTTTCGACTAGGCCTTTACACTATGCGGTGTAGGGGCCTTTTTCTTTTTCCGGCAAAATTTCAGGTAGTGATCACCCGGGGGCAAGGCGTCTCGGAATGCAGGAGTTGTGAGCCCCCTGTGTCAGCATAGTTGTCGCCTCTAACTGAACTCACAACAGCAAGACGAACCGGGGGGCAGTGAGGAGGCATATTGATTCAAAAGCGTTCAAAGCCCTGATAATTCAGAAGATGACTGTCCGGTATAAAAAGGCCTCTTTCCAGAGACCTTTTTGGGGGATCTCCTAGAAGTTCGTCATGACATAATCTTCGTCGGATTTTTATTTCTGCCACTTTTAAGTTTTCCCGATAGGGGGCGGGCCTCTTCGGCCCTTTTGCCTATCCGGCTGTCTTTTCCCATTTAATGGCATCGACCGGGCAGACTTCGTCACATTCCCCGCAATCGGTGCAGGTCCCCTGATCGATGATGTAAATGGGCTCATCGGCGCTGATAGCACTCACAGGACAGACTGGTTCACATGCTCCGCAAGCTACACAATCGTCAGTGATGTAGTGGGTTCCCATCAGGTACCTCCTTTAGGTTTGGGGTTGTTGCTGCCTTATGCCGGGCTGTCCGGATTTTTCCGACCGGGTAATGTGGTCAATTTTAGATGTCGACATCCCTCCCGAATTGTCTGAACTGTTCAAGGTTGCTGAACTCCGCCCAAGCCAGATATTGGTTTGGAGCATTGACAAAATGATAAACGTTTTCCATTACCGTGAAATGTTTGTGTTCCTCCTGGGCGATTTTCAAAAATAGCTTTTTGACTGAATAATCCGTTTCCTTGTCGGCAGCATCTTCGTAAAACCTGAAACTCTCCGCCTCTATCTCCATGGCGTGCTGGTATGCCTCCAGGTCTTTTTTGATGTTCTTCAATGTTCCGCTTTTCCCGGGAAGATCAGTGAAAACATTCTTGGCCTCATCAATGACATCGGTATCGGCCATGGCTGCAGCGTCGGCGCCGGCTTTAAGCATCCGTAATATTTCGTAGTGCTTCTGTTCGTCCCCGGCCAAGCGCGAAAAGATATTTTTCAACCCCGGCTCCAGGCAGCTATCAGCCAGCTTTTCGTAATAGGCCTTGCCGTCCATTTCCATTTTCATGGCGTAATCCAAGACATTCATTTGACCTCCTCGCCTGTTGGCAGTGTTTGGTCAGGCACCTAGGTTTAATGCTAGGCGAGATGGGGAAACTGTCAAGAAAACGCTGGTTGCTAGCAAAATAATGGCTTGCGAAACCAGAATGAATTAAACCTTGACTGGCTTGGGACCAAGAAAGTACCAGACCAGTAAGCCGAACACCGGAAGAAACAGGATTAAAACGATCCACAAAAACTTTTTTCCTGTCGATTCAGAGCTTTTTACGGTCTGAACGATGGCCCAGATGTCGGCCAAGAAAATGATTATGCCGATAAGGGTTCCCATAATCTCCTCCTTTTAAGAGTTCCCGCCGATTTAAAAACCACGCAGCTCAATCGCCTTGATGATTCTTTCAACGGCAATTACGTAGGCGGCTTCCCGGTAGTTGAGATTGTCTGCGGCACATCGCGCCACTACCGTTTCCCACGCTTGCTGCAAACGATTTTTCAGATTTTCGAAAACGTTTTTTTTACTCCACCGGTAGCGCTGACGATTCTGGACCCATTCCAGGTAGGACGCGGTTACCCCGCCGGCGTTGGCCAATATGTCGGGGATAACGACGATCCCCTGCTTCCTCAGCATACCGTCGGCACTGCATGTGACAGGCATGTTGGCCCCTTCGATAATCATTCCTGCTTTGATTTTGTGCGCGTTGTGCTCGTGGATTACGCCGCCGACCGCCGCCGGCACAAGTAAGTCTACGTTGAGTTCCAGTAGCTCATCATTGGTGATCTTGTCAAAGTTGCCGGCCAAATCCCGAAGCGACTTGTTCCGTTTCTTGACCTCGGCAATTTGATCCAGGGTTTCTTCGACATCAATACCTGCGGAATTGTGAATACCACACCGCGAATCCGACAAAGCAACCACTTTGGCTCCCAGTTTGGAGAAGGTTCTTGCGGCGTGAGCACCAACGTTTCCTACGCCCTGGATCGCTACCGTTGCACCATCTATATCGATTCCTTGAGCGGCTGATACCATGGCTGCTATCTGTGCTAGACCGTAACCAGTCGCTTCCAATCTTCCCGGCGACCCACCCAGTTCAACAGGCTTGCCGGTTACCACCCCGGGATTGAAACCGGCCTGGTGAGCATAAGCGTCCACTATCCAGGCCATCTCCCTAGGGCCGGTTCCCAGATCCGGAGCCGGAATGTCACGGTCCGGTCCAAGGAGCATCGCCAGCCGTTGGACATACCGTTTGGTCAATGTTTCAAGTTCTTCAACCGAGAGTTCTGCCGCGTTGCAGTTTATACCGCCTTTTGCACCGCCAAATGGTAAATCCAGCAGGCTTGTTTTCCAGGTCATGATTTCGGCCAGAGCAACGAAATGTTCCAAATCCACGTCTGGATGGTAACGCAGTCCTCCCTTAAAAGGTCCCCTGCTCTGGTTGTGTTGGACTCTGTAACCGTAAAACAGCTTGATTGAGCCATCTTTGCGCTGCAGAGGCAGTTCGAAACGCACCTCACGATAGGGACTGCGCAACAGTTGGCGCATTTCAGAAGAAACGGACAACAGGTCAAAGGCACGGTCGAGAAAATGTTCACAGCTTTTTCTTGGCGTTTCTTTGTAGCTCATAGCCGATTCCCCAGTTCACATGCGTCCGCTTCAGGAAACTGTTATTTGTTTGCCTATTGCAGTTTATCCCACTGGCAACAGGATTTCATTCAGTCGGTTTAAAAAAATTATCGGAATTGACGAACTTCACAAGAGAGAAGGACGACAAATTCTTTTGCCGGGATCTAAGGATTTGGGGTTGCTACCTGACTACAGGTGCATAATAACGTCAATATCAGGCTTGAAGGTGCCGGAAAAAACGCCATATAGCCCGATGAGCAGGGTTGACCTGGTTGATGAGATAGGTCTGGGTTCATGTCTTTGCCATCAAATTTGCGGTCAGCAGCACAACTAAGAGGATTACACGGTTTGTCGAAATATGGGAGGCTTACTTTTTTCGGATATAGAAATCTTAGTGCAGACTGACCGGCCGATTTGGGGACGAGTTCTTGAACGGACATCTGTATATAATAACCTTCTCTAACGATAGGAAGAGCCCGGACAATCAGCCCCGCCCTTTGGTGAAAAGCGAACGAGTGGTAGCAAGGGCCGCGAAGCTGCAGAAACTAGGGAGGAAACCGAAAAAGGTGCCCAAGGCCATGCTTTGGGGGCCAGCTTTTCCCATGTTTTGCTTCATCCTCTCCCGGGTTACAAAAACGAATCATAGCACTGATCAGATATCCCAGCCCAAAGGCTCAGTAGGCCATCCAGAATAGCCCGAGGCTGGTAATGGCCGCTTCACCACCGATGAGCTTCAAAAAACTTGTCATATATGAATTCACTTTTCGAATACTTTAAGATCAGACGGATTACTGAGATGTACTCTTCTCACGCAGATTTGGCGGTTTAAGACCCCACAAGTGAAATCTATCTCAGGGTTGAGGTCGATTCAAAAATAAATTTGAAAGTTCGCATTTTTGATTTTACTTCCAGACTACCGTTCGCCAGACACCAAATACCCATGATCGCCGGATCGTTAGCCGGCCTATGATCAGCAGGAGCAGGGGCGCTAGCTCGGCAGCTATCTAATGACGTCGGTCCACAGTGTTTCGCGCATATTTCCCGTCCAAAACTCAACGCCCCAAGGCTTCGTCGCCCTCCTTTGTCTTTCCAACCTACCAGCAAAATACGCTTCTGGAAGATCAGGCTTTATTCCATACCCCCGGAACGCTGCCCCAGAAGTTTTCAGGAACCCTGCCAAAATCCGATTTCCCAGTAGAATTATCTTATTCTGACAAATTGGGAAGTCAGAATCACAATTTAAGAGGAGAAAGCAAAATGAATGAAATCTGGCAAGGCCTCAAGGAACAATTCGACCCCCAGGCCATCGCCCGCTTCCTGGGAGAGAAGTTACCCCAGTTACTTTCGGCATTCATCATCTTCATGGTCTTTTTGGCCCTCTGGCTGATTCTGGAACGATCCTTAAAACCGCTATTTCGCCGGGTGAAGCTGGATCCTACCCTGGCCAGTTTCATCCGCTCCGTTTCCAAAACAATTATTCTGTCCATCGGTCTGCTGAGCGCCTTCAAGGAACTCGGTTTCAACATTACTTCCATTCTTACCAGCCTGGGAGTCGCCGGACTAACCATTGGGTTTGCGGCAAGGGATGCCTTGTCGAACATCATTTCCGGCCTATTCATTTTCTGGGACCGGCCCTTTGTACTCGGCGATCTCATCGAACTGGAAGACTATTACGGCAGAGTAGATGACATTACCCTGCGAACCACCAGGATCGTCACCCCTGACGGCCGGATGCTGGCGGTCCCTAACACCAAGGTGATCAACAGCGCGGTTGCTTCCTACACCAATTTTCCTTTTTTGCGAATCGACGTCGACCTCAGCGTCGGGGTCGGAGAAAACTTCGCCCGACTTCGCCAAATTTTTCAGGAAACGATCACGGGGGATGAACGGTTTCTCCAGCAACCGGCTCCCGAAATGGTCATCGAGGCCCTAGGTAACTTCAATGTCACGGTCCGTTTCCGTGTCTGGATCCAAAACGAAAAGCAGCACATACCCATGCGCTACGAGTTACGCGAAAAACTGTACGAAGGCTTTCGTGCGGCCAAGATCGACATGCCCTGCGAAATTCTCAGTCTGGCACCGGTAGAAGTGGTTCAGACAGGGCGTTCCTGAATGAAAAGTCCGTTCCGATCTCTAAGCGGATAGCCCTTCGCCAGGTTTCGCGAAAGGTTTAATTCAAAAACTCTGCAAAACGTTACGATGATTTTCGGCCGGCATCCTTGCGTTGGCAAGATCCTCCATAAAATCGTAAAAAAACGCAGCACGCTACCAAAGCTGAGCATTTCGTGAGGAACGCTTGCCTTTTCAAGATCAACGGAAAACACCATATACTCCATTTGCGCACTCTTTACTTAATAGCCGGTCAGCCCCTCCAAGTCGTGCCTTAGAGCACCGTGGATACACTTGGCGCAGAACTGACGTAATAGCCCCGAACTGCCGGCCCTCAACCTCGTAGGCCTTGTGCTACATAAAGCGAAGACGCTTGAGGCAAAAAACAGGCAGAAAAGAATCAAAAAGGGGCGCATGGCTTTACTACTTTCGTTCCAATAAAAAGGATATCGACTCGATTTTCCCAGCCGGTTGGTTTTTCCGTTCCCTTCTGCTACCTTTCCTGCTACCTCCAGATTAGTTATAACGCCCCTAGCTTGCTTAGTCAGTCATACCCCTTTTGTAAATTTCCAACCACTTGTTCCGTCCCTGCACAACCGGCAATCCAAAACCTTTAAGGTATCGAACATGCCTCCAAAATTTCGGCAGATAAAAAATCCACACCCTTACCGCTTTTAAGTCGATCGATTCGGTGCAGACAAAACAAGGCAATTGTCAGGGCTTAACTTATCATTAAGGAAACAAAGCATAAATATATGTTTTTTCGTACTTTTTCATACTTGACAGTCTCGGTCGCGGTGTTAGTAGTTTACTCATGCCCGCAAAAACGGAGGAAGGCCCCATGTAATTAATCAAAAGAGGGCTTGATGCGGGATGAATCGACAAAGAAGAATATCGGTGCCCCAAAAAAGCAAACCGAAAAACGTTCCCTGATCTATTGCATGAGTTACCCATGCATCAAAATCACGTCGGTAAAACCGGAAATGGCGATATCTTTCCCGTCATAGAACCTATAAGCCCAAAAGGAGAAAATTATGAAAAAATTTTTTTATCTCTTACTTCCCTTGACCGTTCTCGGAATGTCCTTACTGATCACGGCCTGTGAAAAAGATGGCCCTGCAGAGAAAATGGGCGAAAAAATTGACCAGACTGTTGAAGAGACAATGGAAAAGGTAGAAGAAACAACCGAGGAAATGATGGGTGAAGAAGGCCCTGCGGAGAAAGCCGGTGAAAAGATTGACCAAGCTGTAGAGGAAACAGGCGAAGCGATCAAAGAAACCGTTGAATGATTCTTGAAAGGCTTAAATAGAGACCCTTTGTCAAACCTAGAAAAGGAGGTATGGCATGTTACGATGGGCTGCTATTTTCTTGGCAGTTGCTCTGATCGCAGCCCTTTTCGGGTTTTCCGGTTTTGCTGTGGCGGCAGCCAAAGTATAGCAGGTTGTTTATCAACCTCCTGCCATACCGCTTTCATTGTCCGGCGCAACGACGCAGATATGATGGGCGGTTGGCCGGGAATCGTGGGGTCTCTATAAAACGAAAGGAAAAATGTCATGACGAGACATCACCGCATAACCGGATTGCTGATCGCTTTGACAATTCTTGCGCTGGCCGGTTGCGCCGGATCTTCCACCAGCCGAAGCACCGGTACTTATCTAGACGATAAAACCATTTCGACCAAAGTGAAGGCCCAATTGGCGGCCGATTCGCTTACCCAGGCCATTCAGGTGGAGGTTGAAACTTATGGCGGGGTAGTCCAACTGAGCGGCTTTGTGGAAAGTATGGAAAAGAAACAACGCGCAGAGGAAATCGCCAGTGGCGTCTCCGGGGTCAAGCGGGTCGTAAACAATCTCGTTTTACGAGGGGGTTAATTCTCTGAAAAAATATGGCTTCAAATACGACATCCCCTTTCCTTCCCCCCCCTGCTTTGTCGGGGGATACATATTGAGGAGATGAATCATGGGCAAGAAAGAAGCCTACCAACAGAAAATGAATGCACAATTAAATGAGTGGAGTGCAGAAATCGACAAGCTTAAAGCAAAAGCCGACCGAGCAGAAGCTGATGCAAAAGTTGAATATTATAAAGAGATTGAAGAGCTACGGGCTATGAGGGAATCTGCAGCCAATAAACTTGCTGAGTTAAGGGAGGCAGGTGACAATGCATGGAAAGACCTTAAAGAAGGCATTGACAGCGCGTGGGATTCTCTTAGAAATGCATTAGAGTCCGCGTCATCAAGATTCAAATAAATACAAATAGGATCACAGTTAACTCTCAAGGAAGGTGTGTAGGCGCCACCTCTGGAGGCAGGTTTAAACTACAGTCTTAAAAGCCACGCTTACTAAAACATCTGACGCCCCAACCTGCTTCTCCTGGGTTGGGCCGTCAGATGTTTTGTCTTAAATTGATTATCGGATTATCTAGGATTTATCAGCCAACAGAAAGGCGGATGCACTCCCGGCCGCAACAAAGCTAAGCAAACCATAAAATTTAAAATCAGTGACTAACGCACAGTAAAGAGCCTCCCCTGAGATCAAGGAAGGCTCTTTTTTTAACTATAGGCCAACACGTTAAGTGAACCCCTTGCACAATACGGAAGGGGCTTTTTTATTTGGAACGGCTTAAAACCAAATAGAATCGGTCATTAACCGCAGAGCACTCAAAGTGCACAGGGAAAACTCGAGAGGATAAAGCGAGATGCACTTTTCTGGAACATCTTGGCGAGCTCATCGCTCTCCGCGGTTAACCCTTTGCTTTTTGAGCTTGCTGGACAAACCGGGCCTTATGCGGAACCTTATAACGTTGTGCCTTGCGTACCCCGCCTGAAACGATAATATGGGTAAAAGTCCCTGTCGAACCGGCATCCCGACTTCTCAACAATCCCTTCATGCACCACACCATAAAGGAAAAGGAGGCGCCATGCGTATCACCATCTTTAACGGCAGTCCGCATAAGGAGCAAGGCAACACCCATATCATGGTCGAAGCCTTTACCGCCGGCGCGGAAGAAGCCGGTGCCGAAGTGGAAAATATCTTTTTGTCGGGCGCGGAGATCAACCCGTGCATCGGTTGCCTGGCCTGCTGGTTCAAGACGCCGGGACAGTGCATCCATCGCGACGCCATGGACAAACTGCTGCCCAGAATAACCGCGTCAGATGTGGTTGGCCTGGCGACCCCCCTGTATGTCGACAACGTCAGCGGCATCATGAAAAACATCATGGACCGGCTCATTCCTCTGGTCGATCCGCACATGGAACCGGATGAACACGGCGAAACGCGCCATATACGCATTCACGAAAGGCCAAAATATCTGCTGGCCATCTCCAACTGCGGGTTTCCCGAGCAGAGCCACTTCGAAGTGTTACGGGTGCTGTTCCGCCGCGTGGCCCGCAATATGAGCTGTCGACTGCTGGCGGAGATCTACCGTGGGGGAGGCCCCCTGCTGTCGACCTCGAATTCGAACCTGCTTCCCTTTGTCGAGCAGTACAAGGTGCTGTTGCACGAGGCAGGAAGCGAAATGGTGCGCAACCTCGGACTATCCAAAGATACTATCGCACGCTTGGAACAGCCGCTGATGCCGAATACCGATTATGCGGAAGCCTACCGCCAACGGATTAATCAGCGATTTGATGAAAAGTTGGCGGAAAAACCGAAGCTGTAAGCTGTAAGCTGTAAGCTGTAAGCTGTAAGCTGGGAGCTGGGAGCGAAGTGCGAATCAAGAACACGCGAAATCATACACCGCCGAGGACGCGGAGACCGCTGAGAAACCAAAAATGAATTTGATTTTCTCTGCGATCTTTGCGGCCCCTGCGGTTACATTTTGAGTTTTGCATTTTTCCGGATCGAGCGGCAGACCTACATCCCCATTTCCCTGGCCCGTTCCCGCAAAAACCCATCCACACGATGTTTTTTCTGTCTCGCCAAAGCCTCCAGCACCGCAAAAGGCACCTCTGCAAAACCATAGGTGTCCCGCAGGTCCGCCTCCATGCACAACCACAGGTGCGCGGTCATCTCGGCATCGGCCAATGCGCGGTGAAAACAACCATCGGTGGGCAGGTCCTTATAGGCCACCAGGGTGGCTAATTTATGGTTGGGCGCCTCGGGATAGACACGGCGTGCCACCAGCAGGGAACAGGCAAAGTCCTGACGACGGCAACGGTCGATACGTTGCAATTCGGCATCAAGAAACCGGCGATCAAAGGAGGCGTTGTGAGCAACCAGCGGATTGTCGTCGATGAAATCGTCAAACGCTGCCATGACTTCGGCGGCGGGCGGTGCGGCTTGCACCATGGCGTTGCTGATACCTGTATAAGCCTCGATAAAGCCACTGATGCGGCGTCCCGGGTTCATCAGACTCTGAAACCGGTCGACAATTTTCCCTTCGACGATCCGCACCGCGCCGATCTCGATGGCCCGGTCACCCTGCAAGGGCGACATGCCACTGGTCTCGAAGTCCAGCACGACAATCCCGTTATGATTCAGCAATCCTGACACCTGTTTCCGTACTCCTGGTAAAGATATTTTTTCAATATACCGGCATGAGGCCCGGATGATCCCCTGTGATGCAGCAACCACCATCGGGGGTCACGATAAAGGTATTCTCGATGCCGACCATGCCGACATGTTCGATGCCTTTTTTCGGCTCCAGGGCAAACACCATGTTTTCTTGCAGCGGTTCATCGAACCCCTTGGCGATCACCGGCAACTCATCGATGAGCAGGCCGATACCATGGCCGAGAAACCGCGCCTGACGTGTGCCGAAGCCCATGAAATTACGCAGGAAATCGGAGTTCAGGCTGGCCATGGTGGTCTGATAAATCTCCGAAGGAACAGCGCCGGGCCGCAACTGCTCGGCCACCTGATTCTGAATGGCCACACACTGTTCATGCGCTGCGACAACTTCTTTGGGCAACGACGCACCGAACATGTAGGTCATGGTCTTGTCGGTATGGTAGCCTTCGACCCCGCAACCGATATCGACAAATACCAGATCGCCCTTTTTAAGGGTGTGTTCGCGGCTGCCCAGCACCGGTGCGGCCGGCCCCATCCCGAAATTGCCGCCGGGACCGTCAAACGAGGTCGGATAGATGGAGCTCGGGCCAAAGCAGATATGTCCCAGGGCGATTTCGGTCTGGAACATGCCGAACCGGGCCACCCCCTGGTGGCCTTCCTCGACCATCACCGGATACAGTTCGGCAGCCAGTTGCGCTTCGCTCATCCCCTCGCGCAACATGCCGGGCAAGCGCTCCTCGAGAATCCGGCGATGCACCTCACCGGAGCGTTGCATAATTTCCAGTTCAAAGGGGCTTTTGACGGCGCGCACTGCAGCGATCTGCAGATCGACCGATTTGCATTCGGACACGGGGAAGTACTTCTGGAAGCGCTGCAACAGGGCCAGCGGTACAAGCTCGGTCTCCAGGTAAAGCTGCTTAGGAATGCGCCCCATGGCTTGCGCAGCATCGCGAAAACTGCTCATCGGTTCGATGTGCGGGAACAGCGATTCGTCCCTGGCCCGCTCAAAACTGCGTCGGACCCAGTAAACCGCCTCGGCATCGCGGGGAATCAACAATACGCCATCCTGCATGGTGCCGGTAAAATAATATTGGTTGATCCTGCCGAACAGGGACACCAACTCCCATTGCGGGCAGGCGGCATCCATGCGGGCACGAAAGCGGGTCATGCGGTTTTGCAGTTCGGATAATGGTACGGCTTGGCTCATGCGATACTCCAATTCCTTTTAAATCAAGAGCATTGTGATTATGCGCTTTGCTCCATTGTTTGGCAAAAACGGGGGATACGCATTCTACCACGAAGAGAACGAAGGACACGAAGGAAGATCAAAGGCCATGATTTGGCGACTAAAAAACATAGCGCCTGGTTTATTTGAGCTTTTCTTCGTGCTCTTCGTGACCTTCGTGGTAAAAAATCCGAATCTACTTGGTACCCAATAGAGCCCAATACAGTCGTTCTCAATCCCCCGACAAAATCCTGTCCACTGCAGCGGCCATATCCGGCACGACGATAGCGCCGGGCCGTCCGATTTTGGCTTCGTCCCCCGCGCGGTATTTGCCGGTCTGCACCAGGATGCCTCGCATGCCGGCCTCCATGGCGCCTCCAACGTCGGAGGCGGCATCGTCGCCGATCATGGTGATCCGATCTCCAGGGCAACTGAACTCCTCCCCGGCCGCTTCAAAAAATCCGGGCGAGGGCTTGCCCAATACCAGCGCCTCGATCCCTGCCGCATATTCCAGGGCCGCGACAAACGGGCCGGCATCGAGCTGCAGTCCATCACGCCCTTCAAAACAGGCGGTACGCCCCGTGGCGATGAGACGCGCTCCCCTGTTGAGTAACTGGAAAGCCCGATTCAGATTGGCGTAGGTGAAGTGATCCAGAGCGCAACCGACCACCACCGCATCGGGGTCCTGTTGCGGCAGGTCGGCAAACTCTTCCATCAGATCCGGATGCACCAGCAGATAGGGCTTTAGTTTGTGCCGCTGCAGATAGCGGTGCACCACCAGTGGCGCGGTAAACAATTCGTCATAGGCGATATCAAAACCGATCTCCTGCAACACCGCCAGCAAACGACGCCGCCCCTTGCTCGACGTATTGCTGACAAAACGCACCCGGAAACCCTCCCGGCGCAGGCGAGCGACGGCCTCGATAGCGCCCGGCAAAGGCTGGCGACCGACATGCAGAGTACCACTCAGGTCAATAAACACACACGAAGGCATGGCACCACATCTCCTGGATGAGTTAACAGCATGGCACTAACGCTGCAGCCTCCCTAAAAAGTCGGCTACCGTGGCCATCCCTTTGGTGAACTGGGCGAGACTGAATTTTTCATTCGGCGCATGGAGCCCATCATCCGGCAGGCCAAAGCCCATAAGCACCACAGGCAATTGCAGAACCTGGTCAAACAGAGCGGCAACGGGGATGGAACCTCCCTCCCGCGTGAATACGGGTGGCACCCCGTAGGTGGATTCAAGTGCCGAAGCAGCAGCCTGAATAAAAAGATTATCCGGCGACATCAACAGGCCTTCACCCGCACTCAGCATGGTGACGGTGACACGGTAACCCGCCGGAGTGTATGCACGCACCGCTTTTTCAAACCACGCAAACACCTCATCAGGCTGCAACCCTGCCGGCAGCCGCAGACTGACCTTGGCCAGAGCTGAGGCCGGGATGACGGTCTTGGCACCCTCGCCGGTAAATCCGCCGCGGATCCCATGAACCTCCAGGGTCGGCCGCGCCCAGAGGCGCTCCAGCGGGGGATAGGCCGACTCACCCACCAGTTCATCCACACCCATCTCCCGGAGCAGAAGTCCCGTCAGGTCCAGTGGATCGTCATCCCAGAATTGTTTTTCCACGCTCGGCGGAGCTTGCAAGGCCGCGTTAAGCTCGGGAATATGGATCACGCCGTCGGCGTCTTTCAAGCGACTGATCAACACACACAGAGCGTGAACCGGATTGGGCGCTACACCGCCGAAACTTCCGGAGTGCAGATCGCTGCGGGCCCCGTGCATCGCTATTTCGGTATACAATATCCCGCGCAGGCCGGTGACCAGCGAGGGCTGCCGCTCACTGAGCATGTGGGTGTCGCAGATCAGCGCGGCATCGGCCTTGAGCCTGGCGGAATGGGTCTGCACATAGGTGTCGATGGCTTCGCCGCCCACCTCCTCCTCCCCTTCCAGAAGGACTTTTACGTTGATCGGCAAACCTCCGGTGGTCTTGGCCCAGGCCTCCAGGGCCGCCAGCACCAGCATGACCTGCCCCTTGTCATCGACGGCGCCACGGGCATACATATTGCCATCGCGGATGGCCGGTTCAAAGGGCGGGCTGAGCCACTCGTCCAGCGGCTCGGCCGGTTGCACATCGTAGTGCCCGTACGCCAACAGGGTCGGTTGGTCGGGGTGAGCCAGCCATTCGGCATACACCAGCGGATGACCGGCGGTGGTAATGGTCTCAACCACCGGAAAGCCGATAGCGACAAGTTTTTCGTGAGCCCAGGTTGCGGCCCGCCGCACTTCTGTCGCCTGCTCGGGGTAGGTGCTGATGCTCGGGATCCGCAACCAGCTTGCCAGCTCCTCCACAAAGCGTGCGTGGTGATCCTGCAAATACGTCACTACGGCATCGATCATCCAGGTTGCCCCCTCTCGGATATCTCTTCACAAGCCATGACCACCTCCGATGTTACGGGTGCGAGGCGGGACGAATAACCAGGTGGCGCTGCGGCTCTCGGCCCGTGCTTTCCGCCAAAAGACCATGACCTGCTATCATGCGGTGCTGCATTTTGCGCAGGGCCGGGCGTCGCGGAGACAGGGACACCCCCTCCCCCTCTTCCAGCACAAGACGGATAGCTGCCTGTGTTTCCATCACCATTTCCTGTACCTCGTCCGCCTCACTTCCTTCCATGACATGAAAGGTGCGCTGCAGCAGACGTCGGATTTCGTTGGCGGTATTGCGCTTGATGAAATGAATGATGGCATCGCTGTCCTCCATCTCCTTGCGAAGGCGCGGCTCATCGCTGCGGCTGCGCAGGGCAATGACCAGGTCGGCCTGCTCTGCCCGACTGATGCTGCGGGCATTAAGGCCCAGACCGCGAATTACCCGTTCCAGAAGATCCCGGGAGAGTGCGTAGGGATAGATACGAACCGGACCTCGGGGTGCCGGCTCTGTCATGGGGTAGCTTGGGACCGCTACGCGCAACGGCTCTTCCTCGGGTATCTGCACATGGATCTGCCCGTTGGCGGCCTGCTCGCGGTGCTCGCCGCGCGGCGCCCTGCCACGCAGCAGCATATCGACGGCGGCAGCGGTATCGGGGTGAACGATCAAGTCATCCCGATCCACCATTTCCACCACGATGTCAAAGGTAGGTGCCGCCCTGCGCTCGCTGACGGTTTTGGTGGTGCGTCGCCGGCGGGCCTCGTCATCGCTCAGCGTCACCACTTGTACGCCTCCGACCAGGTCGGACAGGGTCGGGTTCTTGACCAGGTTTTCCAGCGTGTTGCCATGCGCCGTGCCAATGAGTTGCACCCCTCGCTCGGCGATGGTGCGGGCGGCAACCGCCTCGGCTTCGGTGCCGATTTCATCAACGATGATGACCTCGGGCATGTGATTCTCCACCGCCTCAATCATCACCGCATGCTGACGCTCGACCAGGGAAACCTGCATGCGCCGGGCGTTGCCGATCCCCGGATGGGGGATATCGCCATCGCCGGCGATTTCATTGGAGGTGTCGATAATGATGACCCGCTTGTGCAAATCGTCGGCCAGCACCCGCGCCATTTCCCGCAGCTTGGTGGTCTTGCCGACCCCCGGCCGCCCCAGGATCAGCAGGCTCTGACCGGTTTCGATCAAATCCCGCATCAGCTCGATGCCACCGATAACCGCCCGCCCGATACGCATGGTCAGACCGACAATCTGCCCCTTGCGATTGCGGATGGCCGAGATGCGGTGCAGGGTCCGTTCGATGCCGGCGCGGTTGTCGCCACCAAATTCCCCCACCTGGGCCGTCACATGGGCCAAATCGTCCTGATGGACCGGTTTATCGGAAAGCCGCACCACCCCATCCGGAAAACGCGCCTCGGGTGGCCGCCCCAAATCCATTACCACTTCGAGAAGTTTATCCAACTCCAACCGAAAGAGGGTCGCCTGCAATTCCGCCGGGAGGATGGCCACCAGCAGCAGGATGTCCTCTGCGGGAGGGGATGTTTCGTTCCGATTGTTTTTCATATCTGCCTCCCCCGGAAAACTTATAAACGCCGCACCTGCCTATCGTTGCTCGGACTCTTCGATCCCGGTCAGGGAACGGGCCGCAAACGCGATGACTTGTTCCAATGGGATCAGGGTACGGGTTGTCGCGACAAAGCCGTTGGAATGAACAAAGCGAATGTCCGGATGATCCTTGATGGCCCGGAAGTCCACAAGGCTGCTATCGCCAAGACGCAAGAGCTCCCAACCCTCGCCGCGCACCGAATGGGTGATGCATATCACGATCCTGTCATCCTGAAGATCGCGCAGGTAGAGCTCCATGGACAGTTTGGGGTTGTCCTCGATATGGCACACGACAGCCTTGACGTGACTTATCGGAACAATGGTGGCTTCCTGCTTCAACCGTTCAAGCCGCTTTTTCTTAAGTCCGATCAGGTCAACCATGTCCTGCCCCATTTCCTTCATGAAGTCATAGAGCAAATCATGCTCCCGCAAGTCCGCGAGTTTGGAAAATCGGGAAAGGATATAGCCGTCGATCGGTGAAGAGGATGCAAGCAGAACGCTGGCGTCGACCCCGAAATGCTCGGCAGTCTTGTGCGGCCCCCTGACGTCCATCATGCTCATAAAGGGATACCATCCGAACATCGACAGGGCGTCTTCATGGTAACCTAGGTGTTTCATGACCAGATGAAAAGCACAGGGAAGTGATTTATCCTGATGATGATCGAAGTTATGCCTTTGCGGGTCATACGCCATGCCGACATCGACCACATAGGTGTTAAGATCGGCAAGGTCCTCGCTGGTGGGGTCGCGGCGAAAAACTTCGGCTTTATCGAGGGTTGCAAGCAAAATGCTCACAGCCATGAAGTCGTCTCTATGTGCATTGCCTGGATGAACGATGATTTTATACATAAAACCGACTCCTGAATTACTATATTAAAAGTTTGATTTACGGCGTTGAAATGATTCACCACAGAGTACACCAAAGCCACCAGGAACACCGAGAATTTCTTTTAATCTTCACAACTTGCCTTACCTTGCGGCTACCTTTATCCCAAATACAAAAAAGGCGACTCTATATCCAGTATAGAACCGCCTCTGCCCTTTTCCAAAAAGGTTTTTTTTACCCGATCCTGACCCGGAGTATGTAAAAACTCCGGGATCGGCGAACCTCAGGCGAATGTGATGTCGAAAGGTTTTCTCCTGTTGGGGGGTTGCTCCAACGTGCTTTTGCTTGCCGGATGCCCACGATACCACCTAAGTTGGTGGCCGGATTCATTGAACCACTACAAAGCGATTTAACAGCAACCAAGTCCGTCCTCTTTGGTCAACAAATGGGGTTAGTAACTTTCTTAAAATCCTGACTTATACGAAAAGCCCCCTTTTAGGCAAGCGGGGGCTTTTGGTGCTTGATGGTAACAGATAGGACAATTGATAACGCTTGCCACGAGGCCGGAAAACGGATTGTCCGCCCCGGTAACCTCGACTATTACAGGCCAGTCTTATTTATCTTACTTGCGAAGTTAATCCGGCATTTGCGGCCTCCCGAAAAAGCCGTCACCCGGAATAACTCTACACGGTCAGCAGAGAACCTGTTTAGACGCAAGCAGGTTACAACATTGGGAAAAAGGAGCCTCTGTCCGCAATAGTGCGATGAGGGGCCTCTGCACCGTCAAATTTACTTCTCACGTGGACCTACGGGGACCATTATATGGGCGTAAGGCGTCCCTTTCCACATGACATAAGGTCCACCGTTGTCGGGATCATCGGATAACCCCTTAAGCGCTTCCAGGTCCGGCACAACGATCATCAAGTGGGGGCCTTCTTGAACCCACACTTCACCCGGGTCGGGCTTGGTATCATACGGATCGTTGTTATTGATATTGTCATCACCGGCAAGCATGTATGAGATCCCGACCTTGTCGGTCTTGAAGTCAGCCTTGTTCCCGATAGCCGTCATAAGGCGCATCCAGACCTCGTCATTGCACATGGGATGAGCCGCGGCGACTGATGCCGGAAGACAGGACCAGCCGTTTGTGCCTTGCCTAAGGACGGTGCCATCCACATCGATGATCGTGGCATTTTTGGTGATAGATTCAGGAGCCGCCTCCATTGCGCTGGCAATTTTCGCCTCCCTGGAGCCGACATCTGCTGCGAAGGAAAAAGAAGGTAGAGCAAAAATGGTAAGACTCACTATTGAAATCAGCACGAATGCTCTGTGTGTTTTCATTTGGAAGCCTCCTTCGGTTCCGAACCGAACTTTTTGCAACTCGGTTATGGATAAAATTCTTTTTCAAAAACAGGTACTTTGCTATTATACAGCAGAAGACTCTCCATTTCTATTGGCGCATTTGATGTTTCCTGGAAAACAGGTAGTCTATGGGCCAGATTGGCGTACCTACCCTCACATATTAAAAAAGCCCGCGATATTGTCTTGGCGGGCCTTTTTCGTCTGAGCTACAGAGAGTATTGGAGCGGAGTTGTTTGTCGCATCAACGTTCCGGTTCCAGCGGATGGTGATACACCGTCCACTGGAACCGGTTGCTAGCTGCCCGCTTGCCTGGCACCCAGTCAGAAACCTTGAAGATGTTTTTTCAATATCAGGCAAGGTCGAAGCGGTCAAGATTCATGATCTTGTCCCACGCCGCTATAAAATCATGCTGGAACTTCTCCTGGGCGTCTTCACAACCATAGACTTCCGCGACGGCCCGGAGCTGAGAGTTCGAACCGA
>DKEW01000033.1:0-149 GCA_002452265.1 Pelobacter sp. UBA6812 | reverse complement strand
CAGGTCGTGCCCATGTCGAGCAGATGTACGAAAAAGTCATTGGTGAGCGTCTCTGGCCGTTTGGTAAAGATGCCATGCGGGGTCTGGCCGAAATTGGCGTTCAAAACACGCATTCCGCCCACCAGAACCGTCATCTCCGGAGCGGTCAG